>JALORC010000048.1 GCA_025459175.1 Planctomycetota bacterium | reverse complement strand
GCCGGTGCGCGAGCGGTCGAACCACGCCACCGGCAGCCGCTGCAGGTGCGCGATCAGCGCGTTCTTCAGGTCCTCCTCGACGAAGCGGGAGGCGTCGATCAGCGTCTTGCGCGACACGTAGCGGCTGCCGGCCTCGATCCCCGCGAGCAACAGCAGCAGCCAGCACGTCGACCGCAGCAGCTCGCGGTCGCCGCCGGCGGTCAGGTGGTCGAGCGCGTCGCCGAGCAGCCGCGGCATCCACAGCGTGACCGCCGCGTGCACCGGCACCAACACGGTACCCACGACGACGATCAGCCAGTGCCGTTGCAGCAGCGAGAGGGGGCGGCCGAAGGCGCGCTGGAGCGAGCGATACCAGGACAAGACGCGCAGCATCGGTCCCCGGTGCCGGTGTTGCAAATCCCGACGCTGCCGCGGCCCGCCCCGGTCCCGTCCCGTTCCGGGACCACGGCCGCGATCGGCACCACTTCGGGATCTCCCGCTGCCGATAGCCCACGGACCATGCCGAAGCCCGTCCATCAGGAGCTGCCCATGCGACAGAGTCATCAAGGGAAGGAAGCAGGATTCTCGTTCGCCGAGTTGGCGTTCGCGTTCCTGATCCTGGTCATCGGTGCGGTGGTGCTCGGCAACCATCTCGCCGTGAACTACCGGACCACGGCGACGGAGCGCGATCGGGTGTTCGCCTACAGCAAGGCGCAGGCGATCCTGTCCGAGATCCAGGGCTTCGTCGATCGTGGTCAGGTCGACGCGGCGGTCGACCTCGACGTGCTCGACGACGGCATCGTCAACCGGCCGGTGCTGTCGATCCAGACCGACCAGTTCGGGGCGCTGGTGACACCGGGCCACGTGGTGTCCGGCAACTACCAGCGGGGCGCCGAGTGGCAGTGGTCGCGGCGCATCACCGTGCAGCCGTTCCAGGGCATCAACAACCGGAACGTGCGCTATGTGACGGTGCGCATCTTCAAGAAGGACGCCAACGGGGTCGACCACCCGATGGCCGACCTGTCGGCGGTCATCAACTCCGCCGGCAGTGCGTTCCCGACCACGCAGGTGTTCGACATCTACCTGCTGGCGATCGAGAACATCCCGGGCTGGTGGGTGTTCATGGACTCGATCCGCCCCTTCGTCGAGTCGATGGTCACCGACCTCGAGAACCGCAACCCGGGCCTCACGTTCCGCACCCACTGGATCACCAAGGCGAGCTTCGGTCGCAACGAGGCCTACCGGCCCTACACCAACGACGACACGGACAGTCACGCGGTGATCCCGCACGTCTATCACTATCCGGGTCGGATGCCGAACGGCAATGCGTCGTCGTACTACTACGTGCCCGACAACATGCGGGCGCGCATCAATGCCGACGGCATCGAGCGCAACGGCTACCACGCCGACCTGAACCCGAACCCGTATTCGCTGGCCGACTACTTCAACCACGGCATGCGCTACCCCGACGAGCTGGCGCTGTGGACGGCGCGCACCGAGCGCGCGCGCGATCGCCGGATCGAGATCGCGTCCAGGAAGCTCGCGGGCCTGCCGCCGCCCCCTGAGCTGACCGACATGTCCGAGGAGCCGACCATGCGGTTGCTGCTCGAGGACATGTACAGCACGCCGGCCAAGTACCGCAATGCGCTGGTGATCAACCTGCACGGCGAGCTGCTGCCGATGCCCGCGCTGCGCAACTACAGCGATGCGGCCAGGAGCCCGCGCGATCATCGCGAAATCCGTGTCGTCACGCACCCGGAGGAGTTGCGCACCAGGCGCAACGATGCTGGCGTCACCCAGCCGATGCGGCTGCGGATGTATGCCTACAACACCAACACGACCACCTACAACGCGGAAGTGACCGCCAACACCCGTCCGGCCATCATGCCGGACCCGATGGTGGTCGAGATCATGGGCGTGAACCTGACCGACGTCAGTGGTCGCCTGTCGGGCGATTGTGCGCTTCGTTGCGTGACAGGCGGGGCCACGATCACCTCCCCCTACTCGACCAGCTGGCAGATCCCGAAGCACGTGGACGACGGCCCGGTCGCGGGCGAGATGCACTACGACGCCGAGTTCGTGACGCCCGCGGGTGCCGAGCCGTTCACCCGGATCTTCCTGCACAACACCCCGGTGCGATGCATGCCTGTGCCGCAGCTGGTGGGCATGGTCACGCAGCAGTTCGGATTGGCGAACACCGAGCAGGCGCAACTCTACTGGATGCCGTACATCCCGTGCCCGATCGGGGCCGGGCCGACCTTCACTCCGGACCTCACGCAGCCGGGCACCGGTCCGAAGAACACGGCTCGCTGGACGCTCGAGATCGCCCCGTCCGTGTTGAGCAACGGTTCGTTCGTCGACATGAACGGCCTGCCGAGCAACCCGCCCGGTGACGTCGTGTTGCGCGTCCGGACCCGGATCGCCACCGGCTACACGACCGGCACCAACTCGTGGGGACCGGGAGCCTGGGAGAACAGCGGCACGATGTGGCCGACGCCGAACGACCCGGACAACCTTTCCGTGACCTATGCGTGGTGGACCGACAGCAGGGAAGACGTGCCGATCACCGAACGCTCGCAGTTCATGGGTGACCCGCGGCACTTGCCGTACCGCGACTGCTTCAATGGCGGCGACGACTACCCGAACTCGTTCAACTGGTATCTCGACAACCTCAACAACGGCGGCGAGAACGCGATCGGCAGCTTCCCCAGTATCGCGGCGACCCCCGCGGCGTCGCCGCTGAGCAATCGCTGGGCGTCGGCGATGAACTGCGACGTGCCGCGCTACTTCGAGCTGTTGCGCAAGGCGCTGGTGCGCAGCGCCTGCGTCTACACGACGCTGACCGGCTGGTCGTACTACTACATGGGGGTCGGCAACGACATCGGTTACGACTCGGCGAACGGCTACACGAACTCGATCCCGAGCAACATGGTGCCGCACGGCGGCACCGGCAACGGCTTCATCGACACGATCATCGGTGCCCGTCGCCTGGTCCGCGCCGCCGGCGCCGGTTACTGGTGGGGCATTCCGTGGCTCGGCGAGCTCTACCCGGACGGCGTTGCACAGAGCGAGTGGCTGAACACCTCGGCCGGTGCCCCGCCGCGCGGCAACCTGACCGCCGGCACGGCTGCAGGTCGCTTCTACCAGAGCACCGCGAACAGCGTCTACTCCGGCAGCGGCCGCACCGCGTTCGGCACCTCGTTGCTGAATCACATCCAGCGCACCGCAGCGCTCGGCTGCACGACGTTCTTCAACATCGGCACCGCCGCGAGCACCTTCCAACACGTCAGCACGGGTGGCAACGGCGCGCTGACCGCGGTCGGCAACGAGCTGGCGCTGAACTACAACATGACGATGCCGACCGCGGCACCGATCACGCGCCCGTTCCGGCTCAATCTGGCCACCTCTGTCGCCGAGCACTGGAACCGGCCGCCGTACTCGACCGAACGCTTCACGGCGTCGTTGTACCGGACCTACTACACGCACGCCGGTGGCATCGGTTCGGGGTTGGTCAAGCTGGTCGACCCGACCAACTCCGGCGCGGCCTACGTCGTCGTGAACGGCATCAGCAACGCCGTCGACAACGGCACGACCTTCATCTCGAAGTTCGCGGTGCTGTCGCTGGTGCACTCGTTCTTCGAGGCCGGTCACACCGGCAACACGCTGCGCATCCCGCAGCTGGCCCGGGTCGAGATCGAGTCGCCGACCGACATCACCGAGCTCGACGACCCGAGCACGATCGCGGTCCAGTACGGCATCGACTGGCGGCGCTGGGACGGGCTGCCGTACGCCCAGACCGGCACCTTCGCCGAGGACGAGAGCCTGCTGCGGTACGTGCTGATGTACTCGAACGACAACGGCGGCAACTGGTACTACATGCAGGACGACACCGTGGCACAGCCCGGCACGGTGCCGAGCGACACTTCCTACCTGGTCGACGACGGCGGCGCGGGCGTCGAGGTCTTCTCGTGGGACGTGCCGACGGCCCGGTTCCCCGAGGGCAGCTACCAGATCCGGATCGACTGCTTCCGGCAGGGTGCCCAGGTGCACTACTCGTTCCACCAGACCCGCATCTTCATCCAACGCTGAGGAACCGCCATGGCCATTTCCACGCGCCCGCTTCAGGCGGGTTTCAGTCTGCTCGAGCTGGCGGTCGCCTCGTCGCTGCTCGGCATGATGGTGTTCGCGGTATCCACGCTGGCCCTGTCCGGCAGCGACGCGCAGGAGTATGCGCGTCGCCTGACCCGGGCGACCGAGATCACGCAGGACCTGGTCGACGACATGCGACTGGAGATGGTCTCGTGCGTGCGCGTCTTCGGCAACGACGCCGAGGGCAACGCCAACCTCGCCGTGCTCGATCTCACCGGTGCGCCGGCGCCGATCGCGCTGCGCCGGTTGCCGACGGTGTCGGCCAATGAGACGATCCGCAAGGACACCGCCGGTGCCGAGATCACCGGCAACAGCCTGTTCTTCACCAAGCTCGCCTGGAGCGACCGCTTCGTGTGCACCAGCGGCCGCGACTACATGGTCGACGTCTATCGTTGGGTGCACTACTACCTGACGCCCGAGGACGGTGGGCCGCAGGCCGGCAGTCCGATCGGGCTCAACCTGGTGCGGGTCACCACGGAGCCGCTGATCGACGCGTCGGGCATCGATCGCATCGTCGATCCGGACGATCGGGCGGAGGTCCTGCTGCACCTCTGGAACGCGACGCCGGATGCCAGTGGCCAGACGCACACGCCGAGTGAAGTGGTGTGGCGTCGCGGCGCGTTGCCATCGGTCGCCGGCACGCTGCGGCACATCGACTCCGCCGACGGCACCCTCAGCGACACCCCGCTGACACCGCGGACGGCGCCGTGGCGGGTCCGGCGCTCGGAGCAGAACGTCAGCGGCTTGCTGTCCTACCGCCACCACTCGGTCGCCTCGAACTTCGCGCGGCCCAGCTTCGGCGTCGGCCGGTTCAGCATGATCTCCAACACCGGCACCGGCTTCCCGCACGGGTTCGAGGTGCAGGTGGTGGGCCCCAGCGCGGCGCGGCAGGTGCTGCTGCACCTGGTCGTCTCGAGCACGATCCGGCGCGGGCCGTGGGCGTGGAGCGACGTGCAGGTGACCGTGGATGCCCGCGACCTGTGAGGTCGCCGGGCCCGGTGGCAGCGGGGCGCCGGTGGGCCGGGGTGCCAGGGCATTGATCCGCTACCGCGGGATGCCTACACTGCTCGGCCCTTCGGCGCCCAACCCCACGCACAGAACTATGGAACAGAGTTTCCCCCAGGAGCTCGTCAGGCAGGTCGGCGGCTCGTTCCGTCTGACAGCATTGCTGCAGAAGCGCGTGCGCGAACTGGTGCGCGGTCAGAAGCCGCTGTTCGAGACCCGCGAACGCAACTACATCAAGATCGCCAGCGAGGAGCTGCGTCGGGGCCTGATCGAGCTGGTGGCCGACGAAGAGCAGACCGGTCCGACCAAGCTCGAAGTCTGAGTTCGCTCGAAGTCTGAGTTCGCTCGAAGTCTGGGTTCGCTCGACGGCCCTGCCGCTCTCGCTTGCTGTGCTTCAGGTCGTGCGCCGGCTGCGTTCGATCGAATCAATGGCCGCCAGCAGTTCCTGCGGCGTGCGGGCGACGGCGCGGTGCTGGTGCCCGACCGTCAGGTGCACGACCGGCCGCTCCTCGACGGGCAAGCCGCTGCGCCCGATCAGCACCGGATCGTGGCGAGGGTCGAGGGTCTGCACGATCCGCGACGGCACGTAGGTGGCGAGCGCGGTGCGCCGCAGCTCGATCAGCGCTTCGCTGTCGCGATCGCCGACGATGGTCAGGAACAGCGGCTCGTAGAAGATCAGGTCCACCGCCCGGCCATAGCCGGCGACGTAGTAGCCGTACTCCTTGTAGTCGTCGCGGAACGCCTCCAGGGCCCGGACTGCCTCTTCGTAGAACTCGGGGCGGCGCGACAGGTACGACAGCCGCACCAGCGACTCCGCCATGGTGGCATTGTCGAGGATCGAGCGGTTGCGGCGGCGCATCGAGCCCTGCTCGGCGGGTTCGTGCAGGATGTCGAAGAAGCCGCCGTTGGGGGCCTTGTGGCGAGCGATCGCGCGTTCGGCGATCGCCTCGGCCGGCAGCAGCAGATCGGCATCGCCGGTGTTCTGCGAGGCGTCGATGAGGGCGCGGATCAGGTGGGCCTGGTCGCTGAGCAGGCCGGGCAGATGGTAGGTGCCGTCCCAGTAGTGGTAGACGCTCTGGCCGTCGGTCAGGTTGTCGCGCACGAACTGCAGGCTCGCCATCGCCTGTTCGCGCCACTCCGGCCGCTGCAACACCGCGGCCGCCTTCAGCAGGCCGGACACCGCGAGCGCGTTGGCGTGGCAGTAGACGGTGCGATCGAGCGCCGGCGGCTGGCGCCGCGCGCGGTCCTCGGCATCGCCGACGAAGTAGTCGACGTCGCCGTCCTGGCTGCCCGCGAACGCGCCGCTGTGCGGATCGCGCATCATCGTCGTCATCCAGCGCACGATGCCCTCGGCGGCCCTCCGGTAGCTCTCCTTGCCGAACACCTGGAACGCCTCCAGGTAGGCGCGCAGCACCAGTGCGTTCTGGTCGAGCAGCTTCTCGTAGTTCGGGGTGTGCCAGTCCGGCGTGCGCGAGAAGCGGAAGAAGCCGCCGTCGACGAGGTCGTGCAGCGGGCTGTCCAGCATGCGATCGAGGGTCAGCGTGACCACTTCTCGCATCCGTTCGTCGCTGCGTTTGCTGACCTGCACCAGCGCGAAGTCGATCGCTTCCGGGTGGGGGAACTTGCTGCCGTCGCCGAAGCCGCCGTGGCGGTGGTCGAACTTCTCGTAGATCGCGGCGGCGATGTCCTCGACCATCTCGCGGCGCAGCTTGCCGCGCGGCGCGGGCGGCCGTTCGCTCTGGTGCGACCACAGCTCGCGCAGGCCGCGCTGGATCTCCGCCTTGCCCTTCTGCCAGGCGGCCCGCACCCGCTCGAGCCGGCTGCGCAAGGTCTCGGCGTCGAGGAAGTTGTCGTGCGCCAGCAGCTCGCCCTCGGGAGTGAGCCAGGCGATGGTCGGCCAGCCGCCGGTGCCGTAGCGCTGGTTGACGTCCGGGCGCCGTTCGGCGTCGACCAGCACCGGCACGAAGCCCTCCTGGATCGCGGTCACGACCTGCGGATCGGCGAAGCTGGTGGCCAGCAGATCGCGACAGTGCTGGCACCATGGCGCGGTCAGCAGCATCAACACCGGGCGGTCGGCGGCAGCGGCGGCCTTCAGGGTCGCCGGCTCGAAGTGCTGCCATCGGATCGGGTGCTTCATGACTGCTCGCCACCTCGGGCTGCGGATCCATGCATCGGCCGAGCTGGCTCGCAACCTGCGCTCGGCATCGTCCCGCCGCGGTTCAGCTGCGATCGGGTTCGCGCGGCTGGAAGGCGCCGAAGCCCTCGAGGCCGAAGCCGTCGACGGTCGGCTGGCGGATCTCGACGGGTTGGCTCGGTCGCGGCGCGGCCGGCGTGAACGGCAAGCGCGGCGCGTCGGCGTAGAGCGTCTCGAGCCCGTAGTAGATGCGCGCCTCGGGCAGGAAGAGGTGCACGACGATGTCGTCGAAGTCGAGCAGCACCCAGTTGCTCTCCTCGGTCTCCATGCCGCCGGTGTTGCGGCGGCGATGGCCGCGCACGGCCTTGTGCTCGAGGTCGAGTTCCTTCGCCATCGCCTGGCCCTGCCGGGTGCTCTGCACCGTGGCGATGATGAAATAGTCGGCGATCACCAGCGGGCCCGACACGTCGAGCACCAGGATGTCCTTGGCTTGCTTCTCGTCGAGGCGTTGCGCGATCTGCAGCGCCAACGAACGGGTCGCGGCATCGGGAGCGCGCAGGGGGCGCGAGGACTTGGTGTGGGCTGGTTGGCTCAACTCTCGGGTCTCGGGCGTCGGGGACGCCGGTGGGGAACGGTCCAGGGAAGATAGCGGCGGCGGCCTGGGCCGTAACCCCCTGTTCCGCGGTCCGGTGCGGAATCCCTCCGGAACGCCGCGGACCCCGTCGGCATCGGCGATGGCGACGGGGTCCGGTAGGGGGCAGGGCCGGCGGGGTTGCCGCGGCCGGCGTTCTTCACACGTTCTTGAACAGCGGCAGCGCGATCAGCGCCGCGATCGTCATCAGCTTCATCAGGATGTTGATCGACGGGCCGGCGGTGTCCTTGAACGGGTCGCCGACCGTGTCGCCGGTGACCGCCGCCTTGTGGGTGTCGCTGCCCTTGCCACCGAGGTGGCCAGCTTCGATGTACTTCTTGGCGTTGTCCCAGGCGCCGCCGGCGTTGGCCATGAACAGCGCCATCATCACGCCGCCGGCGGTCGAGCCGGCCAGCATGCCACCGACCGCCGACTTGCCGAAGATCATGCCCATCAGCAGCGGGGCCACGATCGCCAGCAGACCCGGCACCACCATCTCGCGCAGCGCACCCTCGGTCGAGATCGCGACGCAGCGCGCGTAGTCGGCCTCACCGCCGGTGCCGTCCTTGAGGCCCGGGATCTCGCGGAACTGGCGGCGCACTTCCTCGACCATCGCGTTGGCGGCCTTGCCGACCGCCTTCATCGCCATCGAGCTGAACACGAACGGCAGCATGCCGCCGACCAACAGGCCCATGACGACGTCGGCGTTGTCGAGGCTCAGGTTGACGTTGGCGCCGGCGGCGACCTTGTAGGCCGCGAACAGCGCCAGCGCGGTCAGCGCCGCCGAACCGATCGCGAAGCCCTTGCCGATCGCGGCGGTGGTGTTGCCGGTGGCGTCCAACGAGTCGGTGCGCTTGCGCACTTCCGGCGGCTGGTGCGACATCTCGGCGAGACCGCCGGCGTTGTCGGCGACCGGGCCGTAGGCGTCGACACCGAGCGAGATGCCGAGCGTGCTCAGCATGCCGACCGCGGCGACGCAGATGCCATACATGCCAGCCCAGTCGTTGCAGATGTAGATCGCCAGCGCCAGCAGGATGGTGGGGATCCACGTCGAGGCCATGCCGGTGGCGAGGCCGTAGATGATGTTGGTCGCCGCGCCGGTCTTCGACTGCTGCGCGATCATCTGCGCCGGCGCCATCTTCTCCGAGGTGTAGTACTCGGTGACCTTGCCGATGATGACGCCGACCACGAGGCCGACCACCATCGCGCCGTAGACGGCCCAGTGGGTCGCCGTGGCGGTGCCGCCGATCGTCATCAGCGGGGTCGGCTGCATGATCGCCGTGATCAGGGCGCCGCCGATCACCAGGAACACCGAGGCCGCGATCAGGCCACCGAACAGCGCCGACGACAGCTTGCTCTCGTCATCGGCCTTGACGCGGAAGGTGCCGAGGAAGCTGGCGACGATGCCGACCGCCGACAGCACGATCGGGTAGAGCAGCAGGCTGGAGGCGTTGCGCTCGTAGAGCGTGGCGTCGCCGCCGGCGCCGGGCACCAGCGCCCAGCCGATGATCGCGGTCGAGATGATCGCGCCGACGTAGCTCTCGAACAGGTCGGCGCCCATGCCGGCGACGTCGCCGACGTTGTCACCGACGTTGTCGGCGATCACCGCCGGGTTGCGCGGATCGTCCTCGGGGATGCCCGCCTCGACCTTGCCGACAAGGTCGCCGCCGACGTCGGCCGCCTTCGTGTAGATGCCGCCGCCGACGCGCGCGAACAGCGCGATCGAGCTGGCGCCGAAGCTGAAGCCGAGCACGTAGTTGACGAAGTTGACGGCCGTCGGGCCGGCGACCAGTTCGGTCTGGTAGACGACCATCAGCAGCGTGATGCCGAGCAGGCCGAGGCCGACCACGGTCATGCCCATCACGGTGCCCGACTTGAAGGCGATGTCGAGCGCGGCGCCGAGGCTGGTCTTGGCGGCCTGCGTGGTGCGCACCGCGGCGCGGGTCGCGCAGTGCATGCCGAAGTAACCGGCGCCGGCCGAGGCGACCGCGCCCATCACGAACGCGACCGCGGTCTTCCAACCGAGGAACTGCGTCTTGCCGTCGTCGCTGCCCAGGCACAGCGCGAAGAACACGACGGTGACGAACACCGCCAGCCACTTGTACTCGGCGTGCAGGAAGGCGCGGCCGCCCTGCTGCACGGCCTCGGCGATCTTCTGCATCTTCGCGTCACCCGGGTCCTTCCGCATGATCTGCTGGAAGAGGTTGACGGCGTAGACGATGCTGGCCACCGCGATGGCGAGAGAGAGGATGTTCCAGAACAGGTACATGTGGGGCGATCCACCAGTGGGAGTGGGACTGGCGCTCGAAATCGGGCCGGCACGTTAGCCGCGCCCGGCCCCCGGGGGCAAGCGCGAGTCCAAGCCGCAGCCGGGGTTCTGTTCAGTTCCCGGGGCGGTGGTCAGGGCCGGTCGGCGGCGGCGGCGGTGGCGCCACCGGCGGTTGGTCGCCTGCGACCGGTGGCAACGGCGCTGGCTCGGGCGCAGGCGCCGGTGCGGTGGCGGTCGGCGGTGCGGCGCTGGCCGGCGGTTCGACCCGTGGTTCGGCTGGCGGTTCTGCCGGTTCGACCTTGCGCGGCTGCACGTAGGTCTCGGTCAGGCCCGAGCGCCGGTTGCGGCGCTGCTGGCGCCGCCACAGCCAGTACCAGAGCCCGCCCAGCGCCGCCGCGCCGAGCGCGCCCCACAGGATGCCGCGCTCGACCTTCTGCACGGTCGCGATCATGCGGTCGATGAAGTTCGCGCTGCGGCAGCCGAGCCAGGTCAGCAGCGGCACGATCAGGGCGATGCCGAGCCCGTCGAGCAGCAGGAACCGGCGCCAGCCCATCTTCATCGTGCCGCCGGTGAAGAACGCGACCACGCGGATGCCGGGGATGAACCGCGCGATCAGGATCACCCAGTCGCCGCGGCGCCGGAACCAGCGGTCGAAGCTCGCCAGCCGCTGTTTGGTGATCACGTGGCGCAGCCAGCGCAGCCGCAGCAGCCGCACGCCGAACACGCGTCCGAGCAGATACGGGATCAGGTCGCCGAGCAGGATCGCACCGGCGCACCAGGCCATCATCAGCGGCAGCGTCAGCTGCAGCTTCGCGCACAGGTAGCCCGCCGCCAGCAGCACGATCTCCTCGGGCAGCGGCAGCCCCAGGCCGCACAGCAAGAACACGATCGCCACCCCCAGGTACGGGTAGCACTCGATGGTCTGTACGAGCTGCTCGAACATGCGGCGAGGTCAGCGGAGATGGGGCAACAGCGGGGCCATGCGCGCGTCTGCGCGCACCGCGGCGAGATCGAGAGCGCGATCGCCGTCGAGCCGGCGCAAGACCTCGCCAAGCCGATCGCGGAACGGCGCCGCCAGCGTCTGGTCGCGGGCCGCGGCGGCCCGTTCGATGGCGGCCAGCAGCACGCTGCGCGCGCGCGGCAGGTCGCCGGCGCCGAGCAGGCTGGCCGCCAGCACCGGCGCGAAGTAGAGGCGCTGTTCGCGGCGGGCCGCGCTCGGGAAGCGGCGCTCGAGCTCGGCGTAGCACGCGTCGGCCATGCCGGCGGCGCCACCGCGCGGGGCCAGCAACGCTTCGAGGCCGGGCTGCTGGCGCACCGCCACTTCGGGCAGGAACGCCATCGCCTGCAGCAGGTCCGGTTCGCGGCGGCCGGCAGTGGCGCGGGCGGCTTCGAGCCAGGCCAGCGCCGCATCGAGCCGGCGCAGCGCCGCGTCCGGCGGATCGACGGTGCCGCTGGCTGCCAGCGCGTAGCGGTAGGCGAACGCCGCCTGGCCGTCGGCCCAGCGCGGCAGCAGCCTGAGAATCTGCTGGGCGCGCGCGAACACCTCGGCGGCATCGCCGCGGCGTTCGGCATCCCCGAGCGCATGCCACGCGAACGGCAGCGCCGCCGGCCGCGCGGCCCAGGCGCCGAACTCGGCCAGCGCCGCGGGAGTCGGTGGCACCAGCGCCGCCGCCGCCGCGAGCAGCCCCAGCGTGCACCAGCCGAGCGCACCGTTCCCGATCATCGCATCCACCTCGGGCGCAGCACCAGCACGGCGGCCATGGCCAGCGAGCCTACCGCGAGCAGCGGCGCGCACATGGGGAAAACCGCGCCCGCCGGCAGCCACTGGCCGCGCAGCAGCATGCGCACCGCCGGACCGAACGGGCCGACATCGCCCAGCGTCAGCAGGAACACGGTGCTGGCGACCAGGGTCAGCACGGTCGGCAGTGCTGCCGCCGTGCCGACCAGCACTGCCAGCGACAGGCCGACGAAGCTCGGTAGCAGCGCCACCAGCGCCAGCCACAGGCTGTTCCACCAGCGGGGGCGGGGTTCTCGCTCGACCAGCACCAGGCTGTCGGGGCCGAAGAACAGCGGCACGGTGCCGCCGAGGCACCGCAGTTCGAGGGCTGCGATCGGCTGGTCCGGCAGCGGCACCGCGGCGAGCTGCCGCGACTCGGTGAACGCCGTGCGATCGGGGCGTTCGTGGCCGTCGACGAGCACGGCGACCTGGGTCGGCTGCAGCGGGCCGCGCGGCATGCCGGCCAGCGGCCGCAGCAGCAGTCGGTCCCAGCGCCGGTCCGGTGGCGGCGACAGCCGCAGCGGGGCGCGGTCGGCGTCCAGCAGCGCGGGTGCCGGTGCGGCGAGGTTCACGTGCGCGTGCGCCTGCGCCGGCGCCCCGAGCCACCCCGGCAGCACCAGCAACAGCGGCAGCGACAGCAGCCACTGCGCGGCCAGGGCCCCGAGCAACGCCGCGCCGTTGCCGCCGAGCCGGCCCGGCTGGTGATGTCGCACCCAGTCCGCGCCCGGACGATCGCGGGCGAACCGCGGCCAGAACCCGACCGCCGTCAGCGCCGTCGCGAGCGCCGCCACCAGCAGCGGCAGCGACAGCCAGCCCGAGGCGGCGGCGCCGGCGCCGTCGACGGCCGCCGCCCCTTCGGCCGCGAACAGCAGCGGCAGCAGCAGCGCGAGCCCGGTCGCGGCGGCGGTTGGCAGGGTCGCCACCACCAGCGCGCGGCGCAGCACGAGGCCGAACGGTCCGCGGGCGCCGAACGGCACCGTCACGCCCGCTCCCGGGGCTGCTGTGCCAATTGCCGGAACAGCGCGAACAGGTGTTCGCGCGGTCGCTCCGTGCGCAGCACTTCCCCGCCGCGCGCGCGCGCCTCGGCGGCCAGCGCCGCGAGCCCGCCGGCATCGAGACCACGCACCACCAGCGCGTGCGCGTCGCTGCCGAGCAGTTCGTCGAGGCTGCCGCGGCGCAGCAGCGCGCCGTTGCAGAGGATCAGCACTTCGTCGCTGATCGCCTCGACCTCGAGCAGCTGGTGCGACGCCATCAGCACGGTGCAGCCGCGCGCCTTCGCCTCGAGCAGGATCTGCATCACCAGCTCGCTGCCGAACGGATCGAGGCCGTTGGTCGGCTCGTCTAGCAGCAACAGTTCCGGGTCGCCGAGCAACGCGGCGCACAGGTTGAGCCGCTTCTGCATGCCGGTGCTGAACGTGCGCAGCTGGCGCCGACCGGTGGTGTGCAGCTCGAGCCGCTGCAGCCAACGTTCGGCCCGCGCATCGGACTCGCGGTTGGGCAGGCCGAGGCAGGCGCCGACGTAGGCCAGGAACTCACGCGCCGACAGTGCGCCGAGCGGCAGCGCGCCTTCGGGTTGGAACGCGACCTGGGCGCGCAGGGTCTTCGCACCGGGCCGGGCCCCGAGCACAGCGACGGTGCCGGCGGTGGGGGCCTGCAGTCCGGCCAGCACCCGCAGCAGCGTCGTCTTGCCCGAGCCGTTCGGGCCGAGCAGGCCGATGATGCGGCCGCGATCGAGTTCGAGGTCGAGCGGGTGCAGCGCCTGCACCGGTGCTTGTCGACCGCGGCCGGGGAACGTCACCGCGAGTTGCCGAGCCGAGATGGCGGTGGCCATGCCGCCGCGATGGTATACCTGCGCCGATGCGGTTTCCTGCCCAGCGCCAAGGAGAGCTCAGCGACTCGTGAGTGGTTACCTGTTGTTGGCGGACGGCTCGACCCGTCCGGTGCACGACGGCTTCGTGATCGGTCGGGTCGCCGGCTGCGATCTGGTCATCGACGACACCAAGGCTTCGCGCCGCCATGCGCGGCTGGTCGTCGATGCCGGCGTGGTCGAGGTCGAGGACCTGGAGAGCAGCAACGGTACGCTGCTGAACGAGAAGCCGGTGACGCGGCGTGTGCTGCGCGACGGCGATCGGGTCAAGATCGGCAAGACCGAGCTGGTCTATCGCGAAGGCACGCCGCCCGGCGCCGCGCGGCCGAGCGCGCCGAGTGCCCCGGTGGTCGCCAAGGCGCCCCGGCCGCCGGCGCCAGCCGCGCCGTCAGCCGAGCCCCCCGTGCAGCCACCCGCCGCGCCGCCGCGTTCGGTGATCCTCGACGACGATGACGATCTGCTCGGCGACGCGATGCTGGCCCCGTCGACGCCGGCGCCGAAGGCTCCCGCCGAACCGCCGCCGCGGCCGCCGATCGTGATCAAGGAACATCCGGCCCGGCGCCCGGATCCGGCGCCGGCGCCGACCGAGATCTCGCCGCCGCCGCCGCCGAAGCCGACCATGAATCCCTCGGTGGTCGAGTTCGCCGACGAAGTGGTCGAGGTCCGTCGGCCGGCACCGACGCCGGCCGCGGCCAACAAGCCGAAGGGACCCGCACCGGTTGCCGCGGCGCCGACTGCCGGTCGCATCCTGCAGTACTCGAAGCAGGCCAGTGGGCAAGGTGGGGTGCTCGGTGACGACGTCGGTCAGATCGGCGGTGGCACGCGTTGGCTGGTCTGGCTCGGCGCGGTGGCGCTCGCGGCAGGCCTGATCTGGCTGACGATGCGCCTGGTTGGTTGAGCGCTCCGGCTACCGGAGGTCCTCGGGCACCAGCGAATACATCCGAGCCGGGATCCATGCCCCGTGCATGCGGAGCCGGTTGCGCTGGACGCCCTCGAACACCGCGCCGACCTTCTCGGCGACGCGATGGCTCGCGGCGTTGTCGGTGGCGGTGATGATCTCGATGCGACCGAGGCCGAGCTCGGTCAGTCCGAACCGTGCCACCAGCAGGCTGGCACGAGTGGCGATGCCGCGACCGACGGTGCTGGTGCGCACCCAGTAGCCGAGGTTGGCGATCCGGTGGGTCGGGTTCAGGTGATTGAGGCCGATGCCACCCAGCAGATGGTGCGGATCCTCGGCGTCGAAGATCCCGAACCGGTATTGGGAGGCTGCGCTCCAGAGTTCGCCGCTGTCGGCGATCCAGCGCTGGCTGTCGGCCAGCGATCGGATCGGGTCGAGCCACGAGATCCACGGCGACACCGTTCGCAGCGATTCCTCGGCGACCCGGTGCAGGGCCTCGGCGTCATCAGGGCGCCACGGCCGAACACAGACGAAGTCGTCGAGCAGGACCGCGGACGGTGGTTGGGTGTGCAGTGGATTCATCGCCGTGGTCGGTTGGATCGACTCGCCGCGGTCGGGGTCGGTGGCGAGGTCAGCCGATGATCGGCGTTCCGTCGAGCTGCCGCCACAAGGTGAGCCATTGCCTGGCTGCACGCGGCCAGTCGAACGTCGCGGCGCGAGCGACCCGCGCCGCGCGGGCCCTGGTGTCATCGGCCGGCGGTGCGGCGATCGCGAGCGCCCATGCCGCGGGATCGTCGGCCGGCAGAATCGTGGCGAGATCGCCGGACACCTCGGGCAACGCCGTGCCGGCCGCAACCAGCAGCGGGCGGCCGTGCGCCAAGGCTTCCAGGGCCGGCAGCCCGAAGCCTTCGTGGTGCGAGGGCATCACGACCGTGCGCGCGTGCGCGTAGAGCTGCGCGAGTTGCACATCGTCGACGACACCGAGCTGGCGCAGCACGACGCCGGCGGCGACGGCCTGCCGCTGCAGCGCGTGGCCGGCGCCGGCGTCGGCACCGGCGAGCCACAGTTCGGGGCGGTTCGCAGCCGGCAGGGTCGCGAGTGCCTGCACGACGACGCCGAGGTTCTTGCGCGCCTCTAGATGGCCCGTGTGCAGCAGGTAGCCCTGTGATGGCAGCGTATCGGGGGCATCCGGCAACGGCCCGGACGGCAGCTCGACCCCGTTGTGGATCACCACCGGCTGCAGCCCCGGGCACAGTTCGCGCAGTCGTGCCGCGGTCCACGCACTCGGTGTGATCACCGCCGCCGCGCGCGCACACGAACGGCGCAGCAGCGCGCGTGCGAACGGTCGCGGCCAACCGGTGAGCCCCTGCACCGCGCGCAGGTCGTGCACGATCAGCGTGCTCGGCACCGGCAGCGGTGGCAGCGGCAGGAAGCCGTGGTCGACCACGGTCGCGCCGAGTGCGCGCAGCGCCGCCGGCAGCAGGCGGCGTTCGGCCAGCGCGCGGCGCCAGGTCGGTGCGGCGGGGATCGCGATCGGCTGCCAGCCGATGCCGGGCAGCGATGGCGGCACGTGGTCGGCGCGGTGCAGCACGGTGATGCGTTCGCCGGCGACGAGCAATGGTGCGGTGTGCTGCAGCAGCGCCAGCAGCCGGCGGTTGGCGCCCGATGGTGGGCCCAGCAACCAGCCGGCGACCACGGCGTGCAACGTCATGCGAGCACCGTCGTGTGCAAGGCGCGCCAGCGGGCGGCGAGTGCGGTCGGTGCGAACGCGGCGGCGCGCGCCGGTCCGGCTTGCTGCAGCCGAGCGCGCAGCGCCTCGTCGCCGTCGATGCGCAGCAATCCCGCGGCGATCGCCTCGGTGTCGTCGGGGTCGACGAACAGCGCCGCGTCGCCGGCGATCTCCCGGTGCGGCGGCAGCGCCGAACACAGTACCGGGGCACCGTGCGCGAGGCCTTCGAGCACCGGCAGGCCGAAGCCCTCGAAGCGCGACACATGCACCAGCGCGCGGCAGGTGCGCAGCAGTTCGTGCTTGTGACCTTCGTCGACGTAGGTGCCGCGCTCACCTCCGGTCGGGCCTACGAACGCGAGCGGCGGCAGCTCGGGCGCGCGCGTGCGGGCGAGCGCGTGTGCGGCCTGCAGGCGCAGCCGGTTCTTGCGCGGCCGGTCGTCGCCGAGCACCAGCAGTGGGCCGCGGCGTGCGTGTGGCGCTGCGGTGAGCGGCAGCGGCGTCGCGTGCGGGATGACGTGGATCGGCGGTGACTTCCTGCCGAGCAGCTGCTGCGTGTCCTGCGCGGTCCGCGTCGATGGCGCCACGATCGCTCGCGCCGAGCGCAGCGCGCGCACGGTCGCGAAGGTCCGCCACCACGACGTGCGTTCGCCGAGTTCGGGATGCAGCCACGGCAGGTCGTGCACGGTGGCGATGGTCGGGCACGGGGCACGCAGCGGCACGCTGGCGACCGAGCCGTGCAGCAGCGAGGCGCGCAACGCGCGCAACAACCGCGGCAGGTGGCGTTGGCGCGCCCACGCCCCGCGCGGCGCTGGCTCGATGCGCACTGCGCGCAGCGCCGGTGCCTCGACGCCGGCCGGCAGCAGCAGCACACACTCGGCGCCGCCGAGCTCGGCATACGCCTGCAGCCCGGTCAGGAACGCGCGGCCGACGCCGGTGATCGGCCCGCCGGCGAGACCCGCGCCGTCGAACGCGATCAGCATGCGGCCACCTGGCGATAGATCGCGGCGTGCGCGGCCGCGCAGTCGCGCCAGCGGAACGCGGCGGCGCGGGTGCGGCCGGCGGCGCTCGCGGCCGCATGTGCGACCGGATCGCCGAGCAGCCGTTCGATCGCCGCCGCCAGCGCCAGCGGCTCGCGCGCGTCGACCAGCGACAGCGCCCCATCGCCGAGTTCTTGCATCGGCGCCGCGTCGTGAGCGACCACCGGCACGCCGAGCTGCATCGCTTCGAGCGGCGGGAAGCCGAAGCCCTCCCACAACGACGGGTAGACCAGCAGCTGCGCCGCGGCGAGCAAGCGCCACAGCAGCGCATCGTCGGCGCGCGGCAGCCAGAGCGCGAGGCCGTCGGCGACCGCGCGCTGCAGTTCGTCGACGATCGCCGCGCATTCCCAACCGATGCCGCCGACGACGACCAGCCGCGGACTGCCGGCCGGCAATCGGCGCCACGCGGCCAGCAGTGCGAGGTGGTTCTTGCGCGGTTCGAGCGTGCCGATGCACAGCGCGTACGGCCGCGACACCGGCACCGGCAGCGCTGCCGTGTCGATCGCCGTCGGCACGTGATCGGCGCCGAACGGCACCACGTGCACCGCGCGGGCCGTTGGTGCGAACTGCTGCAGATCCGCGGCCGTCGTGCGCGACGGCACGATCACCGCGGCGGCGGCGGCGATCGCTCTGGCGGTGCGTTCGCGCAGTGGCGCCGCATCGGCACCGTGCCACGCCGGTTCGCGCACGAACGCGAGGTCGTGCACGGTCAGCACCGCGCGGGCCCGCGACAGCGGCGGCTGCACGTAGTCGGTCCAGTGGAACACTGCAGCGCCACCGGCGAGTCGATCGGCGCCGAGCCCCAGCCGCTGCAGCAGGCCGGCCGCGCGGCCCGGCAGCGGCAGCCGGTGCAGGTGCGCATCGGGCGGCACCGCGGTCGGCACCACGGCGCGGGCGAGGCTGTGCGCATACAGGTGCACCACGAGCTCCGGCTGCCGCGCCAGCGCCGCCGCCAGTTCGCGGGTGGCGCGACCGATGCCCGCCCGGGACAGCAGTGCGGGTCGGTAGTCGAGGGCGATCGGCAGGCGCATGGCGGCGTTGGACCGTGCGAACGGTATCGTGCTTCCAACGCAACGCCGCATGTCGTCGAAGCCAGCCATCCTGTTGTTCCTCGCCGTTGGCTGTGCGGCCGCGGCCGCCTGGTTCTGGTGGCAGGAGTCGAGTGCGCCGCCGATCGCGCCGCCGCCGCCGGTCGAACCGCTGCCGGCCGGGGGCGGGGAGCTGTCGGTGCCGCCGCCGCGGCCGTTGCCGCCGGATGCGCTGCGGGTGCGGCTCACGGTGTTGCCGCGCGAACGCTATCTGCCGCCGCCGGTGCTGCCGGTGCAAGCGGTGCGCGCCGGCGACGGCGTGGCGTTACCGACCGCGCCGATCGCCGGGGTCGGCGCCGGCTTCGACGGTGGCTTCGATACCGGCCAGGACCGGCCCGCAACCGCGACCGGGGTGGCGATGGTGCGCATCGACACCGAGCACGGTGCGATCGTGCGGCAGGTCGCGATCGACGCCGGGCAGGTCGCGCAGCCGCCGATCGGCGCGCCGCTGGTGGTCACCGGTGTGATCCGCGATGCGAACGGCAAGCCACTGCCCGAGGCCAGCGTGTGGTTCGGCGAATACGCGGCCGACGGCGCGCGGCGCGAATTCGTCACCGATCAGGACGGCGCCTACCGCGCGCTGGTGCTGGCCAGCGGCGGGGTGCCGTTCGTCGCCAGCGGCCGTGGGCACGCCACGGTGTGGCGCACGATCGCGGTGGCGATGCCGATGGCGCCGTGCGACGCGCAGCTGCACCCTGGTTGCACGCTCGAGGTGCAGTTGGTCGCGGCGGCCGCGGCGATGGACGCGGGGCGCGTCTTCGTGGTGCCGGGGGCGAGCGTGACCACGGAGATGTCGACGTGGCCGTTCTTCGTGCAGGCGCTCGACGACGGGGCGCGGCTCGATGCGAACGGGCGCACCGCGGTGTCGGGGCTGCCGCGCGGCGCCGAGGTCGGCATCGTCGTGCGCCATCCGGCGGCCGCGCTCGCCGCGCCGGTTGCGGCGGTGCTGAAGGGCGAACGCAACCAGGTGCAGGTGCCGCTGGTGCTGCGCGAGGCGTCGTGGCGCGGCCGCGTCGTCGACGGCGACGGGCAGCCGCTCTTCGGGGTGTCGCTGTGGTCGCGGCCGGCCGGCCGGCCGCTGCGCGGAGCGGTCGGCAAGCGGCTGCTGCCGCCGCATCTCGATGCAGTCGGCACCTGCGCGACCAGCACCGACGTCGACGGCGCGTTCGTGATCGGGCGCGCCCCGGGCGACGAACCGGTGCTGTCGCTGCGCGGGCGCGGGTTCGCCGGCCGCGACGTGCCGCTCGCCGAGGTCGAACTCGGCGCGCCGCTGCAGGTACCAGTTTGGCTCGGTGGGGAGCCGCAGTTCGAGCTGGCGCCGCCGCGCGCGGGCGCGAGCTGGTTCGCGGAGACCGATCTGTCGGGTGGGTTGCGCGCCGAGCTCGCCGCCGACGCGAGCTGGCGGGTGTCGCTGCCGTACGCGGGGCGCTTCGACGTCGAGCTGCGCACGTTCGTCGGCTCCACCGGCGGGGAGCCGCGCGTGTTGCGCGACGTGGCGATCACCGGGCCGGTGTCGCTGCAGTCGCCGCCGCCACCGCGCTGATCGAACCGTCGCGTGCCGCCGCCCATGGCATCGGCGGCAACGTGGTCCCGCGGCGGGACTCGGGCAAGCGCCGTTGCCTTGGGCGGCAGGCGGGCGCCGGCCGCGGCGCCGCGCCCACGCGCCGACCGGGGTGGAAGGCATGGGATATCCTTGCGGTGTGCGGTGCGTGTGAGCGCGCCGCGCACCTCGTGTGGCTTCGTTGTGTGGTGGGGGGATCGGACCTCGTGGGTCCGGTCCCCACTTTCTTTCGCCCCCGATGCTCCGGTGCTACGGTCGCCGGCACGTGAGCATCCTGCGCGATCCGGTCCACGGTGACATCGAACTGTCCGCCGCCGAGCTGCGGCTGGTCGACACCGCCGAGTTCCAGCGGCTGCGCGGCATCAAGCAGCTCGGCAGTGCGTCGCTGGTCTATCCCGGGGCAGTGCACACACGCTTCGAGCACTCGATCGGCACACTGCACGTCTGCGACCAGCTGCTCGACGCCTGCAACAAGAACGCGCGTCGCGATCCGGCCGGCTGCCATCACGTCACCGACGACGAGCGGCGGGTGTTGCGCGCGGCAGCGCTGCTGCACGATGTCACGCACATCCCGTACGGGCACAACATCGAGGACCAGACCGGGCTGCTGCCGCGCCACGACCAGCCCGAGCGCTTCGCCACGGTGCTCGGCGACAGCGAACTCGGCGCCGAACTCGATCGGCAAGGGCTGCGCGATGCGGTGCTGTCGATCCTCTCGGGGGTCGGCAAGACGGTGCCGGCGTTCTGGCGGCAGGTGGTCAGCGACACGATCGATGCCGATCTGCTCGACTATCTGCGCCGCGACGCGGCGTTCACCGGCCTCGAGCTGCGCTACGACCGGCGCGTGATCGACTACTTCCGCGTCGATCGCAAGGACCAGCAGCTGTTCGTCGACTGCGAGAAGAACGGCATGCTGCGCGAGGACATCATCAGCGAGCTGCTGCGGGTGCTCGAGTGCCGCTATCACTTCAGTGAGCGGGTCTACTATCACCACGCGAAGATCGCCGCCGGGGCGCTGCTGTCGCGCATGGTCGAGCTGGCGCTGCGCGCGGGGGCGTTGTCGGCGGCGGAGCTGCAGCGGCAGAACGACGAGGGGCTGCTGTGGCGGCTCGGTGAGATCGATCTCGGGGAGGCTTCGGCCACCGAGCGGTTGCGGCGGTTCGTCGCGCGCTATCGCCGTCGCGCGTTGCCCAAGCGGGTGCTGGTGTTGCCGTGGTACCAGAACCAGGCGGTGCAGCAGCAGTTGCTCGACACCTACTTCACGCCGGGCAAGCCGGAGGCGAGGTTTGCGTGGGAGGCGGCGATGGAGCAGCAGGCGAAGGCGGCGTTCGGGCAGAGCTGTGACGTGATCCTGTACTGTCCCAAGCGCCGGATGCAGTTGAAGGAGAGTCGCACGCTGGTGCGGTTCCCGGGCAGCGGCGAACGCACGCTGCCGATGGACACGTTCGCCGAGCAGATCCCGCGGCTGCGCGATCTGGCGGAGAGTTATCCGCGGATGTGGAAGCTGTACGTGTTCACGTCGATCGAGGACAAGGTGCAGCGGCGGCGGTTGCAGGAGATGTGCCTGCAGGCGCTGCCGGCGGGTTGTCGGAACGCGTTCACGCTGTGAGCGCCGAGCGGCGGTTGTTCGACCTGCGGATGCACGACGGCAGTCGTCACTTCGCGGGGTTCCGGGAGCGGGGGCTGGTGGAGCCGGATTGGGACCTGCTGCGCGCGGCGATCCCGCGGCTGGTGGGTGCGGTGGAGACGGGGTTCGTGACGGACCGGGTCACCGAGGCGTGGCTCGACTTCACGTATGCGGGGCACGAGTTCTCGCTGAACAACCAGCACGGGGAGTGGTGGTGCTTCGTGCAGGATCCCGCGGCGCCGGACGAGGTGTTGTCGGCGGTGCTGGCGCACTTCGAGGCGGTGCTGTGGCCGGTGTGATGGCGGGGGTGGCCGGGTGGCTGGAGGGCCGGGGCTGGGGTGCTGTTCGGGTGCGGTTGCAGCTGATGGCTTGACCGGAAGTGCTTTTCAGGAAACAGCTTGAGGATTCGTGGTGTATGATAGCCAAAGTGTATTACATTCTGGCGGCATGCTGCTTAGGTCTCTGAAGCTGCCCTCCAACGGTTCCTGCCTGCTGCTCGGCCCGCGCCAGACCGGGAAGAGCACCCTGGTGCGCTCGCAACTGCCGGAAGCAGCCTGGGCAGTCGACTTGCTCTCGCACGACGAGCACGTGCGGTTCGCGAAGGACCCGCAGCAATTCGTCCGCGAGGCCGAGGCCCGACTGCGGACCGGCGTCACCACGATCTTCGTCGACGAGATCCAGAAGGTGCCCGCACTGCTCGACGCGATCCACGCCCTGATCGAGAGCCGCAACGTCCGCTTCGTGATGACCGGTTCCTCGGCGCGCAAGCTGCGGCGGGCCGGCACCAACCTGCTCGCCGGCCGGGCCGTGGTGCGCCATCTGCATCCGCTGACGATCGAGGAACTGGGAGCCGACGCAGCGCTCGATCGCCTGTTGCGATACGGCGCCTTGCCACCGGCATGCACACGTGGGGACGACGAGGCGCGCGACTTCCTGGTCGCTTACACCGAGACCTACTTGCGCGAGGAGATCATGGCGGAAGCGCTGGTGCGCAACCTCGGCGGCTTCGCTCGCTTCCTCGACGTCGCCGCGTCCCAGTCCGGCGAACTGCTCAACGTCAGCTCCGTCGCGCGGGATGCCGGCGTCGCCGCCCGCACGGTGCACGAGTACTACCAGATTCTCGTCGATACCCTCGTGGCCGTGCGGCTCGAGGCCTGGCGCAAGAGTCCGCGCGCACGAATGACGCTGCACCCGAAGGTCTATTTGTTCGACCTCGGCGTCACCAACGCGCTGTGTCGCCGCCTGACCGCGGGCATCGACCGGGCACTCGAAGGCCGCCTGTTCGAACACTTCGTCGTGCTCGAGCTGCACCGCTTGCTCAGCTACTCGCGTTCGGAGGCGCAGTTGTTCTTCTGGCGCACGCATCTGGGCGCCGAAGTCGACCTCGTCCTCGCCAAGCACGGCGAACTCGCGATGGCGATCGAGATCAAGGCGAAGGAACACATCGCCGGCGCGGATCTCAGCGGCCTGCGGTCGTTCCACGACGCCCATCCGGAGGTGCCGTGTGTCGTCGTCGCCAAGGTGCCGGAGCCGTTCGAGCTGGACGGTGTCGAGATCGTGCCATGGCGCCAGTTCTTCGCCCGCTGGCCGACGCTGCTGTGATGCGTCGCGGCAGTTGCTGTCGACTGCCCGGTGGCGCAATGCCGTGCGATGCAGACTCGTGCTGCCGACGCAGTCTCGCTCGGCTACTTCTTGCTCGGCTGCCAATCCGCGCGGTACCGCAACACCAGATCCCGCACCTTGCGATACACCGCCGAGGTCGCCCGCACGTCGTGCGCGTTGTACTCCGCGATCTTGACGATCTCCCCGCGCGCATACGCCGGCGCCACCATCGAGCCGTCCATCACTTCCTTCGGACTCTCGATCCCCAACGCCCAGCACACCACATCCAGCTTGCTCGGCCCGCGCCCGCGCTGCGAGATCAGCTCGAACAGGTCCAGATGCGGTCGCAGCGCGAAGCGCTGCGACATCAGGTCGACACGCGCCGGGATGCCGTGGATCAGGCTGCGCGTGACCAGGAACGGGATGTCGAAGCCGCGCCCGTTGAACGACACCACCGTCTCGGCCCGCGACGCCAGCGCCCAGAACGAACGCAGCAGCGTCGCCTCGTCCATCGGCCGCAGCCAGCTCGGACAATCGGCGATGGTGGTGCCGTCGGGTGGCACCGCCAGCACCGTGACCGCGTCGGTGCCCTCGCCGGGCTCCGCATCGCCGTCGCCGATCGCCAGCGACACGATCTTGCCGAAGAACGGCGACATCCCCATCACCGCCGCCGGCTCCATCTCCTTGCGCGTCGCGTTGTCGGACAGCGCCTCGGCGACCGTCGGCGGCAGCTCGCGCCGGTCGAACGCCGGCACCGTCTCGATGTCGAACACCAGCGTGCGGCAGCACAGGTCCTCGACCAGCGCCAGGGCCGGATCGACGACCTGATCCGGGTCGAAGCCCTCGGGCATCTCGCCGGTACCGACCACCTTCAGCCGTTCGATGACCAGCTGCGGCCGGCCCTGCCAGTCCTTGACCTTGCCGCGCAGCTTCACGGTCGCGCGCGGCTCCGCGGCCTTCGCCGCCGCCATCGCGTCGGGCGCGTTGTCCCAGATCTTGCCCTCGACGACCGCGTGCACGTCGGCGAGCTCGAGCACGAGGTAGGGCTTGCGATCCTTGGTCTGCAGATCCTTCAGCGAACGCAGTTGCGCGAACACGTCCCAGTCGTGGTCGGCGGCCTGCAGCGCGGCCAGGTTCTCGGCCTGCACGACGCGGACCTTCTGTTCGTCGCCGTTCACTTCGACTCCACGAACGCGCGCAGCCGCTGCACGGCCTTCTGCAGCTGGTCCATCGCCGCCGCGTACGACAGCCGCGCGAAGCCGGGGATCGCGAACGCCGAGCCGGGCACGATCGCCAGGTGGTGCTGGTCGAGCAGCCGCTCGCACAGGGCGACGTCGTCGAGGCCCTTCTTCGCACACAGCTCCCGGATGTCGATCAACGCGTAGAACGCGCCGCGCGGCGCCACCAGGCGCACGCCGGGGATCTTGTTCAGCTCGGCGACCAGGTAGCGGCGGCGCTGGTCGAACGCGGCCATGCGGGTGTCGTGTTCCTGCGGCAGCGGCTGCTCGCAGGCGGTCAGCATCGCCGCCTGGCTGATCGTGCACGGATTGCCGAGCACCTGGCTCTGGATCCGGCAGGCGGCGTCGATGACCGCGCGCGGGCCGGCGAGGAAGCTGGTCCGCCAGCCGGTCAGCGTGTGCGACTTCGTGAAGCCGTTCACGACCATCGTGCGATCGCTGCCGCCGGGCATCGCCGCGGGCGACACGTGGCGCGCGCCGTCGTAGAGCAGCGTCGCGTAGATCTCGTCGGACAGGATCCACAGGCCGCGCTGCACCGCCACGTCGACGACCGCACGCACCTGGTCGGGTTCGGGCACCGCGCCCGACGGGTTGTTGGGCCAGTTCAGGATCACGCCCTTGGCGCGATGCTGGCGTGCGGCGGCATCGATGGTGGCCGCATCGTGGATGAAGCCGCGCTCGATCGCCGCCGGCACGATCACCGGCTCGCCGTCGGCCATGCGCACCAGCGCCGGGTAGCTGACCCAGTAGGGGGCCAGGATCAGCACCGCGTCGCCCGGTTCGACCACCGCATCGAGCGCCATGTGCAGCGCCGCCTTGGCGCCGGCGGTGACCATCACCTCGTCCTGCGTGTAGCGCAGGCCGAACGTGTCGCCGAACCAGCGCGCCCCGGCGGCGCGCAGCTCGGGCACGCCGGGGGCCGGGGTGTAGCGCGTGTTGCCGCGCTCGATCGCGCGGATGCCCGAGGCGGCGATGCTCGGCGGGGTCGGGAAGTCGGGTTCGCCGGCGCCGAGCGACACGACGTCGAGTCCGCTGGCCTTCAGCCGCGCGGCCTTGGCCGAGATCGCGAGCGTGGCCGACTCCTCGATGCGGCGGGAACGGGCATTGGGGAGCAGGCCGGTCATGGCTCCGCAGTAGAACGCCGTGCCCCGGGGAAGGCAAACCCGCGCGCATCGTCGGAGATCGGTTCTCCAAGCTGGCGGCCCGGTCCGCTACCCTGCTCCGCCAATGGCCATGTCGAAGCCCAAGCCGAAGCGCCGCCTGTGGCGCACGCTCGCGTTCACCCTCGGTGGCATCGTGGTGTTCGCGCTGCTGTTCATCGCTGCGTTCGTCTTCAACCCGTTCGAGGGCTCGCTGCCGGAGCTGCGCGACGTGGTGCCGCGCGGCGTCAATTTCTTCGCCCGCAAGGCGCGCCTGGCCGACGACTTCGACCCGTTCCCGGAACCGAAGTTCTGGTCGCAGCTGGTCGACGCGCCAGGGTTCGCCGAGCTGCAGCGCGGTGCGCTCGGCCAGGCCTGGAAGCGGAACGGCGTCGACCGGGCGGTGCAGCAGGCGGCGGCCGCGTTCGAGCAGGTGCGCACGGACAGCGGTGGCTGGCTCGACCTGATGCGCGACGCGATCGGCGACGAGCTGCTGGTCGCCGGCTACGAACAGGACTACTCGGCGCAGCCCCCGCGCCCGCTGCCCGCACCGTGGTGGTGCGTCTACACGCGGGTGTCGTGGCGGGTGAAGGCGGCCCTCGGCCTGGCCGGATTCGGCATGGTGCAGAGCCGCATGCAGGCGCAGGGGCTCGACGTCGCCAACGACGGCGACCTGCTGGTGATCAAGCCGCAGGGGGCCGCCGGACCGCTCTACGTGAAGCGCCACCTCGACCTGGTGATGGTCGCCAACCACAAGCTGCTGCTCGAGCAGTCGCAGCGCCTGATCGACGGCAATCGCGACGAGGAGCCGATCGGGCAGATGGCGGCCTACACCGACACCGTGAAGCGGATCGAGAAGTGGACCGGCCTGAACGCCGTCGATGCCGGCCGCGCGGTCGAGTTCGTCGTCGAGCCCAACGCGTTCGACGGTTTCCGCCGGTTCGCCGCCTCGTGGCCGAACCCGCAGAACCGCGACAGCATGAACGAGCGGGTGCTGGCCAGCTTCCTGAACCTGAAGGGCTGGAGCCAGATCGCCGGCGGCCTGATGTTCGGCGACGGCCTGCTCGCCTGCACCGGCCAGGTCGGTCTCAACAGCAAGCAGCACACGCCGTTCCAGAGCAGCTTCTATCGCGCCGAGCAGCAGCGCCGCGAGGAATGGCTGGACCCGTTCCTGCGCATGGTGCCCGAGACGGCCTGCGCGGCGGCGGCGCTGCGCATGCCGGCCGGCGAGTTCCTCACCGCGATGTTCGAGTCGCTCGAGGACGCCGAGAAGCAGTTCCTCGACGACGCGATGCGGCGGGCGACGTTCCAGGGCACGCAGCTGAGCGGCGTGCGCGACCTGATCGATCGCATCAAGGTGGCGTTCCTGCCGCGCACGGGCTTCGTGTTCAGCAAGAACAAGCCGGACACCTCGCGCGACAAGGATACCGGCGAACTGATGGTGCCCGTGGCGCAGCGGTCGCCGGTGCCGCAGGTGGCGTGGGTGTTCTGGCTGCGCCCCGGCGCGTCGGGTCTGCTGGAGGAACTGGTGACGATGATGCGCGCCGCGTCCAGTACCTTCAACTTCCGCAAGGTGTGGCACCTCAAGGTGCCGTTCCGCGACCAGTTCCTGCCCGAGCCGGTGACCGAGTTCGTGACCCCGGCGATTCCGGGCACCGGCGAGATCGCGGTGATCGTGTTCCGCGACTTCTTCGTGTTGTCGAACTCCGGGCCGCTGATCCGCGACATCATCACCGCGCGGTACCGCACCCAGACCGGGGCCAAGTCGGTGTTGGACAATCCCGAGTTCCAGGCCGCGTTGCCGGAGTTGGCCAGTGACCTCAGCGGCCTGGTCTGGATCGACGGCGCCAACCTGGTGCCGGTGCTCGACGGCTATGCCTCGTTCGCGGATGCCGCCAGCGAGGTCCCGGACCCCGAGTGGTTGGTGCAGGAGCGACCGGCGGTCGAGGACCAGGTGCGGCGCGCCTCGTTCGCTCAGTATCCGAGCAAGGCCAGCATGCCGAAGGCGATGACCGAAGCCGGGGGCGAGTTCGACCGTGCGGTGGTGGCGCAGTTGCGCGAGCAGTGGCGTCGGCAGCGCACCAGCTTCACGGCCGAGGACCGGGCCCAGATGGAGCAGCTGCGGGGCATGGCGCAGCTGCTGAAGGCCGGGGTCATCCAGCTGGAGCTCGACAACAACTCGGTGCGGTTCCAGATGCGGTTGGCCACCAACCTGCGTTGATCGAGCGCGGCCGGTGCGGCAGGTTCGGTAGTTGAAATCGCGCCGACGGTCGGTAGGCTCCCCGGCCCTCGCTGATCGCCCAGGTGGCGGAATTGGCAGACGCACTAGCTTGAGGTGCTAGCGCCCGTAAAGGGCTTGCAGGTTCAACTCCTGTCCTGGGCACCACTTCAGCGAGGATTCGCCCCCCGGGAAAGCGCGGTCGCCGCCGCGCTTTCCTGGCGCGGTCGCGGCGTCAAGCGCTCCAGCGCGGGTTTCCGGTCGCGCGCCTTCAGGCCCCGCACCAGCCCTTTCCGATAGCCCCGGAATGCATGGCTATCGGGGATGCTCGGCCGGGAGCGGCTTCACGCTGCTGGAGCTGATGATCGTCGTGGCCATCCTCTCCGTGATCGCGACCATCGGCGTGCCCAACTACGTCTCGGCGTTGCGCACGGCCCGCGTCGGCAAGGCCAAGCACGAGCTGGTGACGATCTCACAGGAGATCTCGAAGTATCAGGCCTCCCATGGTGGCCAGCTGCCGCTGACGCTCTACCAGGTCGGCTTCGGCGGCCGCCAGGATCCCTGGGGTGTGCCCTACTGCTACCTGAACTACGAGGACGGCACCGGTGACGGACTCGCCTGGGCGGTGGCCGCCGGACTCGTCGATCCGAGCGCGTTCCGCGGGCCGGCCAAGGGCGCCGGCGGCGATGGTGGGCTGGGGGGTGGGAGCCTGCTGCCCGGCACCATCGGCCTCGGCCCGTTGGCATGGTGGCGGCCGCAAGGAGCCGGCGCCTACCAGTCCGCGAACTACAACTCAGCCAAGTTGGAGGCAGCGGACATCGTCGGCTCCCTCGTGCGCCCGCTCGACAGCTCGGAGTACACCGTGCTGGTCGACTCGATCGCCAACAGCGGCACCTTCCAGATCTACGTCGGCGTGGTCGCCGCCGACACCCGCCGCCGCGATCGGTACCTGCTGCCCCTCAACACGGACTACGACCTGTTCAGCCTCGGCCCGGACGGGCGCACGTCGGTGTCGCTGAGCAACGCCATTGCCAAGGACGACGTGATCCGCGCCAACAACGGCGGCTTCTTCGGCGTCGCGGCCGACTACTGACATGCACCATGTCCCACTCTGACACCATGATCAAGCGCTTCGTTCGCCGTCGTCTGATCGTCGACTGGAAGCTCCAGGGCAGCCTGTGTGCGCACGGTCTGCTGTACGGCACGTTGCTGCTCGTGACCGTCAGCTGCGGGATCTTCGTGCCGCTGCTGTGGAACATCGGCGACGTCGCCAACCTGCCGAACTTCGAGGAGCAGGCGATCGTGCTGCTCTACATGCACGAGCGGTTCTGGCTGTTGGCTGCCCTGTGCATTGGCATCATCGTGCTCGGCGCCGTCAGGTTCTCGCACCGCATCGCGGGGCCGCTGGTCCGCTACAAGCGCAACCTGCGCCTGCTGGCGGCCGGCAAGCTGCCGCCGGCGCTGCGCACGCGGCGCGGCGACTACCTGAAGGAGGAGGTTCGTTGCCTGAATGCCGCTGCTGCCGGCGTGGCGGCCCGGGTCGGCGCCATTCGGCAGGCGCAGATCGCCGTGCAGCACGAGCTGCAGTCGGCGATCCTGCGTCTGCCGCGGCAACAGGTGGCGCAGCTGGATGCGTTGGTGGCGGCCGAACGACAGCTCGAGGCGGCCCTCGGCGGGTTCGAGATGCATGATCCGGGGGACGATCGCTGTGAGGACGAGTTCGGGCAGGCCGTGCCTGCATTGGCAGGTGTCGGCGGCGAGGGGGGTGTGTGAACGAACGCCTGCACGAGCCGGCGGCGGCCGGTGTGCTGACCTCTCGGATCGGCAGGCGGTTCATCGCCCTGTTCACCGGCTGTGCACTGCTGCCGCTGGTCGTGTTCGCCTGGTTGGCAGCCAGTCGCACCGCCGAGCAGATGCGCACGGAGCAGCAGGCGATGTTGCACAACCATGCCAAGACGACCGGCATGGGGGTCGCGGCGCGCCTGAGTCAGGTCGCCGGGGACCTGGCGCTGGCTCGCGAGTTCCTGCCGCGGCTGCTCAACGATCCGGACGGTGGCGCGGCGAAGGCGCTGCAGCGGCACGTCGGTGAGCGATGCGCGGCCGTGTGGCTGGTGGGCGACGACGGCCCGCGCGGACTGTGTGGCGACGGTGCGGTTCCGTACGCGCCGTTCAACAAGCTCGAGGTCGAGCACTTGGCCAATGGTCGCCCGGTCGTGCGCCTGATCACCGAGTCGTCCACCATGTTGATGTTGGTGGCGGTCGACGCCGCGCGGCCGACCAGCGCGCTGCTGGGGGCCCGGATCCGCACCGACTGGTTCTGGGAGTCCGAGTTGTTCGCCGCCGGCAGTGATTGCGCGGTCTACGACAGTTGTTGGCGGCCGATCTACCAGACCGTCCGCGAACTGCCCGACCCGTACCCGCTGGTGCAGGCGGCCGGGCTCCAGCCGTCGTCGGGAACCGTGGAGTGGATCAGCGACGGCAGTCCCTATCTGGCCCGCTACTGGCGCGCGTTCCTGCGGCCGCAGTACGCGGTCGACCTGTTCATCGTGCAGGCCAAACGCCAGCTCACCGGGATGGAGGACTTCTCCTGGTGGTTCGCGCTCACCGCGGTCTGCACGCTGTTGCTGGTCGTGTTCGCCAGTCTCGTGCAGATGCGGCGTACGCTCGGTCCGATCGTGCTGCTGCGCGATGCGACCCGGGCACTGGCGGACGGCAACCTGGCCGCCCGGGTATCGATCCAGAGTCGGGACGAGTTCAGCGAGTTGGGGGCCGCGTTCAACGACATGACTTCGCAGCTGCAGGAGAACATCCGTCGGCGCGAGCTCACCGAACGCGAGCTGGTGGCCTCGCGCGACCAGGCGCTCGCGGCGGCGCGGGCCAAGGCGGAGTTCGTCACCAACGTCTCGCACGAGCTGCGCACGCCGATGACGGAGATCCTCGGGGCCGCCGAGATCCTCTCCAACCTCGATGACCACGACGTGCACACCCGGCAGGAGTTCGCCTCCATCGCGCTGCACGGCGCCCGGCGGCTCGCGCGCCTGGTCGACGACGTGCTCGAGATCGGTTCGGCCGGTTCCTGGACCATGGAGGTCATGAATCCGACCGCGACCCTGCTCGATGCCGTGGCGATGATGCCGGCGCCGGTCGGCGCCCGCATCCGCACCGAGGTGCCGAACGACCTGCCCGCGATCCTCGGCGACCCGGGGCGGCTCACCGAGGTGTGGTGTCGGCTGTTGGACAACGCGGCCAAGTTCAGCGAGCCGAACAGCCCGATCGAACTGCGGGCGCGGGCGCTGCAGGACCAGCTCGTGGTCGAGGTGTGCGATGTCGGCGTCGGCATCTCGCGACTCGATGTCGAGCGGATTTTCGAACCGTTCTGCCAGGTCGGGCGCGACCAGATGACGGCGAAGGCCAACGGCACCGGGCTCGGCCTCACGTTGGCGAAGAACACCATCGATCGCCACGGCGGCCGCATCGAGGTCGACAGCGAACTCGGCAACGGCTCGATCTTCCGCGTGTTGCTGCCGACGCATCGGCCGGCTGCGCTGCTGCCGTTGGCGCCGCCCGAGCCGGCGGTCGGGGTCGAGTCGCTGGTGCAGGATCCGGCGCTGGCCGACGGCCGCGGCTAGCCGGCCGTGCCGTCGCTCGCGACTGCCGCTCGCAGATCGTCCCACAGGCGTTCGAGGTGCTCGCGTTCCGTCAGCAGCGCGCCGATCGAGACCCGCACCATCCAACGACCGTCGAGCTGTGACGGCGTCAGCCAGGCACGTCCGGTGCGATGCAGGCGCCCGAGCCACGCCATCGTGTGCCGGTCGAGTGCGGCGGCGTCGAGCCCCGGCGGCTCGTGGCGGATGCACACGGTCTGCAGCACGACCGGCGCCAGCACCCGCCAGGGTGCGTGGGCGGCCACCTGGTCGGCGAACCAGCGTGCATTCGCCAGATCGCGGCGAAGCCGTTCGCGCAGCCGCTCCACGCCGTGGGTCCGGATCAGGCTCCACAGCTTGAGGGCCCGGAACCGCCGCCCCAGCGCGATGCCCCAGTCGCGGTAGTTCTTGACCTCACCGTCGACCGCGGTGCGCAGATAGCTCGGGTTGGTGCTCATCACCTGCACCAGGTGTTGTTCGTCGCGCACGAACTGCACCGAGCAGTCGAACGCGGCGCCGAGCCACTTGTGCGGGTTCAGCACCAACGAGTCGGCGGCCTCGATGCCGTGCCACAGCGCCCGGCACTCGGGCAGCAGCATGGCGCTGCCGGCCATCGCTGCGTCGACGTGCAGCCAGGCGCCGTGGTGGGCGGCGACGGGGGCGATCGCCGCGACAGGATCCATCGCCGTCGTGCTGGTGGTGCCGGTGCTGGCGACGATCGCACAGGGCCGGCGGCCGGCGCGGACATCTTCGGCCATCGCCTGCGCCAGGGCCGCGGGGTCCATCGCCCGCGCCGGATCGATGCCGATCTTGCGCACGTGGTCGCGGCCGAAGCCGGCCAGCAGGGCAGCCTTCTCGACCGAGCTGTGGGCCTCGGCGCTGGTGTAGACGACCAACGGCGTGCCGCCGTGCTGCATGCCGCTGCGCGTCTGGCCATGTCCGGTCGTGCGTTCCCGCGCGCAGACCAGCGCCAGCAGCGTGCACGTCGACGCGGTGTCCTGGATGCAGCCCCGGAACGCGTCGGGCAAGCCGCACATCTGTCGCAGCCAGTCGACGACGCACTGCTCGAGTTCGGTCAGGGCCGGCGACGCCTGCCAGGACAGACCGAGCACGCCGAGCCCGGTGCTCAGGAAGTCACCGAGCACCGACGCGAGGTCGCCGTTCGAAGGGAACCAAGCGAAGAAACCCGGATGCTGCCAGTGCGACATCGCCGGCATCAGCAACCGGTCTAGGTCGGCGAGCACGGCGGCGAAACCTTCCGGCTGCTCCGGTGGTTGCGTCGGCAGAGCCGCGAGCAGATCCCCGGGGGCCATGCCGCTCTGGATCGGCAGGCCCGGTGCGCGCGAGCGGTAGTCGGCGATCCAGTCGACGACCCGGTGGCCGAAGTGGCGGAACTCCTCGGGACTCATCGACAATGGCTCGCGGGTGCTCATGCGGATCGGCTCGCGCCGGAATCGCCGCCAGCGGCGATGGGATCGGTGGTTCGCGTCGGTGGTGTGCGCGCGCGGTCGCCATGGTGGCTGGAACCGTCGCGAAAGGCGAGAGAACAGGGCCGTGCGTCGCTATGCTGCCGCTTCCTGTCGTGGCGCCTGCGACCTCGCCCGCCCACCGATGACCCACTCGTCCGGAAGCTCCCCGGCGTCCCCGACGCCGGCCCAACTCGCATCGACGATCGCGCTGCTCGGCGACGACCACGGTGTCGTGGTCGCGCGGGCGCGCGAGCAGCTGCTGCAGTGGGGTGCGCTGGCCGAGGCCTCGCTGCACGAAGGGGCGGAGGCCGAGTCGCTGCGCGTGCGCGCCGGGTGCCGCGCGATCCTGCGCACGATGGCGGTGCAGGAGTGTCTGCGGCGGTTCGGTTCGCTGCGTCTGGGGCGTTCGGGCCGCAGCCCGGCGCCGCCGCTGCTCGAGGGCACGGTGTTGTTGTCGAAGATGGTGCGCACGTTCGTGCCGGACGCGGCCGAACTCACCGCACTGCTGCGCCGCGAGGCGAGCGAACTGCGGGCCGCTTGCGCCGGTCGCAGCCTGCCGACCTGCGCGCGCATGCTCGCCGAACGCCTGCACGGCCGACTCGGTCTGCGCGGCGGCGACCACAAGACGCCCGATCTCGAGAACGTGATGATCGATCGGGTCCTGGCGCATCGCATTGGCGTGCCGGTGACGCTGTCGCTGGTCTACCTGCTGGTGGCGCGCTGGGCCGGACTGTCGGTGGCCGGGGTCGCGATGCCGGACCATTTTCTGGTCCGGCTGCACGGCGTCCGCCCGGTGCTGGTCGATCCGTTCCACGGCGGGCGCACGGTGACCAAGGCCGACTGCGCCCGCTTCCTGCGCGCCAACGGCCATGACCAGGTGCGCGATCAGCTGCGCGATCTCAGCGATCGCGAAGTGCTGATCCACTACCTGCGGGCGCTGCGCCGCGCGGCCGGACAGCGGCCGGTCGCCGATGCGCAGGTGTCGCTGGGGCGGGCCCTGGCCCTGCTCGAGACGAGCTGAGGTGGTGGCTCGATCGATGGCGCGGGCGTTCGCCCTCGGGTCGTTGCTGGTGACCGCCGGATGCGCCGGCGTGTTCCAGCATGCGCGACCGAGCCAGCTGATGCAGTGGAGCGCGACCACCCGCGTCGATGGCCCGGTGCAGGTCGGCAGCGCCGAGCGCGACATCACGCCGGCGGTCGGTGGTTGGCTCGCCGGCTTCGATCTGGCGCGCGCCAGCACGGCCGTCGGATCGCCGCTGAAGGTGCGCGCGATGGTCATCGCCTCCGGCAGCCGGCGCATCGCCATCGTCGGCGTCGACCTGCTCGGCGTGATGCGCGAGGACGTCGACTGGATCAAGCGCGGCCTGCCGGGCTTCGCCAACGGCGACGTGTTCGTGTGCGCGAGCCACACGCATGCCGGTCCGGACCTGATCGGCCTGTGGGGGTACTACTTCCTGTCCTCCGGGCGGGATCGTGACTACCTGGTGCAGCTGCGCGCCGCGGTCGCGGCCGCGGTTGCCGAGGCGGCCGCCAACGCGGCGCCGGCGCGGTTCCGTACCGGCGAGGCCCTGCTGCCGACGACGGGTCTGATCAAGAACGCCAACCGCGCCGGGGTGTTCGATCGGCGTCTGGTGGTGCTGCACGCCGAGGCGGTCGACGGTGGCCGGCCGCTCGGCACGCTGCTGCATCTCGCTTGTCACCCCGAAGTGCTGCCGCGGCGCAACACGGTGCTCAGCGCCGACTTCGTCGGGCCGCTGTGCGATGCCTGGCGCGCGCGTGGCCACGGTCAGGCGGTGTTCGCGAACGGTGCGCTGGGGGCGATGATCTCACCGGCGGTGCAGCCGCGCGACGCGACCGGGGAGGCGGCGTTCGGCGCGGCCGCCTGCGAGGTGGCCGAGCGGGCCCTGGCCACGGCGACCCCGCTGCCGATCGACGCGATCGAGGTGCGGCGGCGCGATGTCTACCTGCCGCTGGTCTCGGCCGGGTTCCGGCTCGGGCGGCTCACCACGGCGCTGCAGCGCGAGCTGTTCGATGGTGAGGCGCGCAGCACCGTCGGCTACCTGCGGCTCGGTGCGTTCGAGGCGGTTGCGCTGCCGGGCGAGGCCGAGCCGGCGTTCGCCGAGCGGATCCGGGCCGAGCTGCAGCGGCCGAACCTGCTGATCCTCGGCCTGTGCGACGACGAGGTCGGCTACCTGATGCGGGACCAGGAGGCGCGCGATCCGGAGTTCGCCTACGAGCGCTCGGTCAGTCCTTGTCGTACGGCCGGCGAGCGAGTCCGTTCCGCGATCACCGGTCGGCCGTGACGACTGCGATCCTGCTTCAGCCGTAGAACAGCGGATACGGCAACAGGCGGTCGACGGCAGAGAAGATCGGCCAGAACAGTTCGCCGAGGAAGCGCGACAACACCACGAACACGACGATCGAGCTGTAGGGGATGGCCGCGATCTGGTCGAACAGGCGCTTGCTGGGCGGGAACAGCCCGCCGACGACGCCGGCCCCGTCCAACGGCGGTAGTGGCACCAGGTTGAACACGCCGAGCAGCAGATTCATCCTGAGGAACTCGCCGGCGATCGTGCGCACGGCGTCCTCGGTGTCGCTGTCGGGCTTGGCGATGAAGTAGAGCACCGCGAACGCGATCGCCGCGAGCAGGAAGTTGCTGACCGGACCGGCCAGCGACATCAGCGCCGCTTTGCGTGGGTTGCGGGCCGCCCAGTACGGGTCGTACGGCGCATGGGCGAAGCCGAGGCACCACCTGCCGTTGGTCGACAGCAGGCTCAGGATCGGCAACACCAGCGTGCCGAACGGCTCGCGGCGGATGTGTGGAACCGGATTCAGCGTGACCTGACCGGTGCGGTAGGCGGTGTGGTCCCCGCCGAGCATCGCGACGAAGGCGTGTGCCGCCTCGTGCACGGTGAGGCTGATGATCAGCGTGACGAACACCAGGATCGCGTGCTGCCAGTCCATGTCATGCCTCCGTCTCGTCGTCCTCGGTCGGGATCGGCGTCTCGATGGCTGCGGCCAGCTCGGCGGTGACCTTCTTCACCTTGGTCTCGGTCGCGGCGAGCTTCTGCCGGCAGATCGCCAGCAGGGCCGCGGCGCGCTCGACCTTATCGGTCAACACGTCGAGGTCGATCTCGCCGGACTCGATGTCCTGCAGGATCTGCTCCAGTTCGCCGCTGGCGGCGGCATAGCCGAGCTCGTCGCTCTTCTTCTTCTTGTCGCTCATGACGGTTCTCGATGCACGGACTCGATGCGGGTGATGGCGCTGCCGTCGCGGAACAGCAGCGTGACGCGCTGTTGCGGCTGCAGGCGCGCGGCGGTGGGCAGCACCCGACCGGCTTCGTCGCGGACCACCGCGAAGCCGCGCGCGATGACCCGGGCCGGGTCGAGCAGCCGATGGCGCATCGCCTGGTGATCGAGGTGCCGCGCGGTGCGGTCGAGCGCGCGCATGGCGCCGCTGGTGAGCCGGCTGCGGTCGTACTGCAGGTTGCCGTTCGCGCGCGACAGGCGCAGGCCGGTGCCGTTGGTCAGGCGGTTGGTGGCGCGCAGCAGGTCGGTGCGCGCGTGCACCAGCCGCAGCGTCACCGCGCGGCGCAGGTCGTCGCTGGTGCGCTGCAGGGCGCGGTGCAGGGCCGTCAGGTGATCGGCGGCGGCGGCGCGCAGCCGTTCGGCGCGCTCGGTGAGGTCGGCGCGCGCGTGTTCGACGCCGCGCACGAGCAGCTCGGCGACCGCGGTCGGCGTCTTCTCCGAGTGCGCGATCTCGTCGAGCACCGAGCGGTCGCGCTGGTGGCCGATGCCCACCACGATCTTCAGAGGGTGGAGCGCCACGGCGAGCGCGAGTTCGCGATCGTCGAACCACGCGAGGTCGGTGCGTGAACCACCGCCGCGGACGATGCACACGACGTCGAACGATGCCTCGCGATCGGCGAACCAGCGCAGCCCGGCGAGCAGCGTCGGCTTCAGCTCCGGTCCTTGCACCTTGACCGGGTAGAGCGTGACCTCGAAGCCGCAGCCGGACTCCTGCAGGTGGCGCAGCAGGTCGTTCCAGCCGTCGGCGTCCGGGCTGGTCAGCACGCCGATGCGCAGGGTCGGCACCGGGAACCCGCGGCTGCGGTTGCGTTCGGCGATGCCCTTCTGGACCAGCTCGCGCAGGATCTGCTCGCGCGACAGCGCCAGCTTGCCGAGCGTGAAGCTCGGGTCGATGTCCTGCACGACGACCTGGAACCGTCCGCTGGCCGGATAGAGGTCGAGCTTGACCAGCGCGCGGATCTCGAGGCCATCGCGCAGCACCAGCGCCGGTTCGCCGTTGGCGAGCGCCGGCAGCAAGCGCTCGGTCACGGCGGCGAACATCGCGACCTCGACCGCGGCCACGGGGCGCGGTTCGTGTGGGGACTTCTCGACCAGCTGGAAGAAGCGGTGCTGGCGGCCGGCGCCCTTGTCGAAGTCGACGATCTCGCCGACCACCCACACGGCCGCCGGGAAAAGCTGACGCAGGCCGTCGCGGACGCGTTGGTTGAGTTCGGCGATCGACAGCGCCGGCGCTGCCACGAGACCATTGCTCGGCTCGGTACCGGCGTCGGTCGGGGCTGCCGAGGGTGCTTTCGGTGCTGGCGCCCCGCGCGCTGCCGCGGGTGGCGTTGCGCGCAGCGTGCCGGCGAGCAGCGACGGGATCTCCGGCGCGAAGTCGAACAGGTGCCGCGACAGCGCCGAGAAGACCTGCTCCACCGCGGAGGCGGGCACGCGCCAGACCTTCTGCCGCGGATCCCAGCGCCGACCGGGCAGTTCCTTGACCACCGCGACCAGGTCCTCGCGATACGAGAAGCGGATCAGCAGGTGCTGCCCGTCGCGATCCAGCTCGACCGTGCCCGTCATTGCCCAGGCTTCATAGCGGAAGGTCAGGATCGGTCAGCACGGAAACCGATGCCGTCGCGGCGGCGATCGCCTGCGCCAGGGTGATCGGCCGACCGGCCGCGGTCGACAGGTCGCTCATGATGTCCGCGGACAGGCCGCATGGTCGCACGCGTTGCCAATGGCTCGGGTCCATCGCCACGTTGATGCCGATGCCGTGCAGGTTGATCCAGTGCTTCACGTGCACGCCGATGGACGCGATCTTGCGACCGGCCACGAACACGCCGGTGCCACACGCCGACGGCTCGGCCCGCAGCCCGAAGGCGGCTGCGACCGCGGCGCCGAAGCGCTCCAGGCGGTGCAGCCAGTCGCGCAGGTCGCGCCGCGGCAGGCGGACGATCGGGTAGACCACGAGCTGCCCGGGGCCATGGAACGTGATCTTGCCGCCGCGTTCGATGGCGACGACCTCGGGGCCGAGTTCGGCCGCGGGGGTGGCCCGGCCGGCTGTGTAGACCGGGTCGTGTTCGACGAGCAGGATGCGGCCAGGATCGGTGCCTTGGTGGATCGCCTGGTGCAGCTGCCGCATGCGCAACAGCACGGGGCCGTACGGGGCACGGCCCAGGTTCTCGATCGCCGGCGGCTCGAATTCCGTGCTCAAGATGGCAGACTAGCGCGCGTGACCATCGGTGTGACGATCCTCTGCGCGTTCGCCGTCCAGCAGATCTCCGTCGTGCCGTTCCCGGCGACGGTCGGCGAGCCGGTGCTCGTGAAGGTGTCGCGCGGGGACGCTCCGGTCGCGGGCCTCGCGCTGGTGGTCGAGCCGCCCGCTGGCGAGGTGGTGGAGTGTGGGATCACACGAGTGGACGGCACGCTGGCGTTCGTGCCCTCGGTGGCCGGCAAGCACGTGTTCGTGGCGACCATCGACGGTGTGCGGCAGCTGGCGCCGCTGAGCGTGCAGGCCGGGCGGGTCCGGTGGCCGTTCGCCATCGCCTCGGTGCCACTCGGGCTGGCGTTGCTGTGGCGATGGGGGCGGCGGCGCGGGCTCGGAGCCTCTCAGCCCAGCACGCGATCGACGTGACCCTTGACGGTCCGCAAGTCAGCGTTGCCGGTGAAGCGATCCACTTCCTTGCCGTCGCGGAAGAAGATGCAGGTCGGCACGCTCATGATGCCGAAGCTCGCGGCGGCATCCTGGGCGTTGTCGATGTCGACCTTGTAGACATCCATCCGGCCTTTGTATTCGCCCGACACCTTGTCGATCGTCGGTGCCAGGGCCTTGCACGGCTGGCACCAGCTGGCGGAGAAGTCGACGAGCACCGGGACCTTGGCGGTCTGCAGGGTGCGTTGGAAGTTCGTGTCGTTGAGTTCGGTGACCATATGCAGTGTGGGTGGGCCGGGCTGGTCCCCGGCGGATAGGATTTTGGCCGCTGCAGGCTCCGGCGCAAGGGTGCGCCGATCTCTACTTGCGGATCGCTGGAAGTCCGCATCGCGGGCGTCGATCGCTCGATGTCCCACGGGCGGACTGGCGCCGGTCCGCTGTGCTGTTGCCGCCCAGGCAGGCTGGCGCGGGCTCAGGCGTCGCGGTTCATCGCGGCCAGCAGGCGGTCGGTGGGGATGCCGTTCTGCATCGCCACGTTCTCGATCGTGTCATGCGGGTTGAAGCCGCAGTTGCGACAGCCGCCCAGGTGGAAGTCGCGCATCAGGACCATGCCCAGCGACGGGTCGGCGGTGAGGCACTCGAGCATCGTGCTCTGGGTGGTGAAGCGGGACTTGTTCGAGGTGTTGGTCGAGTTGTTCATGGCTGGAATGGATGGACTCGGTCACTCTGCGTTGAGGATACTGACGCGTTGCGCGACCTTGCCGGCGATGGCCGACATGGCGCGCGCGCTGGCGGAATCGGGTGCGGCGATGGTGATCGGGGTGCCGTTGTCGCCGCCTTCCCGAACGGCGATCTCGATCGGCACCTGGCCGAGCAGGGGCACCCCGAACTCGCGCTCGATCTTCTGTCCGCCGCCCTGCCCGAACAGGAAGTAGCGCTCGGTCTGCCCAGGCGGCGTGAACCACGACATGTTCTCGACCACGCCGAGCACCGGCACGTTCACGGTCTGGAACATGCGGATGGCCTTGCGGACGTCGAGCACGGACACGTCCTGGGGGGTGGTGACGATCACCGCTCCCATCAGGTGGGCCTGCTGGCTCAGTGACAGCTGGGCGTCGCCGGTCCCGGGTGGCAGATCGACCACCAGGTAGTCGAGATCGCGCCAGGCCACGTCGAACAAGAACTGGCGAACTGCGGAGTGCAGCATCGGCCCGCGCCAGATGACCGGCTGGTCCTCGGCAACCAGCAGCGCCATCGACATCACCTGCAGGCCGTGCCGCTCGAACGGCACGATCTTCTTGTCGACCACGGTGGGTTGGCCGCGGACTCCCAGCATCAGCGGCACATTCGGGCCATAGACGTCGGCATCCAGGATGCCGACGCGCGCCCCGGCGCGCTGCAGCGAGCAGGCGAGGTTCACGGCGATGGTCGACTTGCCGACGCCGCCCTTGCCCGAGGACACCGCGATCACGTTCTTGACCCCGGGAATCATCCCCTTCTCGCCCATCACCGGTCGGCTCGCGGTGACCCGCGCGGTCATCTCGATCGCCACCGCGGCCACGCCGGGCAGCGCCGCCACGGCGCGCTCCGCTTGCGCCTTCATCAGGTCCTTGACCGGGCAGGCGGGGGTCGTCAGTTCGATCGAGAAAGCGACGTTGCCACCGCAGATCTTCAGGTTCTTGACGAATCCGAGGGCGACGATGTCCTGATGCAGATCCGGGTCGCGCACGGCCCGCAGGGCGTCGAGAACGGCTGCGTCGGACGGGGCGGCGAGCGGTGCGGGCATTAGCGGCGTAAATAGCCCGGGAATAGGGCCCTTTCAAGGGCGCGCGCGCTGCACCCGGAAGAACCAAGCTCGTTGGTCGTCGGATCTCGGCTACCGATGGTGTTCCCGAGCTAGTATCTCTCTGCCACCGTCCGGATCCGTACCCACGAGTCCTCCATGCGAACGCCCCTGCTGCTTCCCCTGACCACTTTCCTGTTGGGACTTGCCACCGTTCTGCCAGCGCAGCAGGGAGGCGTTGTCGAAGCTCCCACGGAAGTCGTCGACGAACGCCGTCAGAAGGGCGAAGGCAACTCGAAGGGAGAACGGCGGGAGATGGGGGAGAAGGGCGAGGAACGCGAGGAAGAGCGGCTGACCCCTGAGGAGCGGTTGGCGCGCAACATCACCAGTGGCGCCTCGGCGCATTGCCGGTTCGTGGCGTCGCTGCGGCCGGCAAAGTTGCTGCCGGGGCAATCGGGCACCTTGCTCGTCACCGCGGTGCTGATGGGGGACGCGGTGTTGCCGTCGCCGCCGCCGCTCGAGTTGATGTCGTCGACCGCCCAGGGGGTGGTGTCGCTCGGTGGCCTGATGGTGCGGCCGGCCGAGAACGGTCGCCTGGCCAAGGGCTACCTCGGGCGACCCGTCTACGACAACTATGCGGTCTTCGAGGTGCCGGTGACGTTGTCCGCGGATGCCCAGATCGGCAAGAAGTACCCGATCAGCGTCGACATGAAGTTCGACCTCTACGACGGCAGCTCTGCGCAGGCGATCGGCCGCTTCCTGGACCGGGTCGTGCACGAGGTCGAGGTCGGCACCGTGCCCGATCCGAACGTGCGCGGGGCAGCCCGCGCGGCCAATGGGACGGCGACGCCCGCCGAGCCGGTCGTAGTCGCAAAGGCGCCGCCGGCCGATCCAGCCGCGCCGACGGTGCGCCCTGCCGGGGTGGTAGTGTCGGATCGGCAGCCGGCGGTCGCCCCCTCGGCCGCGCCGGTGGTCGCACCGCCGGTGTCGTCCGAGACCGGCGCCGACTTGCTGGCTGCCGATGGCGGGGGTGCCGACTACCTGCTGCTCTCGGTCGGCGGCGGGATTCTGCTGGTGCTCGTGGTGCTGTTGCTGGCGCGGCGCAAGTAGCAGCCAGCCAGGCGCTGGGCGCTGGGTTGGCTGGCACGACAGTTGTTCTCTGCGGGGTGTGTCTGCGTCCGTGGCTTTGGCCGCGGCGAAGACGCACATGCGATCGGACGTCGTATCACTCGCGTCGTCCAACCCCCCACCCAGAGGCACCATGGTGCTCGCCAAGCTGCTGTCCCCAGGCCCGAAGAACACTCTGCAGAAGGGCCAAGCCGTTGGCTTGGTGGCGCTCGATGCCATGCTCGACGTCGCCACCGACCGCTTTGTCGCCACGGCCGAGCGGCTGGCGAAGGGCTTTGCCGCTGCTCAGGCAACCCTCGATCTCGATGGCTACCGGACAATGCGGCAGGCCGCTGCCAATTCGGCGGTAGCCCAGTCCTTGCCGGACTTCCGGGATGCGCTCTACCAGGCGGACCTCCGGCGCATCCCGCCAATGGACCGCGAGGAAGAGTTCCGCATGGCTCGCCGGCACGAGTTCCTGGTCGGGCTGGTGCGCGGTGGTCTGCTGCGCTTCGGAGTCGCTGCGACCCGGGCTGCCGAACTCGTCCGCGCACCCGCGCGCGAAGTCCTGGCGGAACTCGCGGCACGTTCGACGCCGCGTGGCCTGGATCGCGTTTGGTTCCTGCGCATGGTCGAGCAGCTCGAGCACCTGCGCAATCTGTATGTCGAGGGCGCCCTCTACCTGGTCCTGAGCACGGTCAATCGCTACCGCGGGCTCGGGGTCGACACGGCTGACCTGATCCAGGAAGGCAACGCGTCCCTGTTCCAGGCGATCGATGGTTTCGATTGGCGCCGCGACGTCCGTTTCCGCACCTATGCCCAGTACTGGGTGCACCAGGCCGTCCTGAAGATGCTCTACAACAGCTCGCGCACGGTTCGCGTGCCGATCTGGGTGCAGAAGATCCTCGGCAAGATCCGGCGGGCCCAAGAAGAGGGCCGGCGGCAGGGCCGTGAGCTCTCGTCGGCCGAGGTCGGCGCGAAGCTCGGGGTATCCGCCGAGCGTGTGGAATGGGTGCTTGCGACCCGGCGGTACGCCGTCAGTCTCGACGCCGAGGTCGGTGGACCCGACGGTGCGCCACTGGTCCAGCTGCTGCCCGACGAGAGCCAGGTGCCCGTGCCGGAGTCGGTTCCGGAGGGGGACCTGCGCAAGGTGCTGGCGGAGGTGATGGCCGATCTGCCAGTGCGCGAGCAGCGCATCCTGGAGCGGCGCTTCGGTCTGGATGGCGTCGAGCCGCAGACCTTGGGCGAGATCGCCTCCGATCTCGGCATCACCGCGGAGCGGGTCCGCCAACTGCAGAACGCCGCGATCCTTCGGATCAAGCGCCCAGGCAAGTTGCGCCAACTCCAGGCGTTCGTCGAGTGACGACGGTGCGCGCGACACGACGCCTGCTTCAGGCGTCATCGTCACCTCCGGCCAGCTCGCCGTCGCGGCTGCGCGCCAGAGCCGCGTCATAGGTCGCATCGAACAACTGGCGGTAGACCATCGGCCGTTGGTCGCGGGCTATGGGAAGGATCCGGCGGAGGGTGCGCACCTTGCGCAGTTCGATCGGTGCCACGATGGCGCCTGCCTCTCCGGATCCAGCGACCAGGATGTCCCCGGTCGGATCGATGATGCGACCGTCGCCCGGGAACGACATCGGCTCGCCGTTGCGTTGCGAGGGCTCCTGCCCGGTGCGGTTGCAGCCGACGACGAACATCTGGTTCTCGATCGCCCGTGCGCGCAGCAGGGTGCGCCAGTGTTGGGAGCGGGCCTCCGGCCACTGACCCGGCACGACCAGGATCTCCGCGCCGAGGTGGAAGTAGTGGCGGCCCAGCTCGGGAAAGCGCAGGTCGTAGCAGATCATCACCGCCAGGCGCCCGAGGCCGGTCTCGACCAGGCACGGCGTGTCCCCGCGCAGATGCCGACGATGCTCCAGGTTCGGTGAGAACAGGTGCACCTTGCGGTAGTTGCCCAGCAGGTCTCCGTGCTCCCAGACCCTCGCGGTGTTGAACACCCCGCCGTCGGCGGCCTCGAGGTTGCTGCCGACGACGACCAGCCGATGGCTGGACGCGAGCTCGCGCAGTTCTTCCTCGGCGGCGGCGGCTTGCTGCAGCAACTCCTCGTCGAAGTGCGGCAGGAACGAGGTCGCCCACAGTTCTGGCAGCACCACCAGCCTGGCGCCCGCACTCACGGCTTCCTCGATGCCGGCCTGCATCGCGGCGGTGTTGGCGGCGACGTCGCCCGGGCGGACGTCGAACTGCACGCAGGCGGCCAGGAACTCCTCGTGAGGTGCTGATTCCACGCGCGGGAGGATAGCCAGCCAAAGCCGCGGTGGTCACGCCCGAAGGGGCCGACGACCGGGAATCGCCGCCTGGAATTGCAGCGGGGGCCCCTGCTGAGCAGGGGCCCCCGTGCATGCACACCATCGAAACGGTTCCCGGGATCAGCCCTTGAACAGGATGTCGTCGGTCGGCAGGCCCGGCGTGCGCTTGGTGCGCGGGGCCGCGTTGGTGCGCGTCTCGATGATCAGCTGATCGCTCGGCTTGAAGATGATCGTCTCCTTGTTGGCGACGTCGATGCTCTCACCGGTCAGCGGGTGCTTGTAGGCGCGGCCCTTGCGGATGCGGCGTTCGAAGGTGCCGAAGCCCTTCACCGCGACCTTGCCACGACCGCGCAGCAGATCGCTGACGGCGTCGAGCACCGCGTCGAGCACGCGCGCGGCGGTTCTTCGTGGCACATTGAGCTCCTCGGCGACCTTGTCCGCCAGGATCCCCTTGTTGGCCTGCCGGCCGAACGCTTCCTCGGCGGCAGCCGACATCTTGCCCGTCGCCTGATCCATGCGATCCGTCGCATCCTGCTTCGTCGTGCGGGTCATCCTCGATATCCCCTGTTTCCCGGTTGGCTCCTGCAAGCGAGCGGGTGCTCGCCCTTCCCTCGTAATTCTTCCCGTCAGTTCTTCGCGGCCTGCGGCGCTGGCTTCGGGGTCCCGACATATCGTTCGAGACCGGAGACCAGCTTCGCGAGGTAGCGCGCGGCGACGCTGCCGGGGAAGACTTCGCTGAACGGCGCGCGCTTCAGAACGGCGCCCTCAACGGAGCTATCTTCCGGCAGCAGACCGAGCCAGTTGAGGTCGAACCCCAAAAAGCGCTCGGTGCAGCCCTTGAGCTTCAAGAACACCTGTTCGGCTTCCTCGGGCGAGCGCACGCGGTTGACCACGCAGTGGATCGGCTTGTCGTAGCCTTCCTGCACCACGACCTTGACGATGCCATAGGCGTCGGCGATGGCCGCGAAGTTGCTCGTCGTCACCAGGATGGTGTGGTCGGCGAGGCTGACGAAGTCCGTCACGCCCTTCGACACACCGGCGCCGGTGTCCAGGATGATGACATCGCAGAACGGCGCCAACTCCTCGATCGCCACGCAGATGCGGGCGCGGCCGTTGTCGTCCAGGTTCGCCATCTCGCGCACGCCGCTGCCGCCGCTGATGAACTTCACCTTGCTCGGCCCGGTCTCGATGATCTGGGACAGCTCGGCCTTGCCGTCGATGTAGTCCGACAGCGTCTTCGCCGGCTTGATGCCGGCGATGATGTGGGCATTGGCCAGACCCAGATCGGTGTCGACGATGATCGTGCGGTAACCACGGCGACTGAATTCACAGGCGAGGTTGACCGACAGCGATGTCTTGCCGACGCCGCCCTTTCCCGAGGTGACCGCGAAGATCGTCGCGTGCTTGCCGGACTTCTCGTTCGGATTCGATTGCTCGACCATGTTGGTGTTCACGTTCGCGCCGTGCGGAACTCTCCGTTCATCGGCACGCACCCCCGTCGTTCTTGTGTCCAACTGCGAGACGGAGCGGAGCCCGTCTTCTCAACGACAGGTCGATCCGAGCCGAAACCGCCTTGGACAGCGACCGTCGTGACATGCATCGCTGCCATGAGTTGCCAGGGGACATTCGCGCATGAGCATCGCTCGAGCATCGGAACGCAGGCAGGGCACCATGCCATTGGGTGGTCGCCTGCTCCGCATCGTGCTGCTGCTGCCGGCTCTGGTCATGTGCGTGGGCTTCGGAGCCCTGGTGGTCTATTGCCATTCCCTGCTCGGGGATGCCGCGGCCGGTCGTCCGGTGGATGTCGGCAGCGGTGGGTTCTGGCTCGCGATCGTCGGCTTCTTCGCGGCCTGCATCGCCGTGGTCCTGTTGCAGTCGCTGCGCCTGGCCCATCGGATCGCCGGTCCGGAGTGGCGATTGCGCCGGGCTCTGCGCCGGATTCGGGCCGGTGACCTCGGCTTCCGGATCACGCTGCGGCGTGGCGACCTGCTCGGCGGTCTGGCGCACGAGTGCAACGAGTTGCTGGACTGGCTGAACGCGAATCCGCCGGTCGGGACCCGCACCGGCGGCGATGTGGTCGAGGTGGATGCCGGCGTCGGTGAGGAGGCTTGCCCGTGACCAGGAAGCCACCTGCCGGGCTCGATGGCCTCGGCGCCCTCGTGCTGATCTTGTTCGTCGCGGTCGCGTCGTCGCTGTTGCGCTTCCAGGTCGACACGCTGCACGAGGAATGCGAGCGCCGCGGCGACCAGCTCGCACAGTTCGAAGTGCTGTTGGCGTCCGGTGTGCCGCTCGGCGCCGCCGCCGATACCGCGTGCGGGATGCTCGACGGCCTGTTCCCGGGGGAGCGCCTGGTGGGCAGCGAGACCCGTGGCCTCCTGCACCTCGAACTCCGTTCGCAGACCGACCCGGGATCCCGACCATGATCGTGCGCCGTCGTCCGGCCGCCGGCTGGTGGCGTCTGTCCGTCTCGCCGCTGTTGTTGGCGACGGCGACCGCCTTGGTGGTGGGGGTGGAGCTGCTGCATGACGTTGCCGCGGTGTTGCAGCGAGCGGAGCGGCTCCGGCAGCAGGTGGCCGTGGCACGCTCGCAGGTGATGGCCGAGGCGGCGTTGGCTCGGCGTCACGGCGACGAAGCCGCGTCCATCGTCGACGGGGTGCGAGTGGAGCGTGAGCCCGGCGGCTGGTCGGTGGAGTTGGTCGCGCCGGCGACCAGCCGGTTGCGCTTCGTGGCCGACGAGCTGCCCGGGGCCGGGCCGGCCGCATTCGGCCGCGCCGCCACGGTGCGAGAGCCCGCCTCCGGTGTGTTCGTCCAGACTCCGGCAACGCTCGGAACGGAAGCCTGGCCGCAGCTCGATGCCGCGGCGGTGGAGCGGGCCTCCCGACCCGGTGTCTGCGCGGCACTGCAGCGCGACCGCGGCATCGCGCTGTTGCACCGAGCCGTCGGCACCGACCAGGACGATTTCGTGCTCGCCGCAGGCCGCGTCGCGGCCAAGCTGGACGTCGCCACGCAGGTGCTGGTGGTGACCGGGCACCTCTGGGTGGAGCCGGGTGGGGCGCCGCTCGTGGTCGAGTTGCCTCGCGACCTGACCATCGTGGTGGTGGGCAATCTCTACCTGGGCCGCTCCGTGCGAACCACCGGCCCGGGTCGGTTGGTCGTCGTCGCCCGGCCGTCCGCCGACGCGGTGGCGTTTGTCGACTGCGAAGGGGACGGACAGTTTGGCCCGGGGGATCGGTTGCTCGGTGCCGAACGTTTCCGCGGCCCGGTCGAGGGCGGTGGCAGCGTCTACTTCGGGTTGCGCCAAGACGCGTCAGGAATCGATTTCGCCGGCTCGCTGGTGGTCGGGGGGCAGTTGCACCTGCTGGTCGACGGACGGGTTGCCGGTCCCTTGGTTCTCGGCCACGGCGTCAGCGTGCTGGGGGGGCGGCACCGCCTGCACGCTGCCGGGGACTGGGCGTTCCTGCCCGAGCGGGAGCGCATCCCCGGCTTTGCGACCACCGGGCGGCCCCGGCCTGGCCGGTTGCAGCTCGACTCGCAGAAACACGCGACGATGCGCAACCAGACTCTTTACGTGTCGGCGGTCGGTCGCTAGCCTGTCGGCCCCCAATCGCTGCGGGGTCGTAGCTCAGTTGGTAGAGCGACGCGTTCGCAATGCGTAGGTCAGGGGTTCGACTCCCCTCGACTCCACCAGTTCCGCAGGGACAGCGGCCGGCCGACGATGAGTCGGGCCGGCCGCTCGCTTTTTCGTTCCGCAGGGACAGCGGCCGGCCGACGATGAGTCGGGCCGGCCGCTCGCTTTTTCCGGCCGCCCCGCTGACGGCCGTCCCGGCTCGGACGGAGCTTGCCATGGCTCCCGCACAGTCGGCCGCCTAGGATGTTCGCCCCGCAAGCCAGGTCGGACGACATTCCGTGACCTGGGCGGCGTTGTCCGCACGTCCCCAACCCGACCAGCAAGAGCATTCCGATGGGCCGTCCCGTGATCGTCTCCGCGTGCCGCACCGCGATCGGCAAGTTCCAAGGGGCACTGGCCTCGTTCTCGGCGCCCCAGCTGGGCGGCCTCGCGGTCGCCGAGGCGCTGCGTCGGTCGAAGGTGCCGGCCGCCGAGGTCGAGGAGGTGCTGATGGGCAACGTGCTGCAGGCCGGCCTCGGCCAGAACCCGGCCCGGCAGGCGCTGCGCGCCGCGGGGATCCCGGACGCCGCCGCGGCGGTGACGATCAACAAGGTGTGTGGCTCGGGCCTCAAGACCGTGATGCTGGCCGCCCAGGCGATCAAGGCCGGCGACCTCAAGGTCGCGGTGGCGGGCGGCATGGAGTCGATGTCGAACACGCCGTACTACCTGCCGACCGCGCGCGGTGGCGCCCGGCTGGGCCACACGCAGGCGCTCGACGGCATCGTGTGGGACGGCCTGTGGGACCATTACAACAACTTCCACATGGGCAACACCGCCGAACTGGTGGCCAAGAAGTACGGCATCACCCGCGCCGAGCAGGATGCCTACGCTGCCGAGAGCCACCGCCGGGCGGTCGCCGCTCAGAAGGCCGGCGCGTTCGACGCCGAGCTGTTCGCGGTCGAGATCAAGCAGAAGAAGGGCGACCCGATCGTCGTCAAGCAGGACGAGGGACCGCGCGGCGACACCAGCGCCGAGACGCTGGCCAAGCTACGGCCGGCGTTCCAGCCCGACGGCGGCACCGTCACCGCGGGCAACGCCAGCACCATCAACGACGGCGCCGCGGCGCTGGTCGTCTGCGACGAGGATTGGGCCAAGGCGCACGGCCTGCAGCCGCTGGCGCGCATCACCGGCTACGCCACCGGCGGTCTCGCGCCGGAGTGGGTCATGATGGCGCCCGAGGTCGCGACCAAGAAGCTGTGCGCGCTGCTGAAGTGCAGCCCGGCCGACTTCGACCTGGTCGAGATGAACGAGGCGTTCTCGGTGCAGATGGTCGCGCTGCAGCGCCAGCTCGAGATCGACGCCGGCAAGTGGAACGTGCACGGCGGCGCGGTGGCGCTCGGCCATCCGATCGGCTGCTCGGGCGCCCGCGTGCTGGTGACCTTGTTGCACGCGTTGCAGCGCCATGGCAAGACCCGCGGTGCGGCCGGGCTGTGCCTCGGCGGCGGCAACGCCGTCGTGCTCGGCGTCGAGCGCCTGTGATGTTCCGTTCCTGACCCGCTTCCCGTCCACGAATCCAAGCTACCGATCGTCCGATGACCAACTCGCTCCCCGCCGCCGTCGCCGTGATCGGTGCCGGCACCATGGGCAACGGCATCGCCCAGGTATTCGCCTCCTGTGGCGTCACGACCCACCTGCTCGACATCAAGCAGGACTACGTCGACAAGGGCATTGCCAACGTGCACAAGAGCCTCGGCAAGTTCCAGGAGAAGGGCACGCTGACGGCCGAGCAGGTGACGGCGATCAAGGGTCGTCTGCACGGTGGCACCGACATGGGGGCGTTGGCCAAGGTCGATCTGTGCGTCGAGGCGGTGACCGAGAACCTCGAGGTCAAGACCAAGGTGTTCCAGACCGCCGATGCGACGCTGCCGGCGCACGCGATCCTGGCCAGCAACACGTCGTCGATCTCGATCACGACGCTGGCGGCCCGCACCAGGCGCGCCGACAAGGTGATCGGCATGCACTTCATGAACCCGGTGCCGCTGATGAAGCTGATCGAGGTGATCCGCGGCAACGACACCAGCGATGCGACCGCCGAGGCGGTGACCGAGTGGTCGAAGGGCCTCGGCAAGATCCCGGTGCTCGCCAACGACTACCCGGGCTTCGTCGCCAACCGCATCCTGATGCCGATGATCAACGAAGCCGCCTTCGCCCTGATGGAGGGCGTGGCGACCCGAGAGGCGATCGACGAGATCATGAAGCTCGGCATGAATCACCCGATGGGCCCGCTGACCCTCGCCGACTTCATCGGCCTCGACGTCTGCGTGTCGATCCTCGATGTGCTGAAGGACGGTCTCGGCGACGACAAGTATCGCGCGTGTCCGCTGATGCGCCGTCTGGTCGCCGCCGGTCACCTCGGTCGCAAGACCAAGAAGGGCTTCTACACCTACTCCTGATCCGCGTCCTTCCACCCGGTCCCCACGATGACCAGCCTCATGACTTCGTCGCCGATCCAGGTTCCCGACTTCCAGCTCACGCCGGAGCTGCAGACCTTCCGCAGCTTCGTCCGCGACTACACGCAGAAGCACCTCGGCAACGCGGCCCGCTACGACGCGGAGACGAAGTTCCCGCGCGATGCGGTCGAGGCCGCGGCGAAGCTCGGTCTGTTGCGCACCACGGTGGCCAAGGAACACGGTGGCACCGCGATGGGCAATCTCGCCAGCTGCGTGATGCTGGAGGAGATCAACGCGGTCTGCGTGTCGACCGGGGTGACCATCAGCGTGCACAACTCGCTGGTCAACTCGCTGCTCGGCAAGTGGTGCAACGAGGCGCAGAAGCGCCGCTGGTTCCCGAAGCTGGTCACCGGCGAGTGGCTCGGTGCCTATTGCCTCAGCGAGGCCTTCTCCGGTTCGGACGCGGCGGCGCTGCGCTGCGAGGCCAAACGCGAGGGCAACCACTACGTGATGAACGGCGCCAAGCTGTGGATCACGACCGGCAGCGAGGCGAAGCTGTTCGTGATCTTCGCCCGCACCGGCCCCGACCGCGTGAAGGGCATCTCGGCGTTCGTCGTCGAGCGCGACTGGCCCGGGGTCGGAGTCGGCAAGAAGGAGCGCAAGCTCGGCCTGCGCGGCTCGCCGACCACCGAGATCGTCTGCGAGAACGTCAAGGTCCCCGCCGATTGCCTGATCGCCCAGGAGGGCCAGGGCTTCACGATCGCGCTCGACACGCTCGACGGCGGGCGCCTCGGCATCGCCTCGCAGTCGCTCGGTATCGCCCGCGCCGCGGTCGAGATGATCCGCGACCACCTCGCCGCGCAGGTCGACCCGAAGGGCCGCTCGACGTCGTCGCAGCCCGACCAGTGGATGCTCGCCGACCTGGCGGCCGACCTCGACGCCTACCGCTTCTTGACCTGGCGGGCGGCGATCCTGCGCGATCAGGGCGTGCGCTGCAGCACCGAGGCGGCGATGGCGAAGTCGTGTGCGTCGCGGCTCGCCAACCGCGCGGCGCGCGCCGCGGTGTCGATCCTCGGCCTCGCCGGTGCCGATGGCACCAACCCGGCCGAGCGCCTGCTGCGCGACGCGCGCATCACCGAGATCTACGAAGGCGCGACCGACATCCAGCGGCTCGTGATCGCCCGCGGACTCGTGGCCCCGGCATGAGCTCACTGCCCCCGAATCCGCCCCCCGGAGTGCCGCCGCAGGCCCCGCAGTGGCCCGCGTCCTGGCCCGGTCCGGCGCCCGCACCGCGCGAGGGCAAGGGCGTCGCGTTCTTCGTCGCGATCTTCCTCGGCATCCTGCTGATCGCCTCGGCCGGTCTCAACGTGCTGTTGTTGCTGCTCAGCGTCGGCAGCCTCGGCGCCGGTCTCGGTGGCGACGCCGACGGTGGCGCCTACGACGAGGTGCACGTGGCCGGCGAGCGCGGCAGCCGCGACAAGGTGCTGCAGATCGCCGTGCGCGGCGCGATCGCCGAGTCGGGCAGTCCGGTGCTCGGCGCCGCCGGCGGTTCGGTTTCGCAGCTCGTGCGAGGCCTGCGCCGGGCCGCCACCGACGACACCGTGGTCGGCGTGCTGCTCTACGTCGACTCACCGGGTGGTGGGGTCACCGACTCCGACGAGATGTACCAGGCGATCCGTCGCTTCCGCCGCGAGCATCCCGGCAAGCCGGTGATGACGCTGTTCGGCGACATCGCCGCGTCGGGTGGCTACTACATCGCCGCGGCGACCGAGCACATCGTCGCGCGCCGCTCGACGATCACCGGCAGCATCGGCGTGATCATGAGCGCCTGGAACTTCAGCGAGGCCGCCAAGCGGTTCGGCGTCGAGCAGGTCGCGATCAAGTCCGATCGCACGCCCTACAAGGACATGCTGTCGCCGACGCGGCCGATGCAGCCGGCCGAGCAGGCCATGCTGACGTCGATCGTCGACGAGCTGTTCGATCAGTTCGTCGACATCGTCGACGAGGGCCGGCCCGGGCTCGATCGCGACGGCGTGCTGAAAGCCGCCACCGGCGCCGTCTACACCGGTGCGCAAGCCAAGGCGCTCGGCCTCGTCGACGACATCGGCGACCACGAACTCGCGGTGACCTGGTTCCGCCAGAAGCTGAGCAAGTCGGTCGACATCGTCGAAGCGCGCCGGCGAGCGGGCTTCGGGGACCTGCTGTTCGGTGGTTCGACCGCCGCGCGCCCCGCCGCCGCCAACCTCACGGATCTACTCACTTCGTCGACCGGTCCCAGATTCCTCTACTGGTGGCAGGGAGGCCGCTGACCGGCTTGGAGATCGCATGCACAACCTGCAGCTGACCGAAGACCAGGACATGATCTTGGACACCGTCCGCAAGTTCACCGCGGACGTGGTCGCCCCGAAGGCCCAGGAACTCGACGAGCACCGGCAGCTCGCCCGCGAGCAGTTCGACCAATTGGCCGAGCTGGGCGTGTTCGGATTGTCGGTCGCGGAGGCGGCCGGCGGGGCCGGCATGGGCCTGCTGCCGTTCGCCGCCGCCCTCGAGACGATCGGCGTGCACAGCGCCTCGTTGGCGCGACTGTTCCTCGTTCAGGTGCAAGCGGCCGCGGCCCTCGAGGCTGCGGCTGCCCCGCAGCTCGAGGTGGCCATGACCGGCAGCGAGCTGATCGCCTTCGTCGGACCCGAGCACGGGTTGGTCCTTGCGGGTGGCAAGCTCGCCGGCCGCGCGCGGCTGCTGACCGCGGGCACCGCCGCCGGGTTGTTCGTGATCGCCGCCACCGAGAACGGCGTGCCGGTGCTCGTGGTCGCGACCGGTGGCCACCAGGCGACGCCGTTGCGCGCGCTGGGCCTCGCCAGCGCGGGTTGCGCGGCGGTGGCGTTCGACGGTGCGGCGGCGACCGTGGTCGCGCGCGGCGACGCGGCGCAGGCCGCGATCGCGCGGGGCCAGCTGGTCGGCTGGATCGGCACGGCAGCGGCCGCGGTCGGCGGCGGCCACGGTTCGATCCAGGCGGCCCGGAAGCACGCCGGCGAACGCATCGCGTTCGGCAAGCCGCTGCTGGTGCAGGAGGCCGTGCAGCGCAAGCTGGTGGAGTCGCGCCGCGCGGTCGATGCGGCTCGGCACCTGGTCTGGCACGCGGCGCGGCTCGCCGATCTGGGCCAGGATGCGACCGAGGCCGCGATCGCGGCCCGCCTCGCCGCGGTCGACGCGATGGTGCTGGCCGCCGACGAGGCGATCCAGATCCACGGTGGGTTCGGCTACACGGTCGAGTACCACGTCGAGCGACACTACCGCGACGGCAAGACGTTCGAGGTGCTCGACGGCGGCGGTGAGGCCCTGCGCAACCGGCTGGCGGCGCTGCAGCTGGCCTGATCGCGGCGGCGGTCAGCGTCCGTCGCGCGGCGCGATCACGCCGTCGGTGCCGAGCGCGGCCCGGTAGTCGGCGCGGGCCCGGTGGTAGTCGAGCATGGTCTCGACCTCGAGCAGACGCGCCTCGGCGAGTTCCCGCTCGCGCACCAGGATGTTCAGCAGGTTGCTCCGCCCCAGCTCGAAGGAGCGGTTCTCGGCCACCACCAGGGTCTGCGCCAGGGTGGCGTTCTGACTGGCCGCTGCGAGCTGATCGACCGCAGCCTGTATCGCCGAGCGCACGTCGGCGATCTCGTTGACGACGCGATCGCGGGCAAAGCCCTGTTCGAGGCGGAGCCGGCTCAGTTGCGTCTGGGCGATCTCCAAGCGGCCGAAGGCGTCGCGCCGCTGGAGCGGCAGCTTCACCTCGCCACCGATGAACAGCTCGTTCTGGTTGATGTCGCCGTAAGGATCGTCGCCGAGCGATCGGCTCGCCTCGACGATCAGGTCCAGGTTGGGCAGCGTCTGGTTCTCCGCCAGCTGCCGGTCGGTCTCGACCCGGTCGATCTGCAGCTGGAAGCGCCGCAGCTCCGGACGCTGCAGGATCGCCAGTTCGGTGTCCGTCTGCAGCTGCGCCGCATCGAGCGGCACGACCGGGTCGAGTCCGGGAGGCAACCGGTTGTCGGCTGGCACCACCGGTGCATCGTCCTCGTCGCGCAGGAACAGCGACAGCTCCAGCGCGGCCTGCTGCAGCGTCCGTTCGGCACGCGCCACCAGCACCTGCCGCTGCGCGATCAGTCGCTGGTTGTCGTCGACGTCGATCGGGGCGAGGAACTGGCGTTCGACGGCGCGGCTGATCGCTCCGACCCGGTCCGTGGCGAGACGCAGAAGCTCGCGGGTGACCTGCAGACGTTGACCGGCGGCAACCCATGCGAAGTAGGTGCGGGCGGCGGCGCGCACGAAGTCGATGCGGGCGCGGGCGATCACCGGGTCGGCGATCTCGACATCGATCTGGGCCTGCCGCACGGTCGCCCGCCGCCGATCGATCGAGCGGTCGCGGAACAACGGCAGACGCACGCCGGCCACGATCTCGCCGTTGTCCTGGGTTCGACCCTTGTCGTAGTCCGGCAGCTGTCCGTCGCTGATCCGGTAGCCGCCATACACCAGGTCGCCCGTGGTCAGCGGCTGTTCGATCAGCGCCTCCAACGTGTTGGCCTCGTAATAACCGTCGACGCGGCTGCCGAGCTTGCTGGTGAGGTTGGTGTCGAAGTTGCCCAGCGACTGCTTCAGGCGGCCGGAGGCCAGGTCGCGCTCGAGCAGCGCGCTGAGGTAGGGGGGGTAGCGGCTGTTGACGGATCCCAGCACCTCGTCGAGCGACAGCGGGCCGGTCGGCTGTGGCCTCGGTTGCGGCTTCGGCGGTTCTTCCTGCCGCGGGCGGAGCCCGGAACCGACCGGCGGCCGGAACGACGGGTCGAACGGCGCCGGTCGGTACGAGCCGACCTCGCACGCGGCGGCCAGCGCCGCGACGACCAGCACCGCGCCCCTGGCGGCGGACCTGCGGCTCGGAGCGGTCATTTCTTGTCGTCCTTGTCGTCGCCGGCGCCCTTGCCGTCGCCGGCCTTGCCGTCCCCGGCCTTGGCTTGCTTCGGCTTGTCGATCATCGGCGGGAAGCCGTTCAACTGCCGCCAGATCTCGAAGCCCAGGGAGACGCGGTCGAGCACGATCCACCCCTTGGCGCGCACGCCCTGACGCAGCCAGGTCTCGTCCGGCCACGCGTGCGGGTTCTCTGACTGGCTGACCTTCTCGAACGTCACCAGGTCGCGCAGCCAGTCGACCACCGGCCCCTCGGGCGCGATGAACGGCCGCTCGTCGGGAACCACCATCACCCGGAAGTTGCCGGAGCCGTCGTCGAAGCGGTCGACGAACTCGACCTTGCCGCCGAACGTGCCCACCGCGGCGCTCGGCCAGCCGACCCACTGGACCGCCGGCCAGCCCTCGAACTGCAACCGCACGTGCCGGCCCTCGTCGATGAAGGTGACGTCGTTGCCGTCGACGATCAGTTCGACCGCCATCTGCTTGGTGTCGGGGATCAGCCGCGCCAGCGTCGTGCCCGCCTTGACGAACACGCCGCCCTGACCGTTGGCGTTCAGGTTCTGCACGAAGCCGGACAACGGCGCCTTGACCTGCTGCTGGCGTTGCCGTTCGAGGTCGCGCTGCAGGCGCAGCAGCGAGCCTTCGGCGTCGGCGATGTCGCCGTCGGCGGCGTCGCGATCCGCCATCGCCGACTGCACCTTGGCCTGCTCGTCGCTCTCGACGCGGGCCCGATTGCTGACCGCGGCCCGCTCGGTCGCCAGGGCCGCCTCGACCGCGGCCTCGCGGGCCTTCACCTCGGCGCTCGCGACCAGCTTCTGCTGCTGCGCGCGCTGCAGCTCGAGTCCGGCGGCGATGCGATCGGCGACCAGGCCGGTGAACATCGTCTCCAGCCATTCGTTGAGCTTCACCGTCGCCCGGGCCACTTCGACGTTCTGGCGGGCGACGCCGACGGCCTGGGTCGCGGCGATGATCTGGTCGTCGGCGACCCGCATCGCGGCGGCCCGTGCATTCTCGGCCTGCGTGACCCGCTCCGCGTACTGGCTGCGCTTGCTCTTCGCGGCAGCTAGCTTCTGTTCGCCCGCGGTCTGCTGCTCCTGCAGTCGCTCGAGCAGGCGCGGGTCGTTGTCGGCGAGGTCGACGATCGGCTGACCGGCGACGACGCGACTGCCTTCCCGCACGTGCCACTTGAGCAGGATGCCGTCGGTGCGCGCCTGGATGGGCATCGGCCGGTTGACGGGATCCAACTCGATGACCCGGCCCTCGCCCTGCAGGTTCTGCTGCCAGGGCATGTAGGCGAGCAGGAACGGCAGCGACAGGAAGAACAGCAACAGGAAGCGTCCGAGCCAACGCACGCCGCGGTTGCGTCCGGTCAACGCGAACGCAGGCAGGTTCTGGGCCGGGAAGTTCTTGCCGTTCTGCGAGTGTGCCATCTCAGTGGCCTCCTGCCGGGGCGGCCGCGGTGCGCTGCAGGTCGATGTGGCGATCGCACGCCGCGACGACTTCGGGGCGTTGTGTCACCAGCAGCACGGTCCACGGTTGCGAGCGATCGAACAGCGACGCCATCGCCCGCGAGCGGGCTGCCGGAGCCAGCATGTCCAGGGCGCCGTCGATCATCAGCAGTCGCGGGCGACCGACCATCGCGCGCGCCAGCATCAGCTGGCTGGCCTGGCTGCCCGACAGCGGGGCGCCGCGGGTCGTCAGCGTGGTCCGCAGGCCGTCGGGCAGGCGCAGCACGTCGTCCCACAGACCTACCGCCACCAGCACGTCGCGCAGCTGTTCGGCGGTGAGGTTGGTGCGGCCGAAGCGGACGTTCTCCTCCAGAGTCGCCTCGACGATCTCGGTGCCGTGCACCAGGGCGAAGTCATCGCGGGTCGTGTCGAGCCGCAGCTGCCGGATGTCGAGGCCGTCGACGGTCATGTGACCATGCAGCGGTTCGCGCAGGCCGTAGAGCACGTCGAGCAGATAGCTGGCGGCGCCGCCGGTCGAGCCGACCAGCGCCACCCGTTCACCCGGTCGCAGCGACAACGTGAACTCGTCGACCGCGTGCAAGGCGTCGCCGCTGCCGCAGCTGACCCCGTTCAGTTCGATCGCGGCGCCCTGGCTGCTGGCGGGCAGTGGGCTCCCGTCCTGGCGTTCGAGCGGCAGATCGATCAGGTGGCCGATCTTGTCCGAGCTGGCCGTGACATCGTACCACTGCTGCAGCAGGTCCCCCATCTTGGCGATGTTGGCGACCACGGCGGTGACGATCAGTTCGCTGGCCACCAGCTGACCAGGCGTCAGTTGCTGGTCGATGACCAGCCAGCCGCCGACGCCGAGCACGGTGGCGCTGACCAGGATCTGCAGCAGCAGCAGCCCCAACACCTGCCGGAACAGGATCCGGAAGTGCCGCCGACGGGCCTTCACGTAGGTCGTGCACAGCTCGTCGGTGTGCAGGGTCGCGAAGTCGGCGCCGCCCTTGGTGCAGAACGCCGTGGTGTGCCGGGCCATCTCCTGCATCCACGCGGCGACCTGGTACTTGCTGATCGACTCGGCGATCGACGAACGCACACCGCCGAGGCCGAGTACGAAGACGATCACTGCGATCGCCACCAGCATGACCCCGACCACGCCCAGCAGGAACGGGTGGTAGAAGGACAGCACCGCGAGGCCGACGACGGTGCCGAGCACCACGTCGGTGCCGGTCAGCACCAGCTTGGTGGTGGTCTTCTGCAGCGTGATCGTGTCGAAGAAGCGGTTGACCAGCTCCGGGCCGTGGATGGTGTCGAACGCGGAGATCTGCACCCGCGGCAGCCGCCACGCGAGGTCGCCGGCGACCTGCACGAAGATCCGGCGCTCGATCAGTTCGGCGACCCAGAACTGCAGTGCCCGCAGCAGCGCCTGCAGCACGAGGCAGCCGATCAGCACGCCGACCAGCACCACGAGCGGCGTCACCATCGTGCCGAACATGATGTTGCTGATCAGCGCGTCGACGGTCAGCGGCACCGCCAGCGTCAGCAGCGCGCTGCCGATGCCGTAGGTGATGATCGTGTAGATGTCGCGGCGCTCCGGCCGCAACAACGACAAGTAACGGGTCCAGGGCTTCGGATGGGCAGCAGCGCCGTGGTGGCCGTGCGGCGGCGCCCCGGATCGGGAATGGTCGTCGCTCATCGAGGAGGGGGTCGACCTCGGCCGCATCTTCGCGGGCAGCCGAACGGTCGAACAGCGGTTGCAGGGGTGAGGGGACGCTGCCTGCAGCGCGGTCAGCAACTCCCAGGGCGCCGATGTAGGCGCAACCTGCCGGCAACGCAACAACGCGCGGGCGACTTTCGCACGCCCGCCGGATCAACTCCGGTCGGCCGCTTGACGGTGGGCGCTGGCCCATTCCCGCGCCCGCCGTTCGGTCGCCAGCAGCACCCGCCGCAGCGGGGGCTGTTGCAGCAAATTGCCGTGGGCCCGCAGGTAGGCGCGCAGGAACGCGGTCACCGCCGCCCGGCCGGCCGGCTCCCCGGCGCCCCGCCATGCCGCCAGCAGCCGGCCGAGGTCGGCGCCGCGGCCGCGGGTCTCGTCGGCGCTGCGGCGGCGCACCCCGTCGAGGTCGACCATGTGCACGGCCCCGGTGCCGGGCTCCCGGACCAGGTTGTCGAACTTCAGGTCGCGGTTGCCGAGGCCGTGCGCGTGCAGGCGTCCGACCGAGTTACCGAGGTCGGTAGCCACCGCCAGCAGGGTGGGGCGGTCGAGCCGGTTGGCTGCCAACTCGGCCCGCAGGGTCGGCCCGGGCAGCCGCCGCACGAACACCTGGCCGCGGCCGTTGCGGCGCCGCAGCGCGACCGGGGTCGGCGTCGGCACCTGGGCGAACAGCAGCCAGTAGTGCGCCTGCCACAGCCGCCTCGCCTTGCCGGCGTCGCGATCCTTGACCGCCAGCTCGTCGAGCAGCCACACCGCACCGCGGCGGCCACTCTTGTGCGGCGGCGGCGGGGCGGCAGCGAACTGTTCACACTGCGCGCGGAGGTCCGGCAGGCTTGCAGAGAGGTGCCAGCACCAGCGCGGCAGGCCGCGGCGATGCGCGCTGACCTCGGTGTGGCGGCACGGCCGGAACGCGCGGCGGCCGAACTGCGGCAGCGCGTCCGCGCGCCAGCGATGGGTGGCGAGGCGCAGTTCGGCGTCGAGGCCGGGCAGCGCTGCCGGGCCCGCGTCCCGGTAGCCCTGCAGCAGCGGCGCCGCGACCGGGTCGAGGGCGCCGCCGTCGAGTTCGTGGCAGAAGAACGCCAGCGCGCGGGCGCGGCGGCGCAGGTCGAGTTCGCCGGCGTGCCGCACCGAGGTCAGGTCGAGCAGGTGCAGTTCGCCGGCGGCGCCGACGAGCAGGTTGCCCGGGTGCAGGTCGTCGGGCGCCATGCCGCGGTCGTGGATGGTGCGCAGCAGGGCCCCGGTCCGGACCAGGTCCGCGGGGCCGAGTTCGAACCGGAACGGCGCGCCCGGTGCGGTGCGGGTGACGACGAAGCTGCGTGGCCGATCGCCGGCGCGCGCCTCGCCGCAGGCCAGCGGTTCGACGGTCGGCACGCCGATCGCCCGGGCCAGCACGAGATTCCTGCATTCGCGGCTGCCGCGCGGCCCGCGCAGCAGATCGCGCGCATGATCCGCGAAGGTGTCGGCGCGGAACACCTTGATGTGCACCGGCACGCCGCCGAGCGTGCCGGCCAGCACGGTGCGCACGGTGCGCTGCTTGTGCACCTGGAAGCCGAGCCCCGGCCACGCCTCGACATCGTGCGCGAGCAGTTCGCGCAGCGCCGCGGCGACCGCCGGCATCGCCCGGGCCCGACCGCGCGTGTTGTCGACGGCGGTGGAATGCGGCAACGGATCGTTGCCCTGTGCGGCAGCTTGCGGAACCATGGGGCGGCGCGATGTGGAAACTGCACCGATACTACCTCAGGGAGCTCTTGATCTCCGCCGGGATCACGTTCCTGGTGCTGTTCGCGGTGGTGCTGGTGTCGCTGGTCTACCGCGGCATCCAGAAGGCGCGCGGCGGCGAGCTGATCGACGCGGCGATGATCACGCTGCTGTTCGCGCTCGACTCGCTGCAGCACCTGCTGACGATCTCGTTCCTGATCGCGGTGGTGATGACGTTCACCCGCGCCGCCCAGGACCGCGAACTGGTCGCGATCCGTGCCGCCGGCATCTCCCCGCGCACGCCGATGACGGCGGCGCTGTTGGCCGGCATCCTGCTGTCGGTGCTGGGCTCGTTCGCGCTGCACTACGTGATCCCCTGGGTGCACTACCGCAAGTACCGCGTGATCGCCGACGTGGTGCAGAAGGCGTTCACCAGCCTGCAGCTCGGCAGCGATCGCATCAAGGTGCTCGACACCGGCTACCTGCTGACGTTCCGCGAGCATCGCGGCGAGGAGTACTTCGGCTGCACGGTCTACTGTCCGCGGCCGCTCGAGGACCAGACCTCGCCGATCCTGCTGGTCGATCGGGTGGCGATCCCGAAGCCCCGGGACGGCGCGCTGTCGATCGAGCTGTACGGGATCACCGACCCGACCGGGGAGGTGCCCACCAACGGCGGTGGCTTCAGCTTCCGGATCCCGCTGAACGAGCTGGCCGGCCGCGACCGGCGCGACGACCGCGACGACGACCTGCGCAGCGACCAGCTGCTGGCCGAGGTCCTGCGCGGCATGCACCGGCGCCCGCACGAGGCCGTCTACACGCTGTTCCGCCGCTGCTGCTTCGCGCTGATGCCGGCCGTGCTGGCGCCGATCGGCTACTGCCTGGCGGAGCTGGCGCGCGACCGCGGACGGGTGGTCGCGCTGATGCTGGCGCTGGTGCCGCTGGTGTTGTTCTACCTCGGCGAGGTGCTGGGCGCGCGACTGCTGCTGTCGAGCGGCAGCCCGTGGAGCGCGTGGCTGCCGCTCGGGTTGCTGGCCGTGTTCGGAGTGCCGCTGTGCTGGCGGCAGTTGCGCCGATGAAACTCCTCGATCGTTACGTCGGCCGCATCGCGCTCGGTGCCTTCACCGCGTCGCTGCTGTTCTTCCTGTTCCTGTCGGTGCTCGTCGACCTGCTGAACAACCTGCCGCGCTACGCCGACCGCGCCGCGCGCCAGGGCCTCGGTGGTTTCGACCTCGCGCTCTACCTCGGCCTCTACTACGTGAAGCTGCTGCCGGTGCTGTTCACGACCATGACGCCGTTCGCGACCGTGATCGCCGGCATGTTCACGGTGGCGCGCCTGCAGCACGCCAACGAAGTGGTGCCGATGCTGTTCGTCGGTCGCAGCATCCAACGGGTGCTGCGACCGCTGCTGTGGCTCGGGCTGGTCGCCGGGCTGGCGATGGCCGGTTGCTGGCAGTGGGTGGTGCCACACGTCGGTGCGGCGCTGGCCAGCGACGAGACGTTCCTGCGCCATGGCAGCGCGGTGCAGAAGTTCCTCGTGCACGAGGTACACGGCGCGGAGACGCAGCGCTTCTACGTGCACGAGTTCGACCCGGTCGCGTCGACGCTGCTGAAGGTCGAGCTGCTGGTGCAGGGCACGCTGGCCAACGACGTCAGCCGCACCCGCGCCGCGAGTGCGCAGTGGGACGCCGAGCATCGCGACTGGCGGCTCACCGACGGCTGGCTGCTGCGCGGCAAGCTCGAGACGCCGCAGCAGTGGCTCGGCCGGCCGGACCTGACCCCGGCCGTGCTGGTGCAGCAGAGCCGCGACACGATCGACCCCGAGACGCTGTCGTACACCGAACTGCTCGAGCTCGCCGAGCGCCGTCCCAACCGCGCCGACGTGCGGCTGGCGCTGCACCGGCACGTCACCTACCCGCTCGCCAACCTGCTGCTGTTGCTGCTGGCGTTGCCGATGGCGGTGTTCTACGAACGCGGCAGCCGCGTCGAACGGGTGCTCGGCGCGATGGGGCTGTGCGGCGGTTACATGATGCTCGATCTGACCTGCCAGAGCCTCGGCCAGAACGGTCTGGTGCACCCGGTGGTGGCGGCCTGGACCCCGACCATCCTGTTCGGCTCGCTCGGGGCCGTGTTGTTCGGGAGTACGCGCACATGAACGAGAACGAGTTGCCGCCCCGCCGGGTCGCCGGGTGGTTGGTGTTGTTGGTGCTGGTGGTGATCATCGGCGGGGTGGCGTGGGTGATCCTGATGGGGCCGCGGCGGTGA
>JALORC010000134.1 GCA_025459175.1 Planctomycetota bacterium | reverse complement strand
CCCGCCGGCGTTGGAGCCGACGCCCGCAGCGGGCGCGGCTCAACGGCGATGACGACGCCGCGGGCGGGTGACGTGGGCGACGGCGCCGAGCTACTGCGGCATCGCCAGCCGGAGGCGTCGGTGCTTCTCGGCGACGGCGAGCGTGTCGGGATGGTCGTCGCCCAGACTCGTGCGCAGGCTGGCAACCGCGCGGCACAGCAGCGGTTCTGCTTCGGCCCGCCGGTTCAGGGCCACCAGCACCTGCGCCAGGTTCTCGAGGTCTGCGGCCACCTCCGGGTGTTCGGCGCCGTGGGTCACTTCGTCGATGGCCACCGCACGGCGCAGCAGTGGCTCGGCTTGCTCCGGCCGGTTCGTTGCCTGGAGCAGATGTGCGAGGTTGCTGAGGTCCCTCGCGACTGCAGGGTGCTCGGCACCGTAGTGCCGCTCGTCGATGGCGAGCGCGCGCAACATCAGAGTCTCCGCCTCCGTCAACCGTTTCGTGTCCTGGAGCAACTGAGCCAGGTTGTTGAGGCGACACGCGACCGACGGATGCTCGGCACCGTAGGACCGCTCGTCGATGGTGAGCGCGCGCAACATGAGTGGCTCGGCCTCCGCCAGTCGGTTCGTGTCTCTGAACAACGAAGCCAGGTTGTTCAGGTGCACTGCGATACGGGGATGCTCGGCACCGTGGGAATGTTCGCTGATGGCGAGCGCGCGTCGCATGAGCTGCTCGGCCTGTGCCAGCCGGTTCGTGTCCTTGAACAATTCAGCCAGGTTGTTGAGGTGCACCGTGACCCGAGGGTGTTCGGCCCCGTGCGCCTGCTCGCTGATGGCGAGCGCGCGCTGCATCAGCGGCTCGGCTGCCCACGTGCGATTCGTAGCCTGGAACAACGAAGCCAGGTTGTTGAGGTGCACCGCGACCCGAGGATGCTCGGCACCGTGCGCCTGCTCGCTGATGGCGAGCGCGCGACGCATCAGCGGCTCCGCCTCCGCCAGCCGGTTCGTGGCCTGCAGCAACTGAGCCAGGTTGTTCAGGTTGGCCGTGAGGCGAGTGTGTTCGGAACCGTACTCCCGCTCGTCGATGGCCAGAGCGCGACGCATCAGCGGCTCTGCCTCAGCCGGCCGGTTCCTGGCCCTGTACCACTGCGCCAGGGCACCCATCAGGCGAGTCGTCGACGTGGACTCGCCATGCTGTTCGGGGCGTGGATCGGCGTGGGCCACGAGTCGGGCCGCATGCACACCGAGGAGAGTCCAGCGCGGCCACGAACGAACGTCATGCGGCGGCGGACCCTCGCGCAGGTAATCGTGGATCACCGACAACGCGTCCCGCAGCGAGCGCGCGGCAACCGCGGGATCGAGGCGTGCGCGCGTCACCTCCTGCAGCGACGTGTCGACGCGGAACGCCGAGCGGTCGGCTTCCCATTCGACCAGGCCACGCCGGGACAGCTTCGCGAGGGCAGTTCCGGCGTCCGTGAGAGCGCCCTCTGTGGCGAGCAGTGTGGCCCCCGAGAAAATCCCCGCATCCGCCGCATGAGTTTGCCAAACCGCGACCGGGATCGGGTCCGGGGCGAACCAGCTCAGCATGTGCAGCAACGCCCGGCTGCTCAGGTCGAGCTGCTCGAACGAAGTGTCGTTCGGTTGAGATCGGGCGTCGGCCATGCGTGACATCTCGGCAAGGGAGGGAACCACCGCGTGCGGCCGCGCTCTCCTGGCAGGCTTCGTCTGGTCATGCTGCCGCTGCCGGGTGCCAACGTCCAGGAGGGTAGGCGCCGCTCGGCGCCGGGTATCTTGGTGCAATGTCGTCCGAACCGAGCGCCCACTTGCCATCCGCAGCCATCGTGCGCTGGTCCGCGGCGATCCCGGCCGGCGGGCGCGTGCTCGACGTCGCCGCCGGCGGCGGGCGCCACGCCCGCTGGTTCGCGCAGCGCGGCCATCCGGTGCTGGCGGTCGATCGCGACGTGACCGGATTGGCGGACTTCAACCCCGGCATCACCGTGCTGGCGGCCGACCTCGAGGGCGCGCCGTGGCCGTTCGCCGGCCAGACGTTCGCCGCCGTCGTCGTCGTCAATTACCTGTGGCGCCCGCTGCTGCCGCTGCTGGTCGACTGCGTGGCCCCGGGCGGGGCGCTGCTCTACGAGACGTTCGCCGTCGGCCACGAACGCCACGGGCGGCCGCGCAACCCGGACTTCCTGCTGCGACCGGGCGAACTGCTCGACGCCGTGCGCGGCCGGCTCGAGGTGCGCGACTACCAGCACGGCCCCGAGGGGGAGCCGGTGGTCGCCGTTCGGCAGCGGCTGCTGGCGGTGCGACCGGGGCAATGGTCGTCGCTGTCGACGTGACTCGCCGTCAATGAGGCGCCAGGATCGGAGCATCCGGTCCGGCGCCGCGTCGTATACGATGGCTGCCCTGGATGACTGCCCCCGGCGAGCCGCGCCCGGGCACTCAACAGCGTGCTGCCACGCCGACCGCGGCCTGGTGCGCTGGTCCGAACCTCCTTCAGGAACGACGATGAAGTTGCTGCTGCCGACCCTGCTGTTCTCCTCGCTGTGCTGCGCCCAGACTCCGGTCCCGCCGGCGCCGGTTGCCGAGAAGCCGGTGACCCAGGAGCCGAAGCCGACCCCGGCGCCCGCGCCGAAGGTCGAGCCGACCCCCGCCAAACAGGACCCGGCGAAGCAGGACCCGAAGCCAGTCGGCGAGAAGCCCAAGACCGAGCCGCCCAAGACCGAGCCGCCGAAGACGGAGCCGCCCAAGACCGAGCCACCGAAGACCGAGACGCCCAAGACCGACAGGCCGAAGGACGGCACCGAGGAACCCCGCATCGACCGTCCGGCCGAGGACCAGCCGATCCCACGCGGCACCGACCCGGCCGACATCGCCGCGATGCGCAGCGCCGAGGCGATGCTCGAGGCCGAACGCAAGCTCGCCGAGCTCGTCAAGCAGGGCAAGATCACCGGCCTCGACAAGATCCTGCCGTTCGACGAGTTGTCGTCGTGGCCCTACGAGGACGGCCTGAAGGGCATGCCCAAGCGCATCAAGGACCTGTCCGGCAAGAAGGTGCTGATGACCGGCTTCATGCTGCCGATCGACGAGGTGCAGAACATCAAGGAGTTCCTGCTCGTGCAGTCGCTGTGGTCGTGCTGCTACGGCCAGCCGCCCGACATCCACGGCATCGTTCGCGTGGTGATGCCGAAGGGCAAGACGACCGACTACTTCTTCGATCCGCTGAAGGTGATCGGCACCTTCAAGGTCGAGTCGACGATCCTCGACGGCTACTGCGTCGACATCTACCAGCTGCACGTCGAGAGCCTCGAAGCGATCAAGTGAAGTCGAATCGGCGGCCATGGCATCGAGCCGTGGCTGCCCGGGGCACAAGCCGAGGGCCCCGCCCGGCCGATAGGCGGGGGACATGGTCCCTCGCAGCGAACGTCGCAGCCGTGGCTTGCCGCTGACCCAGCGTCTGGTGCTGGCGTTGTCCGTCGGCGCCTTCTTCGTCGCGCTGTTGTTGGGGTTCCTGGGGGCCGACCGCGATACCCATCGCCGCGACCTCGACGCGGCGGCCACCGAGAGTGCGGTGGCCAACACGTTCGCCGAACGTGCGGCGCCGTTGCTCGAGCGCAACGACGTCATGCGGCTGTCGGTGCTGGCGGCGCTGGTGCGCGACCATGTGGCCGGCCGGACGCAGGTGCTCGACCGCGACGGCAAGGTCGTCATCGACACGGCGTTGGTCCAGGGCGATCGCCAGCTCGGCTTGATGGCGGCGGCGGCGCCGTTCCAGCGCATGACCGCTCGCCCCGACGGTTCGACTGTGCGCGAGAGCTTGTCCCCGGTCCGCTACGGCGGCGAGGTGATCGGCGAGGTGCGGGTGCAGTGCGAACCCGCGCGCCAGGTCGCCGCCTTCGATGTCACCTGGTTCGGCCTCGTACTGTTGAGCTGCTTGTCGCTGGTCATCGCCGCGGCGATCCTCGGCCACCACTGGTCGACGCGTGTGCGCGGCACCACCGATGCGATGATCCGGCTCGCCGCCGGCGAGATCGGCGGGGCGGCGACGCCGGCGCAGGAGAGTGAACTGCAGGATCTGGGGTCGGCCCTGCGGGAGCTCGAGCGCGGCATGCAGGACGGTCTGCAGCGCGTGGGCGAAGGCTACGTGGCGATGGCGATGCAGGTGGTCGAAGGGCTCGAGCGGCGTCGGCTGTTGCTGCCCGGGCACGGGGAGCGCACCGCCGCGTTCGCACTGCGCCTCGCCGGTCGGTTGCAGCTGCTGCCCGCCGATCGCAGCGAACTGGAGCTGGCGGCGCGACTGATCGACCTCGGCAAGGCCTGGGTGCGTTCGTCGATCCTGCAGAAGCGGGGCCGCCTGTCGGATGCGGAGGCCGAGTCGCTGCGGCATCACCCGGTGCGGGCCGGAGAACAGTTGGACTGTGTGCCGGCGCTGCGTCGGGTCGCGCGGACCGTGCGGCACCAGCTGGAGCGCTACGACGGCAGCGGCACGCCCGACGCCCTGCGCGGCGATCGCATCCCGCTCGGGTCGAGGCTGCTCGCGATCACCAGTGCGTTCGATCTGCTGACCTCGTCGGGGGAGCGGCCGCTGTCGTGGGACGAGGCCTTGCAGCAGATGGCGCAGGCGCGTGGCGCCGCGTTCGATCCGTGGCTGTTGGACTTGTTCACCGAGGAGATCCGCAAGGATCCACCGGTGGTCGTGACCGATCGCGAGGTGATGATCGTGCCGGGTGGCGTGATGCCGTGGCACGCGACGGGTTCGAGCCGCGTGGACGACGCCGAGGACGATGACGACGACGAGGACGATGGTCCGGATCTCGAGGTATTGATCGACGAACGCGAGCGCGAGGACCTGGCATGAGGCCGCGCTGCACCGGGCGGTTGGTGTCGTTCGCGGCCGTGGCCCTGGCCGCGGCCTGCGCAACCGCGCCGCGCGATCCGTTCCTGCGCGCCGAGCGCGCGATGCAGCAGCGGGAGCTGGCCATGGCGCTGGCGGCCTACGACTCCGTGCCGGTGGCGCATCCGCGCTATCCGGAAGCGCGAGCGGCAGCGGCCGCGGTCGAACTCAGCATCCGCCACGGTCACGAGCTGTTGCTCGAGGCGTTGCAGCTGCGTGCACAGTGGCGCTGTGGCGAGGCGTTGACCGTGCTGGAGCGAGTGCGTTCGGTGTGGCCCTCGATGCCGGGGCTGGATGCGCTGGTCGATGCCACCGAACAGCGCTTGCAGTTGTTCGAGCGTGAGCCGGCAGCGGCCGCGCCGGCGGCAGAAGTGATGGTGGTGGAAGCGCCGCCGCCGAAGGCGCCGCTGCCGCCGGACTTGCCGGTGTCGGAATCGATGCTGGCGACCTCGGCCACGGCGGCGTTCGAGACGCCTGTCGCTGCGGGCGAGGTGGTGGAAGTGGTGGCGCCGCCGGCCGCGGGTGCGGACCGGCAACCGGTGGTCACGCCGGCGCTGCGCCTGCAAACGCCGGCACCGATCGTGGTGCCACCGGTCGACGATCCGGTGGCCAAGGCATTGGTAGCCGTCGAGGCGCGCCTGCTGCGGCGCGAGATCGAACCGGCCGTGCTCGAACTGCTCGACCTCGAGCGTCGCCATCCTGGGGACCTGCGCATCCGGCCGCGGCTGGCCAAGCTGCTGCATCAGCGGGCGCTGCTGCGGTATGGCTCCGGCCTGGTCGAGCCAGCGTTGCGCGACTGGGAGCGGGTGCTCGTGCTCGATCCGAGCCACGGCGAGGCGCGCGATTGTCTGCAGCGGGCGATCGCCGAGCGGGGTTCGGGTCGCTGAGAACGGACCGGCTGCTCAGGCAGTCGGCGGGGGCCACTTGGCCCCTTCGCGCTTCGTCACCGCGGATTTACGGCCGCAGGGGCGCGAGAGGGAAAAGGATGCCGGGGGGTAAACTTCGGGAAAAGGGGAAGAAGGAGAGTCAAGTTTCTACGTCCGTCGCGGACAACCCCCGGCAGTGTGTCAATCGTGACCTCGGCGAGCCCCGTTGCGAGGCCACCGCGGCACCTGAATGCGTTTCTCTCAGCGACCCGCGGCTGTCGATAGCTTGTGGTGTGCAGCTACGGATGCTGCAGCTTCCTCACCACGGGTCGTGGTTGCGAAGATGATAGCTCGCTCTTCGCGTCAGGTCAAACGTTGGATTCAACTCGGCCTGCCGGGGCGTCGTGAGCCGTCGGTGGTCCGCTGCAGCAACAGGCCCCATGGGGTCGGGGTAACCGCGCAGCCGGCTGGCACCAGCGTGGTTGCCGTCGGTTCTTCGACGATGGCCGGGCCGAGCACCCTGCGGTTCAGGTCGGCGCGGGCGTAGACGCGGTGGCGAGTGTTGTCCAGTGGGCTCCGGCGCCAGCTTGGAACGGGCTGTCGCGCCGTGGGTAGCGGCTGCGGCGGCAGCCGGCGCGGCGGCGTTTCCGCCCGGGCAGTCAGCAAAACGACCTCCAGCGGCGCCGACGTCGTGAAGCCATAGCGCCGCTGGTGTTCGCGTTGGAACTGCGCCGCAAGGCCCTTGCTCAGCGGCAAGCGCAGCGCCGCTCCCTGACCGCGGTAGCGCACCAGACCCTCGATGCGTAGCCGGCCGGTGGCGCCGGTGGATCTGGTGCGTTCGAGCAGGCGCTGGCGAGCGGCCTGCAGGGTGCGCCAGCCGTTGGCGTCGAGGCCGAGGCGCACCGCCTCGCTGCACTCGGTCGATTCCCCGGCCAGCGCGAGTCCCAGCGCCGAGAAGGCGCCGGGCAGCGGTGGCATCACGGCGCTCGGCAGACCCAGCTGCAGCATCAGCCCGGCCGCGTGCAGGCCGCCGGCCCCGCCATAGGCGACCAGCGGCACCTCGGCCGGGTCGATCGCCCGTTCGGCGGTGATGACCAGGATCGCCCGCGCCATCGTCGCGTCGGCGATGGTCAGGATGCCGCGCGCGGCCGCTGCCGCGCCGAGGCCCAGGCGCCGGCCGAGCCGTTCGATGGCGCGCACCGCGGCGTCGACGTCGATCGGGAACGCGCCGGCCAGCAGCGTCTCGGCGCCGAGGTGGCCGAGCGCCACGTGCGCATCAGTGACGGTCGGTTCGTCGCCCTGCCCGTAGCAGGCCGGGCCGGGCACCGCCCCGGCGCTGCGCGGGCCAACGCGCAGCGCGCCGCCGCCATCGACGAAGGCGATGCTGCCGCCACCGCAGCCCACCGTGTGGACCGGCACGGTCGGCAGCGGCAGTGGCAGCCCACCGATGGTGCCCTGGTCGTGCACGGTCGCGTTGCCTTCGACGAGGCAGACGTCGGCCGAGGTGCCGCCCATGTCGAACGCGGCGACGCGCCGCATGCCGAGTGCCTTGGCCACCTGGCTGGTCGCCAGCACACCGCCCGCGGGGCCCGAGAACATCGCCCGGGCCGGGAACGCCGCGGCTTCGGCGGGCGGCAGGATGCCCAGGCTGCTGCGCAGCAGGCGGAGCCGGCCCGGACCGAGGTGCTGCACGAGGCGTTCGGTGTAGCTGCCGACCACCGGGCCGATCGCGGCGTTCAGGATCGCGGCGGTGAAGCGCTCGTACTCGCCGAGGGCGGGCAGCAGGTCGGCGCTGGCCGTGACCGGCACCGTCGGCAGCGCGCGGCGCAGAGCCGCGGCCAGGCGATGCTCGTCGGTGGGATCGCTCGGCGAGTGCAGCAGGCCGATCGCGATCGCCCGGGGCCGCAATCGGCGCACGGCTTCGACCACTTGCGCCACCGAGCGGGCGGTGAGCGGGCGATCGATGCTGCCGCCGGGGCCGCGGCGGCAGTCGACGCCGACCCGCAGTTTGCGCGGCACCGGCGGCACCGGGCGGCTCGGAGCCAGGGCATAGAGGTCGCTGCGTTCCTGACGGCCGATCTCGATCAGGTCCTCGCAGCCGCGGTTGGTGACGAACACGGTGCGGGCCAGGTTGCCGGTCAGCACCGCGTTGAGGCCGACCGTGGTGCCGTGCACGACGTCGACGGGCTCGTCGGGAGTGCGCCGCACCGCTTGCAGCCCGGCCAGCACGGCCTGCGACGGGTCGGCTGGTGTCGACGGCAGCTTGTGGACCTGCAGGCCGCGAGCGGACCATCGCACGATGTCGGTGAAGGTGCCTCCGGTGTCGATGCCGATGCGCGCAGCCACGGTGGCAGGCTAGGAGCTGGGGGCCGCGATTGCCATGTCGCGCGAGCGGCTCGCGGCCGGCATTGGCGTCGGACGGCCGGCTTGCCTAGCCTTTGCCGCGCATGGTCTCGGTCCTGCTCTGCACGGTGGCGTTCCTGCTCGGCGCGGTGCCGTTCGCGCTGTTGGTGGTGCGCGTGTGCAAGGGTATCGACGTGCGCACGGTCGGCAGCGGCAACGTCGGCGCGACCAACGCGAGCCGGGCGTTCTCCAGTCGCGGCGGTCGGCTCGGCGCCTTCCTCGGCATCTACCTGCTCGACGCGCTGAAGGGCTTCGCGCCCGCGTTCTGGGGGCCGGTCATGGTCGGGGCCGCCGACCCGTTGTTGCTCGGTGCGCTGGCCGGTGCCGCCGCCGTGCTCGGCCACGTGTTCACGCCGTTCCTCGGCTTCCGCGGCGGCAAGGGCGTGGCGACGGCGACCGGCGTGCTGCTGGCGCTGGACTGGCAGGTCACCGTGATCGCGCTGGCGGTGTTCTTCGTGGTGCGAGCACTGACCGGGCAGGTGTTCTTCGGCAGCATGGCGCTCGGGCTGTCGCTGCCGGCGGCGGCGATCGCGCTGCAGCCGGAGCACGCGTTCGGGGCCCGGCTGCCGCTGACGGTGCTGTGCCTGCTGCTGGCGGTGTTCCTGATCTGGACCCACCGCAGCAACCTGAAGAAGCACTTCGCGGCGCGCGCGCCGGGAGCCGCATGAGGATCGCCATCCTCGGCAACGGTGGGTTCGGCACCGCGATGGCGCTGTCGCTGTCGCGCGCCGGCCACGCCGTCGGTCTGTGGGGGCACGACGCCGTCTACACGGCCCACATCGCCGCCTCGCGCCGCAACCCGCGCTATCTCGACGGGGTCGTGCTGCCCGATGCGGTGCGCATCAGCAACGACGCGGCCGCGGTGCTCGATCGGTGCGAGCTGGTCCTGGTCGCCGTGCCGACGCAGCACGTGCGCAGCGCCGTGCGCAGCGTGCAGACCTGGCTGCCGCCGGCGGTACCGGTCGTCTCGCTGGCCAAAGGGCTCGAGCAGTCGACCGGCCTGCGGCCGTCGCAAGTGCTGGCCGAGCTGCTCGGCGATGCGCGGCGGGTGTTCGCGCTGAGCGGGCCGAGCCATGCCGAGGAGATCGCGCGGGAGTTGCCGACCACGGTGGTCATCGCCGGCCCCGACGAGGCGGTGCTGCAGCACCTGCAGACCGCGCTGCAGACCCGCGTGTTCCGCGTCTATCGCAACCACGATCTGCTCGGCATCGAGCTGTGCGGGGCGTTGAAGAACGTCATGGCGCTCGCGGCCGGCATTGCCGACGGCCTCGGCTACGGCGACAACGCCAAGGCCGCGATCCTGTCGCGCGGGCTGGTCGAGATGCAGCGCTACGGCCTCGCCCACGGCGCCGACCCGCGCACGTTCTTCGGCCTGGCCGGGGTCGGTGATCTCGCCGTGACAGCGTTCTCGCGCCACGGCCGCAATCGGGCCTTCGGCGAACGCATCGGTCGCGGCGAGACCTTCGAGCAGGTGCTGGCGGCCTCGCCGAAGGTCGCCGAGGGCGTCTGGACCTCGCGCGTGGTCGCCGCCGAGGCACAGCGGCACGGCGTCGAGATGCCGATCGCGCGGGCGGTTGCCAGGGTGTTGTTCGAGGGGCTGTCGCCACAGCTCGCGGTGCGCGAGCTGATGGAGCGCGACGCCAAGGCCGAAGGATGAGCGGCGCCGTGCCGCAGGCCCGCTAGGATCCGCGCGCCGCCGTGGTCTTCGCCTCGTTCATCTTCCTGTTCTGGTTCCTGCCGGCGTTCCTGCCGCTGTACTTCGCGGCGCCGCCGCGTTGGCGCAACCTGGTGCTGACGCTCGGCAGCTTCGTGTTCTACGGCTGGTGGCGGCCGCACTACGTGCTGTTGATGCTGCTCAGCGTCGGCCTCGACTACTGGGCGGCGCGGGCGATGGGAGCGCCGGGCTCGGGGCGGCCGCGGCGCTTCTGGCTGTGGTTCTCGGTGGTCACCAACCTGGGCCTGCTCGGCTGGTTCAAGTATGCGAACCTGTTCGTCGGCACCTGGAACGACCTCGCGCCGTGGCCGGTCGAGTGGGAGGCGGTGCTGCTGCCCGTCGGCATCTCGTTCTTCACCTTCCAGTCGATGAGCTACACCATCGACGTCTACCGCGGCGACGTGCCGCCGGTGCGCAGCTTCCTCGATCTGCTGTGCTTCGTGTCGATGTTCCCGCAGCTGGTCGCCGGGCCGATCGTGCGCTACAGCGACATCCAGCACGAACTGCAGCGGCGCACGGTCGATCTGAAGCAGTTCTCCGACGGCGTGTTCCTGTTCGCGCTCGGCCTCGCCAAGAAGGTGCTGATCGCGGATTCGGTGGGGCCGCTGGTCGACGCCGTCTATGCGCAGGATGCGCCCGGGCTGCTGGCGTCGTGGGCGGCGGCGTTCGGCTACTCGATCCAGATCTACTTCGACTTCTCCGGCTACAGCGACATGGCGGTCGGGCTCGGGCTGCTGCTCGGCTTCCACTTCCCGCCGAACTTCCTGTCGCCGTACCGCGCCCACAGCATCACCGAGCTCTGGCGGCGCTGGCACGTCAGCCTCAGCACCTGGTTGCGCGACTATCTCTACGTGCCGCTCGGTGGCAACCGCCGCGGCGAGGGCCGGGCACAGTGCAACGTCGCGCTGACGATGCTGCTCGGTGGTCTGTGGCACGGCGCGTCGTGGACCTACATGCTCTGGGGCGGCTGGCACGGCTTCTTCCTCGTGCTCGAACGGCGTTTCGGCAAGGTGTCGCCGTACGGCCGCTTGCCGCTGGTCGGGCAGGTGTTCTGCACGTTCCTGATCTGGACGCTCGGCCTGGTGATCTTCCGCTGCCTCACCGTCACCGAACTCGGCCAGATGGCGCGTGGCCTGGTCGGTGGCAACGGGCTCGGTGCGCTGCCGGACCTCGGCCAGCAGCAGCCGTTCGCGTGGGGCGGGCTGTGGCTCGGGCTGTTCATCGCCTTCGCGCTGCCGCGCAGCGACCAGCTGGTGGCGCGCTTCCATCCGCTGGTGATGCTCGGGACCCTGCTGCTGTTCGGGCTGGCGATCTGCCAGCTGCTGACGCAGGACTTCGTGTCGTTCATCTACTACCAGTTCTGACCCCTGCCTCCGCATGACCAGCCAACCGGAACCCATGACGATGCAGACGCCCGGGCAGTGGGCGGTGCGTTGGCACGGCATCGTGTTGCTCGGTGCCCTGCTGTTCCTGGTGCCGATCGTGCACCTGTGTTGGCACGGACTGCTCGGCCGCCGCGAACCGATCCTCGCCACGCGCAGCCAGCTGCCGGCGCCGGAACTCACGTTTGCCTCGTTCGCCGACGGCTCGTGGATGCTCGCCAAGGAGAAGCAGCTGCGCGAGGACACGCCGGTCGCCTGGTGGCTGCGCGGGCACTGGAACGAGCTGCGCTACCACGCCGGCGTGCCGCAGAGCCCGCTGGTGCACTTCGGCCGCGACGAGTGGTTCTTCATCCAGGAGTCGGTGCGGCCCGATCGCGGCGCTTGGGACCGCGCTGCGCCGACGCGCCGCGCGTTCTTGCAGCAGGTGCAGCAGCTGGTGGCGGCGTCGGGCGCCGAGCTGTTCATGGTGGTGATCCCGGACAAGGCGCGCGTCTATCCGGAACACTGCTACGGCGCCTCGGGCATGCCGGAGTGCAAGCGCGACAACTACGCGGCGATCCTGGCCGAACTCGGCGAACTCGGCATCCCGACCGTCGACCTCGCCGCGGCGATGGCGGCCGCGCGCACCGCCGAACCCGACGTCGAGCTCTACTACCGCCGCGACACGCATTGGCGACCTCAGGGTGCTTTGGTCGGTGGCCGCACGGTCGCTGCCGCGCTCGAACAGCGCTACGGCAGCCAGCTCGGCGAACGCGTGGTGATGGAGCTCAGCGGCATGACCAGCGTGCGGCTGATCGGCGACCTGCCGGCGAACATGGGCATCCTGACGGTCGAGGTGCCGGATCCGCAGATGGACCGGCGCACGGTGCCGATGAGCATGCTCGCCGAACGACTGGCAGAGACGCGCGACTACTACGGACTGAACCTGCGCGCGCCGACCGGCACGGTGGCGATGGACGGCAAGGACCCCGCTTCGCGCATCCTCTGGATCGGCACCAGCTTCTCCGAGGAGAACGGCGCCAACGCCACATCGCTGTTCCTCGGTCGGCCGCTGCGCACGGTGATCGCACGCGGTGCGATCGGCATGAAGCCGCTGCGGCTCGCCCTCGACGAGCTGCGCGCGGGCACCAAGGCCAAGGTGGTGGTCTGGGAGCTCGTCGAGCGCGGCCTGTTCGACGCGGTCTGGCGCGAGCCCAAACTCTGATGGCCAGCGCGTTCACCGGTCCGCTGTCGCGCTGGTTCGCCGGCGCCGCCGATCCGGCCCGCTTGCGGCCCGGCATCGAGGCCTGGCGCGAGGATCTGCGCGGCGCGGTCGCCGACAAGATCCGCGCCCAGCTCGCGTGGGACGAAGGGGCCGCGTTCGCGCTCACCACCGACCTCGGCGACAGCGGTTGGATGGCGCTGCGGCTGTTCGCGTTCTACAGCGAACGCAGCGACCTCGAGTGGCCCGACACGGTGCCGCCGCTGCTCGAGCTGGACGCGAACTGGCGCGCGGCCGCCGACGGCAAGTTCGCCAAGACGCTGTATGGCCAGCTGCTGGCGTGCCGCGGCTGGCTGCCCGGCGACTTCCCGGTCACGCTGCGGGTGCCGCTGCCGGACGGGGAGTCGGCGGAGCTGGGCTCCGTCGGCGGGCTCGTCGATCAGCTGCGGTGGCTGAACCAGCGCACGTTCCAGGCCGATGCCGAGGCCATCGCTGCATGGCGCACGGCGGCGGCCCCGGCCGGCGGCGAGCTGCTGCAGGCGGCGCGGCGCGGTTATGCCGCGCTGTGGCAGGTCGCCGAGCTGGCCTTGCAGCACCGGCTGCCGGTGCTGGTGCGCGAAGTCTGAGTTCGTGGGATCGCGCGTAAGGCCCGCGCTGCGTTCGGCTCTTGCGCCGGCATGCATCGCTCTGTCGTCGTCTTCTCCCTGGCGCTGGCCGCCACCGGCCAGCAGCTGCCCCTGCCGATCTCGTCTGCACCGCCGTTCGTGGGCGTGTTCGTCGGTCCGCCGGCCGAGGACGGTGCGATCCACGTGCGCGGCGAACGCTACAAGCTCCACCTCGACGGCGCCGGCGCCGCGTTCCAGCCGCTGTTCGGGCCGCGGGCGCCGCGCGATTTCCCGCTCCGGTTCGTGCTGGCCGGTCTGCAGGCCGGCGAGCTGACAGTGCCGCTGGCAGCGCCGTCGCGGTGGCGGGGCGAGGGGGCGCGCTTCGCCTGCGAACGTGGTCCGGTGACCGAGTGGTGGCATGTCGCTGCCGGCGCTGCGCAACAGTACTTCACGATCCAGCAGCCCGCGGCCGCCGGGGCGTTGACGCTGCGCATCGCGGTCGACGGCGACCTGCTGGTCGACGGCGACGGGCCGGGTGTGCAGTTCCGGGCACCGGGTCTCGGCTCGGTGCATTACTCGGACGCGGTCGTCATCGATGCGCGCGGGCGGCGACTCGCGCTGCCGGTCGAGGTGCAGCAGGGTGGCCTGTCGATCACGGTGCCGGCCGCGTTCACGGCGGCGTGTGCATGGCCGCTGGTCGTCGACCCACTGCTGACCACGCTCGCGATCGACACCACGATCAGCGACGTGCAGGACGCCAAGGTCGCGTGTGACCCGACCAGTGGCAACTGGCTCGTGGTCGCCGAAGAGCACCTCAGTGCGACCGACGTCGACATCGTCTGCCACCGCTACGACAACAGCGCCGTGCCGCAGCTGCTCGGCACGACCTACGCCGACAACTCGCCGAGCCGGTCCAACAACCCCGATGTCGGCATCGTCGCGGCGACGCAGCAGTTCGTCATCGCCTGGCACAATGCGTCGGCCGGGCGGTTCGACTGGCGCGTGCTGCACGCGACCACGGCGGCGCTGGGCACGACGATCGCCATCAGCCAGGGGATCGGTGCCGACCTCGCCAACCGCCCGCGCATCGGCAGTGCGCTCACCGGCGACCGCTTCCTGCTGGTGATGTTCCGTCGCAACAGCACCGGCACCGACGTGTTGGCGAACTGGTCGCGCACCACCGGCACCAACTTCGGCTCGCTGTTCGTCGGGCCGCTGCTGGCACCGAGTCAGGGCACGATGGCGCCGGGCGACGTCAGCACGCTGGCGCAGGCGACCGACAAGTGGGTCGTGGTGTGGCGTGAGTGCACGGCGCCCGGCTGCGCCACGCAGCTCGTGCGCATGCAGGCGATCAGCGCCGCTGCGATCGCCGGCACGTTGCAGGCCGAGCCCACCGTGACGCTGGCCACGGGATCGTTCGCCGACGAACCGGCGATCGCCGGCAGCGGCGGCTCCCTGCTCGCGGTGTGGCGGCAGGCGGGGTTGGGCAGCAGCGACCTCTTCGGCGTGCCGATCTCGAGCAGCGGCGGCCCGTTCCTGCCGCAGGGCGCGCCGCAGAACCTCACCACGCAGGAACCCGGCACGGTGATCGTCCGCGAGCAGCGGCAGCCGACGGTCAGCCACGACGGCGTGCGCTTCGTCTACGGCTATCTGGAGGACGACGGCACCGACATCCTGCAGCCGCACGCGGCGACGGTGTTCGTGAACGGCAGCTCGATCGCCTGGCACGAAGGGCACCTGCCGCTGTCGTCGGTGCCCGGGCGGATGTGCCACACGCTGGACCTCGCGCACGGCGCCGGCGCCACGCTCGGCCACCACCAGGCGGTCTGGCAACAGGACAGTCTCGCCTTCACCGGCGACGTCCGTGGGGCGGTGATCGACGCCCGCAAGGACGGGCCGACCTCGGTGGTGACGCAGACCGGCTGCGGGTTGCCGAGCGAGGCCACGATCGGCATCACCGGCACGCCGGCGCTCGGCCGCACGTTCACGGTCGCGCTCGGCAACCTGACCGGGTTCCCGTTCCTGTTGGTCGGGCCGGAGAACATCAGCGCGCTGCCGGGTTGTGGCGGTTGCCTGTCCGGTGTCGACCTGTCGGCGATGGTCGCCTACGGCACGGCTTCGCTGACGGTGCCGGTACCGGCGGATCCGACGCTGCTGCAGTTCCGACTCGCGTTCCAGGGGCTGCTGCTGCAGGCAGGTGGATGCCCGGCGACGCTGGCCGGGTTCCCGTTCGCGCTGAGCGACACGCTGACGATCCAGGTGCTGTGAGGCAGGCGGGCCGGCGGCGGCCCGCGCTCACTTCCTCGGTGCGCTCACTTCAGCGCCGCATAGACGCGGTGCACGTCGTCGTTCTCGTCGAGGCGCTCGAGGAACGTGGCCACCTTGGCGCGCTCCTCGTCGCCGAGCTGCACCGGGTCCTTGCCGCGGTAGCCGAGTTCGGCGGTGGCGACCACCCAGCCGGCCTTCTTCAGCGCTTCGGCGACCGGGAACATGTCGGTGCGCTCGGTGAAGAAGCGGCCGC
>JALORC010000047.1 GCA_025459175.1 Planctomycetota bacterium | reverse complement strand
CGTCGGCGTGCAGCGCATCACCAGCGAGCAGGACCTCGAAGCGTTCTTCGCCGCGTTCCGCGGCCGCTTCCGCCGCTGGTTCGCCGAGCAGGCGCTGGTTGGCGAGGAGATCACGGTGCCGGTGCTCGGCAACACCGGCGACCGGCTGCAGCCGCTGCCGCCGATCGGCATCTACCCGCGCTGCGACACGTGGTTCACGCACGAAGCCAAGTACCGGCCCGGTGCGACCGAAGAGGTGATACCGCCGCGTGGTTGGACCAGGGCCCAGATCGAACGAGTGCAGGAGCTGGCCGTGCGCTGCCACGAGGCGTTGGTGTGCGACGGCATGTCGCGCACCGACATGATCGTCACCGCCGCTGGCCCGTTCGTGCTCGAGACCAACACCATCCCCGGCCTGACCCGCACCAGCCTGTTGCCGCAGTCGGCGGCGGCGGCCGGCCTGTCGTTCCCGATGCTGCTCGACCGGCTGCTCGAACTGGCGCTGGCACGGGCGACGGAGGCGCGCATCGAGCCTCGCGCCAGCGAACGCGATCCGGCCGCCGAAGGGCACGCCACCGCCTGATGCACGCGTTCCAGCAGGCCCCGCCGCAGGCCCCCGTCGCCGCCCCGGCGTCGTGGTGGGACTCGCTGCTGACGTTCGGCCGCGAGCCGGGCGTGGTCGAGATCCTGCTGGCGGTGATGCTGCTCGGCGGCGTGCTGCTGTTCTGGTGGCGGCTCGCCGGCCTGGTCAAGAACGCCCGCGCCCGCGAAGCCCTCGCCGACTACCTGCTCGGCGTCGAGCAGGCGCTGCACGGCGATCTCGACGGCGCGTTCACACGGCTCAGCAAGGTCGTGCAGCACGATCCGCAGAACCACTACGCGCGGTTGTTGCTCGGCAAGGTGCTGGCCGAACGCGGCGAACCCGAACAGGCGCACCAGCAGCATCTGCTGCTGCAGAGTGCGTTCGGCATCGACAGCGCCGAGAACGATCTGCTGCTGGCGCAGAGCCTGCTCGCGGCCGGACTGCCGCAGGAAGCGGCCGAGGCCGCCGAGCGGGCGCTGCAGAAGGCGCCCGACCGCGAGGCCGCGTGGGACTTCGTCTATCGCGCGCGGCTGCAGAGCGGCGACTTCGAAGCGGCGGCGGTCGCCGGGCGCAAACTGGTGGCGGCTGCCGACGGGCCGCGGCGCCACGCGCTCGCGCAGGACCTCGCGCGCACGCTGGCGCAGGCCGGCGGCGAACGGCTGCGGCGGCGCGATCCCGGCGCGGCGCGCGCCCTGTTGCAGGAGAGCCAGCGGCTCGGTGGTGGGGGCGAGAGCGGTGCGCTGCTCGCCGCGCGCCTCGATGCCGAGCAGCGCGGGCCGAGCGCGATCGCCGCGACGCTGGCGGCGCTGCCGACGTCCGAGCCGGGGCGCGCGCTGGTCGCGAGCCGTTCGCAGCTGCCGGCGATGCTCACCCCGAGTGGATTGCCGGCGCCGACGCTGGCCGGTTTGGTGGCACCGCAGCGCTGGTCGTGCCGCGCCTGCGCGCTGCCGCTCGCGAGTGCTCTGCCCGAGTGCCCGCGCTGCGAAGCGAAGGATCCGGCGCGGCTCGAGGAACCGCGGTTGTGCGGCGAACTGTTGTCGCCGAGCCAGACCATGGATGCGATCGAGGCCAACGAGGCACATCTGCAGCGCCTCGTGCACGCGTTGCTCGACGGGCCCGACGCCGCCCGCGACAGCGCCCGCGCCGAACTGCTCGAACTGCGCGAACGCGCGGTGCCGGCGGTGCTGCGCGCCGCGTGGCACCTGGCCGGCAACGACCAGGACCGCGCCATCGCCGTGCTGCGCAGCATGGGCCCGAGCATCGTGCCGGCATTGTTCGCCGCCAGCGACGCGCTCGAACAACAGCGCTTGCTGCCGCTCGGCGCACGTTCGCCGGCGGCGCTGGTCGGGCGGGTCGTGCAAGGCTTCGACCGCAGCGCGCTGCCGCACTTCCAGACGCTGTTCGCCGGCGCCAAGGCCGAGCACCGCAAGATCCTGATCGACTTCTTCCTCGGCCTCGCCGACCTCGGCGAGTTCCAGCTGGTGCTCGAGCGCTTCCCGCCGGTGGAGATCCTGCACCGGCTGAACAAGGCCGACGAAGCGGTGCTGCGCCGCTTCCTGCAGGCGGTGCCGGCCGGGCACTTCGTCGCCACCACGCTGCTGCTCGAGCCGACGTTCTATCGCGACGACCAGGTGCTGGCGGCGATCCCGGGTGCCGCCGATCCCGAAGTGCTGCTGTCGGTGTTGCGGCGCCGCGGCGCCTCGCGCACGGTCAGCAAGGTGCTGTTGGCCGGACTCGCCGATCCGGCGCTGGCCGATGTCGCCGAACGCGTGCTCGCCGAACTCGGCCCGGACGCGCTCGAGCACGCGCTGGCGGCGTTCGCCGATCCGGAGCTCGGCGCCGCCGAGCGCACGCGGTTGCATCGGGTGCTGGTGCGCGGTGGCACCGCCGCGGCCGAACACCTGGTCGACAGCTTCGGGCCGGAGCCGTCGACGTTCGACGACCAGGTGCGCGCGATCCTGGTCGCGATCGGCGAACCGGTGGTGCCGCTGCTGAAGGCCGCCTACGACCACTCCGGCTGGCTCGAGAAAGTGAGCATCGGGCTGATCTCGCGGCACACCAACCGGCGGGTGCAGATCGTGATGACGTTGGCCGGGCTCGGCAGCGCCTCGGCGCGGGCGGCGCTCTCGGCGCTGCTGCAGGTCGAACGCGACCAGAACCTGCGGCTGCGGCTGCAACAGGCGTTGCACGAACCGATGACGGGAGGCGGCGATGGGCAAGCTCGGTGACGTCGTCAAACGCACGCTGACGGCGCCGATCCGCGCGCTGTTGCCGAAGAACCCGTGGCTGCGCGTGCTCGTCTACGCGCTGCCGATCCTGCTGGTGTTGGCGCTGTTCCAGCCGGCGCTCGACGTACTGCTGAAGCTGCTCGACTTCGTGCTGCGCGTGATCGAGCCGCTGCTGCAGACGACGCTCGGGCGGATCCTGCTGCTGCTGGTGGTGTTCACGCTCGGCGCCGTGGTCGCGGTGTGGCTGCTGAAGAGCCGGGTGCGCGATCTGCGCGCCGAGGCGGCGCTCGGCCGGCATCTGCACGCGGTGGCGGCGCTGGTCGATCTCGACGGCCGCCGCGCCCGCGAGCTGCTGAAGAAGGTGGCGCGCTACCGCGGGCCGTTGCCGGAGCGCTATCCGCATCTGTGCGCCGACGCCAACCTGAAGCTCGCGCGCGGTTGTCTGCAGCAGGGCCAGGTCGAGCAAGGGCTCGGCTGGCTGGCGCGCATCGTCGAGCCGGGATTGCCCGACGAGCTGCTGCGGTCGCTGCGGCAACTGCGCATCGAGGCGCTGCGGCGGCAGGGCGGCGTGCTGCCGCTGGCGCTGCGGCGCGAGGTCGAGAACGCGGTCGAGCAGTTCCCGAGCGATCCCGTGTTGCTCGGCGAGCTGCGCGATCTGGTCGCGCACGACGGCGATCCGGCGGCGCTGGCGGAAGCGCAGGAGCGGGTGCACAAGGCGGCGCCGCCGGCGTTGAAGGCCCGCGAACGGCAGCGCTGGTTGGCAGCGTTGGTCGAGGCGGGCCAGCACGCGCTGCGCTCGGCCGATCGTGATCAGGTGAAGAAGGTCGCGAAGAAGCTGCTGCAGGTCGACAAGGACGGGCCGAGCAGCTGGCTGTTGCTCGGCGATCTGCACCGTTCGGCGGGGGACCTGCGGGCGGCGATCAAGGCGTACGGGGGTACCGGTTCGCCGGCGGGTCTGGATCGCATCGCCGAGGTGCTGGCGGCGCATCCGGGCTGTGTCGAGCCGCGCGAGCTGGTCGAGTGCTGTCCGCTGCAGGGGGTGTTGCTGCTGGTGGCGCGGGAGCTGGCGCGGCGCGGGGAGCTCGAGCGGGCGGAACGCGCGGCGCGGGTCGCGGCCGAGGCGCTGGGGCCCACGCCGACGGTGTGTGCGGTGTTGGCGGAGGTGCTGACGCTGCTCGGCAAGGAGGAGCAGGCGCGGCTGCTGCGCGAGCAGGCGGTGGTGCGCTTGCTCGGGGCCGCGGGGAGCGGTGGGGCTGGCGCGGACTGAGTTGGTGCCGGAGGCGGGACTTGAACCCGCACGCCTTGCGGCGCAGGTTTTTGAAACCTGTGCGTCTGCCGATTCCGCCACTCCGGCGAGTAGGGGCGAGCAAGCTACGGAATCGCCGCCGCGCCTGCAAGGACGCGCCGCCGCTGTCCTTCGCCAACCCTCAACACCCGCGCGTCACCAGCCCCGCGAACGCGCGCCGCTCCGCCACCAGCAAGAACAGCGACGCACCGGCGATCCCGAGCAGCATCGGCGACAGCACGCCATCGCCGGCGACGAACTGATGGAACGCCAGGATGTTGACGACGATCGGCCCCAGCACCAGCAGCCCGAGGCAGCGCGTCTTCGGGATCGCGGTCAGCACGCCGCCCAGGACCTCGAGCACCTTGACGAACATCAGATACCCGGTCGGGCCGAACGCGGCGAAGAAGCTCGCGGCGGGGGAGCCGGCCGGCGGTGGTTCGGGTTTCGGCCCGAGGTCGAGCAACACCATCAGACCGACGGCGACGAACAGGCCCCCGAACAGGAAGCCGACCAGGTTGGTGAGCAGACGCATGGCGTCGTTCTAAGCGACCCGCCCGGGCACAGCAGCACTCAGCTGCTGCGCAACCGATAGAGGCCTGGCCCACTCGGCACGATCAGCCCGGTGCGCTCCGCCGCCTCGATGACCAGCATCGCCTCGTCGAGGTCGACGCCGAGCCGCTGCGCGAGCGCGAACCGCAGCGAGTCGAACGTGACCGTCACCGCCGGCCCGCCGAGGTGCAGGAACGTGCGCGCCAACAAGCCCGGATCGGGCCCGGTGTCGATGCCCGAGGTCGCCGCCGCTTCACCCTCGGCACTCGCGCCGCTGCAGCATGGCTCGATGTTGGTGCCGCAGCGCGCGCACTGGCCGTGGCCGTGTACACGGTTCACGCCCCCTTGGTAGCCGCAGTAGTGGCAGCGCGTCGTCATGCGGACAGCCTCGAATCGGCGCGGCGGGCACCGTTCTTGACCGCCGCCCGGCTCACGATCACGACATCGTGACGACCATCTCTTCGTCGATCTCGCTCTGCAGCAGGTTCTGGATCGCCATCAGCGTGCCGGCGGTCGAACTCGGGCAGCTGCCGCAAGCGCCCTGGTAGCGGATGAACAGCGTCTTGCCCTCGAGCCCCATGACCTGCAGACCGCCACCGTCGCCGGCCAGCGCCGGCCGCACCCGGTCGTCGAGCAGCGTGTTGATCTTCGCCAGCATCACCGGGTCGCCGCCCTTCGGCAGCGTCGAGAGCGGGTTGTGGTCGTGACCGTGGTCATCGCCGTGGTCGGGCGGCGGCACGTCGCCGTCGGGGATGTGGCTCTCGAGCAGCCGCGTCACCTGCTCGGCGACCGCGCGCCAGTCGGCCTGCGGCGTCATGCTGACGGTGACGAAGTTGTCGCAGAAGAACAGCGTGTCGATGCCCGGGATCGCGAACATGCCCTGCGCCAGCACGTCCTGCCGCGCCTGCTCGGGCTTGCTGTAGGCGAGCGACTGTCCGGGCTTCGCCAGCGGCTGGTCGACCAGGAACTTGAATGCGTTGGGATTCGGGGTGGGCTGGATGCTCGAGACCTTCATGCGCGGCTCAGGATAGCAGGGGACGATGCGAAGTGCCCCTTGTGCGTCGGGAGCGTTCTGCCGGCAAGGGGCCGATTCCGCGCCCGGTCAGTGCAGCAGCGGCGCCGAGGCCGGCCCGGTGGAAAGGCAAGCAGGCTTCCACAGCCCACCGGCACCGGCGTGATCGACGACCCGCAGCACCAGCGTGTTGCGCGCGCCCGGCCGCAGCCGGGTGCCGAGTTCGGCGACCTGGCGCTGCAGCCAGATCGAGGTCTTGGTCGCGGCGTCGCCGAAGCTGCCGGCCGGCTCGCCGTTCAGCCACAGCTCGAAGCTGTCGTCGACGCCGTCGAAGATCGCCCGGGCGGCCTGGTCCTGCCAGCTCGCCGGCACGTCGACATCGATGCGGTACCAGGCGATGCCGGTGTAGGGCTTCAGGTCCTCGGCCTGGTTCTCCCAGTGTGAACCCGCGCGCAGATCGCGCCAGTCGGCGGTGCCGGCGTCGGTGTCGGGGCGGAACCAGCCGGCCGCGCGGCCCTGATCCTCGGGATCGGTGCGGAAGCGCCAGACCGGCAGCTCGAGGCGCTGCTCGGCGAGTTGGGCGCGCATGGTCGCCAGTGTCTCGTTCGACAGCGCGCGGCGCGGGGCCGGGCCGTGGACCAGGTGCTGCACGAACTGCTGCGTGAGCCAGGCGCCGAGCACTCCCTCGAGCCGCAGCGTCGTCACCAGGAGCCGACCCTTGCCGACCCGCGTGTCGCCGGCGAACAGATGGAGCCGCACTTCGGGGATGTCGTGTGTCTCCCAGAATGCGAGCACCGGATCGATCTCGTCCCGCAGACTGGCCCACGGCATGAGCCGCGTCGACTCGAGGTCGAAGCTGCACAGCTCGAGCAGCAGTTCGGCCGGCACCAGGCGGTGCAGCGGGTGCGGCGGCGCGAACGGGGCGCCGCGCAGGAACCACAACGACGTCGTACGCAGCGAACCCGGTCGGTCGCCGGCGTGCAGGATCGCGGTACCGCCCGCGGCGAGCGCGTCGAGCAGAGCGGGGGTCAGGCGATCGACGTGCTGCACCGAGCTGGCGGCCGGCGTGACGGCGGGTACCTGCCACAGATCCCAGTGGTTCTGCGCCGGGTGGCTGCCGTCGAGGGCCGCGTGCACGCGCACGCGGCGCACGACGTCCGTGCTGGCGGGGAACGGGGCCACGACCGGCGCTCCGACCTTCCCAGGTGCGACGCTCACCGCGCTGTCGCGCCGGGTGCCGTCGACGACGTCGGTCCAGAGCTTCAGCGTGCCGCGCAACGGCCCGCGCCCGCTGTGCACGACGCGCACGGCCGGCGGCTCCGCATCCGGCCCGAGCGCACGGCCGTGCCACGGCAGGTCCAGGCACAGCATCGTGTCGCCGTGCCACGACCATTCCGCCGGCGTCCACTTCGGCTGGCCGAGGTCGTCGTCGAGCCCCATGCGTGCCTTGGCGAAGTCGCGCGCGACCGAGACGACGTAGCCCGCTTCGGGCATGCGCAGGCGCAGCTGCTCGATCTGGAAGCGGCGGTTCTGCATCGCGAAGTCGAGCGACCAGGGTCGGAGCGCGCGCAGCGTCGCGGCGCCGAATTGCTGCGTGAGCCAGGCCTCCGCGGCCTGCTGGGCCGGCCAGCAGTCGGGTCGCCACCAGCGTTCCGCGTCGCCGTGGGTCGCACGCCACGCGACGCTGTCGAGCCACGTGTCGGCGGCGATGCACTCGCCGAGCAGCAGGGGCTTCGCTCCCTTCGCGGCGATGTGCTGCTGGAACTCGGCGATGCGGCCCGGCCACCACGAGTTGTTGCCGTACGGGTGTTCGTCCCAGAAGTCGGTGACGCGCTGCCAGCCGATCCACGAACTGTCGTCGACGACGAGCGTGTTCGGCACGGCTGCCTTGCAGGCGTCGTAGAGCGCCTGGATCACGTCGAGGTCGGCACCGTGGCCGGTCTCGCAGGTCAGGCTGCGGAACGCGACCGACGCGTGGTTGCGGTCGAAGGCGAAGAACTCGGCGTACTCGGCCAGCAGTTCCTGCTTGTGGGCCTGGTCCATCTTCGGGTGCCAGGTCGGATACTCCTGCCAGACGAGCAGGCCGAGTTCGTCGGCCAGCTCGTAGACGCACTTCGGCGGCACCCAGAGGCAGCATTTCAGCAGGTTGAAGCCACGGGCCTTGGCTCGCGTGAGCTGCTCGCGCCAGTAGATGGGGTCGGTGGGCGGGGCGAGGTGAGGCGGCGAGTAGCCCCAGTGCAGGAGCCCACGCACCTGCAGCGGCTCGCCGTTCCACAGGATGCGCGTGCCGTCGGTGCGCAGTTCGCGCACGCCGAACCACGTGGTCCAGCGGTCGAGTTCGCGGTCACCCTCGATCAACCGCAGCGTGAGGCGATGCCGCTGTGGGTCGGTGGGGGACCACCACGGCACGACCGCGAGGGACATGGTTCCCCGGGCTCCACCCGCGGTGACCGGCAGCACGGCGCCGAGTTTCGTGTCATCGAGACGCGCGTCGACGCGCAGACTGCGCGCGTCCGCGCCCAGCACGCCGACGTCGACGGCGAGCGCGTTGAACGCGATGGCCGGCTCGTGGCGCAGGCGCAGACGATCGAACACCGGGCCGTCGTCGAGGCACAGCGTGACGTCCTGCCAGATGCCACCGAAGTGCGGTTGGATGATCGGGTGGAAGCCCTGCGTGTTGTGGCCGACCTTCTCGTCGACGAGCACCTCGAGCGTGTCGGTGCCGTCCCAACGCAGAGCCTTGGTCACGTCGACCCGGAACGGCGTCCAGCCGCCGAGGTGGGCGCCGCACTCGGTGCCGTTGCAGAACACCGTCGCGTGGGTCGCGACCGCGGCGAACTCGATGCGCACCGCGGCGCAGCGTTGCGCCGGCAGCGGCAGCGGCCGGCGGTAGCGCGCGATGCCGTCGAACGTGGTGCCGAGCACGGTCTCGAACGCGCTCGGCACGGTGATCTCCTGCCACGCCGCGTCGGCGGCAGCCGGTTCCGGTCGCAACTGCCAGGTGCCGGCGAGCGAGACCCGTTGTTGTCCGAGCAGCGTGGTGGAGAGCAGCGACAGCAGCACGAGCGCGCGCAACATCACGGTGACGATAGCGCGTAGCCCGGCTGGCTCACGCCGGCAGTCGATAGACGCTGCCGAGCTTCTGCTCGAGGTAGGCGAGGAACGGTGCGCTCGACAGCGGCGCGCCGGTGACCAGCTGGCACAGTTCCGCCGGGCTGTGCCGACGGCCGTGGCGGTGGATCTGCCGGCGCAACCATTCGCGCAGCGTGGTGAAGTTGCCGCGTTCGAGCAGCTGGTCGAGGCCGCCGAGCGCGCGGTCGGCGGCGGCGGCGAACTGCGCCGCGTACAGGTTGCCGAGCGTGTAGGTCGGGAAGTAGCCGAACAGGCCACACGACCAGTGCACGTCCTGCAGGCAGCCCTGGCGATCGTTCGGCACCTGCACGCCGAGGTACTCGCGGTAGAGCCGGTTCCACTCACCGGGCAGGTTGGCGGTGCCGAGCTGGCCGTCGATCAGCGCCTGTTCGAGTTCGAACCGCACCATCACGTGCAGGTCGTAGGTCGCTTCGTCGGCTTCGACGCGGATCAGGCTCGGCTGCACGCGGTTGGCGGTGCGGAACACTCGCGCGGCATCGAAGCCATCGCAGGCCGCACCGAGGTGGCGTTGGGCCAGCGGCCAGCACCAGCGCCAGAACGCGGCCGAGCGGCCGACGTGGTTCTCCCACAGCCGGCTCTGGCTCTCGTGGATGCCGAGCGACACCGGTTCGCCGAGCGGGGTGCCGAAGTGCTCGGGCTCGGTGCCCTGTTCGTAGAGGCCGTGGCCGCATTCGTGCATCGTCGAGCCGAGCGCATCGAGCACGTCGTCGTCGCCGAAGCGCGTGCACAGCCGCACGTCGTTGCCGACGTTGGTGCAGAACGGGTGCACGCTGGTGTCGAGGCGCCCGAACTTCGGGTCGAAGCCGAACGCCGTGGTGACCGCGCGCACGAACGTCTCCTGCGCCGGGCGCTCGATGCGCTGCCGCTGGAACGCGTCGTCGGGTTCGCTGCCATCGGTCAAGCGCTGGCGCAGGGCCACCAGCTGCTGGCGCAGCGGCCCGAACAGCTCGCGCAGCAGCGCCGCGGTCATGCCCGGTTCGTAGAGATCGGCGAGCGCGTCCCAGCGGCTCTGGCCCGGCAACCGCAGGCAATCGGCCTTCTGCTGCTGCAGCACGACCATGCGATCGAGCAGCGGTTGGAAGCGGCGGTAGTCGTCCTTGCTGCGGGCGGTGGCCCAGCCCTGCTGCGCCGTGCTCTCGTGCGCCGCCAGCTCGGCGACCAGCGCGCTCGGCAGCCTGGTGGCGCGGGTGTGGTCGCGGCGCCATTGCCGCACGTTCGCGGCGCGGTCGGGATCGGCCTGCGTGCGCGGATCCGCTTCGCAGGCGGCGAGCCAGTCGGCGACCCGCGGGTCGGTGGTGCGCTGGTGCTGCAGTTCGGCCAGCAGCGACAGCTGCTCGGCGCGCACCGCGCCGGCCCCCTTCGGCATCATCGTCTCCTGGTCCCAGCTCAGCAGCGCCGCCGTGGTGCCGAGCAGGTGCGCCGAACGCAGGTGGGCGCGCAGATCGTCGTAGGCAGTCATGCGCGCACACTACCGGTTCGTGGGCGGCGACAGAACGACGGCGACCGGCGCGTTCAGCGCTCTCAGCGCGCGACCGTGTGGTTGCCGCCGGACTGCTGCGCGAGCCGTTCGAGGAAGCGGCTCTTGCCGCCGAGCGCCACGGTGTGGATGCGCACGCCTCGGCCGGTGTTCCAGCGCGCGACCAGCGCCAGCAGCGCCTCTTCGTCGACCACCGGGCCCGAACTCGGCTGGCCGTCGGTCAGCAGGAAGATCGTGTCGACCTCGGCATCGGCGAACGCACGCTGCAGGCCATCGTGCACGTTGGTCGGCCCCTTGCTCGCCATCGCCTCGGCGAACGCGGCGATCGCCTTCTGCCGGCGGTCGTCGAGCGGCTGCAGCGTCTCGGCGAAGCCGCGCGCGCCCTCGGCGAACGTGACCACGTTGCCCTTCGCCTTGTTGCCGAGCAGTGCCAGCACCCGCACCAGCTGTCGCTTGGCCTCGTCGAGGCGGGTGCCGCCGCCGGTGCCGAACGGTTGCGCCATGCTGCCCGAGACGTCGACGACGAACGTCACCCGGTCGCTGTGCACCGGCAGGTTCCAGTAGCTGACCGTCTCCTTGGCGCCCTTCTTCGGCGCGCCGCGGTCGCGTTCGTCCGCGGCATCGCGGCGGTCGGCGATGCGGAAGTTGGTGCGCTCCTGCTGCCACCACTGCTGCCACGCCGCGGTGGTCGGGAACTGCAGCCGGGTGAGGTCTTCGAGCGCCTCGACCAGATCCTGCCGCAGCCGACCTTGTTCGGCATCGAGTCGTTCGAACAGCGGCGGCACCGCGGCCGCGGTGCGCAGGCTGCGCAGCAGGTCGATCGCAGCACTGCGCACCGGCCACTGCTTGTGGGTCAGGTTGGCGGCGGCCGCGGCCACCAGCGGCGCGTTGTCGCCGGCCGGCAGCTGCGCCAGCAGGTGCAGCGCCGTCGCGCGCGCCGCGGCCTGCTTGCTGTCGCACTGCGTCAGCAGTTCGGCGCGCCAGGCCGGGTCGTCCTTGCGCAGCGCGTGCAGGGCCATCAAGGCCGCGGACACCTGCCAGTCCTCCTTGCCCGCGAGCAGCTTCTGCAGCGGCGCCAGCGCGTGCTGCGGACCGAGACGGGCCAGCGCCAGCGCCGCCGTGCGCACCACATCGGGCTCCTTGTGCAACAGCAGCTTGCCGAGTCCGGCGGCGGCGACCGACTGCAGTTCGCCGGTGCTCATGCCCAGCACCTCGGCAGCGAGGCAACGTTCGGCGCTGCTCTTGCGCAGCGGCGCCTGCTCGGCGAACCAGCGCACCAGCGCCGGATCGCCGACCGCCTGCTGCCACAGCGCCGCCTTCGCCTTGCCGAACGGATCCTCGGCCAGCGCCCCGGCTACCAGCAGTGGCTCGTGATGCGGTGGGGTCGGCTGCAGCAGCAGCGCGTGACAGACCGCGGTGGCGACGTCGCCCTTGGCGTCGCCCTGGTTGCGCCGGCTGAGTTCGAGCGCCAGTGCCGGGGCGTCGGCGTGCGCGTGCTCGGCGAGCTGCTGCAGCGCGGTGGCGGCGACCAGTGCGTCGCCGTCCTTGGCCAGCTGCAGCCGCACCGCGTCGACCGGCGCTTCGCCGGCGCGGTTGCGCAGGGCCCGCAGCGACGGCAGGCGGTCGCGACCGGTGGCGCGGCCGAGCTCGGTCAGCAGCGCGTCGCGCGCGAGTTCGGACCGATTGCGGCCGAGGCCGTCGCAGATCGCGTGGCGGCGCCCGCCACCGGCCGGCTGCTGGGCGAGCAGCTTCGCCAGCGACTGCACCCCGTCGTCGCCCTGGTTGGCGAGTGCGGTGGCGACCGATTCCCACAGTCGCACCGGTCCATCGGCGACCAGCAGCGGCACCAACGCGGCCACGGCGCCGAGCCGCGTGTGTTCGCCGAGCGCGCGCACGACGGTCTGCCGGTAGCCCAGGCTCTCGGCGCGGGCGAGCTCGGCGAGCAGCACGGTAGTCACCTCGGCATCGGCGAAGTCGCCGAGATCCCCGGCGGCCCGCTGCCGTTCCCCTTCGGCGCGGTCGGCCACGGCGCGGAACTTCGACAGCGCCTCGGCGGCCGACTTCGGGCGCTGTGCGTCCAGCGGGGCAGCGAGGCTCGACCAGGACAGCAGCACGGGCAGCAGCAGCAGCGAACGCATGCGGCCAGCATGCAGAGGCGCGGTCGCGCTGGGAAGGGTGGGGCTGGTCGCTGGCGGCGGGGGTGTTAGAGTCCGGCGCCATGGTGCGCCTAGGTGCCGTCTGGCGGGTCGGTCTCGGTGGAGCCGGGTGCCTTGCCGTCGGGCTGTGGCTGGGCCGCCTGTCGGCCCCGGTGCCACAGCCGCTGTGGCACGAGCCGGTCCCGGTGCGCACGGCGGCGGTGTTGCCATCGTTCGCGGAGGTCGTGCAGCGCGTGGCCCCCGGCGTCGTCACCGTGCGAGCGATGTTGACCGAGCTCGAGGCCGCGGGGGACGAGTCGGCGGAGGACGGGGCGGCGACCCACCTGGCCAGCGCCACGGTCGCGCCACCGATCGGCGAACGGAACGGTTCCGGCTTCGTCGTCGAACGGCACGGCCTCGTCGTCACCAACTACCACGTGGTCGCCGCCGCGGCGCAGATCGAGGTGCTGGTGCCGCAGCGCGGTCGGTTCACCGCCGAGGTGGTCGGCGAAGACCTGGCCACCGACCTGGCGCTGCTGCGCCTCGTCGACGCCCCCGACGACCTGCCGGCCCTGCCGCTCGGCGACAGCGGCACGCTGCAGGCCGGCGACTGGATCGTCGCGATCGGCAACCCGCTCGGACTCGCGCAGACCGTGACGCCCGGTGTGGTCAGCTTCGTCGGCCGCCATCTGCCGCACAGCGACTTCGGCGTCACCAACGACTTCCTGCAGATCTCGGCGCCGGTCAACCCCGGCAACAGTGGTTGTCCGATCGTCGACCTGCAGGGTCGTGTGGTCGGGGTCGCGACGCAGGCGCCGATCGATGCGCAGGGCATCTCGTTCGCCGTGCCCAGCAACACCGTGAAGTGGACGCTGGCGGCGATGCAGCGGCAGCGCGACGGGCGGGTCCGGCGCGGCTACCTGGGCATCGAGTTCGCCAGCTTCGACAGCACGGTCGGTGACGCGGGCGGCGGCAGCGGCTTCGGCCGCAGCAGCGCCCGCCGCGGCGCGCTGATCGTGCGGGTGGTCGAAGGCCAACCCGCGCACCGCGCCGGGGTGCGGCAGGGCGACGTGGTGCTCGGGGTCGACGGAGCTGCGGTCCAAGACGCCAAGGCGCTGCACGATCGCATCGTCTGCAGCGATCCGGGTGCGGTGATTGCGCTCGAGTTGTTGCGCAACGGGGAACTGCAGGCTCCGATCCACGCCGTGCTGGGTGAAGTCGGGCCGCGGCGCAACGATCCCGCCAACTGATGATCCCGCTGACTGCGTAACGCGCCGAATCCGAGTTCCGTCCGACCCATTGCTCCGCTGCCGTGCAACGTCCGCCTGCTGAAGCCATCGCGTTCCTCGCCCCCGGGTTGGTGCACCAGTTCGGCAACCTGCTGCTGACCATCCAGGGCCATGCGCTCGGCCTCGGCGAACGCGCGGCCGGCGATCGGGGGGCGATCGGCGCTGCTCCCGGCCCGGCCACGCTCGGTCGCAGCCGCGAGGCGATCCTGCACGCCAGCGAACGCGGCGGCCGCAGCCTGCAGCTGCTGCGGCGTCTGTTGGGGGAGACCGAGGCCTGTCCGACCGACGCCCGCGAGCTGCTGGCCGAGCTGGTCGAGCTGGCGCGGGTGCCGGTGCGCGACCACCGGCAGAGCATCGAGTTGGTCGGCGCCGAGTCCGGTGGCGCCGAGGCCGATGCGCTGTGGGTGGAAGCCGGTGGCTGTGCGCAGCTGTTCGGGGTGGCGCTGCTGGCGCTGATGCAGGTCGTGCCGGACGGCGTGCGCGGGCTCGTGCGCGTGAGCCTGCGGCGCGATGGCACCGAGCTCTGCCTCGGCTTCACGTTCGCGGCGCTGGCGGACAGCTTGCCGTTCCCGGTGTCGATGCGGGCGGTCGCCGACGAAGTCACCGCCTTCGCCGGTCGGCGCGGCCTCGCCGCCGCCTGTGTCGCTTCGCCGTCCGCGCTCGAGCTGCGGCTGCCGGAGCTGCGCCAGCCGCTCGGCTTCGACCGTCGACTCGGCCTGGCCGAGTCTTGAGATAACCTTCACGGATCCTTCTCGGTGGCTGCCTAGCGTCTGATCGTCCGAATCCAGCAACCGAGCACTGCCCTGATCGCCGTGGCGAAACCGAAGATCCTGGTCATCGAAGACGAACCCGACATCCTCGAGGTGATCCAGTACAACCTGGAACGCGAGGGGCACAAGGTCATTGCCTGCCGGAACGGCGAGCAGGGCCTCAGTCGGATCCGCACCGACAATCCCGACCTCGTCATCCTCGACCTGATGCTGCCCGGCATGGACGGCGTCGAGGTCTGCCGGCAGGTCAAATCGGATCCGGTGACCCGGGCCATCCCGATCATCATGGTGACCGCCAAGGGCGAGGAGAGCGACATCGTGCTCGGCCTCGGCATCGGTGCCGACGACTACATCGCCAAGCCGTTCAGCCCGCGCGAACTGGTGGCGCGGGTCAAGGTGGTGCTGCGGCGCGGGCCGCTGCGCGACCAGAGCGGCGGCGGCGAACGGGTCGTGCGCGGCACGCTGGCGATCGACCTCGGTCGCCACGAGGCCCGGGTCGAGGAGCAGCTGCTGAACCTGACCCCGACCGAGATGCGGCTGCTGCACTTCCTGGCCTCGCACCCGGGCCGCGTGTTCCCGCGCGCCCATCTGCTGAGCCGGGTGATCGGCGAGGACGCCATCGTGACCGACCGCAACATCGACGTGCACGTGCGGGCGCTGCGGCAGAAACTCGGCGAACACGGCGCCGTCATCGAGACCGTGCGCGGCGTCGGTTACCGTTTCGCCGACGCCGCCATGTAGTCGCCGCCTCCGGCGGCCGGGTGGCTGCGCTCGCCATGACCTTCGCCCTCATCGCCCTGTCGCTGCTCGTGCTCGTGCTGGTGGTGCTGTGGCGGCAGTCGGTCCGCTACGGCGCGCGCCTGCTTGCCACCGTGCAGGCGGCCGCGCAGACCAGTTCCCGTCGGCAGGCCGAGATCGACCGCCTCGTGGCGGCACTGTGCTGCGCCAGCGACGGGTTGATCGTGCTCGACGAGCACGGCGGCATCGTCGCCACCAACCCCGCCGCGATCGAGCTCGCGTCGCTGCCGGCCCAGGAACTGCGCGGCCGCCGACTCGAGGACCTGCTGGCGTGGCCGGCGCTGCACAGGGCGCTGCAGGCCTGCCGCGCCGATGGCGAGCCGCAGGCGTTCGAGCTCGGCGGCGAGGCCGGCGCCGAGGTCGAGGGCGGGCGCGTGCTGGCGGTGCGGGTGCACGCGCTGGCCGGACTCGGCAGCGTGGTCGGCATCGACGACCAGAGCCGGCTCAAGCGGCTCGAATCGCTGCGGCGCGACTTCGTCGCCAACGTGTCGCACGAACTGAAGACGCCGCTGGCGGCGATCCAGGGCTTCGTCGAGACGCTGCAGGACGATCCGGACATGCCGTTGCCGACGCGGGTGCGGTTCCTCGATCGCATCGCGCGGCAGAGCGAGCGGCTGGCGACGCTGGTCGGCGACCTGCTGACGCTGTCGCGGCTCGACGAGGAGCTGGGTTCGGCACGGGAGCTCGAACCGGTCGACCTGGTCGCGGTGCTGCGCGACACGCTGCGCGACCTGCAGCCGCTGGCGGACAAGCGCCAGCAGGTGCTGGCGGCGCAGTTGCCGGCGACGTCGATCTGGGTGCGGGCGGAACGCGAGGCGCTGCGGCAGGTGGCCGGCAACCTGATCGACAACGCGATCAAGTACACGCCGCCCGGTGGGCGGGTCACGCTGTCGACGCGGCACGGCGGCGAACGGGTGCGCTGCGAGGTGGTCGACACCGGCATCGGCCTGTCGGTCGCCGACCAGGAGCGGGTGTTCGAGCGCTTCTATCGCGTCGATCGCGCCCGCTCGCGCGATCTCGGCGGCACCGGGCTCGGCCTGTCGATCGTCAAGAACACCGTGAAGACGCTCGGCGGCGAGGTCGGGGTGCGCAGCGAACTCGGCCACGGCAGCACGTTCTGGGTCGAGCTGCCGTGCGAGGCGGCGCCGCCGTCCGAGTGAGGCGCGGCTACTGGATCACCGCGCCGCGCGCGGCGAACTCCTGGCTCTTGTCGGCCATGCCGCGCTTCGCGTACTCGCGCACCTCCTCGGTGATCTTCATCGAGCAGAAGCGCGGGCCGCACATCGAGCAGAAGTGCGCGACCTTGGCGCCGTCCTGCGGCAGCGTCGCGTCGTGGTACTCGCGCGCGGTCTCCGGATCGAGCGCCAGGTTGAACTGGTCCTCCCAACGGAACTCGAAGCGCGCCTTGCTGAGCGCGTTGTCGCGGTCCTGCGCGCCCCGGTGGCCCTTCGCGAGGTCGGCGGCGTGGGCGGCGATCTTGTAGGTGATGACGCCCTGCTTGACGTCCTCGCGGTCGGGCAGGCCGAGGTGTTCCTTCGGCGTCACGTAGCACAGCATCGCCGTGCCCATGCTGCCGATGATCGCCGCGCCGATGCCCGACGTGATGTGGTCGTAGCCGGGCGCGATGTCGGTGGTCAGCGGGCCGAGTGTGTAGAACGGCGCCTCGTGGCAGACCGCGAGCTGGCGGTCCATGTTCTCCTTGATCAGGTGCATCGGCACGTGGCCGGGGCCCTCGATCATCGTCTGCACGTCGTGCTCCCAGGCGACCTTGGTCAGTTCGCCGAGTGCCTCGAGCTCGCCGAACTGCGCGGCGTCGTTGGCGTCGGCGATCGAGCCGGGCCGCAGGCCGTCGCCGAGCGAGAACGACACGTCGTACTTGGCGAGCAGCGCGCAGATCTCGCGGAAGCCGGTGTGGAGGAAGTTCTCCTCGTGGTGGTGCAGGCACCACTTCGCCATGATCGAACCGCCGCGCGAGACGATGCCGGTCACGCGATTGGCGGTCAGCGGCACGTGCCGCAGCAGCACGCCGGCGTGGATCGTGAAGTAGTCGACGCCCTGCTCGGCCTGCTCCTCGAGCACCTCGAGGAACATCTTCAGGTTCAGGTCCTCGACGCGGCCCTGCACGCGTTCGAGGGCCTCGTAGATCGGCACCGTGCCGATCGGCACCGGACTGTTGCGCAGGATCCACTCGCGCGTCTCGCGCAGGTTCTTGCCGGTGCTGAGGTCCATCACCGTGTCGGCGCCCCAGCGGATCGCCCACTGCAGCTTCTCGACCTCTTCGTCGATCGAACTGCCCAACGCGCTGTTGCCGATGTTGGCGTTGATCTTCACCAGGAAGTTGCGGCCGATGATCATCGGTTCGCATTCCGGGTGCTGGCGATTGGCCGGGATGATGGCGCGGCCGCGCGCGATCTCGCTGCGCACGAACTCCGGGTCGCACTGTTCGCGGATCGCGACGAACTGCATCTCCTCGGTGACGATGCCGCGCCGCGCGTAGTGCAGCTGCGAGAAGTTGGTGTCGCCGCGGGCGACCCGCGCGTCGATCCACGGTTGGCGGCGCCGGGGCAGGCCGTGGCGCGGATCGCAGCCTTGTGGCCCGGTGGTGTCGTAGACCCGGACCACGGAGCCATCGGTCAGCGCGATGTCGCGCGCGGGAACTCGCAGAGGGCCGACCTCGACCTTGCTCGAACGGGGAAAGGACTCGGCCAACGGCCGGAGCCCCTCGGGGGGGAGCCCCTTACTGGGGAGCGTCGTCATGGGCTGCTGTTTCCTACGCCGGTGCTAACCGGATCAGGTTCCAGGGGTACATCTCAGCCCCCGCACCGTGCGGAAGCGCCCCCAAGCAGTGCAGCCCACACGATCGACGTCCGTGCCCGCTGCTGCAAGCGCCGAGTTCCCGATCGACGCGCAATCGCGGTGCCTGCCGCGCGCAGCGAACTCGCGCTCAGCGACCCTGCCCGCCGGCGGGCGGTGACTCGGGCTGGCCCGGCAGCGACGGCAGCAGGTTCGGCAGCTTCGGCAACAGCGACGGCGACTGCAGCGGCGCCAGTTCGAACACCGCGCGCAGCTCGTCGGGCACCTTGTCGCCGAGCCAGTCGATCGCCTGCGCCGACCAGCGGCGCGAGTGCGACTGCTCGGCCGCCATCGCCACCTTGGTGTCCGGGAAGAACATGTGCAGCACGAACAGCCCGAACAGCACCACCGCGGCGCCGGTGACGACGCCGATCACGCCGCCGCCGACGCGGTCGAAGAACGTGAGCCCCGCCTTCGCCGCCAGCTTCTGCAGCAGCATCGCCAGCAGGCTGAGCACGATCAGCACGGCGATGAACAGCAGCACGTAGGCGAGGTACAGCGAGGTCTCGGCCGAGCCGCCGGTGGCCGGATCGGGCACCGCCGCATTCGGCGCCAGCAGCTCGGCGATCTGGCGGCCGAACCGGCCGGACACCACGTAGGCGACCACCAGGATGCCGACCCGGCTGACCTGCCAGATCAGCCCCTTGAACAAGCCGAGCACGAAGAACACCAGCAACACGCCGAGCGCGGTGTGGTCGACCCAGCTCAGCGCCTGCAGCTGCTGCAGGGTCTCCTGGGTGGTGGAAGCTGCCGCGAGGGCGCCATTCGGATCCTGGATCACGCGCGGCATCATGCCGCACGGCTTCCTGCGCGGCGAGGGCCGCTGCGGTTGCTTTCGGCGACGGCCTTTGCGACCCTGTCGCCGATGAGCAGACACGACGCCAAGAACACCGAGCTGGCGGTCGCCCGGCTCGGCCGGCGGCTGGCACTGGAAGGTCGATTGCAGGGCGAGTTGCGGCGCGCCAGGCGCGAGTTCTTCGGCGCCGAGCAGCCCGAGGGCGAGCGGTTGCGCGGCGCCGCGGACACCGCCGAACACCGCTTCGTCGAGTGGTACGCGCTCGAGCGCGACAGCGACGTGCTGGGCGCGGTGCCAGCGGAGGTCGAGCCGTTCGCCGACGAAGCCGAGGACCTGCTCGGTTCGATGGCCGGCGTGTATCTGGTGCAGGCGACCGCGGTCGGCGGGGCGTCGGCGCGCGACCTGCAGGACGAGTCGATCCTCGATCTGTGGGTGCCGGAGCACTCGCTGCAGGCGGGCGATCTGGTGGTCGGGCGGCTGTTCCCGGCCGGCTCCGGGGCCTGGACCCCGTCGACCGCGGCGGCCGTGTTCCGCCCCGGGGCCGAGATCGGCAAGGCGTTCCTGCGCGACGTGAAGCGGCTCGATCTCGGCCGCCGGCTCTACCAGGTCGAACTCGAACACCTGCTGCTGCGCCGTCCGGACCAGAACCGCAGCCCGACGTCGGCCGTCGAACCGTCGGTGCCGCTCGAACATCTCGAGGCCGAGCTGGAGCGCATGCTGCAGCTGTCCGGCAGCGAGCACAGCGCCGATGCGATCAGCGAGCAGCTGGCGGTCGCGGTGCGACCGGGGCCGGTGATGGGGCCATTGCTCGACGAACTCGCGTTCGACACCGAACTCGACCTCGATCGCGCGCGCGCGCTGCTGCTGCAGATCTGGAACGCGCACCACGAGGCCCAGGCCGCGGCGGAGCCGGGCGCGGACCGGGTCGTGGATGCCGACGACGGCCCGCCCGGCGAGACGCTCGGCGAACGCCTCGTGCGTACGCTGGAGACCGGCCTGCAGCAGAAGCGCGACCTCGAGGAGCTGTTCGCGCAGCTCGAACGCCAGGCGGGGTTGGCACCCGGTGCGTCCGACGAGCAGGAGGACGACGAGCAGGAGGACGGCGAGCAGGAGGACGGCGAAGAGCTCGACGGCGGTGGGGTCGAAGCGAGCGCCGCCGCCGACGACGACCAGGACGACGACGAGGAGGATCGACGGTCGTCGCCACTCGGGGCTGCCGACGCCGGCGACGACGATGACGACGACGACGACAGCGATGAGGCCGTCGACGACGACACCGCGGCCGCTGCGGAGCTCGGCGGCAGCGGCGGCGACCTGCTGCCGCTGGTCGAGGAGTACCTGTGGGAGACCGAGCAGTCCGAGGCCGCTGTCGCGATACCGCTGCGCGCGTTCGCCGAACTGCAGCAGAATGCGGCGGTGCCGCACCAGGACCTCGAGCAGCTCGAAGCGGTCGACGTGATGCGGTTCCTGCTGCACACCTTTCTGGCGGCCGCGCCGACCGAACGCGCCGCCGCGGTGCGCCGCGCGTTCGACGAACTCGGGCGCTTCTGCACGTGGGCCGCGACCACGCAGGAGATGACGGTCGGCACGCTGATGGAGTCGTGCCAGGGGCCGTTGCTCGATCAGCTCGATCGCCTGCAGCAGGCCGGGCTGTCGCTGTCGAGCGGCGGTCGCCCGGGGCGGCGGCCCGGCATCCTGTTGATCGAGGACCTCGACGACCGCGGCTTCGGCGTGCGCGACGACGACGGCGATCACCATTGGCTGGTCGCCAGCGCCGACCAGGTCGCCCTGCTGCAGCGCGGCGACCTCGTCATCGGCGCGATCTCGCCCGGCCCGGCCGGTGATGCGCTGGCCGGTCCGGTGGTGGTGCTGCCATCGGATGCCCGGGCGCTGATGGAGTGAGCCCGGTCGCACCGCCGCTTGCGGCGTCAGGAGCAGCCGCGACCCGGCCCGACCCGATAGCCGTCGCGGAGGAACTCCATGGGCTGGGAAACCGCACTCGACCGCTTGCTGCTGCAGCAGATCCATCTCGCCGAGAAGGGCGAGAAGAACGACGTCCGCCAGCAGCTGGTCGACTACTGGCAGTGCGCCGGGGTGCGGCCCGGGCCGTGCTTCCTGCTCGGTTATGCCCGCACGCTGCTCGGCATCGAGCTGCCGGTGCTGCCGAACGAGCCGCTGGCGCGTCGCTGGAACCTGTTCGGCACCGTGCGGGCGCACGATCGCAAGGGCGAACGCGAGCAGATCGCGGCCACGGTCGGCGACCCGTCGCTGCTGCTCGACCTGCTCGGCGACCCGACCGTCGCCGGCCATGCGCTGCCGCTGGTGGTGCGCTCGCTGTTCTGGTCCGGCGACCTGAAGCTCGCGGTGCGGGCGATCCAGTATCTCGCTGCCGAGCCCGGCACCGGCGAGCTCCATACCATCGTCGATGCCGCGGTCACCGACCTGGTCGGCCGCCTCGAGACGCGCACAGACGTCGACGACCAGGAGAGCACCGCGTCGATCCTGGCCAAGATCCTGGGCATGGCCGGCTTCGACCGCCTGCCGCCGGACGTGCAGTCCCGCTACCACCGCGCGCTGGCCGAGCGGTTGTTGGCCGCCAGCGAGTGGAAGCTCGCGATCGAGGCCGCCGAACGGTCCGAGCGCCTGGCCGAACGCCATCCGCAGCTGGCCAGCGCCGCGGCGCTGGTGGCAGCGCTCGGCGAACTGCGCCAGCACGACACCACCGCGGTCGAACCGCGCGCCGAGCGGCCGGAGCGCAACCAGGCACTGGTGCGGCTGCGCCATGTGACCGAGGAGCCCGAGCACGCCGCCCCGGAGGCCGTCTACCTGCGCAGCCTGCTCGCCTACGAGACCGGCGACATGCACGCCGCCGCGCGCGGCTTCGAACGCGCGATCCAGGGCCTGCGCCGGCTCGAGGGCCGCGACGTGGCGCTGCGCGACCGCGCCCGCTTCTTCCAGGCCGCCGCCCTGCTGACCGCCGGTGACGCCGCCGAGTCGACGCGCGCGCTGCGGTTGATGGAGCAGGCGCTCGGCACCGTGAAGCCCGACCTCGAGAGCTTCTACTCGGTGCACGAAGCGCTGAAGAAGCTCGATCGCAAGCTGTCGCTGCGCTTCCTCGACGCGGTCGACGTCGGCCGCGGTTCGTCGCCGGACCAGATGCTGTTCGTCTCGCTCGAGTACCTCGGCCTCGGCGAGGCGCAGCCGGCGCTGATCGCGGCGCGGCGCGTGCTCGAGGTCGCGCTCGACCTCGACCAGCGCATCGAGGCGCTGCGGGTGGTGCTGACCGCGCACAACATGCTCGGCGAACGCGACCAGGCCCGCGCCTGTTACGCCGAGATCCGCGAGCTGCTGCAGCAGCGCGGCAAGTTCGACGTGCTCGAGAAGCTGTTGAAGCAGGAAGAGTTCGTCGGTCAGGCGCTCGATCATCTCGAGATCAAGGTCGAGCTGGCCGCCGTCTACGAGGAGATGGAGGGCCGCGAGTACGACCGCGCCAGCCTGCAGGTCGCGATCGCACGCTCGCTGCGGGCCCGCAAGGACGTCGAGGCGCTGCAGCAGGCGCACGGTCTGCTGCAGGAGGTCGCGTGCACGTTCCCGGAGCTCGCCAAGGAGGACCTGGTCGCGATCGAGAAGCTGCTCGAGATCCACGACGAAGCACCGGTGTCGGCCGAGAGCGGCCGCGAGGCCGCCGCCGCGCTGGCGAAGAGCCTGGGCCGGCCGGCGCGCATCCTGGTGGTCGGCGGCAACGAGCGGCAGCGGCGCCATCATCCGCGGCTCGAGAAGCTCGCCGCCGAGTGGGGGTTCCAGGCCGAATGGCTGATGACCAACTACACGTCGCCGCAGAAGACCGTCGGTACCATCGCCGACCGCATGCGCAGCGGGCTCGACCTGCTGCTGCTGCTGCACTGGAACCGGCACGAGACCACCGAGCCGGCGCTCGAACTGGCGCGGCAGGGCAACGTGCCGGCGCGCACCGTGCACTACGCCGGCTTCACCAGCCTGCAGGTGGCGCTCGCGGAACAGTTCGAGCGTTTGCAGACGCAGGTCGCCAGCAGCAGCAAGGGCCGCGGGCGCTGAACGGCGCCGGGCCAACGGCCCTCAGCGAACTGGAAACGGCAGTTCCCACGCGGTCGGGAACCGCTGCTGCAGCCACGCCTGTCGCTCGGCCGGCGCACGGCCCAGCAGCTGCTGTTGCACCGCCGCCAGTTCGTCGGCGCTCGGGGCACGGTCGGTGACCGCGAGCCGCAGCACGCGCGGCGGCCGGGCTGGCTCGAACTCGAAGTCGAGCAGCGCCGAGGCGGGCAGCCGGTGCGGGCCTTTGGCGAGCGGCGGCTCGGCGCCGAGGTAACCGAGCAGCGGATCCACGTTCGGCAGCAGCGGCTGCAATCCACCATCGACGCCCTCGGCCCACAGCAGCGGCCAGCTGCCGGCCGGCAGCTCGCAGTCGACGTGGAAGCGCGCGAACGCCGTGGCGCGGGTCGGCTCCGGACGATCGCAGACGATCGTCGGCAGCGACGGACCGCGACTCCACAGCAGCAGCGCCGCCAACAGCGAGGCGGCCGCGGCGGCCCAGGCGCCGGCCGTCAGCAGCCGGCGAGGCGTCCGTGGTGCGGCGCCGCGCTCGAGCACCGCCGCCGTGACCTGCTGCGCCCGCAGTCGCGCCGCGGGCGGCATCGGCATCTGATCGGCCACCGCGGCCTCGAACGCCGCCAGCTCCGCCAGTTGCTGCTGGCACGCGTCGCACCGGTCGAGGTGCTGCCGTTCGTCGGCGGCGAGCTCCGCGCCATCGGCGAACTGCAGCAGCCGTTCCGCGGTCGGGTGGGTGGGCGCGTTCATCGGTGGTCCCCGGGGTGGTCGAAGCCGCTCCGCTGCAGGCAGTCGCGCAGGCGCCGCACCAGCCGGAACACCGCCTGCGCGATCGCATTCGCGTTGCTGCCGATGGTGGTCGCGCACTCGGCGAGGTCGGCGCCGCCGAGGAACCGCAGCTCGAACACCTGGCGCTCGCGCGGCGGCAGCTGGTCGGCGCAGCGATGCATCGCTTCCCAGAACGCGGTCCGCGGCGCGGCGTCGGCGGCGGCGCTCGGCTCGGCGGCGGGCAGCACGGGCTGCCGCCGGAGCTGCCGACGCCGGTTGCGCACCAGATCCCGCACCTGCCACGCGAGGTAGCCGGCGAAGCTGGTGCGCAGGCGCTGCGGCAGGTCGGGCAACTGTTGCATGACCTTGAGGACGAGCTCCTGCCAGCACTCGTCGCGGTCGGGGCCGTGCATGCCGAGCCGTTGCAGCAGCTGGTGCACGAAGCCGGTGTAGTGATCGAGCAGTTCGGCGCCGGCGGCCCGCTCGCCCTGTTGCCAGCGCACCAACAGCGCCCGGTCGCGCTGCAGGGCGCCGGCGCCGACCGCGGTCAGCGGGTCGGATGCGGTGGTCGGGCGCGGCGGCATCACGATGCGCCAGGATAGCACGGGCTGCGCCGCGAGGTCCGCGGGCGACGGACGGCAGTGGGGCGGGGCGGGTCGACAGCGGGGTCGCAGCAGCATCGCCGGGCAAGAGCCGCTGGCATCGGCGGCCTTATGTGGACCGCCGCGAACCCTGCCTGCGCCGAGCGCGGCCTCGTTAGGATCCGCCCCGGTCGTTGCCATGCCCATCCCCGCGCTGCTCACCGTGTGCTCGCTGCTGCTGCCGTCGCTGGCGCCGCAAGAGCCGTTGGCGAAGGCCCGTTCGGCATTGGCGGCCGCCGAACAGCAGCACGGCCCCGACTCGGTGGCGGCGGCGCAGGCGCGGCTGCAGGTCGGCAGCCAGCTGCTGCGGGCGGGGCAACTGCAGCCGGCGCGCGAGGAACTGCTGCGCGCGATCGCGGCGGCAGAGCGCGCCGGGGAACCGCGGCTCGCGGCCACCGGGCGCTGCACGCTGGCCGCGGTGTGGTTGGACCTGAACGATCCGGCCGCCGCCCGGGCCGCGGCGGCGGCCGCGCTCGACTGGCGCCGGGTGCACCTGCCGGCCGGTCATGTGGCGATCGCCGAGGCCTGCAACGCGCTGGCAGCGGCCCACGCCGCGCTCGGCGAGCTCGCCGCCGCGCGACCATTGTTCGCCGAGGCGCGCGCCGGCTTCGATACGGCACCGGGGCAGGGCATGCGGGCGGCGATGGTGTCGGGCAATCTCGCGGCGCTGGCGGCGCGCGAACTCGACTACCTCGGCGCCGTCGACCACGCGCGGGCGGCGGTCGAGGCGGCGAGCAAAGCGCGTGGGTCCGAGGATCGCACCACCTTGCAGCTGCGCGCGAACCTCGGCCGCGCGTTGCTGAGCGTCGGCCGGCTCGACGCCGCGATGCACGAACTCGAGCCGGTGCTGGCGGCGCAGCAGCAGCAGCTTGGCGCCCGGCACCTGCGCACGTTCGAGACCGAACACACGCTGCTCGGACTGCAGATGACCACGCTGCCGGAGGCGCCGGCGCTGGCGACCGCCAGTCGGCTCGCCGAGCTCGCCGCCGAGCTGTTCGGCGAACGGCACGCGACCACGGTGTCGGTGCGCCGACTATGCATCGAGGCGCAACTGCGCGCCGGGGAGTACGCGGCGGCACTCACCAGCGTCGAGCGCCTGCTGGCCGCTCCCGACCTCGATGCCGCGATGACCCGTTCGTTGCAGCTGGTCCGTTCGCGGTTGCTGGCCGAACTCGATCGCCACGACGACGCGGCTGCTGCCTGCGACGAGATCGAACGGGCGGCCCGGCAACGGACCGAGCCGGCGCTGCGCATCTACGAGTTGACCCAGCTCGCGTTCGTGCACGCGCGCAGCGGTCGTCGGCCGCGCGCGATCGCACTGGTGCAGGAAGTGCTGGCCGACCCGCGCCTCGAACTGGCCTGGACGGTGCCGCTGCTGCGGGTGCGCAGCCAGCTCGCCGGTTGGCTCGCCGAGGCGGGGGACTCCGCCGGCGCGGCGCGCCTCGACATCGACACGCTGCTGGCCTCGGGCCAGGCCCTCGATGCGACGCTGCCGTCGCTGCTCGAGTCCGAACGGCGCCGGCAGAAGGCCGAGCTGCAGAGCTGTCTCGATCGGCTGCTGGCGGCCGAGCTGGGCGGCGCGGCGGGCGTCGACGCGCGGGCCGTGTTCGCGGCGGTGCTGGCCTGGAAGGGCTGTGTCGGTCGCGAACTGGAGGCCGATCTGGCGGCGCTGCGCCAGCGGGATCGAGGTCCACAGCAGGCGCTGCGCGACCGTCTGCAGCAGGTGCAGCGTTCGCTCGGCGAGCTGCTCGAACGCGGTGGCGAGAGCACGGCCGAATGGCGTGCCCTGCAGCACGAACACGCGGCGATCGGCAACCGCCTGTCGGCGCACGCGGTTGGCCGGGCGGAGCGCCTCGAGGCCGCCGCGGTTCAGCGCGCGCTGTCGGCCGGTTCGGCGCTGGTCGAGTTCGTGCGCTGGCAGCGCAACGGCGAGCCGTGGCTCACGGCGTTCGTGGTAACGGCCGCCGGCGCGCTGCAGCGGATCGAACTCGGCGCCCTGCCGCCGATCGCGCAGGCGGTGAGTGCGCACGTGCAGATCCTGGGTCGGCGCCTGCAGCCGCTGGATGCCGCCGGTGCCGCGCTGGCGGCGGCGGCGGCGAACCGCGTGCAGGCGTTGTGCTGGCAACCGCTGCAGCCGGCGCTGGTGGGCTGCGAACGCGTCCATCTGGCCGGCGACGATTGCCTGCTGTTGCTGCCGTTCGACAGCCTGCCGGCGGCCGATGGCAAGCTGCTGCTCGAGGCGTTCGATCTGCGCGTGCTGCGTTCGGGGCTCGATCTGCTGGCGCCGGCGCCACCGGCCGGTGGCGGCATGCTGCTCGTCGATGGTGCCGGCGCCGACCTGCCGGGGGCGCACGCCGAGGTGGCGGCGATCGCGAAGCTGTGGCAGGAACAGCACGGCAGCAAGGCCGCGGTGCAGGACGGCGCCGACGCCGGCGCGCTGGCCACGGCGCTGGCCGGCGCCGAGTTCGTGCACTTCGCGGCGCACGGCCACCTGCGGCGCGGTGCCGCGGAACACGGTGCCAGCCTCGAACTGGCGGGCCAGCGCCTGTCGGCTGCCGAGCTGGCGTTCCTGGATCTCGGGCGGGCCCGGCTCGTGGTGCTGTCGGCGTGCGACACCGCGCGCGGCGACGTGGTGGCCGGCGAGCACCTGCTCGGCCTGCGTCGCGCGCTGCGGCTGGCCGGGGCGGCGGCTTCGGTGACGGCGTTGTGGCGCATCGACGATGCGGCCACCGTGGCGTTCATGGTGCCGTTCTGGAGCGAGCTCGCGCGCGGCACCGAGCCGGCCATGGCGCTGCGGCGCTGCAAGCTGCAGGCGTTGGCCGTGGCGAGGCAGCAGCACGGCGATCCGCTGCCGGGGCGCTGGGCCGCGTTCGTGCTCGAAGGGCGCTGATGGCGCCGGTCCCGGTCGACGTCGAAGTGCTCGTGGTCGGTGGTGGCATCGCCGGCGCCGGGCTCGCGCTGTTGCTGGCGCGGCGCGGGATCCAGGTCGTGCTGGCCGATCACGGCCGGCTGCATCGCAGCGGACCCCACGAGACGTTGCTGGGTTCGGCGCGGCCGCTGCTCGAGCGCCTCGACCTCGGTTCGAGGTTCGACGCGCTCGCGGTGCGCGATCCGCTGCGCCACGGCGCGGTGTGGGGCAGCGACGAACTGGTGTGGCGCCAGGATGCGGCACCCGGTTGGCTGCTGGCGCGTGGCGCGTTCGACGCCGGGTTGCGGACCATGGCGGCGGCCGCCGGGGCGGTGGTCTGCGAACGCACCGTGGTGCACGAACACGACGGCGGCTTCTGGTTGCGCGGGCCGGACGGGCAGCGCTGGTTGCGCCCACGCACCGTGGTGATGGCGACCGGCCGCACCGGCCGGCGCGAGCGGCGCGAACTCGGGCCGCGCACGTTCGCGTTCACGCTGGTGGGCGAGGTCGATGCCGCGGATCGCGGCACGGCGGTCGTGGAGGCGGTTGCCGACGGTTGGATCTGGACCCACGCGCTGGCGCAGGGGCCGGGCAGTGCCGCGGTGATGCTGGATGCGGCGGCGTGCCACCAGCACGGCCGCAGCGTGCTGCTGGCGCGCGCGCTGCGCAGCGCGCATGGTCCGGCCGGTCGCATGAGCTCGGTGCGGCTCGCGACCGCGACCGACGCGACCGCTGGTTGGCTCGCGCCGTGCCCCGACCGGCTGCGGCTCGGCGATGCTGCCGCGAGCATCGATCCGCTCGCCAGCCAAGGCGTCGAGAAGGCGCTGGCGGCCGCCGATCACGCGGCGGCGGCGATCGCCACCGCGCTGCTGCAGCCGTCGTGGTGGCCACAGCTGTGCGCGCAGCATGCGCAGTGGGAACGCGAGCTCGCGATGGCGCACGGTGCGGTGGCGGCCGATTGGTACGGGCGCGAGTCGCGCTTCGCCGGGGCACCGTTCTGGCGCGCGCGGCAGCCGGTGCCGGCGCCGCCGCTCGATCCGCAGCAGCCGTTGCAGGCGGCGGGGGAGCTGGGGCCGGCGATGGTGCTGGTGCGGCAGGGCGATCGGTTCGTGGCGCAGGACGGCATCGAACATCGCGGCACCGGCGACCGGCTGGCGCAGATCGGCTTCGTGCCGGTGGCGCCGCTGCTGCGCACGTTCGCGGTGCCGAGGTCGCTGGCGGCCGGCGTCGCGGCAGCGGGCAGCGAGGCGCGGTTGTTCGTGCTGCCGCCGCGCGCAGTGTGGCAGGCGGCGCAGCGGCTGTTGCGGATGGGTTGGCTGGTGCCGGCGCGGTGAGGTCGATGCCATCGGGCGCAGCCGACGCACGCGAACCGCACCGCCGGATCCGTAGCCCGATCGCCAGCGACGGTCGATGAGCGGGCATGCGAGCCTGGCCATGCCTGTGTTGTCTGTTGCTGTTGGCCGGTTGCGGCAACCCGGCGGTGACCGAGGCCGTGATGGCGCCGGGGAACGCGCCGATGGTGGCTCGCGAACGCTTGCTGCACGATCTCGACGGGCAACGCGACGCGGCGCGACAGCGCGCCGGGGTCATGGCCGACGTGGTCGACGATGCCGAAGCAGCTCGCGATCGTTGATCGTGATGCCCCGCGAGCGGGCTGGCGTCAGCGCGGCAGCGAGCGCAACAGACAGCCGGTGACCGCGGCGACCGCGAGGCTGTCGCCGCGCGCGAGCAAGCGGCGGGTGCCGTCGGTGCCCGGCGGCGGCAGCGGCGACGCGAACCAGACGAACCGGTCGCCGAGCCGGCGCAGCTCGGGCAGCATCGGCAGCACGTTCGGATCACCGACCACCGCATCGGTCTCGGCGAGGTTGCCCGGATCGGCGGGCAGCCCACCGTAGCTGGCCGGCGCGATGACGCGGCAGCCCTCGGAGCGGGCCTGCTGCACCAACCGTTGCAGGCGCTGCCGATGCCGCAGCGAGGTGGTGCCGAGACTCAGATTGATCAGCGCCGGCCGCAGCGTGAGCGCCAGCGCCAGGGCCTCGAGCACGACCGCGAAGTCGCACACCGGCTCGCGACCGAACACCGGCAGCGAATGCAGCTCGACCGGCCGCTCGTCGCCAAAGCGCAGGATCGTCGCCGCGACCGCGGTGCCGTGGCCGAGCGGGTCGGGGTCGTGCTCCGGCTCGGCCAGTGCCGCGCCGAAGCGCGCGCCGGGCACCACCACCGCACGACCGCGCACCGCCGGGTGGTGGGGATCGATGCCGCTGTCGATGACGACGACTCGCGTCATCCGTCGACGACGTGGATCCGCCCGACGATCTCGCCGTCGAGCTCCACGGTCTTCAAACGCTTGAGCTGCGCATCGAACACCTCGAAGTCACTGCCGGCGGTGCCGATGTAGATCTTGTCGCCGTCCGGCGAGATCGCCACCAGCGAACGGCGCGGCCGGAACTCCTCCTGCACGTCGGCGAGCTTGCGCCCGTTGTCGAGGTCGTAGAGCAGCAGCCGCGACTTCGGCGTCTCGCCGCCGCTGCGTTCGCCGCCGAAGCCGCCGCCGCCGGTCATCGCCGCCGCGACCCGCTTCCGGGTCGCGACCCGCATGCCCCACGCACTCTGCTGCGGACCCCATTCCTGCACGTCGACGACGCGCTTCTGCTGCAGATCGAGTTCGCACAGGCCCCAGACGGTGCGGTTCTTCTCGACCGGGTCGGTCGACGTGAACAGCATCAGTGCGCGGTTGGGATCGCGGCGATCGAGCAGGTCGGTGCCGGTGAGCCGGATCGCACCGGCCCCGAAGAAGCGCGGTGTGCGCAGATCGATCTTCGCCTCCTCCTTGCAGGTCCGCGCGTTCAGGAACCGCAGGTTGCCGTCGTCGTCCTGCTGCAGCCACTGCGTGCCGTCGGCACTCAGCTGCGCACCGCGTTCGAGCGGCTCGGGCAGCTTGCGCGGCTTGCGCACGACCTTCTTGGTCGCGGTGTCGTAGAGCAGCCACTGCGCCGGTTCGAACGCGTATCGATCGATCTGCTTCTTGACCCGGTCGGTGCGCACCAGCCAGTGCACGCCACCCGGGCACTCGCGCACGTCGCGGATGCGCAGGATGAAGCCGTCCTCGCGGAAGCTGTGCTCGGCGGTCACCATGCCGGTCGCCAGGTCGACGACCTCGATCGTCTGCTGCTGGTCGGTGACCACCAGCATGCGCTTGCGATCGTGGGTCAGCGTCGTGCTCCAGAACAGCCCGTGCTTCAGTTCGACCTTCTTCACCAGCGCGTCGGTGGTGGGGTCGTACTGGGCCAGGAAGTTCGGATACATCGTGAACCAGAAGAACTGCTTGCCGGCGAGCGCACTGAGCGGAGGTGCTGGGACCGGCGTGAACTCCGGCAGGTCCTGGCTCTCCCGTTCCGGACCCTGACCCTGGCCGGGTCCCCGACCGCCGCGACGGCGCTCGCCACGCGGCCGTTCGCCGGCACCTGCCTCGGGAGCCGGGGCGGTCTCGGGTGGTGGCGTCGTCTCAGCCGCTGGTGGCGGAGCTGGCGCCGGTGCCGGTGCTGGAACGGGTGCTGGCGGTGGATCGACGGGGGCCGGCTGTTGGGCCGCGAGTGGCAGCAGCCACAGCGCGGGCACACACAGCAGCGCAGCGAGACGACAACGAAGGGGCGTCACCATGGCAGCGAAGGGGGGCACTACGGGAACACGAGGTCGATCGACTTCCAGTCCTGCATCGGCGCGCCGCACGATTGCGTCCAGGTCGGCGCGTTGGTGACCCCGTCGGGCACCTGGGCCGGCCAGTAGCAGGTGTGGTAGCAGTCGTAGAGGTCGCGCTCGATCGGCTGGCACAGCCCGTGCGTGCCGTTGCTCGAGTCGACCTCCCAACCGGGCGCGAACACCGTGGTGCAGCCGTACGGATATTGCGTCGGCGGCGGGTCCTGGGTCAGCGCGCGGGCCTGGCCACGCTGCGCCAACACCAGCATCGCCAGCTGGCGGGCCTTCTGGTTGCAAGCGACGATGCGCGCACGCGGCCGCGAGTTCGGCGCGGCGGGAACGGGTTGTTCGGCGGTCATGTGGTTTCGAACCTCGTGAAGAACCTCGGGTTGCTGGCTTGGATGCGAGCGTAGGTGCGCAGGCCGAGATCGACGAAGCCGCGGATCCACTCGCAGTAGTGCAGGTTGGCCTTGGTGGCGTCGCCGTAGCGCACGTGTGCTTCGTGGTAGCAGCCGCCGGCGCACAATGGGCGCGCGAAGCACTGCGTGCAGTCGGTCTTCTGGTCGACGTGCGCCTGCTGCAGGAACTGCGTGCGCGCGCCCTCGTCGATGCCCTGCTGCACCGAGCCCATGCTGTGGCTCTTCGACTCGACGAAGCGATGGCACAGACCGAGTTCGCCTTCGGTCGACACGCCGAGCAGGCCGAGGCCGGCCCCGCACGGGTGCGCCTTGTTGACGCCCTGGTGCAGTTCGCGCAGCAGGTCGCCGAGGTTGGCGAAGCCGTGCGCCTCGTTGCGGGCCGCGGCGGCGATGTAGTCCTCGCCGAGCTCCGCGAACTCGCGCAGCAGTCGTTCGTAGCCGAGTTCGCCGAGGGCCCACGGCCGGCCGAGCCCCGCGGTCACCGGTGCGAAGCCGACTTCGTCGAAGCCGAGCTCCTGGGTCAGGAAGCGATAGGTCTCCGGCACCGGCGCGGCCCCGGCGGTCAGCGTGACGCGGGCGCCGATCGAGCGCCCCTTGTGCAGCTTGTTCTGCTGCACGAGGTGGCGGATGCGCGGCGCGATCCGGTCGAAGCTGCCCTTGCCCCCTTGGAACGAACGGTGGCGATCCTGTTCCTGCTGGTCGCCGTCGATCGACACCGTGATGCCGAAGCGGTGCCTGGTCAGGAAGTCGACCACTTCGTCGCTGAGCAAGGTCGCGTTGGTGGTCAGCGAGTAGTGCACGCGCTTCTTCAGCGCCGCGGCGCGCGGCTCCGCATACTCGACCGCGGCCACGATCGCCGGGAAGTTCAGCAGCGTCTCGCCGCCGAAGAACGTGATCGACACCTGCGGCCGGTCGCCGCTGTTGCGCAGCAGGAAGTCGATCGACTGCCGCGCGGTGTCGTCGTCCATGCGCGGCTTGCCGGTGCCCTGGCTGCCCTTGCCCTCGGTCAGCCGATCGGCGCCGTACTCGTAGCAGTAGGTGCACGACAGGTTGCACTTGTTGGTGACGTTCAGCACCAAGGTCGCCAACGGGAACGGCATCGGCGGCAGCTGCGCGCGCGGCGCCTCCGGTTCGCCGACCGGCCGGATCACGCCGAGGTCGATCAGGTCGTGCAGCGATTGCTCGGCCGCCGGGCGGTCGGAGCGGGTCGCGAGCCACGCTTCGTCGTCGGCGCCGGCGGCGAAGCCGTCGACGATCGCGCTGGTCAACTCGTCGAGGCCGAGGATCGCCGCCGAGGTGGCGACGTAGACGAACTCCGGGCCGGACTCGGCCCGAAACCGGCGATGCAACACGGTGCGCAGTTCCACGTCAGCGATCCTCCCAGTCGAGCGCTGCCCAGCGCATGTAGAGCGGCACCGTCACCAACAGGTGGCTGCGGGCCCGAAAGGTCTTCTTGTCCATCAGCACGAGTTCCGGACCGGGGGCCGGTGCGGGTGCGGGTTGCGTCGCGGCCGGCAGCTGCTCGGCGGGCTTCTTGTCGTCGTTCGCCGGCTTGGCCGGCTTCGGTGGCTCGGGCCGCACCGCGACCTCGAGCTCGACCTCGGCGGTCACGAACACGTCGCCGATGTTGTTGGCCTGCCAGCGGCGGGCGGGATTCGGGCCGTCGACGGCCGGCGTGAACACCCCGGTCGCCGCATCGATGTTGCCGACGTACTGCAGATCGTCGTCGTTCTCGCGCACGCGGAACTCGGCGAGGCCCCAGCGCGGCCGCACCTGGAACAGATCGACGTCGTCGTCGGTGTAGGGCTTGCTGTCGGGGCCACGATGCACCGCGAACGCCTCGAAGCGTTCGATTTGCTTCGGATGCTTGGCGCCACCGATGCGGGCGAGGCCCTGCAGCGGCCGGATCCGCACGTAGTCGACGGTGTCGTAGAGCACCACCTGCGTGGTGCCCGGATCATTGCCGAACGCGACCGTGCGCGGACCGAGTTCGGTGCCGGCCGCGGTGTCGACGACCAGCACGACGGTGCGATCGGACTGTCGTTCGACGGCGGTGATCGTGATGCCTTTGCCGACGAAGAAGTCGCGCGGCAGCAGCGCCGGTGGGAACGCTTCGCCGTGCACGGTCAGGCGATGGCCGGTGCTCGGCACCGCGATCGCTGCCGCGCCGACCGCGAGCACGCGCGGGCGGCCCTGGTCGCGCACCAGCGTCACGTCGGCGCCGATCTCGTCGTAGTTGCCGGTGAACAGCCGGCCGCGCAGCGTCTGCCACGCCTCGTCGAGCAGCAGCACCTCGCGCCACGTGGTGCTGACGCCGCCCTGGTCCTGGCTGCGGCCGCGCCAGGAATAGCCGGCGTAGAGCAGGCCCTTGCCGGTGCGTTCGATGGTGGAGCCGTCACTCGCCTGCAGCCGCCAGGCGATCGTGTACTCGTCCTCGTCGACGCGGGTCAGTTCGGCGGTGCCGATCAGGTCGCCGCGGCCGGTCTCGTGGCCGTGCACGGTCCAGGTCCCGGCGAGTGGCACCTCGCGCTTGTTCTTGCTCCAGCGCGACCACGCCTCGGTGAACAACGGTTGGTCCTTCGCCAGCTTGGCGAGCACGCGGTCGCCGACGCCCTGGGTCGGGCCGCCGCCGCCGGCGGGGGAGTCGGCGCCCTGGCCACTCTGGCCGCGGCCGCCGCGACCGCCACCGCCAGCACCACCGCCGCCTGCCCCTGCGGGTGGGCCGCCGCCACCGCCGAACCGATTGCGCTCCTCCTCGGGCGGACCACCGCCCATCTGGCCGCGCGCCAGCGGGAACATCGCCACGTGGGTCGCGCGCAGCAGCTGCCATTCCTCGTCATCGCGCTGCTGCAGCAGCACGCGGCCGAGCGGATGGCACTGCGCGCACGCGCGCTGGAAGTCCTGGTCGTGATGCGCCTCGGACCAGTGCACGCGGCGTTCGCTCTCGTAGATGCCGCGCTCGGCTTCGCTGCGGGCGAGGCCGTGCGAGTTCGACAGCGTGCGCACCAGCTGCTTGGCGTCGCTCGGCGACAGCTGCAGGCCGTGCAGCCGCCCCATGCGTTTGATCGTCTCGGCCCAGCCTTCGGGCGACTTGCGCACGAACGAGATGCGCGTCATGTGCTGGTTCTGGTCGGGGGCGTGGCAGCGCGCGCAGTGCGTCTGCACCAGCGGATCGTCGACGGGGATGCCCTGGCGCGGCGGCTTGTCGGCAGCGTCGCCCTCGGCGGGCCGTTCGCCGTCGCCCGCCGGTTCTTGCGCCGCGGCGTCGCCCGCGGGAGTCGCCGGCGCGGCGGGCGCAGGCGTCGTCGATGGCGCTGCGGCTGGCGTGACGGCCGCCGGCGGGTGGCCGGGTGGCAGCGCCGGCGGTTGCACCGGGGTCGGGGTCTGCGCCATCGCCAGGATGGCGGACGCGAACGTCACCAGGAACAGGACGAGCGGACGAACGAGGCTCTGCACGCCGGAGGCTCCGCGCTGCGATGGGTTTTGGGCCGCGGCCGCGCCGCGGGGCCGCCGGACCATACCGCGATCCCGGCGGCGATGGAGCCTGCGAACTGGTGGTTGCGCGCCCGCGGGCGTCCCGAGTTCGTCACCGCGCGAGGTCGGGGAACAGACGGCGGAACGCCGCCTCGTGCGCCGCCAACGCGGTCGGCGTGCCGTTGGCCACCAACCGGCCGCCGTCGAACACCAGCACGCGGTCGGCGACCGTCACGGCCTCCGGCCGATGATCGACGATCAACATCGTCTGCGTGCGCGGGCGCGCCAGCAGCTGCGCGGCGACCGCCGCGGCCGCATCGCCGTCCAGCGCCGCGAACGGTTCGTCGAGCACCAGCAGTCCGCCCGCATGCTGCAGCGCCCGCGCCAGCAGCAGCCGCCGCGCCTCGCCCGGGCTCCAGTCGACGCCTTGCGGATGGCGCCGCGAACAGATCGTGTCGAGTCCGTACGGCAACGCGCGCACGCGCGCCTCGAGACCGACCGCGGCCAGCGCCGACCACGCCGCGGCGTCCGCGGTCGCTGCCGCCGGCGCGCTGGCGCGGCCGAGCTGCAGGTTGTCGCGCACGCTGAGTTCGAACAGCGCCGCATCCTGCAGCAGCACCGCGCAACCGGCGCGGAACGCGCGCGGCTCGAGCGTTGGCAGCGGCCGGTCGCCGATCCGGATCTCGCCCTGCTGCGGGTCGTAGAGCCGCAGCAGCAGCTTCAGCAGCGTCGACTTGCCGGAGCCGTTCTTGCCGACGATCGCGATGCGTTCGCCGGCGGCGATCGCGAACGTGACCGTCTGCAGCGCCGGCCGCGGCTGCTCCGGATACGCGAAGTCGAGGCCATCGACGGCGATCGCCAGCGGGCCCGGCGGCAGCGCGAGACCCGGCGGGGGAGCTGGCACCAAGTGCGGCGCCAGCTGCAGGAACTCCACCAGCGGCCGCAGGAACAGCCGGTGCTCGCCGACCGCGGCCCGCGCCGCCAGCAGATCGCGCACCGCGTTCTGGGTGCGCTGCGCCACCTGCGCGTGCAGCACCAGCGCGCCGAGACCGATCCCACCCGCCAGCGCCTGCCGCACCAGCACCCAGTACGCGACGAACAAGCCGGCGCTGGCCAGCATCTGCACCAGCAGTTCGTCGCGGCTGCGGCGCCGCGCCAGCGCCATGAGCGAGGTCCGCAGGCCGTGCCGCAGGCGCTCGAGCCGGCCGCCGAGCGGCCCCGCCAGCGCCAGCGCCCGCACGTCCTTCGCGGTCGCCCGCCCGGTCAGCACCGCGCCGAGGTAGCCGATGTCGCGCTGGGTCGGCGTGTGTTCCTGCTGCCACTGGAACCGCAGCCGCGCGTGCGCGGCCCGTTGCCACGCCAGCGGCAGCGAAGCACCGGCGACCAGCAGCGGCAGCCATGGCGCGACGCTGCCGAGCAGGGTCGCCATCACCAGCAGCGACAGCCCGGCGACCAGCAGCGCGATGCCGTCCTGGCCGAGCCGCACCGGCCGGCTGCCGGCTTCGGTCGAGGCGCGCTGCAGCAGGTCATGGAATGCGGGCCGATCGAACGCGGCGAGGTCGAGCTGCGTCGCGTGCTGCTGCACGGCGGCCGCCGCGGCGTCGCCGAGCGCGCGACCGTGGTGTTCGGTCAGCACCGCGTACACGCTGCGCAGCACGCCGCCGGCGAACGCGACGGCGGTCGCCAGCAGGATCGCGCGGGTCGCGTCGGCGCTGGCGGTCGCCGCGTCGAGTCGCCCGGCCAGTCCGAGGGCGACCGCGTCGATCAGCCACTGCATCGCCAGCAGGCCGGCGATCGGCAGCAGCACCTGGGCGGCGGCGAGGCCGAGCTGCAGCCACAGCGGCCGTCGCCCGGCGAGTCCGAGCAGCGGCCACAGCTGGCGCCAAGGCACCGGAACCATCCCCTCGGCGGCCATCGCTTGGTTCTGATAAGATTTGTTATGTAAAACTCAGCGGGGGAGCTGGCTGCCGCCCGGCAGCCAGACCACGCCGAGCCAGGCCGTGAAGTCCGGCGACACCAGCGACTGCAGGTCCTCGCCGAAACCGACCTCGACCGACCAGTCGGCGCTCGCTTGCCAGCGGCCGCCGACCCACAGCAACACCTGGTCACGGGCCGCGGCCGGCACCGCGAGTTCGCGCAGCGTCGACGTCTCCCACTCGATCTGCACCAGCGCCGCGAGGTCGCTGGCCAGCGGCAGCTCGGCGGCGAGTCCGGCCGAGGTCACGTCGGCGAACGCGAACCCGAGCCGCCGCGCCGGTGCCGGCGTGCCGGCGAACGTGTGCTGCAGATGGCCGTACCAGCCGACCGGGCCGGTGTGGTGTTCGGCCAGCAGGCCGAGGCCGAAGTCGAGCTCGCCGCTGCCGTAGCCGCGGTCGTCGTCGCCGGTCGGCAGCTCCACCGCGCCGCGCACGGCGAGCCCCGGCCGGGCCGCGGTCGGCGCCAGCACCTGCCAGGTCAGCTGCAGCGGAATGTCGAGCAGTTCGGCGCCACTCGCATCGAGCTGCCAGACGGTGCTGCCGTTCTCGTTGGCGCGGACCAGGAAGCGATCGCGTTCGGTGTCGCTGCGACCCTGGTCCGGGAAGCCGAACCAGTTGTGGTAGTCGATCAGGAAGCGATCGAGGAAGCCGCCGCTGGTGTGCGCGAACGGCAGCTCGGTGCCGAGTTCGAGGCCGCCGCCGAGTCCGGCCCGCAGCCGGTGCGACACCCGCAGATACTCGCCGTCCATCGTGAACGATCGGCCGGGCACGGTGCCGCGCAGGAACAGGCTCGAATACGCGGCATCGACGCGGCCACCGAACCGCCCGGCCGCCAGCACCCGGGCGCTGGCCGGGGCCTGGTGCAACACGGTCAACTGGGCGGGATGCTGGTTGCGCACCGGCAACGGGCCGCCGCCGGCCGGCGTCGACGTGCAGGCGGCCGCGCCGACGCACAGGATCAGCAGCCCGCAGCACCCACCCGGTCGTTGCATCGCCGGCAGGCTAGCAGTGGCAACATGCCTCGGCGAGCGGTGTTTCCGCGGGCCGCGGCGCGGCTACACTGCCCCGCCGATGCGCCACTGCCACAGCCGCTACCTGCCCGTCCTGTTCTTGTTCGCAGCCTGCGCCGACGGCGGCGACGAGGATCGCCCGCAGAGCGAGGTCAAGATCACCGCGACGCACCATCAGTTCGGCTTCCGCAGCCTGCGCGGCTTCGGCACCTTCCCGGTGCCGGCGACGGTCGTCAACACCGACCGCGGCGTGTTGAACCTGTTCGACGACAGCACCTACACCGTGACGCGCAGCGGTGGCACCAGTGCCGCGCAGCGCTACGCGCTCGAGAACGACGGCGCCCTGTCGCTGTTCCAGGTCGGCAGCGGCACCGAACCGTCGGTCGTGTTCCGCGGCGCCTACAGCCTGGTCGGCACCAACCCGGACTACTTCTTCACCGATCGCGTGTCGACGCCGGCGAGCCAGTCGATCGGCTTGTTCTTCGGCACCCGCATCGTGAACGGCGCCGTCGAGCTTGCGGGTGGCTGGCACGTGCTGTCGCTGCACGCGGTGTTCGGGCAGACGCTGCTGGCGCCCGAGAACGTCGGCCGCGGCGCGCGCGGCGGCGTCACGATCGCGGCCGGCAATCCCGGCGAGGTGCGCGGGATCTCCGGCACCGGCAACCAGGGCACCAGCGGGCTGGTGTTCGGCGGCACGATCCAGAACCTGCTGACCTCCGGCACCGGCAACGGCCAGTGCAACCTGACCCTCAGCTACCAGCTCGCCGGCCAGACCGCCGACAGCCGGGTGATGCAGTCGGCCGCCACCGGCAATCTCGTGTTCGGCCTCGACGACGACGAGAGCGACGGCGAAGCCGGCCTGCTGGCGATGGTGCGCAAGTTCGACGCACCGACGACGCCGGTCGACTCGGTGCGCGTGCCGGGCACGTTCCTGGTCGGCGGCCACACGCTGTTCGTGAATCCGTCGAACTCCGGTTCGGACACCTTCGTCGGCACCATCACGCTGACCGCGCAGAGCGGCTTCCGGCTCGATGCGGTCGGCAGCGGCGGCCAGGACTTCACCTACGTCGGCACCTACACGCTGGCCGCCGACGGCGGCCTCACCTTCAGCGTCAACGGCACCAACGAGAACTGGTTCGCGGCGATCGATCGCAGCTACAACACGCTGGTGTTCATCGACGACTTCGTCGAAACCCGTGCCAACAACACCCCGGAGCTGAACTTCGGGTTCGCGGTGCGGCAGAAGCCCGAGTGACCTCGCCCCGCGCACTGCAGGCTTCCATGACCGCCTGCTGCACGCGATGATCGCCGTGTGAACACGCCGGTACTGACCATCGACCTGCCGTTCGGCAAGCGCCTGGGCCGCGGCAAGGTGCGCGAGATCTACGAGCTGAACGGCGACCTGCTGCTGATCGCGTCCGACCGCGTGTCGGCGTTCGACGTGGTGATGCGCGAGGGCATCCCCGGCAAGGGCCGGATCCTGACCGAGACCTCGGCGTTCTGGTTCGCGCGGCTGCGCGAGGTGGTGCCGAACCATCTGTTGTCGACCGACGTCGATGCGTGGTCCGATGTGCCGGCCAGTCACAAGCAGCTGCTGCGCGGCCGCACGATGCGGTGCCGCAGGTGCCAGCCGCTGCCGGTCGAATGGGTCGTGCGCGGCTTCCTGACCGGTTCCGGCTGGCAGGACTACCAGCGCACCGGCGCGGTCAGCGGTGTGGTGCTGCCGCAGGGGCTGCAGCACGCGAGCGAACTGGACCCGCCGATCCTGACGCCGTCGACGAAGGCCGCCAGCGGCCACGACGAGCCGATCTCGTTCGCGCAGGTGGTCGAGCTGGTCGGGGCGTCGGTCGCGCACGAGGCCCGCGCCGCGGCGCTGGCGCTCTACCAGCGCGGCCGCGCCCATGCGCGCACGCGCGGCATCGTGATCGCGGACACCAAGTTCGAGTTCGGGCTGCTCGACGGCAAGCTGCTGCTGATCGACGAGTGCATGACGCCGGACTCGAGCCGGTTCTGGCCCGCCGACGAAGTGCGACCGGGCGGTCAGCCGACCTCGTTCGACAAGCAGTATCTGCGCAACTGGCTGCTGTCGACCGGCTGGAACAAGACGCCGCCACCGCCGGCGCTGCCCGCCGAAGTGATCGACACGACCGCCGCCACGTACGCCCGCATCCAGCAACTGCTGACCGCCTGAGGCTTCCGATGCCCACCATCCCGCCGTTGCCACCCACGCTCGCCTGGCGCGGTGATCTGCACGGCCATCTCGAACTGCTCGACCAGACGCTGCTGCCGCACCAGCGGTTGGTGCTCGCACTGCACGACGTCGACGGCGTCATCGAGGCGATCGCCAGCCTGCGCGTGCGCGGCGCGCCGGCGATCGGCGTCGCCGCCGCCTACGGCCTGGTGCTGGGCCTGCGAGCGCTGTCGCCGCTGCGCGAGGCGTTCGTCGACACTGCGCGTTCGGTCGCGGCCCGCATCACCGCGGCGCGGCCGACCGCGGTCAACCTGCAGTGGGCGCTCGATCGTTGTCTCGACGCCGCGCGCAGCGAACCGTCGCTGGCCAGCGTGTTCGGCGAAGCCGGTCAGATCCACCAGGACGAAGTGGTGATGAGCGATCGCATCGGCCAGCACGGCAAACCCTGCGTGCCGCCGGGCGGCACCGTGCTCACCCACTGCAACACCGGTCGGCTCGCCACCGTCGGCGACGGCACCGCGCTCGCGGTGCTGTTCGCGGCGTGGCGCGACGGGGTGCGGTTCCGGGTCTTCGCCGACGAGACGCGGCCGCTGCTGCAGGGCGCGCGGTTGACCGCGCTCGAACTCGCCGCGGCCGGCATCCCGGTCGAAGTGCTCGCCGACGCCGCCGCCGCCGGCCTGATCGCGCGCGGTCTGGTGCAGATGGTCATCGTCGGCGCCGACCGGATCGCGCGGAACGGCGACTTCGCCAACAAGGTCGGCACCTACGGGCTTGCCCTGGCCTGCGCCGCGCATCGGGTGCCGTTCTACGTCGCGGCCCCGCTGTCGACGCTGGACCTGCGCCTCGCCGACGGGCTCGGCATTCCGATCGAAGAACGCGATGGCAACGAGGTGACGACGCTGGCCGGCCAGCCGATCTGCCCGCCCGGGATCGGCGCGCGCAATCCGGCCTTCGACGTGACGCCGGGCAAGCTGGTCAGCGCGTTCATCACCGATCGTGGCGTGCTGCAGCCGCCGTTCGACGCCGCGATCAAGGGCACGTTCGCCGTCGGTCGATGAGCCGCGGGTATGGCCACCGCGACCAACAAGAAGTCCGCTGCCAAGGGCAAGCCGGCCGCGCCGAAGTCCACCCGCGCGGCGAAGGCCCCGGCGAAGCCGAAGACCGGACCGGCCCCGACCCCGGCCGAGGACGACGACGGGCCGGAGCGCTCGTCGCCGGCGCTGGCCGAGGTCGACGCCGAGGTGCTCGAGTTCATCGCCGCGATCGACCGCTTCAAGAAGGCGAACGGGCGGCCGTTCCCGAGCTGGAGCGAGGTGCTGTTGATCGTGCGGCAGCTGGGCTACCAGCGGCGCTGACGCGCCGCGGCGCGTCGATCAGCCGAGCCACCCCGCCGCCGCCAGCACCGCCAGCAGCACACCGGCGATGATCCGGTACCACGCGAACGGCGCGAACGTCTGCCGGCGCAGGAAGTGCACGAACGGTCGCACCACCACCAGCGCACTGAGGAACGCGATCACGGTGCCGACCACGAACGGCGCCAGCAGCGGCCCGGCGAGCGCATCGCCGCTCTTCGTGAGTTTGTAGAGCGACGCGCCGTAGAGGATCGGCAGCCCGACCAGGAACGAGAACTCGGCCGCCGCGGTGCGCGACAGTCCGAGCAGCAAGGCCCCGCCGATCGTCGCCGCCGAACGGCTGGTGCCGGGGATCAGCGCCAGGCACTGGAACAGCCCCACCAGCACCGCGGTCCGGTAGCTCATCGTCGTCAGGTCGCCGCCGGTGCCGCCGCGGCGCCCGAGCCAGCGCTCGAGCAGCAGCAACACGACCCCGCCCACCACCATCGTCACCACCACCACGGTCGGCGTGAACAGATGGGCGTCGATCCAGTCGTCGGCCAGCAGCCCGAGGAACGCCGCCGGGAACGCCGCGATCGCGATCTGCCACAGCAGGTTCGGCGCGCCGCGCTGCGGCTGCGTCACGGTGCGCAGCGCCTCGAGCAGGCGCCGCCAGTACAGCACCAGGATCGCGGTGATCGCCCCCATCTGGATGCCGATCGCGAACACGTTGCTGGCGACGCCCTCCGGGACGCCGAGCAACCGCTGCGCGAGGATCAGATGACCGGTGCTCGAGACCGGCAGGAACTCGGTGAGTCCCTCGACCAGTCCGAGCACGATCGCGTCGATCAGGCCGATCGCCGGCCCGGGTTCGCCGCCGCTCACAGCACCGAGTTCGGCGCCTTGTACGGGATGTTGAACGCCTCGGCGACACCCTGGTGCGTGCAGACGCCAGCGAGCACGTTGGCGGCGGTGCCGAGCACCGGATCCGCGGCCGCCTTCGCGGCGCCCATGCCGGCGAGCTTCTTCGCCCACGGGCCGGTGGCGTTGGTCAGGCCGAACGTCGACGTGCGCGGCACCGCGCCGGGCATGTTGGCGACGCAGTAGTGCATGACACCGTCGACGACGTAGGTCGGGTCGGCGTGCGTGGTCGGCTTGCAGGTCTCGATGCAACCGCCCTGGTCGACGGCGACGTCGACGATCACCGAACCTTCCTTCATCGTCTTCAGGTCCTCGCGGCGGATCAGCCGCGGCGCGCGCGCGCCCTGCACCAGCACGGCACCGATGACGAGGTCGGCGTGCAGGATCTGCTCGCGGATCGTGATCGGCGAGCTGTGCAGCAGCGTGACGTTGGCCGGCATCACGTCGCTGAGGTAGCGCAGGCGATCGAGGTCGATGTCGAGCAGGCGCACGTCGGCACCGAGTCCGGCCGCCATCTTCGCCGCGTTGGTGCCGACCACGCCGCCGCCGAGGATGACGACGTTGGCCGGTTCGACGCCGGGCACGCCGCCGAGCAGGATGCCGCGGCCCCCGTAGTGCTTCTCGAGGCAGACGGCACCGACCTGCACCGCCATGCGGCCGGCGACTTCGCTCATCGGCGTCAGCAGCGGCAGCGAGCCGCGGTGGATCAGCGTCTCGTAGGCGAAGCAGTTGGCGCCCGACTTCAGCATCGCGTCGGTCAGCTCCCGCGCCGCGGCGAAGTGGAAGTAGGTGAACAGCAGCTGGCCCTTCTTGATCAGCGGGTACTCGGCCGGCAGCGGCTCCTTGACCTTCACGATCATGTCGGCCTGGCCGTAGACCTCGCTGGCGGTGGCGACCATCTTGGCGCCGACCTTGACGTAGGCTTCGTCGGTCACGCCGGCACCGAGGCCGGCGCCGGTCTGGACCAGCACGGTGTGGCCGGCACCGACCAGGTCGAGCACCATCGCCGGCACGGCACCGACGCGGTTCTCTTGGGCTTTGATCTCCTTGGGGACACCGATGATCATGGGCGAGTTTCTCTGAGCGCTGGAGGTTGAGGGGCGATGACGATAGCGACGCGAGCGCCGACTCGCGAGCGTTCGCTGGTCGGGTTGCCGGGGCCGGAACGCGGCCGGCAGCTCACTCGTTCGGGGTGCGCAGGGCGGCCCGCAACCGCTGCTCGATCCGGCTGGCTTCCCCGCCGGGGGTGCCCGGCAGCAGCGCGAACCGCAGTTCGATGCCACCGGCGATCGGTCGCACCACCGGCGCAGGCTTCTGCAGCACGGCGGGTTCGCTCGCGAACACCGGCGGCAGCGCGGTGGCGGCGCGAGTCGCATCGCCGCCGGCGACAAGGCAGCGCCACAGCTGCGGTCCGCGGCGCTCGGGTCCGCGTTCGGCAACCGCCAGGTCCTCGGGGTCGAGCCCGTCGATGACGAACAGTTCGTCGAGCTCGGGATCCTGGCCCTGCGGCTCGCTCGGCGGTGTGGTCGTGGGCTGACGAACGTCGGGCTCCGCCGCGTTCCCCGCTGCTGGCGCCTCCACCGTTACCTCCGCAGTCACTGGTGGCGACCCCGTTGCGTCCACCGCGTCGTGGCCGGGTTGGTTCTGCCGCAGCCGCCCCACCGCTTCGCCGAGCAGCGCCGCTGCCGCCCAGATCTCCTGCGCGCCGGCATCCGGGCGCACCAGGCCGTCCAGCGACGACAGCGCGTTCGCCGGTGCGGCCGTCGGTGCCGCGGTCGGCGCCGCCAGCGCCGCGCCATCGTGATTCGTCGCGTCCACTGGCTCGGGCCACGCGGTCGGCGCCGATCGAGGACTCCGCCGCGCCCGCTGCACGAACCACCAGCCGGCGCAGCCAGCCATTGTGACCAGCAGGAACCAGCCCCAGCGGTCGAGGCCGAGCCGCGGCCCGGTGCGGGTCGGCAGCGCATCGCCGAACCGCGCCGCACTGGCTTCGACCGGCGCCGCGGTGGCGCTGCCGCCGCCGGCGGTCGTGCCGGAGACGCGTTGCAGGAACGCTTCCAGCTGCGCCGCCGTGCGCTCGAGTGCGCCCCCCATCAGGTCTTCGACCTGCCGATGCCGAGCATCCTGTTCGCGCAGCGACTGCTCGAGCTGCTGCAGCCGCGCGGCGATGGCCTGGCTCTGCTCGCCGCGCGCGCCCTGCACCGATTCGACCAGCAGCTGCGACCAGCGCTGCATCTCCTGCGTCAACGCGAGCTGGCGGTCCTGCAGCTCGCGCTGCCGCGCCGACAGGTCGACGACGATCTCGCGCAGCGGCTGCAACGACTCGGTGATCGCCCCCCGCGCCGCGGCCGCATCGGCGACCGGTGGCGCCACGGCCTGGGTCGCGGCCTGTTGGCGCCGCCAAGCGCGCAGTTCGGCGATCAGTTCCTCGGTCGGCGTCGGCGCTACCTCGCTGCAAGCAGCGAACAGCAAGCAAGCCAGCGCCAGCGAGCCGCGCTTCATGCGGGCACCTCACGCGCCGGCGCCTCGGCCCAGCTGGTGCCGAGCCAGCGCAGGCGGCGCGGGCGCACGACCACGCTGCCGCGCATCGCGACCAGCTCGTGGTCCGACAGCTGCAGCGGCAGGTGCGCGGGCGACAGCACCGCGTCGTCGTCGTTGTGCAGGATCACCGGCACGACGGCGCGCGGGTCGCCGGTGCGCATCGGGAAGCGAACGTGCCACGCCGATTCGGCCCGGAACAGATGCCCGTCGACGTCGTCCCATTCCGCAGCGAGTTCGCTCGGCAGCCGTTCGATCAGCGGCTGGCGAACCTCGTCGGCACCGACCCACAGGATCGTCGGCACCAGCGGCACCTGCACGTAGCCGCGCAGGCGACCGCCCGGTACCACCGAGACGACATCGCGCGGCAGGCAGCGCACCGGCAGCCGCGGCGCGCGCCAATGCAGTTCGAGCGCACCGTCCGCGCGCAGGCCGAGCGCATATCGCCGCGCTTGTCGACCGTCGGACCACAACAGGCTGTAGCCGCCGCGCACGTGCTCCAGAACGAGATCACTGCTGCCGAGCCGGATCCGCGAGCTGCCACCGCGCGCCGGCAACGGCACGGGCACGGACAGTGGCTGCGCAACAGGATCTTCCATCGGTGGCTTCGGCAGCACGGTAGCGAACGGTCGCCGGCATCGGGAGCTTGCGCTGGCGGATCGGTACCTGACGAGGAGGTGAGTGGAGAAGGCTACCCCACGGCGAACCGGTCGGACGGCCGGAGAAGTTGATGGCCTGCCTCTTGTTTCTCCGCCGCGGCTTGGCATGATCCTCGCCCTTCCCGCTGGGCGTTTAGCTCAGTTGGTAGAGCATCAGCTCGACAAGCTGAGGGTCGCAGGTTCGAACCCTGCAACGCCCACCACTCTTCCAGCGGGATCCCGTGCACCAGCACGTGTCTGCGCGCTGATCGAGCGCCGTGCCTCCCCGGCCGCTCAACGCGGCTTGCGCGCGAGGCACAGCACCGACGACCCGACCGGCAGCCGCGCGAAGCGCAGCCATCCGCCCTCGGCCGCCAGCACGCCCCCCAGCACCCGCTGCACCAACCCGGTGCCCGCCGCATGGTCCAGATCGCCGGCGGCACTCTGCGGCTTGCTGCCGCGCAACCGTTCCCAACTGCGCAGCACCAGCGCCGGGAAGAACGTCACCAGGTTCTGGTAGCTGCAGCGCTCGATCGACAGCCCGGCCGCCATCACCGCATCCCGCAGCTGCCGGCGGCGGAACCGCCGGGCACCGTGCACGAGCAGGTCATGGCTGCCGAACAAGAATGGGAATGCCGGCTCGCGCAGCAGCAGCAGACCACCGGGCTTCAGCACCCGCGCATAGCCGCGCACGACCGCCTGCCAGTCGGTGACCAGCTCGTGGTACATCACCTCGAAGCACGTCACCAGGTCGAACGTGCCTTCGGCGAACGGCAACTCGGCGATGCTGCCGCGCACCAGCGCGCGATGGCCGCGATCGGCGGAGCTGCGCAGCGCCAGCGGTTCGTAGTCGAGCCCGGTGGCGGCACCGAGTTCGGCGTGCCACTGCAGATTGCGGCCGGTGCCGCAGCCGGCGTCGAGCGTGCGGATCGGCCCGTTGCCGAGCCGCCCGGCCAGCAGGCGCTTCACCACCGCGCGGTTGCCGGTGTACCACCAGTGCGTGTCCTCGGTGGCGCGCATCGCCGCATAGTGATCGGCCTGCATCAGCGCACCACCTGGTCGAGGGCCGCGGCGACCTGATCGACGCTGGCCTGGGGCAGTTCGGGGAACAGCGGCAGCGACAACACCTCGCGCGCCAGCGCCTCGGTGTGCGGCAGCGAGCCGTCTGCATAGCCGAGTTCGGCGTAGGCGCGCATGCGATGGATCGGGAACGGGTAGTGCACGCCGGTCTTGATGCCGCGCCCGTCGAGCGCCGCCCGCACTGCGTCGCGGTCCGGGACCCGGACCACGTACAGGTGCCGCCCGTGCGCGACCCCGGCCGCGGCGGCGATGCGCACGATGCGCGGTGGCAATCGCTCGTCGTAGCGCGCCGCCAGCTGTTGCCGGAGCGCGACGAACGCCGGCAGGTGCGGCAACTTGGTCGCCAGCACCGCCGCCTGCAGCGGATCGAGCCGGCTGTTGATGCCGTCGCGTTCGGCGTAGTAGGCGTCCTCGAAGCCGTACATGCGCAGGCTCTTCATGCGCGCGGCGAGCGCCGGATCGGCGGTCCAGCACGCGCCGCCGTCGCCGTAGGCGCCGAGGTTCTTGGTCGGGTAGAACGAGTAGGCGCCGATCGTGCCGATGGTGCCGGCGGGGCGGCCGCGCAGCGACGCACCCTGCGCCTGCGCACAGTCCTCGATGATCGGCAGCTCGCGGCCGCGCAGGCGTTCGCGCAGCGCCTCGACGTCGACCATGTTGCCGTAGAGGTGCACCGGCACGATCGCCTTGGTGCGCGGCCCGAGCACCGCCGGCAGGCGGTCGAGATCCATCAGGGCCGTGCGTGGATCGACGTCGACGAACACCGGCACCGCCCCCACCATCCGGATCGCGCTGACCGTCGGCACCGCGGTGTTGGCGACCGTGACGATCTGGTCGCCGGCGCCGATGCCGAGCGCGCGGAACGCCAGCACCAGCGCGTCGGTGCCGCTGTTGCAGCCGATCGTGGTGCCGCCGCCGAGGCTCCTGGCCATGGCCTGCTCGAAGCGCTCGACCTCGGGGCCGAGGATCAGCGTGCCCGAGTCGAGCACGCGCGCGATCGCCGCCATCATCTCCCCGCGCAGCGACTCGAGCTGCGCGCGGTAGTCGAACATCGGAACAGGGTTCATCGCAGGTAGTGGGCCGCGTGTTCGCGGAAGAAGGCGATGGTGCGGCCGAGCCCTTCGCGCAGGCCGATGCGCGGCGCCCAGCCGCTGGCCCGGTGGAAGCTCGACCAGTCGCCGTAGTAGTCGCCGATGTCGATCAGCTTGCGATCGTGCGGGAAGGCCACGTGCGAACTCTCGAACGTGCACCACTCGCGCAGCATCGCGACCAGTTCGTTCAGCGTGTGCGGTTGCGTGCCGCCGAGGTTGTACAGGTTGCCGTGGCAGGCCTCGGTGGCGGCCGCACGCAGCAGCGCCTCGACCACGTCGTCGACGTGATGGAAGTCGCGGCGTTGCTCGCCGGTGCCGAAGATCCGCAGCGGCTGGCCGCGCATCGCTGCATACAGGAACACGCCGACGAAGCCCTGGCGGTGGTTCTGGATCTGTTGTCGCGGCCCGTAGGTGTTGGTCAGCCGCAGCACCACCGAGCGCAGGTCGTAGGTGCGGTGGTACAGCAGGTGGTAGTACTCGGCGGCCAGCTTGTTGATGCCGTTGACGTCGACC
>JALORC010000219.1 GCA_025459175.1 Planctomycetota bacterium | reverse complement strand
GCCAGATGGTCGTCGGCGACCTCGAGCAGCGCTGCGACCCGGTCGAGATCGCCCTGCGCCAGCGCTTCATAGCCCTGGTCCCAGCAGGCGATCAGTTCCTGCAGCGCGAACGCTCGCGGCGACGGCGAGGCCGTCACCGGCTCAGTTGGCGATGATCCCATTCCAGCCTTCCTGCAGCGTGCGCATCACCTGCAGCGTGTTCGTGACACCGGTCGGCGTGCGCGTCAGGTTGGCCTGGCTCAGCTGGTCGAGCGAGAACTCGTAGAGCCGGTCGAGGTCCTTCGCGATCTGGCCGCCGGCGGCATGGTCGAGGCTGGCGCGCAGTTCGCCGAGGATGCCCATGGCGCGACTGAGTGCCTGGCCGACCTCGGGCGAACGCGCGGTCTTGGCGTCGGCGAGCCCGAGCTTGCTCTTCTCGAGGTTCTTGATGGCGCCCTCGTAGAGCAGCTTGACGAGCTTCTCCGGCGAGGCTGTCAGGACGGCATTGCGTTGGTAGGTGGCGGCAGCTTGTGCGTAGGACATCGGGGGTTCCTTTGTGTGGAGATCGGTTCGGGGTGATGGAAGTGGGCCTATCGACGGCCGATATTGCCGACCGCACTGCCCTGGCTCTGCAACTTGCCGAGCAGGTTCTCGAGGCTCGCGTACTTCGCCTCGAGTTGTTTCTGGTAGATGGTCAGTCGGCGCTCGGCGTTCTCGATGCGCGATTGCGTCTGCTTGACCTGGCGGTCGAAGGTTTCGTTCCGGTTCTTGATCAGGCCGTCGACCGAGTCGGTGTAGACCTCGATCTTGTCGAGGATCGTCGACGCGACGCCCTTGGCCGGGTCGGTGAAGATCCTGGCGACGGCGTTCTCGTCGTCGACCAGGGCCTCCTCGAACTTGGTGCGGTTGAAGGTCAGCTTGCCGGCGGTGTCGCTGGTGATGCCGGCCTGCGACAGCATCTGGAACGCCGGGTTGCCGGAGCCGGTGACCGAGGCGCCGACGGCGGTGCGCAGCGTCGAACGCAGGGAACGCAGCGTCTGGTCGCCGAACAGCGGGCTCTTGGCCTTGCCCTCCGAGTCGAGTGCGTTCTGCTCGGTGAAGAAGTCGACCACCTTGTTGTAGGCATCGACATAGTCCTGCACCTTCTTGCTGGTCGCCTCGGCGTCGGTCGTCACCGTGATGGTCACGTCCTTGGTCGGGAACTGCTCGGACTTGAGGTCGAGCGTGATGCCGGGCCACAGATCGCTGATGGTGTTCGACGAACGGAACACGCTGATGCCGCCGTTCAGGACCAGCTCGGCGTCGGTGCCGATGGTGCGGGTGTTGGCCGCCACGTTGTTGATGACGTTCGCGAACGCAGCATCGCCATCGTCGACCGACAGCGTGAAGCGACCCTGCGTGCCGAGCTGGGTGGATCGGACCACCAGCTGGTAGCGGTTGGCACCATTGGCGGCGGTGTTGCCGGTGTCGACCACCTCGGCGCGCACACCGCTCTCGTTCTGGTTGTCGAACTCGTTGATCGCGGCGGCGATCGAGTCGAGCGTGGGCGAGGCGACACCGATCAGATAGGTGTTGCCGCCGACCTCGAGTTGCAGCGATGCCGGGCCACCGAGGCTGGCGGTGCTGGAAGGGCTGCCTGTGCTCGAGTTGACCTGCGCCTTGGCGAGCGTCTTGACCTTCGCGGTGTAGGTGCCGGGCACGGCCGTGCTGCTGGCGGTCGCCGTCATCACGTTCTCGTCGTCCGACTTCGTCTTCATCGCCAGGAAGTCGTTGGTCGTCTTCAGCGCCTTCGCCGCCGTGCTCAGCTTGTCGAGCAGGCCGCGCAGATCGCCGTACAGCGACTTCTGCTTGTTGATCGCCGTCTTCTTGGTCTGGAGGGCGCGGATCGGCCGCTCCTCGACGCCGACCAGTGCCGAGATGATCGCCTTGGTGTCCAGACCGGACGCGAGTCCCCCGAAGCTGATTCCTGCGCTCGACATGATCTGTTGGGCGGGGTTTCCTGGACCCGCATCTCGACTATCGGAAATGGCGCGGGGGCACTTGATGCCGGATGCCGCGGATCTGCCATGCCGCCGGCCTCTCGGCGGCGGGCGACCCGGGCTGTGGCGGTCCGGGCCGTGGCCCGGGACCCGCCTGCGGGCCGATCAGCCGAGCAGTCGCAGCGCCGACTGTGGCAGGCTGTTGGCCTGCGACAGCACCGAGATGCTCGCCTGCTGCAGGATCGAGTTGCGCGTCAGCTGCGCGGTCTCGTAGGCGATGTCGACGTCGCGGATGCGCGACTCGGCGGCGCTCAGGTTCTCGACCGTGATGGCGAGGTTGTTGATCGTGCTGCCGAGGCGATTCTGCACCGCGCCGAGCGAACCGCGCAGGCTGCTGATGGTGTTGATCGCCGTGTCGATGTTGGTGATCGCGGTGGTGGTGACACCACCCGAACCGATGTCCAGCGACTGCAGCGACAGCGACGTGCTCAGCGCCGCGCTCAGCGTGACCGCGATCGTGTCGATGCCGGACACCGTGCCGAAGCCGACCTGGAAGCTGACCGTGCTGGACGAGCCGTCCAGCAGCTTGATGCCGGAGAACTCGGTCGAGCGACCGATGCGGTCGACCTCGTCGACCAGGCTCTGGAACTCCTCGTCGAGGGTCTCCTTGTCCTGGTTGCTGACCGAGCCGTTGCTGGACTGGATCGCGAGTTCGCGCAGTCGGGTCAGGATCGAGCTCACCTCGTTGAGTGCACCCTCGGCGGTCTGCACCAGCGAGATGCCGTCATTGGCGTTGCGCTTGGATTGATCGAGCGACCGGATCTGCGAGCGCAGTCGCTCGCTGATCGCGAGACCGGCCGCGTCGTCCGACGCCGATGAGATGCGGAGGCCCGTCGACAGGCGACGGAAGTTGCCCCCCAACTTCTCCGTGACCGACGCCAGATTGCGTTGTGCGTTGATCGACGCAGAGTTCGTGTTGACCCGAAGACCCATTTCCTCTCCCCCGTTGCGTGTCGTTGTCGTGTGGTGAACGCCCGGGCGTCCACATGACGAAGATCGGCACACCGGGCCCGTTCGACTGAAGGGTTCCCGTCGGATTTGCGGGCGCATTGTCGCGAAGTACGACGATCCGGCCGATGCCACGGGGACCAGCTGTCGACCGGATGGGCGCGGGTTTTCGTCCGGTCTGGATGGCTGCAGCGCTCCGGCGACGGCACGCCGCGGCGTTCAGGCCCGAGTGTCCAGCAGGCGCAGGGCCGAACGAGGTTGCACGTTGGCCTGCGCCAGCACCGCGAACGTCGCCTGCCGCAGGATCGTCTGGCGCGTCAACTCGGCCGTCTCGCCGGCGATGTCGATGTCGCGGATCCGCGACTCCGCGGCGCTGGCCTGCTCGGCGGTACTGCCGAGATGGGAGATGGTGTGTTCGAGGCGCTGTTGCACGGCGCCGAACGAGCCGCGCATCGATCCGAGGCGGTCGATCGCGCGGTCGAGTCGACGCATGGCGAGATCCGCGGCGCCGGTCGTCGCCACGCTCTGGCGACGCACGTTCAGCGTCGAGGCCAGCGGCGAAAGGGGCACGGTCAGCGTGTCGATCCCGATCCGGGTGCCGGCGTCGATCTGCAGTTCGACGGAGCGGCGCGAGCCGTTCAGCAGGCGGATCCCGTTCCACTGGGTTGCCTCGCCGATGCGGGTGATCTCGGCCGCCAGGGCCTGGAACTCGCGGTCGATGGTGACGCGATCGGTGGTGCTCGCGGTGCCGTTGCGGGCCTGGACGGCAAGTTCCCGCATGCGGATCAGCAGCGACGACACCTCGCCGAGCGCGCCCTCGGCGATCTGCACCATCGAGACACCGTCGGTGGCGTTGCGCCTGGCCTGGTCGAGCGAACGGATGCGGGCGCGCAGGCGGTCCGACATCGCCAGGCCGGACGCATCGTCGGCGGCGGTCGGGATGCGCAGGCCCGAGGCGAGCCGCTGCAGGCTGCGTCCGACGCGTTCGCTGGTGCCGGCCAGGCGGTTCAGGATCAGCGGGACGGGCACGTCGGCGGTGCGGAAACTCATCGTTGGCAGGCTGGTGGGCGCACGTGGCGCCGGGCGCCGACACAGGGAGACCCCGTAGGGGAACCTCCTGATGCTCGGTTGCCTGCCGGCCTGCTTTAGCCCTGCCTGCGCTGTTTCCGCCGTTTCGCGGTGTGCGGCAGAGTCCGCGAATCGTGGCCCGAAACGCGCAACGGCGACGTCTCCCCGGGGGAGACGTCGCCGTCTTGGCGCGCTGGTCGGTCGCGTCGGCCGCGGATCAGCCGAGCAGCTGCAGCGCCGACTGCGGCTGGGCATTGGCCTGCGACAGGACCGAGATGCTCGCCTGCTGCAGGATGTTGTTGCGGGTCAGCTGCGCGGTCTCGTAGGCGACATCGACGTCGCGGATGCGGGAC
>JALORC010000133.1 GCA_025459175.1 Planctomycetota bacterium | reverse complement strand
CACCGTGGCGTCCGGTGTGAAGGCCTGCACGGAGAACTCGGCGCCGAGCAGGGCCGTGCCCGGCGGCACCGGCAGCCCGAGGGCGGCGATCCCGAGCGGGTTGTTCGGCAGCAGCGCGGACGCGATCGGATCGACCAGCAGCCGGCAGCCGGCCGCGCCGATCACCGCGAGGTCGAACGGCAGCGGCTGCGACAACACCGTGGACTGCAGACGACTGCTGCCCGCGAACAGCAGCAGCGGTGCGTTGGGCAGACTGGTGTATGCCTCGATCGTGTAGTTGGCATTGCCAGGCACAGGCAGGCTGTTGGCGAACCAGCTGGTGGTCGCGAGGCTGCCGCAGCCCGCACCGAAGGCGACCGTGGACGGCGTCACGACGCTGCTGACCGCGAGGTCGAGGAACGTCAGCGAGCTCGTGTGCAGGGGCCTGGCCACCGCCTGGGACCGGATCTCGTAGCCGGGGCCCTGGTTGATCGCCCAGACCAAGTCGCCGGCTGCCGTGTAGTCCGCGGCCAACACGGCGGTGCCCGTGGCCAACGTGTTCTGCACGGCCCCGGTCGCGAGGTCGAGTTCGAGCAGTTGCCCGGCTTGCGTTCCAACCGCCAGTTCGGTGCCGTTCTCGGCCGCCGCGACGCAGGTGATGCCGGTGTAGTTGCCGACGACCCGCTGGGCGCCGGTCTGCAGCGAGAACTCGATCAACGGTGCCGGAACGCCGCCGCCGGCACAGGCGATGTAGAGGAAGTTGCCGGCGGTGGCGATGTCGACGGCGTTCGGCTGGGTCAGCAACAGCAACGGATTGGTGCCGGTCTTGGGGGTCGCTTCGACGATGCCGCCGGTGCGCAGCGTGAAGATCCGGGTGGCACCGACCTCCATGCGTTGGCCCCCGAGCTGGGTCCACTGCGCGCCCGGCTGCCCCGTGCCCTGCGCATTCAGGCCGATCGGCTGCCGGTAGATCCCGGGGAGCGTGATGCTGGCATCGTCGTACAGCAGATAGAGCTCGGCAGCCGACGCCGGATCGACGGCGATGGCCATCGGCGCATCGGGAAAGATCGGCGCCAGGGACAGCCCGATCGCGGTCGCCCCGCCGCCAGCGCTGTCGGCGATCACGTAGCTGGTCGTGCCGAACGAGGCGGCGGTCGACTCGAGCACCACGACCGAGTCCGTGGGCAACTGCGCGATGGCACCGGACAGCAGGGTGGGCACCGACCACAAGGCGGCGCAGGACGGGGTCAGCAGGAATCGGAGCATGGCGTGACTTGGATGGAGGTTCGGGGGGCGCCTTCGCCGGTCGTGCCGGGATTGATGCTCGGTTGCGGGAATCCGATGCAGCTCGAGGCCGAAAAACGAATCGACTCGCGCCTCTTGTTCCTCGGCGCGGACCAGCAAGCTGCTGACCAGATGTTGGGCTAGCATTCGGAACGGCAGCTCTGCATGAACGACACGCCCCAGGACCCGGTGGAACGCCTGCTCGACGAGTGCCTCGCCGGGCCGAGCGACCAGTGGCAGGCAGCCGTCGACGCGGCGCGGCGAGCACACCCGGACCTCGCCGAGGAGCTCGGCAAGCGGTTCCGGCTGCTGGCCCAGGCCGGCCTGATCCGCGACCCTGCGCCGACGCCCGACGCGAGCACGCCGCGGGCGTTCGGCGGCTTCGACCTGCTGAACGAACTCGGCCGCGGCGGCATGGGCGTGGTCTGGCGCGCGCGCCAGCGCAGCACCGGCCGCATCGTCGCGGTGAAGACGATCCGCGCCGACCTGCTCGGCCTCGACAAGGCGCGGCAGCGTTTCCGTCGCGAGGTCGAAGCGGTGTCGAAGCTGCATCACCCCGGCATCTGCACCGTGTACGAAGCGGGTGAGATCGACGGCATCCCGTTCGTCGCGATGCACTACGTCGAGGGCGCATCGCTGGTTGCCCATCTCGGCGCCAACGCCGGTGCGCCGACCACCGGCACGGCGCCCGGTGCTTCGACCAGCGGCACCGGCACCCACACCAACGAGGGCGTGCGCGCCACCGTGCGCTGGTTCGAGAAGGTCGCGCGCGCGCTGCACCACGCGCATGCGGCCGGCATCCTGCACCGCGACATCAAGCCGGGCAACCTGATGGTCGCGGCCGACGGCGAGCCGGTCGTGCTGGACTTCGGACTCGCCCGCGCCGAGGAGAACGACACCGACGCGCTGACCGCGACCGGCGACGAACTCGGTACCCCGGCCTACATGTCGCCGGAGCAGATCTCGCCGTCCGGGCGACGCCTCGATCGCCGCACCGACATCTACTCGCTGGCGGTGACGATGTACGAAGTGCTGGCCGGCCGGCACCCGTTCGCGGCGCCGACCCGCGAAGCGCTCTACCGCGCCATCCTGGCCGGCAACGCGCCGCTGCTGTCACGCCACAACCGCCATGCGTCGCAGGATCTCTGCGTCGCCATCGCCACCGCGATGGATGCCGAACGCGACCGCCGCTACGAGACCGCGGCCGCGTTCGCCGACGACCTCGCCCGCGTGCTCGCGCACGAGCCGATCCTGGCGCGGCGGCCGTCGCCACTGACCCGCACGCTGCGCTGGATGCGCCGCGAACCGCTGGTGGCGAGCCTGCTGGCGGCGCTGCTGGTCGGCTTCTGCGCGACCACGTACTTCGCGATCCGTTCCGAGCGCCTGCGTGCCGAGGCCGTCGTGCTGCAGCAGGCGGCGAACGACGAAGCGACCACCGCGACGCGCGTGACCGACTTCCTGGTCGGCCTGTTCGAGGTCGCCGACCGCAGCGCCTATCGCGGTCGCACCATCACCGCGCGCGAGGTGCTCGACCTTGGCTCGCGGCGCATCGCGCAGGAGCTGGCGGCAGAGCCACTCGTGCAGGCGCGGCTGCTGACGACGATGGGCAGCGTCTACCACCACCTCGGCGTGTTCGACGTGGCCAGCGAACAGTTCCAACAGGCCCTCGCGCTGCGCCGCAGCCACGGCGCCAGGACCGAGGAGCTCGCCGACAACCTGTTCCATCTCGGCGAACTCCACCACGCCAAGGACGACTATGCGCCGGCCGAGACGCTGTACCGCGAGTCGCTGGCCGAGCTGCGCAAGCAGCACGCCGGTGACCACCTCGACATCGCGCGCAACATCGATCTGATCGGCCGACTGCGCCGCGACCTCGGTCGCTTCGACGAAGCGGCAGTGCTGCACGACGAAGCGCTGCAGATGCGCACGCGGCTCGCCGGCGACCGCAGCCTGCCGGTGGCGCAGAGCCTGCACAGCCTGGCGATGCTGGCCACCTACCGCGGCGAGGCCGAGCTGGCGCGCGGCCACTTCCAGCGCGCGATCGAACTGTTCCAGCAGAACCTCGGCGCCGACAACCGCGAACTGCCGGCGGCGATGTTCGGGCTCGCGATGTCCGAGTACCGGGCCGGACGCAACGAGGAAGCGCGGACCATGGCCGAAGCGTCGCTGGCCATGTGTCGCCAGGTCTACGGCGACGTGCACCACGGCATCGGCCACTGTGCCGGGCTGCTCGGCAACATCGCGGCCGACAGCCAGGACTTCGACGGCGCCCAACGGCATTTCGAAGCCGGGCTGGCCGTGTTGAAGAAGGTGGAGGGCGAGAAGAGTCGTGAAGTGGCGACCGCGATCCACAACCTGGGCTGGCTCCTGGCCCAGCGGGGGGACCTGCCCGCCGCCATGGTCCGGATCGAAGAGGCGCTGGCGATCCGCCGCGAGCTGCTCGACCCGAACGATCCCAGCCTCGCCGACGGCCTGATGCTGCTCGGCCTGGTGCACGAGAAGAGCGAACGGCCAGAGGAAGCGCTGCTGGCGATCCGTGAAGCGCTGCGCATCCGCACCCAGGCCTACGGTGCCGAGCATGCCGAGACCAAGAAGGCCCAGCAGCGGCTCGATCGGCTGACCGCGGCTCGGCGCTGACCGCACCGGCGAGCTCGTGCCGCCGTGCTGCCGGGGGACCGCTTCGGAAAAGCACAACGCCCCGCCGGGAGGTGACCGGCGAGGCGTTGGGGATCAGGGAGCGATCGGGCGTTCGTTCGGTCGGTCGGTCGGTCGGGGAAACAACAGGGAGGAGGGGCGGTCTTTCGCGATCGGGACGCGGGAACGTCCGGGTCTCAGACGGCCTGGTAGCGGTGCAGCTTGGCGGCCTCGGCGACGGCGGCGCGCTGCTCCTTGGCGAACAGGCGGACCTTGCTGCCGCAGTCGACGCAGTAGCTGTGGTCGACGCTGGCGATGTAGCGCACCTGCGCGTTGCAGGCACCGCACCACTTGGTCTCGCGGTAGAAGCTGGCGGTCGTCGTCGTCGTCGGCTGGCTGCTGTGGGCGAAGGCGTGCATCGTGACGGAGAGGAGCACCGCACTTGCCAACCGATCGGGCCGCGGCGTCGGATCACCGGGTCGTCGGTGCGACGGTCGGTTGCCGAACGGCCTGGTCGTCGCGGGCGCCCTGCGGCGGAGGCGGTTGCCGTCGCACGGTCGCGACCTGCACGGGGATCGCGGCCGAGCCGTTGGCGCCTGCTGCCGGTGGCAACGACACCATCGCCGCCGTGTCGCGGTCGCGCGACGGTCGCATCCCGGCGACGGCCGCACCGCAATGGGACACGGCGCGCCGCACTGCCGCCGCCGGCCGCCAGCTCGTGGGATTTCCGGTAACGTTGGTCGTCGCCCGCTTCTCGACCGGGTGAGTCGCCCCCTCGGCGACCGCAACCCGCCCCTTCCCTACGCACCATGCGCAACTACCTTCGACGCGGCACCCTGGCCGCCGCGACCCTGCTGCTTCCCACGCTCCTGTCGGCCCAGACCTGGACCGAGAGCGCCACCGGCGCCGGCCAGACCTGGAGCACCAGCGAGACCCCGCTCGGCTCCGGTCCGCTGACCCGCATCCAGGGCACCATCGCCGCGGGCCGCGCCGCCGACATCTACCTGGTGCGCATCGACGACCCGGCGACGTTCCGGGTCAGCTCGGTCGGCGGCACGGGCTTCGACACGCAGCTGTGGATGTTCGGAGTCGATGGCCGGGGCATCGCCTTCCGCGACGACGAGCCGGGCTTCACGCAGTCGACGCTCTCCGGTCAGTTCGCCACCGCGGGCACGGTGTTGATCGCCGTCTCCGAGTACGACAACGACGCGCTCGACCAGAACGGCGCCCAACTCTGGAATGACTCGCCGTTCCTTACCGAGCGCGCACCGGATGGTCCGGGGGCACTCAACTCGTTCACCCAGTGGAGCGGCACCTCGACCACGGCCCGGCCCTACACCCTGACCCTGCGCGGCGCCTCGTTCGCGGCCGAGGCGAACCCGGTGGACGGGCACTACGCGTTCGCGTGGGTCAGGAACCCGTCGAGCTCCACGATCCCGAGCATCAACTACCAGCGCACACCGAGCGGCGAGTTGATCACGGCCACGCGGTTGTCGACCGGCTTCGTCGAGCTGCTGCTGCCTGCACACCTGGACGAATTCGGCAATGTGCAGGTCTGCGCGGCGCCGTTCTCGGGCAACCTCAACTTCTATTCCGTTGTCGATGGCTACGCCCGGGCCAGCAATGGCAAGGTCCAGATGTGGGTCAGGACCCGCAATGCGGCCGGCCAACCCACGGACGGCGACTTCTCGATGGTCTATCGCGTCGGCGGGAGCCCCACGGCTCGCACCGCCTACGTGTGGGCGGACCAGGCCAGCAGCGCGTCCTGGACTCTGCCCACCTGGACGCCGGAGCCGCAATTCAGCTGGAACGGCAACCGTGGCGCCATCACGATCCGACGCATCAGCGTCGGCAGATACGACGTGACGCTGCCGGGGCTCGCGACCGTCGGTGCAACGCGCGGGCACGTGCAGGTCAGTGGCTATCGCAACGACACTCGCGCCCAGGTCTCCACCTGGTTCAGCCAGGGCAGCACGGGCTCTGACGTGGTGGCGGAGGTGCGGACCTTCGCCGCCAACGGCACCCCCAGCGACAGGGAGTTCCTGTTGAGCTACACGGAAACCGCTGCCGCGCAGCCGCCGCACCTGGGCTCCGGCGCCTTCCTGTTCGCCAACAACAGTCTGTCCCCGAGCTACACCCCCGACCCCCTGCTCTCGGACAGCAACGGCGCCAATGGGCCAGCTGCCCCGATCACCATCACGCGCCTGGGCCTCGGCCGCTACGACGTGTTGCTGCCAGCCCACATCGACGTGCTCGGCGTCCCGATCGTGGGGCTGCTCGGTACCACGCCCGGTGTTGCCAGAGTCAGGGACTGGGTTTCCGCATCCGGCGGCGCCACGAGGGTCAGCGTCGAGTGCACGGACATCTTCGGCAACCTGATCAACAGCGTCTTCCTGCTGCAGTTCACCAGCGCGATTCCGGCCGGCACGCCGGCGCGCAACGACGTCGTCGGCGGCAGCTGCAACGGCTCGACGCTGCGCGGCACGTCGCGTCCGCGCCTCGGCGGCACGTGGCAGCTAGCGCTCGAGAATCTGCCGCCCGCGGCCACGCTGCCGTTCACGATCGTCGGCGCCGGCAACCCGAACCTGCCGTTGGACAGCCTCGGCCTGCCCGGCTGCGTGCTGTATGCCGACCTGACGCTGCTGACCATCTTCGGTGGCAACCCGGCCTACTCGCTGAGCGTGCCGAACTCGCCATCGCTGTTCGGCACCTTGCTGCATGCGCAAGGTGGTGCGTTCGAGCCGACGCTGAATGCGTTCGGCGCCGGACTCAGCAACGCGATCCGCGGCGGCGTCGGCGGCGTGTGATCGACGGCGCGGGTCACCGCCCGACACCTGGAACGGGTCGGGCGGGCAGTGTCAGGCCAGCTTCACGATCATCTTCCCGGAGTTGTTGCCGGAGAAGAGGCCGAGAAATGCCGCCACGGCGTGATCGATGCCAGTCACCACGGTCTCCCGGTTCTTGATCTGCCCGGATCGGAAGAACCCGCCCACTTCCGCCTCGAACTCGCTGCGTCGTTCCAGCCAGTCGCCGACGATCATCCCCTTCATCGTGAGCCGCTTGGTGGTCATGTTGAACAGATTGCGGGGGCCCGGCGTCGGCGTCTCGGCGTTGTAGGAGGCGATCCCGCCGCAGGCGATGATCCGGCCATGGACGCGCAGCGCGGACAGCGCGGCCTCGAGGGATTCGCCGCCGACATTGTCGAAGTAGACATCGATTCCCTCGGGTGCCGCACGGTTCAGTTGTTCGAGGGTCGGTCCGGTCTTGTAGTTGAATGCGGCATCGAAGCCGCACTCACCCAGCAGGCCTTGCACCTTCTCGGCAGAGCCGGCGGACCCGATCACACGGCAGCCGCGCAGCTTCGCCAGTTGGCCGGCCACATTGCCGACGGCTCCGGCGGCGCCGGAGATGAACATCACGTCGCCCGCTCGCACTTCGACCAGCGTCAAGCCCGCCCATGCCGTGAAGCCGGTCATGCCCAGCGTGCCGAGGTGAACGGAGAGCGGCTGGAACGCTCTGTCCACCGCCCGGAGGTCCTTCGGCACAGCGACGAACGCCTCCCGCCAGCCGTGCTGCGAGGTCACCACAGCGCCGGCCACGAGCTCACTCGCCCGTGATTCGACGACCTCGCCGATCGCGCCGCCCTCGAGGGGCTGACCGATCGCGAAGGGCGGCACGTACGACTTGCCTTCGTTCATCCGGCCGCGCATGTACGGATCGACGGACAGGAACAAGTTCCGCACGAGCACCTGTCCGGCCTGCAGCGGAGGCAGGGTGGCTTCCGCCAAAATGAAATCCGCGGCGGTGGGAACGCCCTTGGGACGTGAAGCCAGACGGATTTCGCGGCTGGTGGTGAGCTTGGTCATGAAGCAGGTCGGTAGGCGGTGCGGTGCAGCAGGGTGTTACAGCGGCGCTCTGCCGTTCACTGGAACGCCTTGACGAACGCATCGAACTTCACGCGTATGGACTTGTCGTGCCGAGTGACAGGGGGCACCTTCCGGCTGACGCCGAGCAATTCGTAGACGGCCATCTGCGCTGCCCGCACCGAGTACTCGACGGTGAAGACCACGTCGTCGGCGATCTCGACGAACTGGCTGATGAACGCGAAGTTCTTCGATCCCGCGGGGACCGGCAGCGGTCGGTCACCGAGCCGCCGCGGCATGAACATGCTCGTGATGTACGGCATCGTGCACGGAATGCAGTTGGCTGTCGCGACGACCTCGAGGTCGAATCGCAGGTGCCCACACAGCTCCTGCAGGATCTCCGCGCCGTTGCAGGCGGCCATGGGCTTGGCGACGAAATTGCCGATCCGATCCGGGAACAACGAGTATCCCCAGAACACCTGCACATCCGCCGGCTGGTTGATGAAGTGCGGCTGGTGAGCCAACACGATCGACATCATCCAGTTGGAGTCCTTGAACGTGACCAAGCCGCCGGTGCCGGCCTCATTGCCACTGAGCTGATGCATCTTCTCGAAGAATGCCGGGCTCTTCAGCGTCACGGTGAACGACTCCCAGTTGGATTGCGCAATGCAGCTGTTGAACACGGCCGGATTGCCGAAGTGCGGCCTGCCCTCGGCCAGCTTCTCCCAGAGCGTCCAACCACCGCTGTCGGCCTTGGTCAACCGCTTCGGCGCTGCGGTCATGGAGCCGAGGCTGGATGCGTCGGTCATGGATCCGTTCTGGAACAACACGAGGTCGCCTTCGTTGACGGTGATGACCTCGCGCGCTCCCGACCGCAGGCACTGGATGCCGGTCACGGTGAAGTCTCCCCCCACCGACCGGTGCACGAGGTCAATGACCTTGCAGTCGGCGATCATCCGGACGCCCTGGGCGGTCAGCCACGCCTGTAACGGCAAGACCAGCGAGTCGTACTGGTTGTAGATGGTGCGCTTGACGCCCGCGAGCGTCTCGATGCGCGTGAACTCCATCATGAACCGGAGCAGGTATCGCTTGAACTCCACCGCGCTGTGCCAGGGCTGGAACGCGAAGGTGGTGGACCACATGAACCAGAACTCCGTCTCGAAGAAGTCCGGGGAGAGATGGTCGGTGATGGCACTTGCCCCCAGCACCTCTTCGTCGGCATGGCTGAGCTTCAGCAACTCCATCCGGTCCTTCATGGAGAACCCCATCGAGGTCACAGGGACCTTCGCGCGGCGGCGGTCCACCAGGCGGGCCATCGAGTCCGGCTCGTGCTTCTCGTTGAACGCCACGGTCTCGTCGAACACCGACATGCCGGACACCGTCAGCGAGGGGATCGTCTTGAACAGGTCCCAGGTGCACTCGTAGTTGTCGGTCGTCAGCATGCGGCCCCCGCGCATCGAGTACCCGCGCTCGGCGTCGCCCGCACCATCCAGGCTGCCGCCCATGAGCGGGCCGGCTTCGAGGATGTGGATGTCCTCACCGGGCACGCCGCCATCGCGGATCATGAAGGCAGCGGCTGCCATGGATCCGATGCCGCCGCCGATCAGATAGTGTTTCGAGGTGAGTTTCATGTGGATTGGGTGGCCATGGAACGGGTGTGCTCCGAGGGAGCATCCGGCCGCAGCTCAGAACCAGACGTAGGGCCGCTGGCTGAGCCCGGGATGAAAGTCGCATGCGGATACGTTCATGCTGGCGCGACGGGACGCCGGCGTCGGTGATGCCGGAGGTGTGCCGATGGAGCGGCCGGCGAAACGAGCTGAGAACGCCTTGGCAACGTGCCGATGAGGGCCGCATGACCCGAACGTCGCCCACCCCGTCGCTGCCGCTGCTCGCACTGACGGCGTTCGCGGCGGCCTGCGGTGGCGGCGGCAACGCAGGCGGTGGTGCGTTGCCTGGCCTGACGATGACGTTCGCACGATTGCCCGGCCCCGGCCTCGATGCGGTCGAGATCACGGTCGGCGTCAGCGGCAGCGAGAGTGCACCCTCGTTGAGCGTCGACCGCGGCAGCCTCGGCGCCCCGATCGCGACCGGCAGCGGCACCTTCACCAGCGTGCTCACGCCGACGACCACCGGCGAGTACCGGGTGACCGCGAGCCTCGGCACCGCGACCATCGCCCGCACCGCGCTGGTGCTGCAGGACGTGCACCCTGACTGGGGACAGCCACAGGCGGTGGCCGGCCTGGTCAACAGCGACGGCTACGAGGACGGGGTCACCATCGCCCCCGACGGCCAGACGCTGTTCGTGCAATACGGACCGTTTCGCTGGTCGAGCCTGCTGGTGTTCCAGGAGTCGCGCGGCAACGGTGGCTGCGGCGGCAATCGGCTCGCACCCGACCGTTGCTCGCACCCGTGGCTGGACACCACGATCGGGCCGATGGCGGCCCCCGAGCGTCCGGGCTTCTTCACCGGCCGCTTCGCCGGCACCACCGCACTGCACAACGCGGCGTCGTTCGGCATCGGTCCGGACGGCGCGCCGGTGCTGGCGCTGACGACGATGTTCTACGGCTTCCGCCGACAGCCGGACGGCAGCTTCGCCGAGCCGTTCTCGTTGGCGTTCGACGATCTCGGCGACGGCATCATCGGTCCGTTCGGACTCGCCTTCCAACCGCTCGGTGGCGACAGCCATCGGGCGGTGTTCGCGCTGAAGGACGTGGCGACCGTCGGCAACGGCTTCGACGCCTACACCTGCGACGTCGTGTTCGGCACCGACAACCGGCTCGGCAACTATGCGGCGACGACGCCGGGCAACCCGCCGGTGCGCAGCTCGCCGTTCCCGTCGGCGCTGCTCGATCTCGGCGACAACACCGGCACCCAGGGCAATCCGTGTCTGTACATCGGTGTTGGCGGCGACGTGCGCTCGGTGTGGACCGACGACGAATACGACGCCGACGTGGACACCGGCCGCATCACCGTGCACGTGCTCGACAGCGGCGTGTTCCCGAACTCGAACGACTTCACTTCGCTGGTGCTGCCCGATGTCGTCAACGTGCCGGGCACCAACGCGATCCAACCGACGTTCCGCGACGAGGGGCTCTACTTCACGCAGGACACCAGCATCGCGTTCGCCGCCTACGCCGGCAGCCACGACGCCGCGGCGCTCGGCTACGGCGGCAACTGGTCCGCACCGGTGACGCTGCTGCAGAAGGACACCACGATCGCCAGCCTGCGCGTCTCGACCGCGGATCTCGGCAAGATCGTCGCAGTCGGTGAGCCAACCGTGGCCGTGGTCGATGGCCGGCGGGTGCTGTACTTCGTCTACGCCCGGGTGCGCGGCATCGACCCGATCACCGGCATCGCCGACCTCGACTTCCAGGCGGGCTTCGTCGCGGCGACGAACTGAGCCGAGGCGCTGCCGCCGCCAGCGGCGAAGCACCTCGCGGCACGGCCACCACATGGTGCGATCGGCTGTCGACTGCGGCCGGCCGGGGCTACGCTCGCATCGTTCCCGATCGGTGCATCCTGCATGAATCGACGCCTCTTCTGCCAGACGGCGGCAGCCGCCAGTGTCTCGGTCGCCACCGCTTCCCTGCAGCCCCTCGCTGCCACCACCGGGCCCGCGACGGACAGCAGCAAGCCGGGCCTCTTCACGCCGCTGACCCTGCGCGGCGTGACCTTCCGCAACCGCATCGCGATGTCCCCGATGTGCCAGTACTCGAGCGAAGACGGCTTCGCCAACCAGTGGCACTTCGCGCACCACGCGGCGCGGGCCATCGGCGGTGCGGGACTTTTGCTGGCGGAAGCCACGGCGGTGGCAGCCCCAGGACGCATCACGCCCAACTGCCTGGGCATCTGGAAGGACGAACACATCGCGGCACTGCGGCCCATGACCGAGTTCGTGCAACAGCACGGGGCGGTGCCCGGCATCCAGCTCGCGCACGCCGGGGTCAAGGCGTCCCGCCACCGGCCGTTCCACCCGACCCCGAATGCCTTCGTGCCGCTGGACGCCGGCGGCTGGATGCCCGTGGGCCCCGTGGCGAAACGCTTCGGTCAGGATGGCCCGGTGCCCCACGCGTTGACCATCGCCGAGATCGAGACGATCAGAGAACAGTTCGTCGCGGCGGCCCAGCGCTCGATCGCGGCCGGCTTCCGCGTGGTCGAGTTGCACTTCGCTCACGGCTACCTCGGCCACAGCTTCCTGTCCCCGCTGATGAACGAGCGGCAGGACGAGTACGGCGGCGGCTTCGACCAGCGGATGAAGTTCCTGATCGACACCGCGCGTGCCGTGCGCAAAGCACTACCCGACGCCGTGCCGCTGTTCGTTCGCCTGTCGTGCACCGACTGGGTCGACGGCGGCTGGCGCATCGAAGACTCGGTGGAAGCGACACGCCGCGTCGCCAAGGAGGGTGTGGACCTGATCGACTGCTCGAGCGGCGGTGCATCGCGCAAAGCCGAGATCCCGGTGGGCCCGGGTTATCAGGTGCAGCTGGCGGAGCGCATCCGGCGCGAGACGGGGGTACCGACCGGTGCGGTCGGACTCATCACCGATCCCCAGCAGGCCGATTCCATCATCGCCGACGGCCGCGCCGACCTGGTCCTGCTCGGGCGGGAGCTCCTGCGCGATCCCCATTGGCCCCAGCGGGCCTGGGCGGCCCTGAAGCCCGATGTGCCCGCGCCGATCGCGCGCGAATACGCATGGGCGCTGCCGGAAACGCGGCGCTGAGCAACCGTGGCGGCGCCAGGTCCGCGCCGGCAACGGGGAGTCAATCCTCCACCGTTCCGCCGGCCGAGATCGTGAGTGCCCGCACGCCGGTCACCCGCCCCTCGTAGAACATCAGCTCACAGCCGTCGAAGGTGAAGCGGTGGTGCAAGGAGCCGCTGGTGACCGCACGCGCACTGCCGAGCTGAGCCACCGCCACATCGACGCTGGCGCCGAGCAGCGCTTGCACCCCATGCACCGGCGGGGTCGCCTCGATGCCATCCCGCAGACCGACGACGACCCCGTCGACGACCATCACGGCATCCGGCATCGGTACTCCGCGCACCGGATAGGCGAACTGCAACACGCCGCCCCCGGCCGAGCACGCGAGCGGGGTGCCGTAGCGGGCGCGGACCGCATCGAAATCGGCGCCAAGCAGCGAGCTCGAAGCGGAATGCGTGGTGCAGGCGGTCATGGTCGAGACGAGGAGCAGGGTCGCGGGAGCCTTCTTCATGGCGGCGGGTGCGGCGATCGGACCGCCACGCAGCAAGAGACGCCGCCCGCAGCCGTGAACTTCCAACAGCCTTGCGAAGCCATCGCGGTGACGTCTGCCACCTGCGTGCTGGCCGCCGTCCTCGGCCGAGCTGCCACGGGAAAGGCCGCCCGGCCTCAGCGCGCCGCCGGCTCGCCGGCCCGGGCCTCGATGACGATCGCGCCCTCGCGCAGATCGACGACGATCGCACTGCCGTCCGGGACCTCGCCGGCGATCAGTTTGCGGCCGATCTTCGTCTCGAGCTCCCGCTGCAGGTAACGCTTCAGCGGCCGCGCACCGTAGACCGGGTCGTAGCCCTGGTTGCCGAGGAACGTCTTGGCCGCGTCGCTGACCTCGACCGTGATGCGCCGTTCCTCGAGCCGCTTGCGCAGGCTGATCAGCAGCAGATCGACGATGCGCCGGATCTCACCGCTCTGCAGCGGCTTGAACAGCACGATGTCGTCGATCCGGTTCAGCAGCTCCGGGCGGAAGTGCCGGCGCAGCTCCGCCATCACCTGATCGCGGGCCGAGTCGCGGATGGTGCCTTCGGGCGTGATGCCCTCGAGCAGGATCGGCGCCCCGATGTTGGAGGTCATGATGATGACCGTGTTCTTGAAGTCGACGGTGCGGCCCTGGCTGTCGGTCGCGCGACCGTCGTCCAGAATCTGCAGCAGCACGTGGAACACGTCCGGGTGCGCCTTCTCGATCTCGTCGAACAACACCACCGAGTACGGCTTGCGCCGCACGGCCTCGGTCAGCTGACCGCCCTCGTCGTAGCCGACGTAGCCGGGCGGCGCGCCGATCAACCGGCTGACGGCGTGCTTCTCCATGTACTCCGACATGTCGATGCGCACGAGGTTGTCCTCGCTGTCGAACAACGACTCCGCCAGCGTCTTCGCCAGCTCGGTCTTGCCGACCCCGGTCGGCCCGAGGAACAGGAAGCTGCCGATCGGACGCTTGGGGTCCTTGATGCCGGAACGGGCCCGGATCACCGCGTCGGCGACCACCTGCACCGCCTCGTCCTGCCCGATCACGCGTTGGTGCAGGATCTGGTCGAGCTTGAGCAGCTTCTCGCGCTCGCCCTCGATCAGCCGGGTCACCGGGATACCGGTCCAGCGCGCGACGATCTGGGCGATCTCGTCACCGGTGACCTCCTCGCGCAGCAAGCGTTCGCCGGTGCCGGCGGCCCCGGCCTGCCTGGCCTCGAGCGCCGCGATCTCCTTCTCGAGCGCCGGGATCTGGCCGTACTTCAGCTCGGCGGCCTTGTTCATGTCGTAGCGGCGTTCGGCAGCCTCCTGTTCGCGCCGCAGCGCCTCGAGCTGCTCGCGCAACGTGCGCACGCCGCCGATCGACTTCTTCTCGGCCTCGTACTGGGCCCGCATCGCATCAGCCTTGCCGCGCAGCTCCTGCATCTCCTTCTTGAGTTCGTGCAGGCGCGCCTTGCTGGCGGCGTCCTTCTCCTTGGCCAACGCGGTCTCCTCGATCTCGAGCTGCATGACGCGGCGACTGACCGCGTCGAGCTCGGTCGGGAGCGAGTCGATCTCGGTGCGGATCATCGCGCACGCCTCGTCGACGAGGTCGATCGCCTTGTCGGGCAGGAAGCGGTCGGTGATGTAGCGGTGCGAGAGGGTCGCGGCGTTCACCAGCGCCTGATCGAGGATGCGCACGCCGTGGTGGACCTCGAAGCGCTCCTTCAGGCCGCGCAGGATCGAGATGGTGTCCTCGACACTCGGCTGCTCGACCAGCACCGGCTGGAAACGGCGCTCGAGCGCGGCGTCCTTCTCGATGTACTTGCGGTACTCGTCGAGCGTGGTGGCGCCGATGCAGTGCAGTTCGCCGCGGGCGAGCATCGGCTTCAGCATGTTGCCCGCGTCCATCGCCCCTTCGGCCTTGCCGGCGCCGACGATCGTGTGCAGCTCGTCGATGAACAGCAGGATGCGGCCGTCGCTGTTCTTGACCTCGGTCAGCACCGCCTTCAGCCGTTCCTCGAACTCGCCGCGATACTTGGCTCCGGCGACCAGGCTGCCCATGTCGAGCGCGAACACGGTCTTGTCCTTCAGCCCTTCGGGAACGTCGCCGCGCACGATGCGCTGCGCCAGCCCCTCGGCGATCGCGGTCTTGCCGACGCCGGGCTCCCCGATCAGCACCGGGTTGTTCTTGGTCTTGCGCGACAGGATGCGGATCACGCGCCGGATCTCCTCGTCGCGCCCGATCACGGGGTCCATCTTGCCCTGCTTGGCCATCTCGACGAGGTCGCGGCCGTACTTGCCGAGCGCCTCGTAGGTAGCCTCGGGATTGGCGCTCTGCACGCGCTGGTTGCCGCGCACCTCCTTCAGAGCGTTCAAGAACTTCGTCTCGTCGATCGCGAACTTGCGCAACAGGTCGCGCAAGCCGTTCTTCGCCGACTGCAGCAAGGACAGGAACAGATGCTCGACCGACACATACTCGTCGCGCATCTTCTGTGCTTGCGCTTCGGCGGCGGTCAGCACCTGGGCGAGTTCCTGGGTCAGCAGGATCTTGTCGGCGGCGAATCCGGGCCCCGAGACCCGCGGCAGCTTCTGCAGTTCCTGCTCCGCTGCTTGCTGCAGCTTGTCGGCGGGGACCTCCATGCGCTGCAACAGCCGCCGCACGAGGCTGTCACCGGGTTCGATCAGGGCCAGCAGCAGATGTTTCGGCTCGACCTGCTGGTGGCCGAAGGCAACTGCCTTGGTCTGGGCGAGCTGCAGGGCCTCTTGCGACTTCTGGGTGAACTTCTGGATGTCCATGCGATGCCTCCTCGGGCGTTGACTGCACCTGGGCCGGCAGGTGCAGATCGCATGCCATCACCGAGAGCACGCAAACACTTATCAGCAAGTCGCTTGT
>JALORC010000132.1 GCA_025459175.1 Planctomycetota bacterium | reverse complement strand
ACGGTTGCTGGGACGGTGACGGGCGGTGCGGCCGATGCCGGTCGGTCAGCGGGCTCGCTTGTAGAACGGCAACGGGGCGATCACGCACGGTTCGGCCTTGTCGCGCACGAGGAACTCGAGCGCGGTGCCGACGGTGGCGAACTCGGTGCGCACGTAGGCGGTGGCGATGTTGGTGTCGAGGGTCGGCGAGATGTTGCCCGAGCACACGTGGCCGATCTGCTGGCCACCGCGCACGATCGGGTAGCCCTGGCGGGGGCAGCGCTTGCTGGTGCTGGTGAGACCGACCAGCTTGCGCCCGGTGCCACCGCGCTGCACGACCTGCTCGAGTGCGGCCCGGCCGACGAAGTCGTGGTTCATCTTCACCGCCCAGTCGAGGCCGGCTTCGATCGGATTGGTCGTCTCGTCGATCTCGTGGCCGTAGAGCGGCATGCCGGCTTCGTGGCGCAGCGTGTCGCGGGCGCCGAGGCCGATCGGCAGCAGGCCGTCGGCGCTGCCCGCCGCCAGGAACGCGTCCCAGACCTGCTTCTCGTGGCCGGTGGGCACGTAGACCTCGAAGCCGTCCTCGCCGGTGTAGCCGGTCCGCGACAGCGTCATCGGGATGCCGCACACGGTGGCTTCCATCCACGCGTAGTACTTGAGCGCCGCCAGATCGCCCTTGGTGATCCGCTGGGTGATCTGCTGCGACAGCGGCCCCTGGATCGCGATCATGCCGAGCCGATGGGTCTGGTCGTCGACGACCACATCGAAGCCCTTGGCGACGTCGCGCATGATGCCGAGGTCGCGGGCGCAGTTGCCGGCGTTGATGACGACGAAGAAGCCGTCGTTGCGCGGGTTGCGGTACACCAGGATGTCGTCCTGCGTCAGCCCCTCCTGGTTCAGGATCATCGAGTAGCGGATGCGACCCGGGGGGATGGCGGCGGCGTCGTTGGTCTGCAGCCGTTGCAGGAACGCTTCGGCCTGCGGGCCGCGCACGGCGACCCGGCCCATGTGACCGAGGTCGAACAGGCCGGCCTTGGTGCGGACCGTGCGAGCCTCGTCGAGGATCGGGCGATACTGGACCGGCATGTTCCAGCCGCCGAATGGCACCATGCGGGCGCCGAGAGCTTGGTGGGTCGACTCGAGGGCTGTGGCTTGCATTCGCGTTGCTCGCTGGCAGCCTAGCTGCGCCGCCCGGGCTATGCCACAGCACATTCGCGGGTCAGTCCCGCGTGGCGGCGTCCCGGCCATCGCCGGGTTGCCTCACCCCGACAGGCGCCGCAACAGCTCGTCCAGGTCGCAGCGACGCAGTTCGTCGGCGGCAATCGGCCCGAGCTCGCGGAAGCGGCGGCGCTCCGCCGCGCTGGCGCAGTCGTCGTTGCTCGCACTCGGATCGCGCGCGGCGGGCATGGCCTGATCGCCGCGTTCGCCCGGAGGATGACGTTCGGCTGGCAGGTGGCCGACGAAGCGCGGTGGCCCGACTTCGGATCTCGGTTCGGCGCCGGGCAGCAGCGAGTCCAGACCATCGGTCGCTTCCCCGGGCGAGCGGGGACCGCTCAGCGGCGGCCGCAGCGACCGCCAGACCGCGCGCGCACCGCTGTCGTCGAGATCGGGGCCGCTGCGGCCGTCCCCGGCCGGCGGTTCGAAGCTCGTGCCGGCCAGACGGGGCTCGAACAGCTCCAGCGGGTGGCGGAGGCGGGCGAAGCGCTCCGGATCCAGGCGGCGGGCGTTCTCGAGCTCGCGGCGCCAGCTGGCGTAGTCGCCGCTGTCGAAGGCGAGCCGCCCGAGCTGCACATAGGCGCGGAAGTCGCGTCCCCGCAGCAGCAGCACCCGTTCGTAGTGGTGGCGCGCCGAGGCCCGACACCCGAACCGGTACGCGATCGCTCCGCACGCATTGTGCAGGATCGCCGCCGCGGCGCGGAGCATCTGACCAAGGGGCTTCATCGCGGCAATAGCGTACGGCAATCCCGCGGCCGCAGCAAGGAGGCGCCGGCGGCGGCGGGGGCGGCGGCGCCGTCGGGGCCGTCGCGAGCCCCGCCACCGGACCGTTGGCAGGCGGCTTTCGAACCCGGCCTCAGGGCGCACCGGCGACCGGCCGATAGGACCGGACGGACTAGGAAGGACTTCCGGACCCGACCCAAACATGGCACTACGAGGGGATCTAGCAAGCGTAGACCTGGCGCAGGTGTTCCAGATGCTGGCCCTCAACAAGAAGGTCGGTCTGCTGAGCATCCAGTCGACCAAGTTGTGGAAGGTCCTCTACTTCGATCATCGCGGAGTGACGGTCCACCACAACGTGCACCGCATCCTCGACCGCGTCGTGGCGGCGCACATGCGGACCGGGCGGCTGACCGAGGCCCAGGTGGACGAGGTCCGCGACCATGCCGCCCGCATGGGGCAGCCTCTCGCCGACAGCCTGCTGGCCGGCGGCTATCTGGAGCCGACCGAACTCGAGGACCAGTACCGGATCGAGCTCGAGGAAGAGGTCTACGACCTGTTCTTCGTGCGCGACGCGAAGTTCGAATTCCACGAGGGTGCGTCCACCATCGAGGGGCGCGACGGCAGCATCGACGAGCGGTTCTTCTCCAACTGTGACAGCGTGATCATGGAGGCCGCTCGCCGCATCGACGAGTGGACCTACATCACCGAGCGGGTCCCGACCACCGGCGAGGTGCTGGTCGCCATCGTCGACGCGATCGACGCCGATCAGTTCGGCGCCGACGGCACCGCGATCTTCGAACAGCTGGACGGTCGTCGCAACGTGGCTCGCGTGGTCGAGATCACCGGGCTGTCGACGTTCCAGGTCTGCAAGGTGCTGAGCCAGCTGCTCGAGGCCCAGGCGGTGGCGCCGGTGGCCACCGAGGAACTGCTGCCGCTGGCCGACGAGTGCATGACCGGCGGCCGGCTGCAGGACGCCGTCAACCTCTACGAGCGCGCGATCGAGCTCGGCCAGGGGTTGCCGGACTCCCATTCGGCCGCGGCCAAGGCCTACCGCGCCGCCGAGGAATACGAGCACGCGATCTACCACCTCGGCTGCGAGGCCGAGTTCCGGATCGGCAACGGCGACCGCGCCGGCGCGGCGCAGCGTCTGTTCGAGGTGAAGTCGCTGGTGCCGACCGATCTGCGGGCGCGCGAGCGACTGGTCGAACTGACCCTGGGCGAGGAAGGGGTGCCGCTGGCCGGGTTCGACCCGCTGGCGGAGGGCAAGGAGCTGGTCGAGCTGCTGATCGAGTTCGGCGACATCCAGCGCGTGCGCACGCTGCTGGAGCGCCTGCTGCTGGTCGAGCCCGACGATCCCGACCTGAAGAAGGCGCTGGTCAACGTGCACGTGAAGGCCGGCGACCAGAAGCGCGTCGCCGAGCTCTACGAGTCGATCGCCGACGACCTGGTGCGGGCGCAGAAGCCGCTCGAGGCGGTCGCCTACCTGCAGAAGATCCTGCTGATCGACCGCTCGCGCGCCGACATCAGCGAGCGCGTGCGCAAGCTCTACGAGTACGACGAGCGCACCCGGCGCCGCGGTCGGGCCCTCGCCGTGCTGGCCGTTCTGTTCTGTCTGCTGCTGGTGCTCGGGTCCGGCTACTGGTTCTACAACGAACGCGCCGAGGAGGAGTTCGCCCGCATCGACGTGCACGAGCTGCTGCAGCGCGAGGACTTCGCGGCGGCGCAGATGGTCTACGACGACTTCGTGCTGAGCCATCCGCTCACCACCGCGGTCGGCAAGGCCAACGCCGAGCTGCAGCACATCGAGGCCGAACGGCAGCGGTTCGAGGCCCGGCGGACCTCGGAGCGGGCGGCGCGCGACCGCGAGCTCAAGGTCCTGCGCGACGAGTACAAGACCGAATGGGCGCGGCATCGCGAGCTGTTCCTCGGCGGCAATGCCGAGGCGTCGATGGCAGCGCTCGGCCGGGTCAAGGCCCTGCTCGCCAAGGCCGGCAGCGCCGACGACATGGCCTGGGGGCTCGAACAGCAGGTCGAGCGCACGCTGACGCGGCTGCAGGAATATCTCGCCGAGGCGCAGCGGCTGGGGGCGGAGTACGACCAGAAGCTCGCCGCCGGCGACTGGCGCGCCGCGCGCGCGATCGCGCTGCGGTTGCGCAGCGACTTCGAGCACGCACAGGTCGGGCAGCGGTGTCGGGTGCCGATGCAGGTCTCGACGCGTCCGGCCGGAGCCCAGCTGTGGGTCGGCGACCAGCCGCTCAACCGCACGGTCGACGGCCGCAGCGAGCCGGTCCGGACCCCGGCTGTGGTGCTGGGGGATGCCACCGGAAAGCTGGCGCTGACGGCGCGGCTCGACGGCTTCGAACCGCGCCCGATCGTGCTCGACGGGGCGGTCGCGGCCGAGGCCGAGATCGCGCTCGAGGTCACTGCGGCAGGGCGCCTGTTCTTCGATGCGCCGGCGCAGACCGGGGCCTCGTCGGCCGAGGGCTGGGTCGCGGTCGGTCTGCGCGGCGGGCGGCTCGGACTCGCGCGCGCCGACGGCAGCAGCAAGCAGGTGCGTTCGTTGCCGGGCCTCAAGGCCGTCGACTCCACACCGGTGGTGCAGGGCAGCAGGGTCTTCTTCACCTCGACCGAGAACACCGTCGAGTGCTTCTCGCTCGACCCCTCGATCGGCATCGGCAACTGGCCGGCCTCGGTCCCGTCCGGGTTCGCCACCGAGCTGATGGTCGGTGAAGGCCGGGTCGCGGTGGTCGATCGCGATGGCGTGCTGCACTGCTGGGAGCAGCAGTCGGGCCAGGAGGTCTGGACGGTGGCGTTGGAGAACTCGCCGTCGGGTCCACCGACCATCGATCGGCGCCAGGTGCACGTCGGCACTGCCGACGGCCGGGTGCTGGTGTTCGATGCCGCCAACGGCAGCGCGGTCGCTTCGCTGCGCAGTCCGGCCGGTCTCGCCACGCGGGTGCTGACCGACCAGGGGGTGGCATGGTTCGGTGCCAGCGACGGCAACGTGCGCGCGGTCGAGATGGGTTCCGGCAAGGTGCTGTGGACCGTCGGCGTCGGCCGCACCCCGTTGGACGGACAGCTGGCACTCGGTGCCACCGCGGTGTTCGTCGTCGACGGCGCCGGGGCCCTGGTCGCCCTGGATCGCACCTCGGGCAAGCTGCTCGGCAAGGTCCAGCTGGAGGGTTCCGTGTTGTCCGGCCTGCGGGTCCAGGGCAACCGGGCGCTGCTCCAGGTGCGTCGCACCAAGGCTCGCAACAAACCGACCCACGACGTCCTGATAGCGGTGAACGTGAAGACGATGACCCTGCTCTGGGAATACGCACAGGCCGGCAACGGACCCGGCCCTGCCGGCAGCGACGATTTCGCCATCGTGCTGCCCACCACCACCGGCGAAGTCGTCCTCTTCCGCTGAGTCGGAGTGAATCCAACATGCATCTGATCCAGCGGATGAAGATCTGGAAGGAGCTGCGGCGCCTCGAACAGAAGGCCCGCGAGCAGCCGTCCCCGTCGACGTTCGTCGACCTCGGGCAGGTCTATATCAACCTCGACATGCAGGACAAGGCCGAGCACCTCGCCGAGGACGGGCTCGCGTTGTTCCCGAAGTCGCCGGAGCTGCGGCAGCTGATGGAGTGCGCCCGCCGCGGGCTGCGCAATCGACGGGCCACCGACCTGCGCGCCAAGCTGATCCGGACCCCGAGTCCGAAGCTCTACCGCGAGCTGGCGCAGGTGTTCGTCGAGCTCGGCGACGCCGCGGCCCTGCACGCGACCTGTCAGGAGTGGGGCGTGCGCTTCCCCGACGATGCCGGTTGCTGGCTGATGCTGGGGCAGTCGCGGCTGCTGAACTTCTACCGCGACCTCGCGGCCCGCGAGGGTCAGGAGGCCGTGCGTTGCCTGCAGCGCGCGGTCGAGATGGACCAGAGCGAGGTGATGGCGCGCCGACTGCTCGGCGAGGTCCTGTTCCGCATCGGCGCCGTCGACATGGCGCAGCGGCACCTCGAACAACTGCAGGCGCTCGATCCGCAGGATGCCGAACTGCAGGCGCTGCTCGACCACGTCCGGCAGTTGGGCGACCACGGCGAGGACCTCGAGGCGTTGTTCGAGGACGTCGAGGCGCACGGTTCCTTGATGCACCCGTCGTTGACCGCTCCGGTGCGACCGCAGAACGACGAGTCGATCGCCGGGGTGCGCGACGGGCTCGCGCAGGTGGCCCGGCTGCCGGGCGTGCGCAAGGCGACCTTCATCCGCGGCTCCAAGGCGCTGGTGAAGGGCGCGATCCGCGACGGGCGCGATCCGTTCCTGAGGGTGGTCCGGGTCGTGGCCAAGGCCGCGCACCGCTTCGCCCGCAGGCTCGACATCGGCAGTGCCAACAAGACCATCGTCGACGGCCCGTTCGGCCACATCTGCACCTGTGTCTACGGCGAGGCCCTGGCGGCCGCGCAGTGCGACGAGGGCACCGACCTGGTGCAGGTGATGTCGGAGCTGCAGGAGATCGTCGCCGGAGCCCTCCACACCACGCCGGAGCAAGCGTCATGAGCAAGATCCACGAGGCAATCGACTCGCTGCGGCAGGCGCCGGGCGTCAAGGGCGCGGCCTTGTTGACCAACGACGGCCTGGTCGCCGCATCCTCGCTCGACTCGTCGCTCGGCGTCGACGTCATCGCGGGACTGGCGTCCTACCTGTTGATGACCACCAACAAGAGCCTCGCCGACGGCAAGCTGGGCCGCTGTTCCCAGCTGACCTTGCACGCGACGCACGGCAAGGCCGTGTTCGTCGATCTCGACGAGTCGCAGCTGGTCGTGGTGTTCGATCAGTTCGCCGACATCGCCGATGCGCAGAAGGAAGTGCAGGAAGCTGCGCTGCGCATCCGCCGCGCGTCGCGGCTGGCCTGATTGCCCGGGCCGAGGCGTCTTCTCGCCGACGGCGCTGTCCGGCTGCCGGAGCCGCGCCGCGATGACCGCTGCGGATTCCCCGGGCCCATCTCAAGCGGCCGGGGGTGGATCGCCGATGAGGCCAGCGTTCGGGGGGACACGCCTGTCAGCCTCCGACGATCGTCAACAGTCGGACGTGCCGAATCATGGTCCAGATCAACTTCGCGCTGAAGGAAGTCAACTGCAAGGTCGTGTTCTACGGCCCGGGGATGAGTGGCAAGACCACCAACCTCGAAATCGTGCACCAGAAAGCTCCTGAGGAGAACAAGGGCGAGCTCACGTCGATCTCGACCGACGGCGATCGCACGCTGTTCTTCGACTTCATGCCGCTCGACCTCGGCAACGTGGCCGGGATGCGGACGAAGTTCCAGCTCTACACGGTGCCCGGTCAGGTCTACTACAACTCGACCCGCAAGCTCGTGCTGCAGGGTGTCGACGGCGTGATCTTCGTCGCCGATTCCGACCCCGACAAGATGGACGAGAACATCGAGTCGTACGCGAACCTGATCGAGAACCTGGCCGAGTACGGCAAGGACGTTCGCGAGCTGCCGCACGTCATCCAGTACAACAAGCGCGACCTGCCGAACGCGATGCCCGTCGCCGAGATGGACAAGCGGATGAACAAGTTCGGCGTGCCCACCTTCGAGGCCGTGGCCTACACCGGTGAGGGTGTGTTCCCGACCCTGAAGACGCTGGCGGCGATGGTGCTCGAGAGCATCGAGCGCATCGACGGCCGCAACCCGCGCAAGCCGGCCACCGCCAAGGCGGCGCCGCCTGCACCCGCGACCAAGGCCGCGGCGCCGGCACCGGCGAACAAGCAGGCTCCGGCCCGACCCGCAGCACCGGCCCCGGCCACCGGCAAGCCGGCTGCCCGCAAGCCAGCTGCAGCGCCTGCCGCACCGCCGGCCGCCCCCGTCGCCGCGGCGCCCGCCGCAGCTGCTCCGAGGGCTGCCAAGCCGACTGCCGGGCGTCGCACCGCGCCCGCCGCGGCCGCTGCGCCGGGCAAGCGAGGCGGGATGGGGCTCGTGGTCACCTTGACCGTGTTGCTGATCGCGGCCGCCGCCGGCGTGGCCTTCTTCTACCTCGGCAACCAATAGGCTCGGAGGGCACCACCATGGCAGATCAGAAACGCATGTCGCAGAACGAACGTCTGCGTCACGATCGGTTGACGTTCTACAAGGAGGACATCGACCGCATCGACAAGCTGCTCGCCGAGTTCCTGCGGCTGTCGGGCGCCAAGTGCGCGCTCGTCATCGACAAGGAAGGTCACTTGGTGACCAAGCGCGGTGAGCTGCGCACGATCGACATCGACACCATCTCGGCGCTGGTCGCGGGCTCGTTCGCCGCCACCAAGGAGATGGCGCGGCTGCTCGGCGAGGAGGAGTTCACGGCGATGTTCCACCAGGGCGAGCGGGACAACATCCAGTTGTCGCTGGTCGGCGATCGCACGCTGCTGACGATCCTGTTCGACGATCGCACCACCGTCGGCATGGTGCGCCTCTACGCCAGCGAGACGGCGAAGAAGCTCGCCGATGTCTACCGCGAGGCGATGGAGCGCGGCGATCAGGACCCCGGCCTCGGCGAGGCCTACGGCACCGACGCGAAGAAGACGCTCGACAAGCTGTTCGACTGACGCGTCGCGCCGGCAGGCGACGAGCGACGAGCCACGGTGGGCAGTTGTCCACCGTGGCTCGTCTCGTTGTGGTGGCCATGTTGGTGAGCGGTGGAATGTCGTGCCCGTGTCGACCTGCGGCGGGCTGCGATTCGGTTCCCCCGGGCGCGCTGGATCGCGAGTTTCGGGGCCTGATTCCGACCCCGGTGCGACCCGCTTCTGCAAAGAAAAATCGAAAAATCCGCGCCCTGCCTCACGTCGCTGTCATCACATTGATTGGCGATACCAAAGCCTTTGTTGACAAGGCTTCGATAGGGATTCGCATTCATGACGGAGCGCCGGGTCGACGCAGTATCTCGTGCCTGGCCAGCGAGTTCCGGTAAATTCTCAGGGCGAGACTGCCGATCTCTACCTTCGGCCGGGTTACCGAGGCTGCCATGCGGTGGTGCCACGCCGGTCTTCCCCTACACAAACCCCAACAAGGACTCAGCAATGGCTGCCAAGAAGAAGGCTAAGAAGGCGAAGAAGGCGAAGAAGGCCTCGAAGAAGAAGGCCAAGAAGTGACCTTCCGGGTTGCGGCCGTAACTGGTCGTGACCCAGCCGGTTGAATCGAAACAGGGCCCGGTCTTCCGGGCCCGTTTCACGTACCGGGGCCACGAACCGGGGCTGGGTGGGGCGTCGATGTGCCCTGGGCCAGCAGGCCGGCCCAGTCAGTAGCCCAGCCAGCAGCGCCGCCGATCAGTGCAGGCGGTGCCCCGGGCGGGCGCCAGCGTCGGGCGACAGCAGGAACACTTCGCCGTCGGTGCCGGCGGCGATCACCATGCCCTCGCTGAGTCCGAACTTCATCTTGCGCGGCGCCAGGTTGGCGACCATCACCACCAGCCGCCCGACCAGTTGTTCCGGCTCGTAGGCGCCCTTGATGCCCGCGAACACGTTGCGAGTCTGACCGGCGCCGAGGCTCAGCGTCAGCCGCAGCAGCTTCTTCGCCTCGGGCACCGCCTCGGCCGCCACCACTTCGGCGATGCGCAGATCGACCTTCTGGAAGTCCTCGATCGTGATCTCCGCGGCCAGCGGTTCCTTCTGCAGCGTCGTCTCGCCGGTCGCCGCCGCGGGGGCCGCTGGCCGCGCGGCCGGCGTCGGGGCCGCCGGAATGGTCGGTGCGGGCACCGACGCCTCGGGCACGAACATCGCCTGCACCTTGTCGCGCTCGATGCGCTGCATCATGTGCTCGAACTTCGCGACCTTGGTGCCGACCAGCGGGGCCGTCACCAGCTCCCATCGATCGCAGCCCGTGCCGAGCAGGGCGCCGGCCTTGGCCGCGAGCTTCGGCAGCACCGGCTGCAGGTAGATCGCGATCTGGTGGAACAGGTTCAGCACCACGGTGCAGACATCCTGCAGCTCGCGGGCTCGGCTCGGGTCCTTCTTGATGGTCCACGGCGCCTTCTGCTCGACGTATTCGTTGGCGGCGTCGGCGAGCGTCATCACCAGTCGCATCGCGTCCCGGTAGTCGCACGCCTCGTAGGCGGCGGCGATCGCCTCGCGCTGGGCCGCCGCGCGTGCGAACAGGCCGCCGTCGTCCGGGTAGCTGGCCGACAGCCCGCAGCTCTCGACGAAGCGCGCCGAACGGCTGGCGAGGTTGACCACCCGGCCGACCAGGTCGCTGTTGACCTTGCCGGTGAACTCGTCGACCTGGAAGTCGAGGTCGTCGATCTTGCTGCTCAGCTTGCTCGCGTAGTAGTAGCGCAGCCACTCGGGATCGAGGCCCGCCTCCAGGTACTTCGCGGCGGTCACGAAGGTGCCCTTGGACTTCGACATCTTCTCGCCGGCGACGCGCAGGAAGCCGTGGATCTGCACGCGGCTCGGCAACCGGTAGCCGCCGACGTGCAGCAGCGCCGGCCAGAACAGGGTGTGGAAGTAGGTGATGTCCTTGCCGAGGAAGTGCACGATCTCGCAGCGCTCGTTCTTCCACCACGAGTCGAGCGACTGACCGGTTCGCTGGCACCACTCGGCGGTGCTGGCGATGTAGCCGACCGGCGCGTCGAACCAGACGTACCAGAACTGGCCCTTCGCGTCCGGGATCTCGAACCCGAAGTAGGGGGCGGGACGCGACACGTCCCAGTCCTGCAGCGGCTTGTCGAGGAAGTGGCCGGCGAGGTAGTTGGCGACTTCCTGCTGCAGGGCGCCGCTGCGCTGGGTCCATTCGGTCAGGAAGGGTTGCAGCGACTCGAGGCGCACGAACAGCTGGCGGCTCGGCCGTAGTTCGGGAGTGGCGCCGCTGTGCACGCTGCGCGGCTGCTTCAGCTCGGTGGCCGCGTAGGTGGAACCGCACGACTCGCAGCTGTCGCCGTACTGGTCCGCGGCGCCACAGCGCGGGCAGGTGCCGATCACGAAGCGATCGGCGAGGAAGGTCTGCTGCACCGGGTCGTAGAGCCGTTCGACGGAACGCTCGACGACCATGTTGGCGGCGCGAAGGTTGCTCCAGATGCCGCTGCAGATCGCGTAGTTGGCCGGGCTGTTGGTCGAGCCGTAGTGGTCGAACGACACCCCGAACGCCGCGAAGTCGCGCTGGTGCTGGACCGCCATGTCGGCGATCAGCTGTTCCGGCGTGCGCCCCTCCTTCTGGGCCCGGATCATGATCGCGGTGCCGTGGGTGTCGTCGGCGCACAGATACGCGACCCGATGGCCGCGCAGGCGCTGGAAGCGCGCGAACACGTCGGTCTGGATGTACTCGACCAGGTGGCCGAGGTGGATCGGGCCGTTGGCGTAGGGAAGGGCGCTGGTGACCAGGAGCTGGCGCGTCATGCAGCCGGCAAGGCTAGGAGGCAGGCGCGTGCGAGGCGAGCTTCCTGCGCCGCGGCGGCTAGCCGTGCGTCAGCGCCTGCGCCGGGCCGAGCAGTGCGGCGGCCGCGTCCTCGTGCATCGCCGCGGACGGGTAGTAGGCATTGTGCGTCCAGGCCGCGGTCGCCGGCTCACCGGTGCCGGCCGCCGCCGGCTGCACCCGGCACGGCTCGCCGGTGCGGCGATCGCGCAGCAGCTCGGGGCTGCCGCGGGTGGTCACGCACTCGACGTAGCCTTGGGCGTGCGGGCGCAGCGCCTCGACCATGGCGCGGTCGACCAGCTGCGGGAACTCACCGAACAGCGCCGCCAGCGAGTGGTAGCGCGGTCGATACTCGGGGCGGCGCCGGCTGAACCACAGCAGCAGCTTCGGTGGTGCGGTCGCGGCGAGCAGCGCCTGGAACTGCTGCCGCCAGTCCGCCTGCGTCGCCGTCACCAGGGCACGCACGTGGCGGCGCCCGAACTGCGCCAGCAGCCGGTTGCGCAGGCCGCGCAGCAGCGGCTGGTGCCAGCCGGCGAGATCCTGCTGCAGCAGTTCGCGCCACGCGGCATCGGCGCCGAGTTCGCGGCCGTCCGTGGTACGCACCCGTTCGCGGCCGCCACCGCGGAACCGCGAGTTGTCGGCGCTGCGCCCCGACATCACCTGGAACACGACGAAGCGCGCCCCGGCCAGCAGCGCCTGCACCGGCTCGCTGCGGAACACCGCCGGGCCGGCGCCGGCGATGCCGAGGTTCAGCACCGGCAGGCCGAGCTGTTGCGCCAGCAGCGCTGGCCACGGTTCCGCAACGAGACAGCCGAACGTCTGGGCGGCGCCGACGCAGGCGAAGTAGCTGCCGGTGGCAAGGCTCGGTGGTGCCGGCCCGCGCAACCAGTCACCGTCCGGCCACGCCTGCCACAGCCGGTAGTCGACCACGGCTTCGTCGCGAATCTGGTAGCCTCGGGACACGCCGTCAGCCTACGCGGCGCCCCTGCCCCGCACAGCGCCGATGTCCGTCCCTCGCCCCAGCCGCCTGCAGATCTTCGGCGAACGCTGTTCGGGCACCAACTACGTGGCCCAGTTGCTGCGCCGCAACCTCGGCCTGGAGCCGACCGACGCCTTCGGCTGGAAGCACGGCTGGCTCGATCGCGTCGAGGGGCCGGCCGAGCACACGCTGTTCGTCGTCGTGCACCGCGATCCGTTCGACTGGGTGCGCAGCCTGCACCGCATGCCGTGGCATGCCGCGCCGGCGCTGCAGGGGCTCCCGTTCGATCGGTTCCTGCGCGCGCCGTGGTGGTGCGAGTGGGGGCAGCACATGGAGCTCGCCGCCGACGATCCGCGGCACGGCACCGAGATGCTGCACGAACGCGATCCCGCCACCGGCCAGCGATTCGCGAACGTGCTGGCGCTGCGCACCGCCAAGCATCGCGCCTGGGAAGGGCTCGCCGGTCGCGTTCGTCATCTGGCCGCGGTGCGCTACGAGGACGCGGCGGCGGCGCCGGCCCGGGTCGTGCGCGAGCTGGCGCAGCGCTTCTCGTTGCGCCGCTGGCCGTGGCTGCGCGCGGTCCGTGGCGAGAAGGGGGGGCCGCGCCGCTACGTCGAGAAGGCGCCGGCTGCGCTCGCGCCGGCGGACATCCAGTTCGTCGCCGAACAGCTCGATCACCAGCTCGAGCGCCGCTGCGGCTACGACCTCGAGGCGCGCGTCGCCGCCGAGCGCCTGCGGGTCGCCACCGACGTCGCCCCGAGGGCGGCCGGAGCCAGCTAGCCCGGCGCGCTCGTCGCCGCAGCGCGCGGCGCACTCGCCGCGCGGTCGGCCTTGTCGAACTGCAGGTAGCCGGCCGTCGCCGCCAGCATCGCGACCGGCGCCAGCCCGAGCAGATTCACGAACGGCACCGCGGTCGCGAGCTGCAGGGCGAGCCCGGTGCCGAGCGCGCGCCAGCGGTTCCGCCACAGCAGATCGAGGCGCCGGCGCAGATCGATCCCGCGCGCCGCCATCGGCGGCTCGAACCAGACCACCGCGGCCATCGCGCCGCCGAGCAGCAGCACCAGCGGCAACCCGCACCATGGCACCAGCACGAGGCCGAGCGCGAACGGCCACAGCACCAGCGCCACCAGCAGCACGCGCACCCGATCGCGCAGGCGCAGCAGTTCGCCGCTGGCGCCCGCGGCCTCGGGGCTGCCGAGCCACCGGCGTTCGAGCGCCTGCCGCAGTGGCTCCTGCGGTGCGCCGGCGAGGACATCGAGCAGCGGTGGTCCGAGCAACAGTCCCGAGGTCGCGAGCCACAAGGCCGGGCCGGTGCTGCCGAGGGCGGTGCGGCGGCCGTCGAGCAGGGGCCATGCGTGCGCGAACGCGTTCGTGAACGCGGGCGCCAACAACCACCAGCCGCAGCCGAGCACCAGCACGAACGCCAACAGGTTGACCGCCACCGGCAGGCGCAGGAGCCCGATGAACTCGCGTTCGTGCAGCAGCGCGAACACGGCGCGGTAGACCTCGCGGAGGCCGCGCCACAGATCGGCCAGCCAGAAGCCGCGGCTGGGCCGTTCGGCGTAGGGGCGGTCGGGGCCGAGCAGGATGCCGTGGCACCGGGTGCAGCCTGCCGCTGCCATCGGGTGGCCGCAGCAATGGCAGTGGGGGTTGCTGGTGGTGGTCAAGCGGGACTCGCTGCGGTGCGCATCTGCGGTGACGGCGGCCACGAAGGGCAGCGGCCGACTGCTTTCCTTGGCCGGGGCAGCCGTCTATCCTGCGCCGCCCCGCGGTATCCAACGCAACATGAGCGATCTCTACAAGGCTCTCGACTTCTACAACTGCGACGAACTCTACAGCGACGAGGAGCGGGCGATCCGCGACACGGTGCGCAGTTGGGTGTCGGACCGCTTCATGCCGGTCATCGAGGAGCACAACCGCGCCGCCACGTTCCCGATGCACCTGATCCCGGAGCTCGGCGAGATGGGCGTCTACGGCGCCAGCCTGACCGGCTACGGCTGCGCCGGCCTGTCGCCGATCGCCAGCGGCCTGATCTGCCAGGAGCTCGAGCGCGGCGACTCGGGCCTGCGCTCGTTCGTGTCGGTGCAGGGCTCGTTGTGCATGTATCCGATCTGGGCCTACGGCACCGAGGAGCAGAAGCAGCGTTACCTGCCGCAGATGGCGGCCGGCAAGTTGATCGGGTGCTTCGGTCTCACCGAGGCCGACTTCGGCAGCAACCCGGGCGGCATGCTGACCAAGGCGGTCAAGGACGGCGACCACTACGTGCTCAATGGCAGCAAGTACTGGATCACCAACGGCAGCATCGGCCACGTCGCGATCGTCTGGGCCAAGCTCGACGGCGTCGTGCGCGGCTTCCTGGTCGACAAGGGCACCAAGGGCTTCCAGGGCAAGCCGATCAAGAACAAGTTCTCGCTGCGCGCCTCGGACACCAGCGAGCTGGTGCTCGAGGACGTGCGCATCCACAAGTCGCAGCTGCTGCCCGGCGTCGAGGGCCTGAAGGGCCCGCTCAGCTGCCTGACCCAGGCGCGCTACGGCATCGCCTTCGGCGCCATCGGCGCGGCGCAGGCGGCCTACGACGAGGCCTGCCGCTACAGCAAGATCCGGATCTCGTTCGACAAGCCGATCGCGCGCTTCCAGCTGGTACAGAACAAGCTGGTGTGGATGGCGGCCGAGATCACCAAGGCGCAGCTGATGTGCTGGAAGCTGGCCAAGATGAAGGAGGCCGGCACCATGCAGCACTACCACGTGTCGATGGCCAAGCGCAACAGCTGCTGGATGGCGCTCGAGTGCTGCCGCATGGGCCGCGACATCCTCGGCGCCAACGGCATCACCGACGAGTACCAGATGATGCGCCACATGTGCAACCTCGAGTCGGTGATCACCTACGAGGGCACGCACGACATCCACGGCCTGATCATCGGCCGCCAGCTGACCGGCGAAGACGCGATCCTGTGAGCGACGGCGGTCGCGGCCGACGGCTGCGCCTGTTGCACGTGCTCGCCGAGACCGGCTATTCGGGCGGCGAGGTGCAGCTGAAGTTGTTGCTCGAGCACTTCCAGGGCCAGGGCCACGACAACCACGTGCTGCTGGCGCCCGGGGCGAAGTTCGCCGCCGCCGCGCGCGAACTCGGCGTGCCGGTGCACGAGGCGCCGCTGCGCCGCTGGTGGCGTCCCGACCTGTGGTGGAAGCTGCGCGCGTGCTATCGGCGCGTGCAGCCCGACGTGATCCACTTCGCATGCGGCCGCTCGCTGTTGCTCGGCGGCCTCGCCGCGCGCGGCAGCGCGGCGAGGAAGTTCACCATCCGGCGCATCGACTACCCGGTGCGGCGCGGGCTGCTCGGCGGCTTCCGCTACACGGCGCTCTGCGACCACACGATCGCGATCTGCGACGCCATCGCGCAGCGCCTGCGCGACGGCGGCGTGCCCGCCGAACGCATCACCCGCGTCTACGACGGCCTCGACCCGAAGCCATGGTCGGGGCTGCGCGCCGGGCGCGCGGCGGCGCGGCAGCGCCTCGGCATCGCCGCCGATGCCCAGGTGATCAGCTGCGCCGGCGTGTTGCGACCGCGCAAGGGCCAGCACGTGCTGATCGACGCGTTCGCGCAGCTCGCCGCGGCGCACCCGCGCGCAGTGCTGCTGCTGGCCGGCGGCGGCAGCGAACACGAACGCTTGCGGGCGCAGGCGGCGCGGCTCGGG
>JALORC010000218.1 GCA_025459175.1 Planctomycetota bacterium | reverse complement strand
GGTTGGCAGCTGCGGTGCTCTTCCTGATCACGATGCAAGCCCTCGCCCACAGCAGCCAGCCGACGACGACGACGACCGCCAGCTTCTACCGCGAGACCAAGTGGTGCGGTGCCTGCAGCGCGCAGGTCCGCTACATCGCCAGCGTCGACCACAGCTACTGCGTCGACTGCGGTGGCAAGGTCCGCCTGTTCGCCCCGGACCCGCGCCCAGCCCTCGCCGAAGCCGCCAAGCTGCACCGCTACCAGGCCGTCTGAGCCCCGGACGTCCCCGCGTCCCGATCGCCCCGACCGCCCCTGCTCCCCGCTGTTTCCCGACCGACCGAACGACTGCCCGACCGATCCCTGATCCCCAACGCCCCGCCGGTCACCTCCCGGCGGGGCGTTGTCCTTTTCGCGGGCGAGCATCGATCGCCGACCGCTCGGAGTTCCGCCTGCTACCGCGCGTCAGGCCGCCCCATGCCTCGCCTCGCCGCCTCGCGCACGCTCGCCCTCACGCTGCTCGCCTCGTTCGCCCCCACCACCACCGCCCAGGCGCCGACCGATCCGGCCGAACTGCAGCGCCGCGCCGCCGACAAGCTCGCGCAGCCGTTCCTGCGCCTGCACGAGTGGCACACCGACCTCGGCGCCGCGCAACGCACCGCCGCGCGCGACGGCAAGCTGATCCTGGTGCACTGCACGCGCTCGTTCATGCCGTGCGGCACCTCGATCCGCTGCGAGCAACAGGTGCTCAGCAGCCCCGAGTTCGCGGCCGTCGCGGCCGAAGCGGTGCTGTATTGCCACGTCACCAGCCACGTCGACGCGACCGCGGACCAGCGGCTCGCCGAGTGGCGCGGCAGCGGCTGGCCACACCATGTCGTGCTCGATGCGACCGGCCGCGTGCTCGGCACGCACGAGAGCCACCGCGACAAGTCGGCCGCCGAGTTCCGCGCGCTGCTCGCCGCCGCGCGCAGCTTCCTGCAGGTCGAACGCGACACGCTCGCCGCCGAACGCCGCGCCCGCCGCGAACGACTGCAGGCCGGGCTGCAGGCGGGCGCGCTCGACCTCACCACGGCGCGCGAACTGTTCGCCACCTGCGAGGCGCTGACCGCCGCCGAATCGCGCGAGCTCGCCGACCGCATCACCGACCTCGAGATCGGTGCGGCGCTGGCCAGCGTCGATCGCTTCGCACCGGCGGCCCAGATCGAAGCCGGCGGCCGCTTCGTCGCGATGCACCGGCTCGGCAAGCGGCCGTTCGCGCGCAACGCGGTGCGCGACTTCTGGGGCGGGATCCTGGTGTTCCAGGAGCAGGCGGCGACGCCGAATCTCGAGCTGGCCAAGGAGGCGCTCGGCGCGCTCGAACAGCGGTTCGGTGGCGAACGCGGGTATCGCGGGTTCCTGGATGCGCGGCGGGAGTGGCTCGTGCAGGCGAGCGCGGCGGCAGATGCGGCGAAGGGTGCGCGGACCTTCTGACGTACGTTCGAAGTCACACCCCGGCAGCCCCCGCCCCGCGCCATGGTTTGCGGCGAGAACGAGCGCCAGACCGCTGCTACTCTCGCGCCCATGTACGTGACGCGCATCTCGTGCAAGAACCTGCGCACGATCTCCGAGGTGACGATCGATCTCTGTGCACCGGCGCCGGCGTCGCCGCCGCCGACAGCTGGCGGCCCACTGGCGAACGTCACGCTGCTGCTCGGTGTCAACGGCTCCGGCAAGACCACGATCCTGCGCGCGATCGCGCTGGCTGCGCTGGCGCCGCTGATGCCGTCGTCCGGGTATGCACCACGCGCGATGGTGCGCCGTACCAGCAGAGGTCCGGCCAACAAGGGAGTCGGCAGCGCCACCGCGCGGCTGCGCTTCACCAGCCAGGACGATCGCGCCGGTGAGGTGGACAGCGAAATCCGCCTGCTGGCGAGCAAGGACGACTACCACGAACGCTTCGACCTCAGCGGCGGTGAGCCTGCGTGGGCGAGCTTGCTGTGGAAGGAACGCAGCCCCGCGTGCTTCCTGGTCGGCTACGGCGCGAGCCGCCGCGTCGATGCCGCCGGCTCGTTCGCGCTGCAGATGCAGGAGAAGCAGCGGAACCCACGGTTCCAACGGGTCGCCGGCCTGTTCGAGGACTCGGTGGTGCTGCGGCCGTTGTCGTCGTGGCTGCCGCAGTGGGACAACCCGGGCCGCCGCAAGCAGCTGATCACGATCTTCAACCAGGTGCTCGACGACGTGCAGATCGTCGACGAGCCGAAGGACGGTCAGTACCTATTCCGGATGGACGGCACCGAGTTCCCGTTCGATGCGTTGTCCGACGGCTACCGCGCCCTGATCGGCTGGATCGCCGACCTGCTCTACCACATCTCCCGCAGCGTGCCGAGCGGAGCGCTGCTGTTCGAGACCGAGGGCATCGTGCTGATCGACGAAGTCGACCTGCACCTGCATCCGACTTGGCAGAAGAGCGTGATCCCGCGGCTCGCGCGGGCGATGCCGAACCTGCAGTTCGTGTTGACCACGCACAGTCCGCTGGTGGTCGGCTCGCTGCACCGGGAGAACGTGCGGATCGTGCGCCGCGGCGAGCAGGGCACCGTCGTCGAGGCCGCGCCGCTCGAGGTGTTCGGTCTCAGCGCCGACCAGATCCTGACCAGTGAGTACTTCGGGCTCACGACGACGCGGCAACCGGAGTTCGCGGCTGCGGTCGCCGAGGTGGCGAAGCAGGCGCGCCGTGGCGATGCCGGCAAGGCCCAGCAGTTCTTGCGCATGCTCGCACTCGGTGGTGCCGCGGATGTCGAACCGACGCCGCCCACCGCCGGCGTACGGGAAACGCCACGCTCGGCTTGGAAGAAGCGCCTGCCGCCGACGCGACCAACCGAACCGAACCGCGGGGCGGACATCCGCGACGGCAGGAAGCCGACCTCGAAACCAGCGAAGAAGCGGACGCCCTCGACGCCGAAGAGCCGCGCGAAGCGAGCCGACACCCGGAGGCCGAAGCGATGATCCGCATCCCGATCACCGAACCGGAGCTGCGCGCGCGCATCCGCGCCGCCGACCCCACGTGGGAGCGTCGCGCCAAGGAGCGCGCGGCGAAGGCGGCGGACAAACGACGCGTCGACGACGGCGACGGGATCTGGAGCGACATCAAGCACGTGTTCATGGAGCTGCAGGGCTGGAAGTGCATGTACTGCGAGAAGCCGATGCCGCGGCCCGACGAGCACGGCGGTTCCAGCGGCAAGGTCGAATACGACGTCGAGCACTTCCGGCCGAAGAACCGCGTGCAGCCGTGGCCGACCGAACGCGTGAAGGAGTCACGACGCATCGACTACGCGGCCAGGCTCCGCCACGGTGCGGCCAACGGCTATGTGCACCTCGCGTTCGACCCGTGGAACTACGGGGTTTCGTGCAAGGTCTGCAACAGCGAGCTGAAGGGCGACCGGTTCCCGATCCTCGGCAAGCCAGCGGCGCGGTCCAGGCGGCGCCGCGCGCTCGATGCCAAGGAAATGCCGTGCCTCGTCCTGCCGATCGGCGACGAAGGCGAAGATCCGCAGGCGTGGCTCGAGTGGCACGGCCCGACGGTGCGGCCGCGGGCCGAGCTCGAGGGCGACGATCGTGTGCGCGCGCTGACGCTGATCGACTTTCTCGAACTCGACACGCGCCAGGACCTGCTGCTCGGCCGTTGCATGGCAATCGTGGTGCTGGCCGACTGGCTCGAAGCGGCGCTGGACGATCCGGCGGCAGTCGACGAGGCGGACCGGTTCATTGCCGCCATGGTCGCCGACCAGGCGGTCTTCGCCGGCTGCCTGCGCGGCTTCTGCGAGCTGTATCGCCGCGATCGCGACCAGGCTCTGCATTGGCGACAGCAGGCCAGGAAGTACGCCGCCAGCAAGGAGCCGGCGCTGCTGAAGGAGCTGCCATGACCCAAGATCGCAACGTCGTCGTCTGCTGCGACGGCACCGGCAACGAGTTCTCGACCAATCGCACCAACGTGCTCCGGCTATGGCGCAGCCTGGCGAAGGGCCCGCACCAGCTGACCTACTACGACCCGGGGGTCGGCACGCAGACGGATGCGCGAGCACTCACCCGTTGGCGCAAGCTGCTGTGGAAGCGGTTGGACGGCGCGATCGGACTCAGCGTGCGCGACAACGTGCTCGAGGCCTACGACTTCCTCGTCCGTCACCTGCAGGAGAACGACCGCTTGTTCTTGTTCGGGTTCAGTCGCGGCGCGTATACGGTGCGCGCCCTGGCAGGAATGATCGAGTGGTTCGGCCTGGTGCGTCCGGAGCACGGCAACGTGCTGCCCTACTTGTGGAACCTGTACAGCGACGAGAACGGGGAGATCGGCAGCTTCTCGGCCCGCAAGGAGGCGGCGGGTGGCATCCGGCGCACGATGGGGCGCGCGGTGTCGGTGCATTTCCTCGGCGCCTGGGACACCGTGTCCTCGTACGGATGGATGTGGCGCCCGAAGTACCTGCCCGAGACCGCGAAGGTGCGCGCGGTCGCTCGCATTGTTCTCCGTCGACGAGCCGGAGTCGCCGGCGGATCCCACAGAACCACCGCGCTGCATCCAGATGCTGTTCCCCGGCGTGCATTCCGACGTCGGCGGCGGTTATCCGGCCGAGGAGAGTGGTCTGGCCAAGCAGTCGCTGGCCTGGATGTCGGCAGAGGCAGACGCGGCCGGGCTGCACTTCGATGCGGCGGTGGCACACATCGAGTTGCACGGCAAGAACGGCAAGCAGGGTCCTGATCCCGACGGCGTGATTCACGACGAGCTCGACAAGATCGGCTGGCGCATTGTCGAGACCCTGCCGAAGACCCGGCTTGGTTGGATCTCGATGCCAGTGGCGGCGATCGCGATGCTGGTGGTGCCGCCGTGGTTCGCGCTGCCGGTCTGGAGCGGCGCTGTGGGGTTGCTCGGTGCGTTGGTTGTGCGCTGGGCAACCCATGCCCGTGGCAAGCCGCGGCGATTCCACCCGAGAGGCAGCAAGGAACTGCCGCCGACGCTGGTGCTGCACCCGAGTGTTTCGAGTCGGAAGGGCTACGCGCCGAGCAATGTTCCGCGGCCGCCGGGGTCTTGAGCTGCGGGAGCGGTCGACGCGACAGGCGGCTCGCGACAAGGCGGCCGACGGCGGACCGGAGATGAAACTGGTCGGGGCGAGAGGATTTGAACCTCCGACCTTTGCGTCCCGAATCGGGTTTGGGATCGCAGGACCAGCTACCGCCGAACGCATCAAAACGTGGAAAAGAACGCCAACGGCGGCACTCTAGCAGAGAAGGACATCGAAGCACAAGGGCACCCAACGAGGAACGGAAACACTCGACTTAGGTGCTGTCCGAGGGTCGATCTGCTGTAGTTGCTGTAGTCGCTGTCGCGCCGACGCCGCTCCCCCACGAGGCTCGCAGCAACCGGCCGATGCGCCATGCCGGCGCCCCACCGCGATGCAGCGTCTGCTGCACTCCCCAGCCGACCATGCGCGCCATCCCGCGCGACATCGGCGGCAGCGCCAGCCAGCTGGTGGCGGCGTTCTGAACCGCATCGAGCCAGTGCTCGCGGATCCGGAACCACCGCCTCAACCACCGACGGCCTTCCCGCGGTATGGGCAAGCGCAGCACCTCGTCGGGAAGCATCCGGCAGAACTCAAGCATGGTCGTGCCGCGCGGGACCGCCATGGCGACGGCCAACGCCGCGAGCGAGCGCACCCGGTAGGGATTGGGCGCACCCGACTTCGTCCGCCACTTGCGCCTCAGGACGCGCAGAACGAGCTCGGGGATGACGGGGAAGGCCGGGTCCGGTGGATTGCGACCGGGCGCTCGCTGGCCGGCGCGATGACGCCCGCCTGGCTTCCGTGAGCGGGCGAGAATGCCAGCCACAACCTGCAAGGCGTGCGGACTTGGCGGACTCTGCACTGGCCGGTGAATGTCAAGCAGCCTCGCGCGCGGCTGAATCCTGTCGCCACAGTGGCACCGCTCCTCGGTCATGCGGCTGACGCGGCCGTAGAACTCGGAGCTGGAACCGACTCGACTTCGGATGCGTGGGTCGTTCACCTTGCCTCGACTCGGGAGCCCGATCCTACTGTTTCGCAAATGGTAACCGGCGGCGGCGCCGATCGCCACAGGCATGGTGAGCGGTGATCAACTCATTCCCGGGACATCCTAGAGCAGGATGGCCTGCGGTAGCGATGGTGACTACGCCTCGCCGCTTTCGTGCGCGGGCTTTGCGTAGGGCTTCCAACCATCGATGATCTGGATCAGACCGCGAGACTCAGCAACGGTGACAAGCTCGCCAGAACGCCGCAATGGTCGCCCGTCTCCACGGTCGCGTAGTACGCCTGCCACGAGATCCGGTAGGAAGAGAAGGGGGTCGGCCCCCTCGTTGGACCAGCGTGGTCTCTGAATTCTCACGCCCAGCTTCTCAGAGTTCTCCACGATCCACCCCTTGAGTTCGTCCTTGTCCTCCGCCGAGTGGTTGTTCTCGTCCATCACGATCGACAGGAAGGTCGGCAGCTCTCCCCCCCATAGGCGCGTCGTCGCCATCACGTAGGCAAGTGTCTGCGTGAGGAAGAGCCTGTATGAGTGAATTGCAGGCCTGAGTCGGCGGGCGATACCAGCCGTCTCTCGCCCCTGGTTGGCAAGTTCCGTGTTTTGGCGGGCAGCCTCAATGCTCTGAGCCGTCCCGGTGTCAATCTGGGTTGCCACGATCGCGACTTCCCTTCGCAGCAGTTCTTCAAGGAAGCCACACAACATGTCCTCGCAGGAAACATCCCGGTGCTTGAGCAGGTCTCCCTTGTCGTCGCGAGGCAGAATCACTCGAAGGGCATCTTCGAACTGAAGCGGAACCGCGACTGCGCATACGACGTGTGCTCGCGCCCCGGATCTACCATCTGGCCGAGCGGTGTAGTTCAGGGTTCCGCTCTCGTCGAAGTAGATGGTGAGCGGTGGGAGGATCATGGGCAAATCGGCCCATGGTCGCTGGGCAAGACCCTGGGCGCAAGAACGGGCAAATGCGCTGCGCCTGGGCCTGTCACGCCCCCCCGCTGGTTCGGAGGGGAGGGCGCTCCCTCAGTGACCGATGTCACGCACCATCGCCGCCGTCCACGGTCGCATGCTTCGCGATTGGCGCCCCTCCGCGGCGAGCAGCGCAGCAACCTCGGCGAGCGACGGTCGCGTTCGACCTGGCAGCCGGCGCCGCAGCTCCCGGATCCGAGCCAGCGTCTCGACCTCGTCCGGACGTTCGGGATGCTCGCCGAAGCGGTAGCACCCGACCGAGTGTCCACCGTTGCGCTTCTTGCGATCCCTGGCCGCCCGCAGCTTGGCGACCAGCGCCGATCGCTCGTACTCCGCCACCGCGTTGAGCACCTGACGGATCAGCTTGCGCGACGGATCGTTGTCGGCGTCGGTCAGCGACTGGCCGGTGTCCGCGGTGACGATCGACACGCCAGCCTCGCCGAACGCCCGCACCGCCATCTCGGAGACGATCAGATCGCGTCCGAGCCGGTCGGCCTTCTCGACCACCAGCACCGTGGCGCCCGTCTCGGCGCACCGCTGCAGGGCCGTGGAGAGCCCTTCGCGGCCCTCCATCGGCACGGTGCCCGACACCCCGGCGTCGACGTGTTCCTCGATCATCTCGACCCGCTTGGCGTGGCAGTAGGCACGGATGGCCGCCCGTTGGCGTGGGAAGCCGTCCTTGCCGTCGGCCGCCTGCTTGGCGCTGCTGACCCGGAGGTAGGCGATTGCCTTGGTCATGGTCAGAAGTCCTCCGGGAAGCCGATCGTGACGCATGGCATGCCGTCGTCGTCGGGGCCGACTTCGACTCGCAGCTGTCGCCGGCGTTGGCGACTCGCGGCGATCGGCAAGTCGATGGTGAACGTCGCCCCGGCTCCCCCGTCCCGAGGGCCATGGCGACGGCGCCGGGCCTCGAGGGCCGCCATCCACAACACGTCGTGTAAACGACCCCGCACGTCGGCGATGCCAGCGAGCCGCGGCGGGATGGCCTCGATTGCCGACCACAATGCGGCGGTGATGGCGACCGGCACGACGAAGCCGCCGAGCATCTCGGTCGGCGACGCTTGTTGCGTCACGTCGACAAGCACCCCGTCGGCGAGGGCCTGCCGGCGCGTGTAGGCATGCACGATGCCGGCATTGTTGACGCCGTCGACGCTGCTGACGCTGACGCTGGCCGGCTTGGTGACACCGTCAGCGTCGACACCGTCGGCAGCGTCACGGAGCGGATCGGGGCGACCGTCGCCCGCCGGAAGGCGCGGCCCGGTCATGGCGCGCCTCCTGGCATGGCGTGGGACGCCTCGTCCGCGAAGCTGTAGTACCTGGCGTCCCCGATGACGACGTGGTCGAGCAGCGGGATGCCGAGCAGCTCGCCGGCTTGGCGTAGTCGATCGGTGACGGCGCGGTCGTTGGCGCTTGGCGTGGGGTCGCCCGATGGGTGGTTGTGGGCGACGATGATGGCGGTCGCCGCGAGCGCCACGGCCGGGCCGAAGACTTCGCGGGGATGCACCGGCGTGGAATCGCACGTGCCGACGTGCGCATCGTGTACCCCGATCGGGCGGTTCCTGGTGTCGAGGTAGACGACCGCGAACCGTTCGCGCGGATCGTCGGCGAGGAAGGTGCGCAGGAGCCCGACCACGTCGCCAGC
>JALORC010000046.1 GCA_025459175.1 Planctomycetota bacterium | reverse complement strand
CACCGTCACCGGCAACTGCGGCCAACCCTGCTGCGCCCACGCCGTCGCCAGCTCGAGCCGTTCGAGCGGGAACCGCTTGCTGCTGGCGATCACGTTGGCACCGTCGATGACGATCGCGCGGCGCGGCGGTACCTCGGGCAGCGGCGGCTTGTGGCGCGGCCCGGCCATCAGCCGGCCTTGCGCGTCGAGCGGAACAGCACCACCACCGCGATCGCGAACACGGCCAGCGCGGCGAAGCCCTCGCTGCTCGAGTAGGGCGCGGCGACGTGCCGGCCGGCCCCGGACGCATAGGCCCAGCCGGCGATGCCGACGCCGGCGAGCCCTTCGCCGGCGACGAAGCCCGACGCACAGAGCACGCCGGACTCGACGTCGAGCCGATCCTGGTTGGCCCGTTCGGCAAAGCGCCGCACGCAGCCGCCGACGAACACCGCCGCCAGCGTCGACAGCGGCAGGTAGATGCCGAGCGCGAACGGCAGCGCCGGCAGCCCGGCCAGCATGCCGGTGCCCGACAGCAACCCGCCCATCACCAGCAGGTCCCACGGCAGGTTGGCGCCGAGCACCGCTTCGACCATCGTCTGCATCAAGCGCGCCTGCGGGGCTGCGAGCCCGTCGTCGCCGAAGCCGTAGGTCTTGCCCATCGCGATGACGACCGCGGCGACCACCCAGCAGGCGACGCCGGCGGCGATCAGCTGCCCGAACTGCTGCCGGAACGGCGACGCGCCGACCAACCAACCGGTCTTCAGGTCCTGGCTGATGTCGCCGGCCTTCGAGGCGGCGACGCAGACCACGGTGCCGATCGTCAGCACCGCGGCCTGGGCGGCGACGCCCTTCCAGCCGAGCGCCAGGAACAAGCCCGCACTGCCGGCCAGCGTGATCAGCGCCATCGCCGAGGTGGGATTCGACGACACGCCGATCACGCCGACCAGCCGCGACGACACCGGCACGAACAGGAAGCCGAACAGCGCCACGCCGAGGGCGGCGGCGATGCGGCCCAGCAGCGGCAGTTCGCCGGCGAAGATGCCGGGCACCAGGATCAGCGCCGCGACCAGCGCCGCGAGGCCACCGAGCAACACACTGCCTGGCACGTCGCGATCGCGATCGTCGACGGTGCCGCCGTGCGCCTGCTGCTGCATGCCACCGAGCACCGCGCGCAGCGATGCAACCATCGTCGGTGCGGTCTTGACGACGGTGAACAGGCCGGCGGCGGCGACCGCACCGGCGCCGACGTAGAGCAGGAAGCGGTTCTTGATCGCGCTCGGACTCAGCGCCGCCGCGGCCTGTTGGCCGGCATCGACGAGGCCGGCCATGTGCACCTTGGTCACCAGCGGATACAGCACCAGCGACGACAGCACCGCGCCCGACACCATCACCGCGCTGGCGCGGAACCCGACGATGAAGCCGACCGCCATCAGGGCTGGCGCCAGCGCGAGGCTGAGTGCGCCGTTCGGCAGGAACGACGGCGTCCAGCCGACCGTCTCCGGCAGCAGGTGCATGGCGCCGAAGAACAGCTTCATCGCCGCCCCGATCGCGATGCCGATCACGATCCAGCGACCGCCGCTGCCGCCGTGCTGGGTCGCGCGCAGCACCTCGGCGCAGGCGCGACCTTCGGGGTACGGCAGTTCGGCATCGGCCTGCACGATCAGCAGCCGCCGCAGCGGCACCATCGCCAGGATGCCGAGCACACCGCCGGCCATCGCCAGCAGCGCCACCTGCCAGGTCTCCGGCACGATGCCCCACAGGAACAGCGCCGGGATCGTGAAGATGGTGCCCGAGGCCAGCGAGCTCGACGCGCTGCCGACCGTCTGCGCCATGTTGGTCTCCAGGATCGTGCCCTTGTTCGGGAACAGCTGGAACACCAACGCCGACAGCACCGCGATCGGGATCGACGTCGACACCGTCAGGCCGGCCTTGAGCCCGAGGTAGGCGTTGGCGGCGCCGAACAAGACGCCGAACAGGAGCCCGGCCAGCACGGCCTTCAGCGTGAACTCGGCCAACTTCGGCGGCAGCGGCGTGGCGGTCATGCGCCGAGTTTCTACCGCCACGGAACCTGGGACGCGATGCCACCGTCCCATGGCGAGTTCGAGTCACGGGACACCACCGCCGTGAATCGCATGCCACCGGCTGAGGAGAGAACTCGTGCGCACCCTGCTGCTGATGCTCGTTGGTTGGTTCATGGCCGCAGTTGCCGTGGGCCAATGCCAAAGCCAATGGACCAACCGCTCCCCCTTGGCCGGACTCGATGGCTGGGGTCGATCGCAGACGCTCTGGGACCCGGACGGAGCCGGGCCGCAGGGGCCCTGGCTGGTGTTCGGCGGCGACTTCCGCGTGGCAGGGGATCAGATCGCGAACGGGATCGCCGCGCTCGATCTCGCCACCAACCGCTGGCAGGCGTTCGGCAGTGGTCTGCCGGGCCACGATCCGATCACCAACCGCGTCGCCTGTGTGCACGCCCGCGGCAATGGCGAGCTGGTGATGGGCAGCAGCGCCAATGGTGTGTGGCGCTGGCAAGGCAATGGTTGGCAAGCGATCGGCCCCCCGGCAGCTGCCGGCATCGTTGCGCTGGGTTCATCGCCGACCGGGGACCTGATCGTCCTCGGGCAACGCAATCAGGCCGGGAGCAGCCTGCCGCTGCTCGAACGCTGGGACGGCGTGTCGTGGACAGCGATTCCGCTGACGATCTCGGGGCCACCGGGTTCGGGCTGGTTGCTGTTCGCGATGGCGTTGCTGCCCAACGGCGACCTCGTGATCGGTGGCTCGTTCCAGACCGTCAACGGCGTCGCCGCCGACAACATCGCCCGCTGGGACGGCAGCCAGTGGCATGCACTGGGCAGCGGCACCGACGGCGCCGTGACCGCTCTGACCGTGCGGCAGAGCGGTGCGCTGGTGGTCGGCGGCGGCTTCCTGCTGGCGGGCGGCCAACCGCGGCCGGGCATCGCCGAATGGCAGAACGGTTCCTGGTCAGGGTTCGGCACCGGGCTCGGCGTGAGCTTCCCCATCGCGGTGCACGCCGTGACCGAACGTGCGAACGGCGAGTTGATCGCCGGCGGCAATTTCGCTGCTGCCGGCGCGGTGCCCTGCAGTGGCATTGCGCGCTGGGACGGCGTCGCCTGGCATGCGCTCGGGGCCGGGCTGCAGAGCGATGGCTTCATCACCGGTCCCCGCTCGCTGCAGATCCTGCCCGACGGCACGCTGTCGACGATCGGCGGCTTCACGCGGTCCAAAGAGCTCGCTTGCCTTCATGCTGCGCGCTGGGACGGCAGCAGTTGGGCACCCCTGCAACGCGGCAACTCGGGCTGGGTGCTCGCGATCCTGCCTCTGGAACATGGTGATCTCGCAGTCGGCGGATCGTTCCGTCAGTTCGCCGGCATCGACGCACAGTTCGTCGCCGTGCGACAGCAGGGGACCTGGACCAATCTTGGGCAAGGCCTCAACTCCACGGTCAATTGCCTGCTCCGGTTGACCAATGGCGACCTGATTGCCGGCGGCTCGTTCACCCTGGCCGACAATCTGCCGGCGAATCGCATCGCCCGCTGGAACGGCACCAGCTGGCAGGCACTGGCCGCTGGCTTCAATGGTCCGGTCAACGCGTTGTTGCAACGCCCGGACGGCACGCTGATCGCGACCGGCGCCTTCAGCAACAGCGGCGGCACCCCGGTGGCGGGGATCGCGAGCTGGAACGGGCAGGCCTGGCAGCCGCTCGGCAGCGGGATCAATGGCCAGGGTATCGCGCTCGTGACGCTGCCGAACGGCGACCAGGCTGTCAGCGGCTACTTCACGAACCCGGCCAACAGACTGGCTCGTTGGGACGGCAGCAGCTGGTCGGGCATCGGCAGTTTCGCGGGCGCGGTGGGCCCCATGGCGATGCTGACCGATGGCAGTCTCGTGGTCGGGCGCGAACGCTACGACGGCAGCAGCTGGTCCACGCTCGGTGGCAGCCAGGGTGGCTCGACCTACGCGCTGCTGGCGGCCCCGGACGACAGCCTGATCGCCGCTGGCGTCTTTTCCAGCGGGGGGCAGCTGCAGCGACTGCAGCGGTGGGACGGCAACAGCTGGACACCGCTCGACACCCAGCTGGACAACAGCGTCGTCGAGTTGGCGCTGACCGAGGACGGCGAACTGCTGCTGGGCGGCAGCTTCAGGCAGACCGAAGCGGGTTTCGCCGCGTTCTTCGCGAGCCGCGAGTCCGGATGCCGCGCCACGGTGACCAACTACGGCACTGGCTGCAGTGGCAGCGCCGGCACGCTGCAGCTCGAAGCCGAGAGCCGGCCGTGGCTGTCGACCACGGCGCGGGCGCGGTTGCGAGGAGCGGCTCCGAACAGCCTCGCCGTCATCGCGGTCGGGCTGCAACCCACGGCCCTGCCGCTCGCGTCGCTGCACCCGCTCGGTGTGGCTGGCTGCACACTCTGGCTGTTGCCGCTCGTTTCCCAGCTCGCCGTCGTCGGCGGCTCCGAGCTCACGACCGGCCTGACCTTGCCACCGCTACCGTCCCTGATCGGCCTCGCGATCGGGCAACAAGTGGTGGTCCTGGAATCCGTGCTGGGCAGCAACGCGGCATTGCTCGCCTCGGATGCGTTGGCCTGGCAGGTCGGCCTCTTGTTCTAGCACCACCCGGGCCGCAGGCGGCCGCGGTCCCGGCGCCCCTGCGCCATGGCCGGGCTCGCCGGAGCGCAGTTCATTGCGGATCCCAGAGCAGCAGCGTCGAGTCGTTCACCGTGCCGAACTCGCCGGTGATGTCCTCGCCGTCGCCCTTCGCGAGCAGCCATGCACGCAAGTTGCTGGCGACGTGGATTGCGCGCATCGGCTTGTTGGTGCGGCTGCGCGCGAACGACCACGTCGGATTGACGCCGTTGCTGCGAACGAGCACTTGGCCGAAGCTGCTGGCGAAACGGACCGAGGCCCGCTGCCGCATCCCGACCAGCGTGAACCCACCCCCGGCCATCGCGACGGTCGTGAACTCGATCGCGGCGGGCAGGCCGTCGATCACGAACATCGACGACGTCGTCGACGAGCCTGGCACGTACCTCAGCACGTAGCCCTGACCCGTGAGATCGTCGGAGACGCCGCCTACTGCCAGCACGTCGCACAGCGCGAGGGAGTCGCCGCGGCCGGCCACGTCGTTCAGCTTGCCGGTCAGGCCGGGCGGGCAGGCGATCGGCTGGACGGAGACGCCGGTGGCGAGCAGGAGCACTTCGTAGGCGGCCGGCACGGCTGGCGTGCCGATGCTGCCGACGACGATCCCTTCGTTGGCGCCGATGCCGACGAAGCCTGTGGCCGTGAACTTGCTGTCGAACGCGGGCTGGAACGCGTCCCACTTCACGCCGCCGGTCTCGGTGCGCGCCATCAGATGCGAATTGCCCTGGTTGTTCGCCGCTTGCGTGCCCAGCGCCCACGCGACTTGCCCGGTCAGGAAGTCGACATCGACGAACGACGCCGACGACGGGAGATCGGTGCCCGAGTATCGCGTCCAGTGCGAGTTCGGCACGTTCGCGTTGTCGTTGTAGGCGACGTTGTGGTGGCCACCGTTGGTGCCGACCGCGATCGCGAAACGCTTGCCGTTGCTGTAGTCGACCCCCACCAACGTCGCCGTCGGTGGCGTGCTGCCGGCGACGAATGTCACCGGCGCGAGGCTGCAGCCACCATCGGCGGTCGCCACGATGTCGCCGTTCTGGCCGACCAGGAAACCGTTGAGGTCGTCGCGGAAGGCGACGTCGAAGTAACGATCCTGGCTCGGATTGCTGAGGGCGCTCGCCGTCTGCAGGTCGTTCCACGTGCCCGCGGGTGGGGTCGACGAAGTGAAGTCGCTGCGTTGGCGCAGGAAGCCCCACGAACCGGTGATGACGCAGGTCGGGCTCGGACCGTCGGTCCAGGTCGCGTCGGACAAGGGGCCGGTGAAGTTGATGCCCTGCGGGTCCTTGAACTTGCGCGGCCGCCAGATGCCGACGGCATCCCGCCACTGCACGACGCCACCGTAGCCGACGGCGACCGCTTCGGTCGCGTTGCGAACGCCGATGCCGTAGCACGTGTTGAACCCGGGGTTCACAGCGCCGCCGTACTCGAAGTTCCAGTTGGCGCCGCTGTCGTTCGACCGCAGGATCATGCCTGCGGCGGTGCCGGTGCCACCGCACAGCCAGCCGGTGGCGGCGTGGATGCTCGCGGGACTCGGCTCGAACTCGATGTCCCACGGGTCTTCACACATGTCGACGTTGGGGGGCAGATTGACGGATGCCGTCGCCCAGCTGCCGAGCACCGCCGCCGTGCCCGAGCCACCGAGGCGGAAGATCGCGGCCGGCCCCGGATTGCCACTCGAGCAGTGACCCCCCCATGTCTGACCTGCAGCGACGGCGACGAAGTCGTTCACCGTACCGAGCACTTCCAGCGAGTAGAACTCCATCGTCGGCGCGGAGCCGTTGGCGAGCGAGACCGGCGACCAGGTATGGCCGCCGTCGGTGGTGACGCAGAACATCTGCAGGCCGCAGACGAAGCCGTGCATCGCGTCGAGGAAGCGCACCCGCCAGATGGTTGCAGGTTTGCCGAAGCATCCCGGCAGCGTCGGCGGCAGCAGCGTCCACGTTGCACCGCGATCGTTGGTCTCCAGAATGCGGCCGCCGTTCCCCGTCGCCCAACCTTTGGTGCCGTCGGGCAGGAAGAACACGTCGTGCAGGCTGAAGCGTGCATCGAGCGGTGTGCCCTGGATCTCGAAGGCGCCGGTGCCGACGCGGTGGCGAACGAAGCCGCCGTCGCCGACGACCCACGTGTGTTCGACGCCTGCGATCTGCAGCGAGAACACGTGCCGCGTCTCGCCGCCCCACAGGGGGCGCATCGGTTCGTCGGCGCGATTGGTCGTGGGCGAGAACGGCGCCACGCAGGACGGATCCTGCTGGGCCTGGAGCGCTGCAGCGGGGAGCAGGGCACCGAGGAGGAAGCCGGCGCGGTGGCCGGCACGGATGCGGAGTTCGTTCATGCGCCGAGGTGTGTCGGCGCCGACTGCACAGGTTCGCCGGCTGGTGCGGTTTTCCCGCCGGATGCCCGTTCGCGTGTTCGCTCGCTCGTTGGTTCGCAGCGCGTGGGCTGGCAGGGCGGTCGCGTGATGCGTTCCCGGCAACGCGCACCGAACCAGCTCAGGCATGGCCGATGACGTCCTCGGCGACAGCCGATCCGTGCGCGATCGTCAGCAGGAGCCACTCGCGGCATCTTCAACCACGCGCCGGACGCACCTCGAGCACCCGCAACCCGACCCCACCGAGCCGCTGCTCCACCACCCCGGTGACGACGAACGGACCGCGGCCCTGCAGCACGCCGCCGCAGCGCTCGTGCACCTTCGGGAACAGCGTCGCCTCGACGATGCCGGTGCCGTCCTCGACGGTGACGAACAGCATGCTGCCGTGTTCGGTGCCGTGGCCGCGGCGCGCCACCACGAAGCCGCAGATCGACAGCCGCCGCTCGAGATGGCGCTCGAGCTCGCCGCACGGCACGCAGTGCGCGAGCACCGGCAGTTCGCCGCGGCGCCACAACACGTCGACCGGATGGCTGCCGAGCGCGAAGCCGAGCAGCTGCAGTTCGGCCTCGGTGCGCTGCTGCTCGTCGAAGTCGGGCAGGGCCGGATACACCGGTTCGCGCGGCGCCACCGCATCGGCGAACAGCGCCCCGCGCCCGGCCAGCGCGGTGCGCGCGGCCGCGCGCTGCCCCTGCTGGCGGCTCGCCACCTGCAGCCGCCACAGCTGCCCGGGCCGCGTGCCGCCGAGCGCCTCGCAGGCGCCGACCCGGACCAGCGCCTCGGCCTCGTCGCGCGCCGGCCGCACCCGAGCCAGGAAGTCCTCGAACGACCGGAACGCACCGCCGCACGCACGCGCGGTCAGGATCGCCTGCACGGTGCGCTCGGTGAGGCCGTGCACGGTCCGCAGCCCGAGCCGGATCGTGCTCGGCCCCACCAGTTCGTGCTCGGCGGCACCGATCTGCACACACGGCGCCTGCAGCGTGGCGCCGAGGCGCTTGGCTTCCTCGGCGTAGACGCCGGGCGCGAAGTAGCCGGCGTCGTTGCGCAGCACGGCGGCGAGGAACGCCGCCGGCCAGCGCGCCTTCAGCCACACGCAGCGCCACGCGAGCCGGCCGTAGGTGACCGCGTGCGCCTTGCAGAACGAGTAGCCGGCGAAGCGCGCCATCTCGTGCCACACCTGTTCGATCACCGGCCGCGGCAACCCGCGCTTGAGCCCCTGCACGACGAACGCATCGAGCTCACCGCCGCCCGGGGCCCGCTTGCCGAGCTGCCGCCGCAGCGTGTCGCCGGCGGTCGGATCGAGCCCCGCCACCACCATCGCGGCGCGGATCACGTCCTCCTGGTAGAGCATGATGCCGAGCGTGTCGGCGAACACCTCGGCCAGCAGCGGATGCGCCGCGGTGACCGGTTCGAGCCCGCGCGCGCGGGCGACGAACGCGTCCTTCATGCCGGCCGCCGCCGGCCCCGGCCGCACCAGCGCCACCGCCTGGATCACGCGATCCTGGGTGCCGGCCGCCATCTGCTGCAGCAGCGTGCGCATCGCCGGCGACTCGACCTGGAAGCAACCGAGCGTGCCGCCGGACCGCAGCAGCGCCGCGGTGCGCGCGTCGTCCTCGGGCAACTGCTGCAGGTCGGGCACCGCGGTGCCGTGCCGGCGCAGCATCGCCACGCAGTCGTGCACGATGGTCAACGCGCGGTTGCCGAGCAGATCGATCTTGACCAGCCCGAGCCCCTCGACGAAGTGCATGTCGTACTGGGTGACGACGACGCCCTTCGCCGACCGTTCGAGCGGCGCGTGGGTCCAGATCGGCTGCGGCGTGATGACGAGCCCACCCGGGTGCACGCCGAGATGGCGCGGGGCCTCGAGCAGCGCTTGCGCCGCCGCCAGCAAGCGCTGCTCGACCGCCGGCGGCAGCTGGTCGCCGTCGGCGGCGCCACCGCGCCCGCGCCCCTGGCGAAAGAAGCCCGGCGTGCTGGCCGCGACCTGCGCCAGGTCGACGTCGGCGCCGGTGTGCCACGGCAGCAGCTTGCTGCGCCGCTGCGCCTCTTCGACCGGCAGGCCGAGCACCTTGGCCGCTTCCTGGTAGGCCGCGCGCGCGCCGCAGGTCACGAACGTCGCGATCATCGCCACGTGGTCGGCGCCGAAGTGCGCGTAGACGGCGGCGAGCAGTTCGTCGCGCCGCCGCCAGCAGAAGTCGAGATCGATGTCGGGCAGGTCGCTGCGGCCCTCGTTGAGGAAGCGCTCGAACAACAGGCCGTAGTGCAGCGGGTCGGCGTCGGTGAGGCCGAGGCAATAGGCGACCAGGCTGTCGGCGGCCGAGCCGCGGCCGACGAACGGGATGTCGCGCGCGCGGGCGAGGCCGGCGATGGTGTCGACGGCGAGGAAGTACGGCGCGAAGCCCATGCGCCCGATCACCGCCAGTTCGTGCGCGGCGCGGGCGCGAGCATCGGCGCGGTCGCCGTAGCGGCGGAGCAGACCGGCGTCGACGAGCTGCTGCAGACGAGCCGCGGCGGACACCCCGGCGGGCAGCTCGACCGGCGGGAAGATCGGCGGCGCACGTTCCGGGATCTGCAGCGTGCAGCTCGCCAGCAGCTGGTCGGCGAACGCCACCGCCGCCGGCTGGTCGGCGTGGCCGGCGCGCAGTTCGCCGAGCGGCAGCAGATGCGCGCCGGGTGGTGCCGGCTCGAGGCCGCGCAGGTCCGGCGCCGCGTCGTGGCCGCGGTGACCGCGGTTCCACTTCACCGCCAGGAACCACTGGTGCAGCGCGTGGTCCTCCGGCCGCGCGAACCAGACCTCGTGCACCGCGCACAGCGGCAGTTCGAGATCGCGGGCGATGTCGAGCAACAGCGCGCGCGGCCAGCGCGGGCCCGGATCCGGCAGCTTGCGGCCCGGCTCGGCGGCCGGCGCGGCATCGAACGCCGACGGCGGCGGCCCGGGCATCGGCGCCGACCGCGGCAGGCTGATCGGCGGCAAGGCAACCGGCGGCAGCGCGACCGCGAGCTGTTCGTTCGCCAGCCGCGCACGCAGTTCGGGCAGCAGCCGCGGATCGCCGCACAAGAACCACAGGCCGGCGGCGAAGCGTTCGCAGGCGCGCGGCAGGTCGAACGGCTCGCCGCCGCCCGCACCAGCACCCGGCCCGACCCCACCGCGCGCGCTCAGCAGTGTACACAGCGAGCGATAGCCCTGCGCATCGCGCGCCAGCACGAACACGCGGCGGCCGCCGTGCACCAGTTCGCAGCCGAACACCGCCTGCAGGCCGACCCGCGCCGCCTCACGCGCGAACGGGTAGAGCCCGTAGAGGCCGTTGGTGTCGACCAGCACCAGGTGCGGCAGGCCCAGGCGCACCGCTTCCTCGCACAGCACCCGCGGCGACGCCGGGGCGGTCAACAGCGAGTAATGGGTGCGGACGAGGGGCAGAACCACCCTCGCGGTATACCTAACGAAACCCGAACATCAAGCCGGCAACGGACCCCGGGCGAGTCTCACGTGATGCGCCGGCCGCCAGCTGCTGGCCGCCGGTCGCCGACCGCTATTCGTCGTCGTCGTCGAAGCGGCTGGCGCCGCGGCGACCACCGAACGGATCGCCGCCGTCCTCGACGCGGCGCTTGGGCGCCGCCTTCTTGTCCGGCTGACGATCGCGCTTGGGGCGCGCATCGGGGCCGAAGCGGTTGCCTTCGCCAGCGCCGCTCGGACGGGGCCCACCGAAGCCACCACCGCCGGCCGGCCGCGGGGCGCCGGGGCCGCGCGGCGGCCCGCTGAAGCCACCCGGCCGCGGGCCACCGGGCCCTCCCGGACCCGGTCGCCGTTCTTCGGCTTCGGTGACGCGCAGCTGGCGGGTGCCCAGCAGCTGCCCGTCCATCGCCGTGATCGCGGCCCGCGCCTGGTCATCCGTCGCCATCTCGACGAATGCGAAGCCACGCGGACGCTGCGTCTCACGGTCGAGGACGATGTGGACGCGCTCGACGGTGCGGCCGTCTTTGGCGAAGGCTTCGCGCAGCGAAGCTTCGTCCGCGTCGTAGGGAAGGTTCCCGACGTACAGTCTCTTGCCCATTGCAGTGTGACTTCCTCGGCGCGCAGAAAGGTCTCATGCACCGGTCGTCGAGGAAGCCGCCTCATCGAGGTTCGGAGCCGCTCGGCTGCATGCACCACGAAGCCAGGGCTCCGCGGCTGCGGCGGATGATACTGAGGAATGGCGCACCGGGAAGGTCCGGCCGAACTTTCCCCCTGGTCGTCTTCGCCCCTCGCGGCCTAGCCTGTGCGCCATGCCGTCGTTCCACCGCACCCTTTCCGCACTGCTGCTGGCCCTCGCCGCCTGTTCGGGCCCGGCCGCGCCGGTGCTGAATCAGCCCGCGCCCGCGCCGACGCCGGCGGCCAGTACGCCGGCGTCCGCACCGACGCCGACCGCCGCGCCGAGCCTCCCCACCACCATGCCCAACCCAGCCCCCGGCGCCCCCGCCACCACCGAACTCGCGACCCTCGCCAACGGCTGCTTCTGGTGCACCGAGGCGGTGCTCGAACGGCTCGACGGCGTGCTCGACGTGACCTCGGGCTACATGGGCGGCCAGGTCGACGATCCCACCTACGACCAGGTCTGCACCGGCACCACCGGCCACGCCGAATGCGTGCAGGTGCGGTTCGATCCGGCTCGGATCAGCTACGACGCGCTGCTCGAGTGGTTCTTCAAGTCGCACGACCCGACCACGCTGAACCGCCAGGGCGCCGACCGCGGCACGCAGTATCGCTCGGCGATCTTCTTCCACACCCCGGCGCAGGAGCAGGCGGCGCGGGCCGCGATCCAGAAGGCGCAGCCGCAGTTCGCGGCGAAGATCGTCACCGAGGTCACCGCCGCCAGTCGCTTCTACTCGGCCGAGGCCTACCACCAGGACTACTTCCGCCGCAACCCGAACGAGGGCTACTGCCGCATGGTGATCGCGCCGAAGATGCAGAAGCTGTTCGAATACAAGGTGAAGTGACGCGCGCGACTCACTGCGGCGTCCAACGCTGCGTCTGCAGCAGCACTTCCTTGCCGTCGATGGTGTCGAACGAACGCACCACGACTTCGCCGCCGGCGGCAGCCGGCAGCTCGAACTCGAGCCGGCACGGCCGCCCGGTCGGATCGCGCGCATCGGCGAGCGTGCCCTGCAGGCGCAGCCGCTGCGGTGCGTCGGCACTCGCGGCACCGCTGGTGTCGACCGACCACGTGCTCAGGTCATCGCGCCACGACGACGTGTAGAGCTGCCGCAGCGTGTCGAAGCCGAGCATCTGCACCGCCTCGACCGCGGTGCCCTGCAGCTGCAGCACGTAGTTGAGCACCACGTGGCGCCCGCCGAGGATCGCGGCACCGCGCACGCGACCACGTTCGTCGCGCGGCGGCGCCCCGGGCAGCGTGGTCTGCACCGCGACCTCGAAGTCGCCGACCAGCCGCGCCAGCAAGCGATGTTCGGGGGCGAGCGCCGCGAGCTGCTGCGCGCTGCGCAGCACGGCCGGCGCCGGCGTCGGATCCTGGGGCGACCGGGCGGTTGGCAGGGCGGGCAGCAGGGCGAGCAGCAGCACGGCGCGGGGTCGACGCATGCGCAGAGCCAACCGCAGCCGCGCGCCGGCCGCAAGGGCCGCCGCCGCGTCTACGGCGCGCTCGCTACTGCACGAGGCCGGTGCGCGGATCGATGCGCAGACCGAGCGCCTGCTGCTGCGCGACCCAGAACAAGAACAGGTACATCATCTCGTCGCTGGTCTCGAGGCCGAACTTCACCGTCTGCGCCGGATCCGGGTTGAACGGGTTCCAGCGCGAGTTGTCGTAGTGCGCGAGCGCCGTGATGCGGGTACCGCGCGCGAACGTGCGCTGCCCCGGCGCCCAGCGGTACGACTGCTGCCAGTCGAAGTTGTAGTTCGGCACCAACAGCAGCGTCTCGCGGCTGCCGTCCGGCGCCTCGGCGACCACGGTCATGTCGCGGCCGCGCACGTGCATGTGCACGAACATGCCGATGCCGACCGCGTCGTCGCGCAGCCGCCGCTGCGCCTGCACCGGATGCGCGATCGCGCCCGGTGGGATCGCGAAGCGGAAGTCGGCGACGATGGCGACCTGCAGTTCCTTCTGCACCGGCACGCGCGGGAAGCGCAGGCCCACGCACAGGCGATCCTGTTCGGGCTGGCCGGTGGTCACGTAGTGCGCCTGCAGCGCCAGCGCCGAACCGGCCGGGATGCGCACCGCGGTGCCCGGATCGAGCACCATCGGATCGCCGCCCGGCACATAGCCGGTGATGAAACCGTCCTGCGAGAAGCGTTCGCCGATCTTGACGCGGGCGAGGTTGCAGTGGTGCAGCACCCGTTCGTTGTCGGGGCGGATCTCGATCGCCTCGATCCAGGTGTCCTGCGCGAAGCGGAACGGCAGCACCAGGTACTGGTACGGCACCAGCCCGTCGGCCGGCAACCGCACCGGCGCCTTGATCTCGAGCACCTGATCGGGCTCGCCGATGCGCCAACCCGGCGCCGGCAACGCGCGCGGCGGCGGCAGATCGGCGGCGTTGCCACTCGGCATGCCGCCGTGGAACCACGCCCGCACCAGCTCGCGTTCGGCCGGCGTCACGTGGCGGCGGTTCACGAACGGGCCGTGCGCGCTGCTGCCGTACCACGGCGGCATGCGACCCTGCTGCACGACCTCGCTCAGCATCGCACCGTGCTTCTTCGCCTGCGCCTCGTCGAGCAGCGCGAACGGCGCTTCGCCGCCCGGCCGATGGCACTCCTGGCAGTGGCGCTGCAGGATCGGCGCGATGTCGCGCGCGAACTCCGGGGCCTTGCCGGCGGCGACCGGGGCCGGTGGCGTGATCTTGCAGCCGCTGATCTCGGTCGTCGGCACCGACACGGCGACGCCGGCCAGCACTTCGTCGAGGGCGAACCGCAGATCGTCGCGCGTCGGCTTGCTGCGCATGCCGGTGTAACCGTGCTGGTCGTCGACGCGGCCGCGATAGACGAGCCGGTGCTCGCGATCGAGCACGATCGCCGTCGCGGTGCGATCGACGCCACACGCGGTGGCGAGCGCCAGTTCGAAGTCCTTGGCGAACACGGCCGCCGGCGCCTTGCCCAGCACCTCGGCGACCGCATCGACGAACTCGTCGCCGGCACCGACGTTGACGACCGCGGTGACGACGCCGCGCGCTTCGTAGCTGCGCGCCAGTTCGCCGATGCGCGGCAGGTAGCGCTGCACCAGCGGGCACTCGATGGTGGCGAAGAACAGCACGGTCGCGTGTTCGGCCGGCAGTTCGCGCAGGCGCCGCGTCTGCCAACGCAGGTCGGTGAACGGCGCGTCGACGACGGCGCCGAGTGGAACCGTGTGGTCCGTGGGCGCTGGCTGCTGCGCTCGCGCCAGCACCGCGAGCAGGCACGTGCCGAGCCAGGTAGCGAGCAATCGACGGTTCATGGCGGCAGCTTCCTGCACCCGCCGTCGGGCGTCCAGGGCACCGCGGCGGGAACCGTGCCGGCCGATGCCGCGCCGACCAGGGACCACGAGCGGGAGCTCGACCTGCCGTTCAACGCGGGGAAACGAACTCGGCCTCGTCAGCCAGCTGTTGCTCCAACGTCACCACCATCGTGACCACACCGTTCACGCATTGCTGCAGCAGCATGTTCCGCTGAAAGTGCCACGGCGACATGAAGCTGAGCGTGGCCGGTGCCACCGCGTGTGTCTGCGACCACATCTCCATGGTGTTGTAGTGGTTCGGCAGGCAGACCATCGTGCCGCCACCGCCGAGGCCCTTGCCATGGTTCGGGGTCGACGGCAGCGCATGGACACCCGTGGGCTCCACCCGCATCAGAGTATCCGGGGTCGACCTCGGCGCATGGGCGCCCGTGGGCTCCACCCGCATCGTACTCGGCGTCCCTGCCACCTTGGCCTGCGGGGTGGCCGCCATCGGCATCCGGATCTCGACCACGCGCTCGCCGGTGCGGTCGAACGGCGCTCCGTCGCGCAGGAGCACCAGCAACTGCCCGGTGACGTCCATTTCGTCGGTGTCGAGCCGAGCCTCCGCGAGGAGTTCCTCCTTGCCGTCCGCGAAGCGCCACAGTTTCGCCTGCAGACTACCGCGCAGAGTGCCCGTGATCGGCCACGCGAAGACCTCGGTGTCGCCCTCGAAGCTGGCCGGCCGGCACGGCCCGATGACGATGGTCGGCTGGCTCGACGCGGCGCCACGATCGCTGGCGTGGGTGGTCGCCGTGCCGTCGGCACACGACGACAGGATCAGAGGCAACAACACCGCGGCGAAGGTCAGGCGCATGGTTGCACGGCACAGCGGCAGGGCGCGGAAAACAGCACACCACGGGTTCCGGCCTGCCCGGCAGCGATCCGAAGGCCGAGCAGTTGCCCCAAGGCTCATGCGGGGAGCAATTCCGAGCCTGTGGGTTGATCTCGTCGCCGCGTTCCGCCGCTACTCGGCCGCGTCGCGGCGCGTCTTCGCGGCCTTCAGCGACTTGTAGCCAGGCCGGCGCACGAAGATCTCGTCGCGCTCGTCCTCGGGCACCGCGCCCCAGTCCTTCGCCAGCTGCACGCGCAGCGCGCGCGCCGCCTTGCGGCACGCGAGGCGATCCACATGCTCGCTGTGGATGCTGCGCACGAACGGCCGGCGCTCGCCGGGGTGCAGCAGACGCGACTGGACGACATGCCACTGGTCCGAGGTGATCGCCTCGGCACCCTTGGCCGTTTGCGCGGGCGAGATCACGCCGGCCCCGCGGCCGGGACGATCGAAGCCGCGGTCGGCGCCCGCACCGGGCCACCGTGACCACCGACCGTGCCGCCGAAGCGCGACTTCGGCCCGTGGGCGATGCTGACCCGCAGCGCCTTGCCATCGACTTCGGCGCCCTGCAGGGCGGCCAGCGCGCTGCTCGCCTCGACCTCGCTGCCCATCTCGACGAACGCGAAGCCGCGCGACACGCCGGGGTCGCGGCTCATCACCAGACTGACGCGGGCGACCGTGCGCCCGTCGCGCTGGAAGACCTCCGTCAAGGTTGCTGCCGTGGTGGTGACCGCGAGATTGCCGACGTGAAGACGATTGCTCATGCTGGATCCGTTACCGACCTCGTGCCGCGCGCACATGGTGGTGACCGGCATCGGCCACCCCACGAACCGATGGGTCGGGCCCGTCACCCGATGCATTCGGGAACGGCCCGAGTGGATCCACGGCGGCAGGCGTACGTCCGGCGCAGCACCAGCGGACGACGACCCATCCCGAAGGCGACCAGAGCGGCGGCCGTACAGGCCGACCCGGACTCTTGCGAGCGCCGAACGCGCGCATCATAGCGCATTGCGACGATTGCCGCCAGGGCCACGTCCGCAGCCGAGCCTGGGCCAATCCGCACGACTCGGCAAACACACGCCGGTCGCGCCGCATTTTCCCGCAAGGATGCGAGCGCAACACCGTCCAGGCAGCCGCGACTCGACCCGATCCGTTCGCAACCGCATGAACCAGCATCTGCCGTTGTTCCTCGTCAGCCTGCTGCTCGCCCCGGCCTTGGCCCAAGGGCACGGCCCGATCGGCGCCGATCCGAGCGGCGTCGTGCTCGACGAACGACTGCAGCCGCTGGCGGGCGCGACCGTGCAGCTGGTGGCCCGCGCGCCGACCGGCGCCTTCGCCCGCGCGATGGCCGCAGCGATCGCCGGCACGCCGCTGCCGACCACCCGCTCGGGGCGCGACGGCGGTTATGTGCTGCCGCTGACCGATGCCCTGCGGCGTCTCGATGCAGGGGCCTGGTCGTCGAGCGGCCTGTGGCTGGTCGTCGAGCGCGACGGCTACCTGCCGTGGCGCGAACCGTTGTCGGCCGGGACCGCGCACTGGCTCGGCAGCCGCGTGGTGCTGCGCGCGGTCCGAGCCGACGATCCGTTCGCCGACCTGCCATGGCCGCCGGCGGTGGTCGAACAAGCGACCCGGCAGGGCTTCTGGGCGTGGCTGCCGCTCGACGGCGACCCGTTTCCGGCCCTGCATCCACCGGCCCGCGTGATCCCCGAGCCGGACGCTGATGCCCCGGAGCCGGAGCCGGTGCGCATCGAGCTGCAGGTCACGGCGAACGACCGACCGGTCGCCGACGCGTCGCTGTGGTTCGACGACGGCGCCACCGAGCCACAGCGCCCCGACCTGCAGTTGCCGACCCGCACCGATGCCGCCGGCCGCGCCGTCGCCGTGGTGCTCGGCGGCGGCGGCCGCATCCGCTTGCTGCGCGTGATCGCGCCGGGCTTCGTCGCCCATACCGAGACCATCCCGACCGACGGCAACCTGCGCCTCGCCCTCCGCCTCGAGCCCGCGCAGATCGTCGACCTGCTCGCGGTCGATGCCGACGGGGCGCCACGGCCATTCGCCGAGCTGTCGCTGGTCCCCCACCAGCGGGACAGCGGGCTGCAGTCGTTCACCTGCTTTGCCGACGCCAATGGCAGGCTGCGAGTCGCGGTGGCGGCGCCCGCGGCGTGGTTCGCCTACGGCGAGCGCGATACCGTGGTCGCTCGCATCGAGCTGCAACCCGCGGCAGCGGACGGCATCGTGCGCGTGCCGGTCGAACGCGCGATCACCGTGCGGTTGCGTGGCGACGAGTGGCCGCGCCAAGGCCAACTGCGTTGGCAGCGCGACAGCGGCGATGGGCGTGGCCGCGCCTTCCATGCGCACCCGGACACCAAGGAACTCGTCGTGCTGCGGCTCGCCAGCCGCAGCTTCGCGAGCCTGACGATCGGCGGCGACGATCAGCCGCCGTTCGTGATCCGCCGCGAGGACCTACCCCCGCCGACGGCCGAACCGTTGCTCGACCTGGTGGACCTCGACCGCCGCGTGCGCGTGCGGGCGAAGTTGCAGCCGGTGGGCGCCGCCGGCGACCCGCCGCTGCGGTTCGTGGTGCGCCCGAGCTGGCAAGCCGAGGACGTGCGGCGCGGTGAGGAGATCCGCTGCTCGCAGCAGGTCGGCGGTCAGTGGCTGCTGCGGCTGCGCGACGACGCACCGTACGACCTGGCGGCGACCGCGTTCCGCCACTTGCCGCTGCGGTTCCAGGTCCCGGCGGCAATCGCCGGCGCCGAACCACCGACGCTGCCGCTGGAGCTGCAGCCGAAGTAGCGGCCGGAGTCAGCCGCGCCGCATCGTGCTCGCGGTCGGCGCGATGGCCGCCTACGCTGGGCCGCGCCTCGATGCCCGCGCCCGCCCCGCCTCACCCACCGCTGTCGCCGTCGCTGCTGGCGGCCCTGGTGACGCTGCTGTGCCTGATCTGGGGCAGCACCTGGTGGGCGATCCGGCTGTGCCTGCACGACCAACCACCGCTGTGGTCGGCGGCGCTGCGGTTCCTGGTCGCGGGCCTCGCCCTCACCGTGCTGCTGCCGGCACTGCGCCGCATCGACCGCGGCCCCGCCCCGCCGCGCTGGCTGTGGCTCGCCGCCGGCGCCACCAACTTCGCCGGCTCGTACGGCGTGTTGTACGTCGCCGAACAACACGTGCCGTCCGGCCTCGCCGCGGTGCTGTGGTCGGTGTTCCCGCTGCTGATGGCGCTGAGCGGCGTGCTGGTGCTCGGCGAGCGGCTGCGAACGCTGCAGTGGCTCGGCTTCGCGGTGTCGTTCGTCGGCATCGTCGTCGTGTTCGCCGGCACCGGCGACGACGGGGCCGCCCCGCTCGGCGCCTGCCTGCTGCTGTTGCTGAGCCCGCTGGTGAGCGCGATCGGCACCACGCTGATCAAGAAGTTCGGCCACGGCAGCAGTTCGCTGCAGCTCAACCGGAACGGCATGCTGACCGGCGCCGTGCTGTTGCTGGTCGCCGCCGCGCTGCGCGAACCGTGGTCGGCGATGCGCTGGTCGATGTCGGGCACGCTGGCGCTGGTGTACCTGGCGCTGGTCGGCACCGCGCTGACGTTCGGCGTCTACTTCTGGCTGCTGCAACGCGTCGAGGCCTCGCGCCTGGCGCTGATCTCGTACGTGACCCCGGTGCTCGCGGTCGTGCTCGGCGTGCTGGTCGGCGACGGCGCCAGCACCGCGTCGCTGTGGCTCGGCACCGCACTGGTGACCGCGGGTGTGGCGCTGGTGGTGCGGAGGCCCAAGGCATGAAGCGCCTGCGCCTGCCGCGTCTGCGCCTGCCCCGCTGGCGCCCGTTCCGCACCCGCACCGCGACCCGCTGGCAGCTGTCGTTGCTCGCGTTCGTGGTGCTGCTGCTGTCGTGGTGGCGCTGCAACGGCGACGACCGCCGCTGCTGGCCGCGCCAGCAGATCCTCGACGCGATCCGCTTCGTCGAGAGCGGCGATCGCAGCCAGGTCCCCGACGGCGACGGCGGCAAGGCGATCGGTCCGTACCAGATCCACGAGGTCTACTGGCGCGACGCGCTGCGCGCCGAGCCGACGCTCGGCGGCAGGTACCAGGACTGCCGGCAGCGCGCCTACGCCGAACGGGTCATCGCGGCCTACATGCGCCACTACGCCGGCCCGGCGTGGTCGGACGGCGAGGCCGAGACGATCGCGCGCGTGCACAACGGCGGGCCGCAGGGGCCGGGCAAGGCGGCGACGCTCGGCTACTGGCGGCGCGTGCGGGCGCGACTGCGATGAGCGGCGTTCAGCGGCGGGCAGCCCGCTGCCAGGCCCCGAGCACGACCGCCGGCAACAGCGCCTGCAGTTCGCGATCGGGCGCCAGCAGCACTTCGACGTGCAGCCCGACCGGCGCGTAGACCGCCGGCTGACCACCGCCGAACAGCACCACGGTCGGCACTTCGAGCAGCGCGGCGAGATGCGACGGGCCGCTGTCGTTGCCGACGAACGCACGCGCCGTCGCGAGCCGCTGCGCGAGCTCGACCGGGCTGAGTCCGGCGAGGAACGTGGTCTCCTCCGGCCACGGCCAGCGGCGCGGGTCGTCGTGCTCTTGCTCGGTCGGCCCGACCACGATCGCGCAGCGTTCGCCGCGCGCCGCCAGCAGCGTCGCCAGCGTGAGCCAGTGCGTGCGCGGCCAGCACTTGCTGCGCGCACCGCTGCCCGGCGCCAGCACGGTGGGCCCGGCCGGCGGCTGCCGCCGCGCGAGCCACGCATCCTGCGGCCACTGCAGCTCGAGGCCGAGCTGCGCCGCCAGCTGCAGCGGCAGCGGCTCGTCGCGCGCGGGCCGCGGGTCGTAGATCTGCACCACGGTGCCGGCCGGCGCGAACGTCGCCACCACGGGATCGTCGCTGCACACGAACGCGAACGGGCGCAGCCGCAGCGGGGCCATGGTCGCCGACCACAGCGCGAGGTCCTCGCTCGAATGGGCCGCGACGACGACGTCGTGGGCCGCCAGCACCGCGCCGAACTCGCGCACACCGGCCAGCTCGAACCGCAGGTCCGGCCGGGCGCGGGCCAGCGCGCGCAGCACCGGCACCAGCAGCAGGGTGTCGCCGAGACCACCGCGGCGCAACACGAGGCCGCGCCGCGGTGCATCGGTCATCGATCGGTACCGGTCACCGCTCCGCCGACAGCCGCGTCAGGTGCGCCTGCGCCTGCTTGCCGGCCTCGGTGCCGTCGTGCTTCTTGACGAAGGCATGCAGGCCCTCGACCAGCTTCTTGCGTTGCGACACCTTGCCGATGTCGAACGACCCCATCAGCTTGGTCAACGCCTTGCCGGCCCCGATCTCCTTCTTGATCTTGGCGTCGGTGCCGAAACGGGCCAGCTCCTTCTGCGCCGCCTCGGCGGCCGGGAAGCCCTTCCAGGCCTTCACCATCTTCTCGAGCTGGATCTCGGCCCGCGCGAAGTCCGGGCCTTGCCCGAGTCGCTCGATGCGCGCGATCTGGGCAGTGCTGCGCTTGTCGAGCAGACCGCGCTGGGCCTCGTAGACCTCGCGCAGCGCGCCGTCGAGGTTGGGCACCAGCAGCTGCTTGTCGAGGAAGTCGCGGAGCTTGGCATGCTCCTGCTTCTTCCACATCTGCCGCAGCGGCTCGTACTGGGGGCCGTCGGGCAGCTTCGGCGCCAGCGTGGCGCCCTTCAGCAGCTCCTCGATCTTGGCCTCCGACGGCATGCCTTCGCTGACGACCAGACCGTCGGGACCGATCACGATGTGGGTCGGGTAACCCTTGATGCCGTACAGCTCGTTGCATCCCTTGGCGCGGACGAAGGGGTACTTCGCACCGAGCTCGGTGATGAACGTCTTCTCGATCGCACCTTCATCCTCATCGGACACGCCGATGAGCAGCAGGCCCCGATCGCCGAACTTCGCGTGAAGCTCGTTGTGATCGGGCACGCCTGCCTTGCAGGGGCCTCACCAGGTCTGGGCGAAGTCGAGGATGACGACGTGGCCGGCGAAGTCGTCGAACGAGGCCGGCGCATCGTTCCACGTCTTGTCGATCAGCAACGGCGGGGCCTCGGTGCCCGGCAACTGCGCGGGCGCGAGGGCGGCGAGGCCGAGCATGGCCGCGACCGTCAGGAACTGTGGGAATCGGAGCATGATGGAATCCTGGCGGCAGCGGCCGCCGCGGCGCCGCCCAGGATGGTCGGCGCGTCCCCACTACCAGACAACGCCCGTGGCCGGCGCGCAAGCCTCGCCCAGCGCGGTCCGAACCGCCCCCCACATCGACTCTCCCGCCAACACCGCTGGGCGCTGCACCGATCCGATCCGCTTCCAGTGACCGGCCGCCGGTGACCCCGGCCTTGGTACGTGGCACGGGCCCGGAGCGGCGACGCCGCTACGGGCCCGTTGCATGCGCGGCGCCGGTCCCGGCGCGCGCCGGATCAGCCCTTCATCGCCTGGTGCACGTTGCCGACCATGGCCGCGTTCGGCTTCAGCGACTTGTCGCCGGCCTTCTTCCAGTTGGCCGGGCACGCCTCTTCCGGCAGCTTGCTGAAGTGGATGAACGCGCTGACCTTGCGGGTCAGTTCGTCCATGTTGCGGCCGACGTTCAGGAAGTTGATCTCGCTGCCGTGCAGCTTGCCGTCCGGGCCGATGATGAACGTGCCGCGCAGCGCGAGGCCGTTGCCCATCAGCACCCCGAACAGCTTCGCCACCGCGCCGGTGCGATCGGCCGCCATCGGGTAGGTGACCTTGGCCAGCTCGCCCTCGTGCTTCTGCCACGCGAGGTGGGTGAACTTGGTGTCGGTGCTGACCGTCAGCACTTCGCAGCCGAGCTTCTGCAGCGCCGCATACTGGTCGGCGAGCGCCGCGAACTCGGTCGCGCAAACGAACGTGAAGTCGGCGGGATAGAAGACCAGCACGGTCCACTTGCCGGCCTTCTTGGCCTCGGCCAGGCTGAACTTGCCGAAGTCCTTCTTGGTCGGCAGGTAGGTCTCCATCTCGAACTCGGGCACGATCTGCCCGACCTGGATCGTCGTCACTTCGCTCATGGTGTTCTTCGAATGCGTCCTGATTTGGGGCTAGAAAGGTAACGGTCGCCAATCGCCGGCGCCAGCGCGATCCTGGCCGACCCATCGTGGGCGCCCCGGATGCCACCGCTCGGCAACGGTACCTGGTTCGTCCCGACCGAGCACTTGCACAACGGGCTGCTATGGTCGGCCGGCCCCCTGACTCGCCGATGCCATACCGAACCCTCCGCCGCGGCGGCGCCGCCCTGCTCGCCGCGCTGTCGTCCCCACTCGCCGGCCAAGCGGTCGCGGACACCCAGTTCTCGATCGACCGCGGCCTGCACTACGCGGCGTTCCCGCTGACGATCAGCACGCTGACCCCCGGTGCCTCGATCCGCTACACGCTCGACTGCAGCGACCCGCGCACGTCGGCGACCGCGATCACCGGCCTCGGCCCGGTGACGCTGACGATCGACCCGGTCAGCAACTACGGCGGCGCGCGGCCGATCACGCCGGCGGTGGTCGTGCGTGCCTACGCGTTCGCGGCCGGGCTGCTGCCGACCGACGTCGACACCGTGACCTACGTGTTCCCGCCGCGCGTGCTGGTGCAGAACCGGCCGGCCGGCTTCACCACCGCGGTCCAGTTCGACATGGATCCGCTGGTGCTGAACAACCCGCTCTACAGCGTGCGCATCCTGGCCGACCTCGCCTCGCTGCCGACGCTGTCGGTGGTCGGCAACGCGACGCAGATCTTCGGCACCAACGGCGTGGTGCGGGCGCCGAACGGCAGCATCGAGGTGCCCGGCTCGATCGAGATCGTGCACCCGGACGGCCGCGATGACCAGGTCGACTGCGGCCTGACCCCGCACAGCTGGCAGCAGAACAAGCGCTCGATGCGCATCTACTTACGCCAGAGCTACGGCGCCGACAAATGGCGGCACGACCTGTTCCGCGACAGCGCCGAGGGCACCGACTCCGGCGTGCGCAGCTTCGACGGCCTGGTGCTGCGAGCCGGCTTCAACGACGGCCTGCTCTACGGCGACGCCGCCCGCGCCGGCCGCTACTCGTTCGCCGTCGACGACCAGGCGCGCAGCTCGCAGCTGGCGATGACCGGCTTCGGCGCCCGCGGCACGTTCGTGCACCTGTACCTGAACGGCCTCTACTGGGGCCTCTACAACCCGGTCGAGCGGCCGGAGTCGAGCTACTGGTCGGACTGGTTCGGCGGCAGCAAGGACGACTACTTCGCGCGCAATCACGGCGGTCCGGTCGACGGCACCGCGACGTGGTACCAGGGCATGGTCAGCGCCGCCGCCAACTGGACCACGCTGCAGGCGCGCCTCGACGTGCCGAGCTTCTGCGACTACATCCTCGGCTGGACCTGGTGCGGCGGCGGCGACTGGCCGTCGTACAACGGCGCCAACAACAACTGGTACGCCGGCAACCGCAACCTGCCGACCCCGGGCCGCGTGCGCTTCTTCAGCTGGGACGCCGAGGACAGCTGGATCAACCTGCCCGGCCGCCCGGGTCCACCGGCCGACGGCGCCCGCATCGTCAACGAACTGCTGACCGGCCCGCTCGACATCTCGATCCTGTGGCGCGGCGCGCAGGCGCAGACCGACTTCCGGCTGCAGTGGGCCGACCGCGTCTACAAGCACTGCTACAACGACGGCGCGCTCAGCGAAGCCAACACGCTCGCGCGCTGGAACCGCATCACCAAGGTCGTCGACCGCGGCGTCGTCGGCGAGTCGGCGCGCTGGGGTCGCTTCGATCCGCGCGGCGTCACCTGGACCCGCAATGCCGACTGGCAGCCCTACACCGACCAGGTCCGCCAGATGTTCGTCGGCAACCGCCCCCAGCTGGTCGCCGCGCTGCGCAACACGCAGGTGCCGTCACCGCACCCGGCGCTGTATCCGAGCCTCGAGCCGCCGCTGTTCCAAGTCGGCAGCCCGGCCACCACGATCGAGGTGACGAAGGGCGTGGTGGCGCCCGGCACCGTGATCACGCTGGTGCGGCCGACGCCGATCGGCACCGTCTACTACACCACCGACGGCAGCGATCCACGCGGTCCGACCGGCGCCCCGACCGGCCAGATCGGCGGCACCGGCGCCTTCGTGATCGCCGCCTCGCCGCGCCTGATGCTGCGCGCGCGCCTGCTGCTCGGCAGCGAATGGAGCGCGCTGCACGAACTCGAACTCGACGTGCGCAACAACCCGCGCCCGGTCGAACTGCACGAAGTGCTCGCCGAGAACGTGGCCGGCCTCGGCGACGAGATGGGCGATCGCGACGACTGGATCGAGCTGCACAACCCGTCGCTGGTCGACCACGACCTGTCGGGCCACCACCTGACCGACGACCTCGGCAACCCGACCAAGTGGACGCTACCGGCCGGCACCGTGCTGCGGGCGGGTGCGTCGCTGCTGGTCTGGGCCGACAACGAACCCGCCGAAGGGCTGCTGCACGCGACGTTCCGGCTCAGCGGCCTCGGCGAAGCCGTCGGGCTGTTCGCCCCCGGCGGCGCGGTCGCGATCGACCAGTGGACGTTCGGCAACCAGCGCGACGACGTGTCGATCGGCCGGCTCTCGTTCGACCCCGACCGGCTGGTGACGATGCCGCGTCCGACCCCGAGCCGCCGCAACGCGCCGCAACCGTGTGGCCATCTCGCGTTCCAGGCCGCCGATTCGCAGGGTGGCCTGCAGCCGCTGCGCGGCCTCGGCGTGCCGACCGTCGGCGACTCGCTGCGGTTCGAACTCGAGGACCAGCCGCCGCTCAGCATCGCCGTGCTGGCGCTCGGCACCGCCGCCCAGCAGCTGCCCGTGCCCGGACTCGGCACCGTGCTGGTCGACCCGGTGCTGCTGCTGTCGGCGCTCGCCACGGCCGACGGCGAAGCCCGCTTCGAACTGCCGCTGCCGGACCAGCCGAGCCTGCGTGGCATGGTCGTCGTCGCGCAAGCCGCCGGTGACGTGGGCGGCACGCTGCAGTTGTCGAACGGCGTGGTGTCGCGCATCTGCGACTGACCGCGGGCGAAGGTGCGGCCAGGGCCAACTGCACCATTCCCCCGCCGGGGGGCAGCGGGCACCATGTTCGCCCCCCCGATCCCAACCGTGACCACGACCCCAACGAGCCCGTCCCCCGCCACCCAGTCGACCGCCGCCAAGGCCCTGGCCGCGGCCGGCGACGCCGAATCCGCCCGCGACATCGGCGCGCTCGACGACGCCGCGCAGCAAGCGGCCCAACGGCTGGGCCGCAAGAAGCGCAGCCTGGTCGAGCGACTGATCTACGGCCCGACCCCCGATACCGAGGAACTGCAGAGTGGTGCCACGGCCGCCAGCCAGGCCGGGGCCCGCGGCGCGCCGGTCGTGCAGGCGGCACTCGCGTGCCTGCAGCGCGGCGAGGCGTTCACCGCCGACGGCAAGCTGTCGGCGGCACTGCGGTCCGCGGTCGCGGCCGAGAAGGGCTACGGCTTCACGGTGCCGGCCGAGTTCGGTGGGCTCGACGGCCGCTACGTCGAGCTGGCGTTGGTCGAGGAAGAGATGGCCGCCAACGGCCTCGGTCCGCTCGCGGTCGAGATCTCCGGCGAGCTCACGATCGGCGCCGGCTCGCTGCTCGCCTACGGCACCGACGCGCAGAAGCGCCTGTTCCTGCCGCTGGTCGCCGAAGGCCAGCTGATGGCGTTCGGCCTCACCGAGGTCGGCATCGGCGTCAACGCCAAGAAGGTCCGCGCCTACGTCGAGCCGGACCCGCAGACCGGCGGCTTCCGGCTGTTCGCGATGGGCGATCGCAACAAGCTGTGGATCACCAACGCGACCCACGGTGGCCTGGTCGGCATCGTCGCGCGCATCGGCCAGGACGGCAAGAACGTCGGCCTGTTCGTGACCCGGCTGCCCGAACACGACATCGACCGGGCGAGCGGCAAGGACCACGAGTTCTGGTGCAAGTCCTCGAACACCGGCGCCTTCACCGCCAACCACAACTCGCGGCTGCACTTCTTCAACTACCCGCTGCAGGCCAGCGAGCAGATCCAGGCCGACGGCGTCGAGGTGCTGTTCTACTGTCTGCGCATGGGCCGCTGCATGCTGGCGGCGATGGCGGCCGGCTACCAGCGCATGTTCGCGGTCGACGCCGCCGCCTACGCGCGCGGTCGCGACGGTGTCGGCGGCCAGGTCATCAAGCACGAACTGCCGCGCCAGCACCTCGGCCGCATGCTCGGCGGCGCCTTGCAGTCGCGCGCGCTCAGCCACCTGTCGCTGCAGCAGGACGCGCAGGGCTTCGACCTCGCCGGCCTGCGCGACCTGACCAAGTCCGCCGCCGCCACCACCGCGCTCGAGTCGCAGATCGCCTGCGAACGCGTGCTCGGCGGCCGCTCGTTCGACAAGACCTCGCGGGTGCACGAGGCGCGCGCCAACATGCACGTGTTCGGCGTCGTCGAGGGCGAGGACGACCTGATCCTGATGGGCATGGTCAAGGACGTCACCGACACGTTCACGACCCGCTACATGGCCGGCATGCTCGGCGTGATCCAGTCGATCAACGAAGGGCCCGACGGCAAGCCGTTGCCGCCGGCGCAGCGCCTGCTGCGCCTGACGCCGCTGACGGTGTTCCGCGAGCCGAAGCGGGTCTGGCAGGCGACCACCCGCCTGCTCGGCAAGGGCGCGTTCTGGCTGCTGGTGCTGTGGGTGCTCGGCAACCTGCTGCTCGAACTGGTGCGGCTGCCGCTGCTGTTGCTGCCGTCGCGCTGGATCCCGCGCTACCAGCTGCTGCCGGTCGAACTGCGCCGCTACGCGCGCTTCGCCGAGACCCGGCTGCGCTGGCTGCGCTGGGCCTACCTCGGCATCAACCTGTGGTTCCAGCTCGAGCTGACGCGCGCGCAGATCCCGCTGCAGCGGCTCGGCAAGGTCATCGAGCAGCTGGTGTCGATGCTGGCGCTGTGCCACCACGCGACCGCGCTGCAGGATGCGAGCCAGCTGCGGGTGGCCGCGCTGCAGTGCGAGCAGCTGATGGTGCGCGTGAAGGGCACCAAGCTGCTGACCGGACTCGTGCAGATGGATCGCCTGCGCGCGCTGGTCGGTGCGGTCGGCGACGACATCGAGAAGGGCGAGTGCTCGCTGATCGCCGGGGTCGCGCCGCAGCCGTTCGCGCACCCGTTCGAAGCGCGGGCGAAGAAGCCGCGCAGCTGAGTCGCGGCACCGCACCGCGCCGTAGACTAGGGCGATGACCCGACGTCTGATCAGCAGCGGTTCGTCGTTCGAGGCCGAGATCGGCTACTCGCGCGCGGTCGTCGACGGCGACTGGATCTTCGTCTCCGGCACCACCGGCTTCGACTACGCGACCATGGCGATCGCCGACGACCCAGCCGCGCAGTGTGCGCAGACGCTGGCCAACATCGAGGCGGCGCTGGCGCAGGCCGGGGCCACGCTCGCCGACGTCGTGCGCGTGCACTACATCCTGCCGCGCGCCGAGGACTTCCCGGCCTGCTGGCCGGTGCTGCGCGCACGTTTCGGCGCGATCCGACCGGCGGCGACGATGTTCACGGCGGGGCTCGCCGATCCGCGCATGAAGATCGAGATCGAGGTGACCGCGCGGCGCGCGACGAGCAGCCGCTGACGGCGCACCACAGCAGCGTGACGCCGCCGACGCCGCGCACGACGGCCGACGCCCGCGAAGAAAAGCGGCCCGCCCCGTGCACGGCGCGTCCGGAGCCGGAGCACGAGGCGGACCAGGCAGGTGGCGACCGAGCCGCGAATCAGCCCCTCTGTGCAGCTGCCTGCCGCCGCACCTGCGGGCCGCGACAACGCGTCGACTCGCGCCCGGTTCAGGCCGATTTCACGCGGCGCGGCGACCAGACGGCGATGGACACGTAGTGCCCACGTTCGCCGCGAGGATGGTCGAATCGTGACCACGGATCGCATCGCCGCAGCGCGCGCCCGAGGCGGCCCGGCGAGGAACACCGGTTGCTGTGCATCGGGCTCACCCATCGCGCGAGCCCGCATGCCCATCCGCAACACCCTGCATCCCGTCCCGTTCGTCCTGCTGTTCTGCGGCGGTCTCGGCCAGGCGCAGACGCCCACCGCCCAGACACCCGCTGCGCCGGCGCAGCCGGCGGCGGCGACCGCCGACTGGTCACCGGCCGCCCAGAAGGGGCTCGACTTCCTGCTGCAGCACCAGAAGGACGGCGTGTTCATGGTGCGCATGGGCGAACGCCAGCATCCCGATGCCGGCTTCACCGGGCTCGGGCTCGCCGCGGTGCAGAGCAAGCCGGCGGCGCTGCGCACCGAGGCCGAGCAGAAGGTCGTACAGGCCGGCATGAAGTGGCTGCTCGGCAACCAGAACCCGGACGGCTCGTTCGGCGAACGGGTGCAGAACTACACCACCTGTGCGGTGGTGATGGCGCTGTCGCGCTGGTCGGGCCCGGGCCGCGACGAGGCGCTCGCCAAGGCGCGCGACTACGTGCTGGCGCTGCAGCGCTGCGAGGCGAACGGCACCGCGCCGAGCGACGTCGAGTACGGCGGCATCGGCTACGGCAGCAAGGGCGAACGCGCCGACCTCAGCAACCTGCAGTTCGCGGTCAGCGCGCTGCGCGCCGCGGGTCTGCCGGCCAACCACGAGGCGTTCACGCGCGCGGTGACGTTCCTGCAGCGCACGCAGAACCTGTCGCCGCAGAACGACCTGCCCGGCAAGCTGACCGTCAAGCGCGAGGACGGCACCACCGCCAAGCTCGCGATCGGCAACGACGGCGGCGCGGTCTACTACCCCGGTGAGTCGCCGGCCGGCTACGACGAGCGCCCCGACGGTGCGCTGGCGCCGCGCAGCTACGGCTCGATGACCTACGCGCTGCTGAAGTGCTACACGCTGTGCGGCCTGCCCGGCACCGACCCGCGCGTGCAGGCGGCGGTGCAGTGGATCGGCGCCAACTGGACCGTGGTCGAGAACCCCGGCGCCGATCCGAAGCTCGGCGACAAGGCGCGCTACCAGGGTCTCTACTACTACTACCTGCTGCTGGCGCAGGCGCTCGATGCCGCCGGCATCGACCGGGTCGCGGCCAGCCGCGACGGCAAGGTCACGCCGACCGACTGGCGCGCGGCCCTGCGCACCCAACTCGAGTCGCTGCAGCGCGCCGACGGCGGTTGGATCAACGACCGCAATGGCCGCTGGTACGAGAGCCTCGATGTGCTGTGCACGTGCTACGCGCTGCTGGCCCTCGACGCCTGCAAGTGATCACGGCCGCAGCACGAGGCTACCGACACTGTCCCGCGCCTCGAGCCGCCGATGCGCGATCGCGGCCGCCGCGAGCGGCAGCACCGCCTCGACGTGCGGCCGCAGCACGCCGCCGCGCACGACCTTCCACAGCACCTCGGCCGCGTGCAGCAGTTCCTGCCGGGTCGCCGTGTAGTCGGTCAGCACCGGCCGCGTCACGAACCACGACCCCGACTGCAGCAGCGCCACGTCGATCGGCAGCGGCAGCCCCGACGCGTGGCCGGACATCACCAGCAGGCCGCGTTTGCGCAGGCAGCCGAGCGACGCCGCGAACGTGTCGCGCCCGACCCCGTCGTAGACCACGTCGAGCCCGCGCTGCTGCGTGATCGCCTGCACCACGTCGACCACCGACTCGGTGGCGGTCACCACGACCTGATGGCAACCGGAGCGCCGCGCCAGCTCGGCCTTGGCGGCGCTCGACACCGCGCCGATCACCATCGCGCCCTGGTGCCGCAGCCACTGACACAGCAGCGAACCGACCCCACCGGCCGCCGCGTGCACCAGCACCCGATGGCCCGGCCCGACCTTGAACACGCGGCGCGCCAGCATCTCGGCGGTGAGCCCCTTGCACAGCACCGCGGCCGCGGTGACGTCGTCGACGTCGTCGGGCACCGGCACGAGCCGCCACGAAGGCACGTTCGCGTGACTCGCATACGCGCCGGGCACCACGCCGGCGGCATAGCCGAGGCGGGTTCCGAGCGCCGGCCCGTTCACGCCCTCGCCGAGCGCCTCGACGACGCCGACCGCCTCGATGCCGAGCCCGTGCGGCAGCGACGGCAGCGGCGCGCGGCCGGCGCGGTGATGGCAATCGATGAAGTTGACGCCGATCGCGGTGTGCGCGAGCCGGATTTCGCCGCGGCCGGGCGGCGGCAACGGCACGTCCTCGACCACCAGTTGTTCGGGCAATGGTCCGGGGCCACCGGGCCGATGCACACGCACGCAGAGCACCATGGCGGCAGCGAACGACCGCGGCGCGATCGGTGCAACAAGTCGCCGCCGAACCCACTGCAGCCCCGACCGCGTGCGACCGATAGCATCGCCACGATGACGTTGCCGACCCGCTGCCTGCCGCCGCTCCTGTCGCTGCTGACGCTGGCGGCCTGCACCGGCTTCGCCGAGGTCCGCCCCGGCGTGTTCCGTTCGCCGCAGCCCGGCGAGGACCAGCTCGCGCGCCGGATCGCAGCGCACGGCATCCGCACCGTCGCCTGCCTGCGCGGCGATGGCGAACCGAGCGCGGCGTCGGCGCGCGCGACGCTGGCCAGCGGCGCCACGTTCGTCCCCGTGCCGATGTCGGCGACCCGCCCACCGCGCCCCGACACGCTGCTGCAGTTGTGGCAGCTCGCCGCCACCGCCGAACGGCCGCTGCTGCTGCACTGCCGCGCCGGCGTCGACCGCACCGGTCTCGCCGCCGCGCTGGTGGTGCTGCACGACACCGGCGATCTCGAAGCCGCGCGCGGCCAGCTGGCCCTGGTGCCGTACGGCCACGTGGGCGTCTTCGGCACCCAGGCGATGGACCACGTGCTCGACGCCTACGAGCCGTACGCGGGCTCGATGGCGTTCCCGGACTGGGTGCAGCAGATCTACGCCGGCACCGGCACCGCCACGCCGCGTTGACGGCGGCGATTGGCCAGCACCGGGCCGCACCGGTAGCGTGCCCACCTTGGACCTGCCGCTGTGCGTGTTCGTCGCCGTCTACGGCGTGATGATCCTCGGCCGCGTGCCGGGCCTGGGCCTCGATCGCACCGGCGCGGCACTGCTGGGCACGATCCTGCTGGTCGCCGGCGGCGCGCTCGACAGCCCGGCGGCGTGGCGCGCGATCGACACCGGCACCATCGCGCTGCTGCTCGGCCTGATGCTGGTGTCGGCGCAGTTCCGCCGCTCGGGCTGCTACGACTGGCTGATACGCAAGGTGGCGGCACGCCCGACCAGCCCGGAACGACTGCTGCTCGAACTGGTCGCGGTCACCGGCGCGCTCGCGGCGCTGCTGACCAACGACGTGGTCTGCCTCGCCGTGGCCCCGGTGCTGGTCGACATCTGCGTGCGGCAGAAGCTCGATCCGGTGCCGTTCCTGCTCGGCCTCGCCGCCGCCGCCAACACAGGCTCGGCGGCGACGCTGCTCGGCAATCCGCAGAACATGCTGATCGGCCAGGCGCTCGACCTGTCGTTCGCGCGCTACCTGCTCGACGGGGCGGTGCCCGCCGCACTCGGCCTCGGCGTGGTCTGGTGGGTGCTCGCGCGCGCCTACCGCGGCCGCTTCGAACGCGCGCAGCCGCTGGCGACGCCGACCAGCGAACCGCTCGATCGCGGCGCGGCCGGCAAAGGCCTCGTGGTGCTGCTGCTGCTGGTGCTGGGCCTGCTGTTCGCCCCGGTGCCACACGACGTGCAGGCGCTGCTCGCCGGTGGCGCGATGCTGCTGTCGCGCCGTCAGCGCAGCCGCGACCTGCTGGCGCTGGTCGACTGGCAGCTGCTGGTGCTGTTCGCCGGCCTGTTCGTCGTCAACCACGCGTTCCAGCAGGCCGGCCACGCCGCCGCCGCGTTCGCCTGGCTGCGGCACCACGGCCTCGACCTCGGCGATCCGTGCGCGCTGTTCGCGACCGGCGTGCTCGGCTCCAACCTGGTCTCGAACGTGCCGCTGACGATGCTGCTGCTGCCGGTCGCCGAGCACCCGATGGCGGGCCCGATCCTGGCGCTGTCGACGACACTCGCCGGCAACCTGCTGCTGATCGGTTCGATCGCCAACCTGATCGTCGTCGAGAAGGCCAACCGGCTCGGGGTGGCCCCGCGCGGCCGCAGCTGGGCCGCCGAGCACTGGCGCACCGGAGTGCCGATCACGCTCGGCACGCTGCTGCTGGCCGCGGGCTGGCTGTGGCTGCGCGGCCGGATGCTCGCGTAGCGAGCGCGGATCCTGCACCATGCCCACCATGCGTGCTCTCGTCTCGCTCGCGCTGTTGGCGGCCCTCGTGGTCGCGTTCGTGGTCTGGCAGTTCGCCGCTGGCGACGAACCACCGGCACCGCGCGACCTGCCCCGCCCGGACCAGGGCACCACCGCGCCGGCGCCGACCGCCCCGAGCGAACGCAGCGCCGCGCCGATCGCGCCACCAGCCGAACCGAGCCCACCGCCGACCGCGGCCACCGCCGACGCACCGGCCGAGCCCGTGGCGCCGGCACTGCCCACGTCGGTGGTCGTGATGGCGCGCGACGTGCGCAGCCGCCAGCCGGTCGCCGCGTTCCGCTGGCGCGTGCGCAGCGGCAACGACACCTGGTCCGGCGACGGCGCTGACGGTCGCGCCGAACTCGGCCTGCCACCCGATCGCGGCGGCGAACTGCTCGTCGAGGCCGCCGACTACACACCGTTCACCCGCAACGACCTGGTGGTGCCACCGGCGGGCAGTCCACCGCTGCAGCTCGACGTGTTCCTGGTGCCGGCGGTCCCGGTGGCCGGCATCACGCTGCACGTGCACGACCAGGCGCTGCAGCCGATCCAGCACGTGCGCGTCGACGCCTTCGCGCTCGGCGCCGAACCACGCGAGCGCGGCTGGCACCTCGGCAAGTCGCTGTGGGCGCGCCGGGCCACGGCGAACGACGGCGCCTACACGCTGCCGCCGCTGCCGGCGGGCGACTACGGGATCCGCGTCTGCGCCACCGATGCCGACGGCAACCTGCTGCCGCTGCTGCCGTACTCGCGCACGTTCACGCTGACCGGCGACCACGGCTTCGTCGAGGACGTGCCGCTCGAACCGGGCTGCGTACTCGAACTGCAGCTGGTCGACGCCGCGGGGCAACCCTACGACCCGACCCGGCGCGGCACGCTGACGTTGGCGCTGTCGACGCCGGGTGGTCCGCCCGTGCAGCGCAAGTGGCGCACGCGCAGCGGCAGCATCGACGCGACCGCGATCGACGTGCTGCCGGGCATCGGCGGCGCCGAGCTGGCCGAACCGATCGCCGCCGGCATCTACGTGCTCGAACTGCGCGTCAACGGCGAGCCGCGGGCGCAGCAGCAGCTGGCGCTGCGGCCGGGGGAACGGCAGCAGGTGCCGGTGCAGGTGCCGTAGCGTCGGGCGCCGCGGGCGGCGTCGGCGGCAGCTGGTCGACGAAGCCGGCACTGCGGCGCATCTCGCCGTCCATGCCGATCGCGCCGAAGCCGTAGGCGGCGAGCAGCACGCCGGGCATCGCGAACGGCGTCACCAACACGATCGGTCCCATCACCGCCACCCAGGCCACCGGGCCGAGCGCCGCATACAGGAACCGCCCGCCGCCGCCGAGTTCGGCGATCACTGCGGCGATCGCGCCGAGGACCGCGAGGGGCAGGACCGTCTGGAAACCACCGAGCATCAGCGACTGCAGCAGGCCGAGGCCACCGAGCACCATCGCGCCATAGCTTGCCGCGCGCTGCAGCCGGACGCGCAGCCCCTGCAGCGCGTGATCGTCGCGATGCCGCTCGTGCCACCACACCGTGCGCAATCGCTGGCGTTCGGTGTCCGGCAGCTCGCGGAACCAGGGTTCCAGCTCGCGCGCGTCGAAGTCGGAGGCGCGTTCGTCGACGGTGCACTCCGGCGGCGGTGGCGGCGGTGACGCTGGCGCCGCGGGTGCCTCGATGTGCACCAAGGTCGCCTGCAGCGACGCCACGCCGCGCGCCGCCTGCTGTCGCTGCTGCCGCTGCTCGCGATGCTGCACCGCCGCGATCAGACTGCGGCCCTTGCCCTGCTGCTGCAGGCGCTGCTTCAGCGCGAACAGCGCCTGTTCGGCGGCGGGGTCAGGTGCGGCCGGTGGCGACGGCACCGGTGGTGCCGCGGGACGGGCCGGCGGTGCCCCGGGTGGTGCCGGTGCCGCCGCCGACGGCAGTGCGCCGAGCTCGCCCGGATGGCGGCAGAGCTGCTCGGGCGGCAGCGGCTCCCAATCGTCGGCAGTCATCGCCTGCCTCTCTTCGGCCAGCGGGCCTGCGCCGACTGCACTCCGGTACCATCGTGCGCTGGCATCGGCCCAGCGGGCAAGCCCAGCCGGTGTGCCCAGCCGGAGAGCCTGGCCGACGAACCTGGCCCGGTCGTCGCGGTCGGGACTGGTCGGCACCGGCCCGATGCCTACCGTGAGCACACGATGCGCTTTCGTGCCGAAACCCCTCCGAGCCACCGTCGCCCCGGCAACCCGGCCGGACGCTACGCCTGGTTGTTGTTCGGCAGCGCCGCCGCCCTCGCCTTCGCCGGCACCCGGCCGTGGATCCGCGTGCAGTTCGAACGCCTGTTCGGCGATCTGCACGGCCCCCCCGGCTGGCAATCGCAAGCCGGCTTCACGTGCTTCTGCAGCAGCCTGCTGATCGCGATCATGGCGATGGCCGAGACCTCGAACACGACCACGCAGCGCGCGGTGCGACCGGCGAGCCTGTTGCTGGCCGTGCTGAGTGCGCTGGCGCTGGCCTACGAGTGGCACCAGGGGCCTGGCATGCTGCGCGGGGTGTCGGCGCGCTGGACCTGGGCCTTCTGGCTCGCCGCGGCGACGATGCCGGCGCTGGTCGCGGCGTGCGGCCTGCGCTCGGCCGGGTTGCGCCGTTCGCCGTAGGCCCGGCGACGACCACCCACCGTCGATTGCAACGAAACTGCGACACGCAGGAATGGGCGATTTGCCGCCAGCCGCGCCCGGCACTCTGTCGCCCACCACGCGGTACGGAGCGCCCGTACCTCATCCTCGAAGCCTCATGATCACTCGTCACCTGCTGCTCGCCACCTTGCTCGGCAGCCTCGCCACCGCGCAGACCTGGACCCTGCTCACGCCAGCGCCGTTCCCGACCACGCTGGCGCGCCGCCAGGGTGGGCTAGCCTTCCATCCGAGCCAGGGCGGGCTCGTGATGTACGGCGGCCTGCAGTCCGGGCCGACCCTGACCCTCAACGAGACCTGGACGTTCGACGGTGCAACCTGGACGCAGCTGACGCCGGCGACCACGCCGCCGCCGCGCTGGGGCCACAAGATGGTCTACGACAGCCGCCGCAACCGCCTCGTCGCGTTCGGCGGCCGCTCGCCGACCACGACCACGACCGCCAACGACACCTGGGAGTGGGACGGCTCCGACTGGCAGCAGATCGCCACCCCGACCTCGCCGAACGCGCGCGCGTTCTACGGCATGGCCTATGACGAACGGCGCGGAGTGACGGTGATCTACGGCACCCAGAGCGGCTCCACCGCCCTCGGTGGCAACCAGACCTGGGAATACAACGGCACCACCTGGAGCCAGGCGTTCACCCCGACCACGCCGCCCGGACTCGAGGCGCCGGCGATGGCCTACGACAAGGGGCGCGGCGTCATCGTGATGTTCGGCGGCTTCAACGGCACGCCGCCCGGCACCGACTACCGGACCACCTACGAATACGACGGCGCCGACTGGGTGCTGCGGTCGACCGCGAACTCGCCGCTCACCGGCTATCGCGCCAGCATGGTCTACGACGACTTCCGTGGCCGGCTCGTGCTCTACGGCGGCTTCGGTGCGGGTGCGGCCCAGCAGACCACCTGGGAATACGACGGCAATGACTGGACCACGGTCGCGACCGTCGGGCCGGCCAAGAGCACCGAGGGCTTCATGGCCTACCTGCCGACCACGAACCAGTCGGTCTACTTCGGCGGCAGCGGCCCGACGCCCGCCGGCACGGTCAACAACGAGACCTGGACCTACAGCGGCGCCACCACCGCGATCGCGGCCCCGTTCGGGCGCGGCTGCGCCACCAGCACTGGCGTGCCGTCGTTCACGCCGTCGACGCTGCCGCAGTTCGGCACCAACTACAGCCTGACCCTGAGCGGCGCCCCGGCGCTGACGGTCGGGCTCGTGATCCACGGCCTCGACAACCTGCAGTTCGCGCCGGGCCTCTACCTGCCGCTGGACCTCACCTCGGTCGGCATTGCCGGCTGCAGTCTGCAGGTGCGGCCGGATCTGCTGATCACCGAGGTGGTGACCGGTGGCTTCACGCACGTGCTGTCGATCCCGAACACGCCGAGCCTCGCCGGCACCGGGCTGTTCTCGCAGGCGCTGGTGCTCGACGACCAGTCGCCGAACGGCTTCGGTGGTCTGAGCAACGCGATCCACGGCGTGCTCGGCAGCTGAGCGGGCGCGGCGGCCGCCCGCTCGCCGGGCGCCCGCTCGCGCTGTTGCAGCTCGCCGTGTTACAGCTCCTCTGGCCCGCCGACGTGGCCGAGGAACGCGCTGGCGGCGACCACATAGGGGCTCGCCAGATAGACGTCGCCGGGGCCGGAGCGGCCCGGGAAGTTGCGGTTGATCGCCGACACCGTGACCTCGTCCTTGGTGAACGAGACCCCGGGCCCGGCCTTGATGCACGCGCCGCAGCTCGGGTCGATCAGTTCGATGCCGGCCCCCTCGAACAACGACACGTAGCCCATCTGCTCGGCATACGCGCGGATGCGCTGGCTGCCGAACTGGATGTAGGTCTTGGCCTGCAGCGTGCGGCCCTTGCCCTGCGCCTTGCGCACGACCTCGGCATACATGTCCATGTCGGCCTTCTTGCCGCCGGTGCACGAACCGCCGTAGGCGATGTGGATCTTCTTCGGCCCCTGCTGGCGCAGCTTCGCCAGCGGCATGCCGTTGCGTGGGTCGCCCGGCAAAGCCACCGTCATCTCGACGGCACCGAGGTCGATGTCGAACGTCTTGCAGTACGAGGCACCGGGGTCGGCCTTGACGATCTGCGCCTGCAGCTTCTTGCGATCGGTGCCGCGCTGGGTGGCGATGTAGTCGACGACCACGTCGTCGGCCTCGATGATGCCGGTGAAGCCACCGGCCTCGACCGCCATGTTGGTCAGCGTCGCGCGTTCGTCGAGACCGAGCGCCATCGTGCCCGGGCCGCCGAACTCGAGCACCTTGCCGATGCCGGCGCCGGTCTTGAAGAACTCGTCGGCGAGCAGGTGCAGCATGACGTCCTTCGCGCAGACGCCGGACTTCATGCTGCCGCGCAGGTTGACGCGCACCGACTCCGGCACCTTGACGCGCACGTCCTTGGTGAACCAGCTGTTCGCCATGTCGGTCGACCCGACACCGAACGCGAAGCAACCGATCGCGCCCGCCATGCACGTGTGGCTGTCGGTGCCGATCACCAGCTGGCCCGGCTCGGCGATGTCCTCGATGACGATGTTGTGGCAGATGCCCTCGCTGCCGACCAGGTTGCCACCGCGGTGGACCTCGCCGTAGAGCTTGACCCCCTGCTTCTTGGTGAACGCCTCCTGCACGGTGGCGAGCGACGCGGCCTGTTCCTTCAGGCCCATCTTCACGTGCGCCTCGGGCATGATGCGGTCGAGGAACGTCAGGTGGTCGCGGAACGCGAACACCGACTTCGGGTCGGTGATCTTCGCGTCGGCGCCGAGGCCCATGCGGAACAGCGCCTCCGCCATCGGCGTCACGTATTCGTGGCTGAAGCGCACGTCGGTGCGCACGAACAGCGCGTCGCCGGGCGCCACCGCCGGGATGCCGGTGCGACCGGTCTTGGCGTCGGCGATCGCGCGCTGGGCGATGATCTTCTCGCACAGCGTCATCGGCCGGCTCTTCGTCGTCACCGCCGGCGGCACGGTCTTGCCGGCCAGGCGCGCCTGGTTGTAGGCGAACAGGCCGCCGTGGCGCACGATCTCGGTCGCGATCGCGTCGAGACCCTTGGTGAACTCCTCGATCGGGATCGCCTCACCGCGCTCGATGCGCGGCAGCAGCGAGAAGTCGGTCGACGTCAGCAGCCCGATGTTCTGGCAGTTCTGGCCGTAGATCTTCTCGATGTTCTTGGCGACGACCAGCTGGATGCCGGCCTTCAGCTCGCTGTACGGCGCCGTCTCGCGCGAGCTGCCGCAGCCCTTGCTGACGCCGCTGACGATCACCGAGAAGCCGCCGTTCTTGATCGCGTCCTGCTTGATGTTGCCGCCGCGCAAGCCGACCAGGCAGTAGCGCGCCAGCGTCTCGTCGTAGTAGTAGCAGACCCAGCCCGGGGTCAGCTCGTCGGTCGAGATGTTGTCGACCAGCTTGCGCGCCGGATCATGGGACAGACGCTCCTGGCCGTACAGCTGCGCCTTGAGCTGCTCCTGGTCCTCGCTGAGGTAGAGCACGCGGCCGGAGAACTGGATGGTGTTGGGCAGCATCGTGACCTCAGACCTGCTCCAGGATCATCGCGATGCCCTGACCGCCGCCGATGCAGGCCGAGGCGCAGCCGAGCGACTTGCCGCTCTGCTCCATCTCGCGCACCAGCGTCAGCAACAACCGCGCGCCGGTGGCGCCGAGCGGGTGGCCGAGCGCGATCGCGCCGCCGTTGACGTTGCACTTGTTGCGGTCGAGCTTCAGCTCCTTCTCGCAGCCGAGATACTGCGCCGAGAACGCCTCGTTGATCTCGATCAGGTCCAGGTCTTGGACCTTCAGGCCGGCCTTCTGGCACGCCTGCTGGATCGCCGGCACCGGGCCGATGCCCATGATCTCGGGCAGCACGCCGGCGAGGCCCCACGAACGGATGCGCGCCTTCGGCTTCAAGCCGAGTTCCTTCGCCCGCTGCGCCGTGGTCACCACCAGCATCGCGGCGCCGTCGACGATGCCCGACGCGTTACCGGCGGTCACCGTGCCGTCCTTGCCGAACGCGGCGCGCAGGCCACTGAGCGCCTCGAGCGTCGTCTCCGGCTTGATGTGATCGTCCTTGTCGACGACGACTTCCTTCTTGCCGAGGTTGATCGTCAACGGCGCGATCTCGGCGGCGAACTTGCCGGCCTTGACCGCGGCGGCGCCGAGCTGGTGGCTGCGCAGTGCGTACTCGTCCTGTTCCTGCCGCGAGATACCGAGCTTCTTGGCGACGTTCTCGGCGGTCTGCGCCATGAAGAACTTGCAGAACGGGTCGTAGAGCGCCGCGAACAGCAGGTCCTCGATCTTCTGCTCCTGGCCGAAGCGGAACCCTTCGCGGGCGCCGCGGATCACGTGCGGCACCTGGCTCATGTTCTCCATGCCCCCCGCGAGGCACAGCTGCGCCTCGCCAGCGAGAATCGTGTGCGCGGCCGACACCACCGACTGGATGCCGGAGCCGCACAGGCGATTGACCGTCAGCGCCGGCTTCTCGATCGGCACGCCCGCCTTCAGCGCGACGTGGCGCGCACCGTAGATCGCATCGCTGCTGCTCTGCGCGGCGTTGCCGACGAACGTCTCGTCGACCAGTTCGGGCTTGACCCCGCTGCGCTGCAGAGCCGCCTTGGCGGCGTGCGCGGCGAGGTCGATCGCCGTGATGTCCTTGAACTTGCCGAAGCCCGGCGTGCCCGAATACTCCGCCATGGCGGTGCGCGCACCGCCGACGATCACCAGTTCTGGTCGCATCCGCAGAGCATCGAGCATGCCCCCGCCGATCGCAAGGTTTCGGCCGCCGCCGGGGTTGCCCCGGATGACCGCCGCCGCGGCCCGGCGTAGCATCCCGCCCATGCCAAGACTGCTGCGCGCCCTGTTCGCCGGACTGCTGGCCATGCTGCCGGCGGCCTGCAACATCTCCTCGGACGATGAGCTCGAGCCGCTGCGCCTGCAGGCCTACGAGGAGGCGACCAAGGAGACCAAGGGGATCGTCGACTCGGGCCGGGACTACGAGATGGTGCAGCGCGTCGCGAAGAAGATCGCCGCGGCCTCGGGCGAGACGAAGTTCCCGTGGGAAGCGCGGCTGCTGCGCGCCGACGACATCCCGAACGCGTTCTGTCTGCCCAACGGTCGCATCGCGATCTACACCGGGATCCTGCCGATCACGCAGAACGAGGACGGGCTGGCGATCGTGATGGGGCACGAGGTCGCGCACGCGATCCTGCGCCACGGCGGCAAGCGCATGACCCAGGGCACGATCACGCAGGCCGGCATGTCGGCGGTGCAGGCGGGACTCGGCATCGTGCAGATGGGCGACGAGGCGAAGGCCGGCGTGATGGCCGCCCTCGGCATGGGCGCGCAGGTCGGGGTGCTGCTGCCGTTCAGCCGCGAACACGAGAGCGAAGCCGACCTCGAAGGGCTGCGCTACGCGATCCGCGCCGGCTACGACCCCGACCAGGCGCCGCCGCTGTGGGAGCGCATGGCCAAGCTCGGCAGCGGCGACACGCCGTCCTGGTTGAGCACCCACCCGGATCCACTCGAACGCGCCAAGAAGCTGCGCGAGATGATCCCGATCCTGCGCGAGCAGGAGAAGAACTGGCAACCGCCGGCCGCGCCGGCGCCGACACCGCCACCGGCGGGCACGGCACCGACCCCGGGCGGCGGCACCGGCCCGATCAAGAAGGCGCCGGCTCCGACCGGCAAGTGAACCGCCGCGCTCAGGTCGCCTTGCGCACGTACTCCGACTTCAACTGCATCGCGCCGAAGCCGTCGATCTTGCAGTCGATGTCGTGATCGCCGTCGACGAGCCGGATGTTGCGCACTTTGGTGCCGACCTTCAGCGACGACGACGCGCCGCGCACCTTCAGGTCCTTTATCACGACCACGCTGTCGCCGTCCTGCAGCATGGTGCCGTTGGCGTCCCTCCACACCTTCGGTCCGTCGGCGACCGGTGCTTCGGCGGCGGCGGTCGCCGCCGACCACTCGTGGCCGCACTCGGGGCACACGAACAGCGCCCGGTCCTCGTAGGTGTAACTCGACTTGCACTGCGGACAGGGCGGGAGCTCGCTCATGACGCCGGGCACGATGCCCAACCGCGATCGCGCGCGCCATACGCAACCGCGCCACGGTGCTGCGCGGTGCTCACTGGAACCGCGTGATCAGCGGCGAGCCGGCGTCGACGGTGCCGGTGGCAGCGAGTCCGCCGACCGCGTAGACGCGCTGGATGCCGGGCGCCGCCGGGTACGGCGCCACCAGCTGTTGCACGACCAGATTGCTGGTGGTGATGCCGAGCGCATTGGCCGCGGCATCGAGTCCGATCAGCTGCACCGGCAGCAACGCCCCGTGCAGCGCCGGGGTGACCGCGTACTGCAGCTGCAACAGCGCGGTGCCGCTCGCCGACGCGACGCCGGCGGTCAACCACGCCGGGTCGGTGAACAGCGTGCAGGTGCCCGACGGCGCCCCGGTCGTGGTCGGCAACAGGATCGGCAACGGCGCGCCGCTCCAACTGCCGGCCCCACTGCCGCTGGCCCACACGACGATGCCGTTCGCCAGCAACTGCTGACCGCTGACCCGCTGCTGCGCGAGGCCGGCGACCCAGTCGACCGACGAGTTCAGCGGTGCGATCGCGATCGGTTGCGTGCGGCCGGTGGCGACACAACCGCTGTACGCGCGGGTACCGACGAGACCAGGAGCGCTCGGCGTCGGCCCCTGGGTCTGCACCGCGTCGAACGGCACGTTGCTGGCGAGCGAGCTGTTCGCGGTGACCTGGACTTCCCAGCACAGGGACGCACCGCCGCCGGCGAACACGAAGTCCTGCCCCGGATCGAACGGCAGGTCGAGCAGGAACGCACCGGGCAAGCGCGCCGGATCATTGGCCGGCACAGTCACGGTGCGGTTGACGATCACGTGGCGCTTGTCGACGCCGTGGTTGGCGTCGAACCCAGCGACGGCGGCCGCCGCCGGCGCCACCGCGGTCGACAGCCACACGTCGACGGTCAGCGTGAACGCCGGCCGGACGGTGCCATTGGTGTCGTGGCGGAACGCCAGACCGGTGATCGTCTGCGCCGGCACACCGTCGTGCACCTGCAGGTAGCGCGCCGGCAGCGACTGCGTGCCGAACGGCAGCTGGCTGCTGCCGGTGCCTTCGACGGCGGCGAAGTGTGAGGGACTGACGAAGCCCTGCGCAGGCAGCGCCAGGGCGGACAGCAGGCTGAGGAGGAATCGCATGTGGGTCGCAGGAGCCGTGGCTCGCACGACCAGGAACACGCAATGCGCGCCGTTGCGCCGTCACCGCAGCGCCGCGATTCCGCTGCCACCGGCGGGACCGGCCCGCGCCCGCGACGGCACCGACTGCCGCGTGCAACCGAGCCATTGGCGCGCGACAATGGTCGCCCCTCTCGTGGCCGATTCCCCTTCGCTCGAGCACCTGTTCGCCGCCTTCGTCGACACCGGCTGCGAGGACTCCCTGCAGCAACTGCTGCGGCGGTGCGCCCCACCGCTGCGGCGATCGGCGCGGCAACTCGGCGCTTCGATCGAGGACGCCGAGGACCTGGTCCAGGAGACGCTGGTCGCCGCGCTCGCGATCGCGGATCGCTGGGATCGTCGGCAGCCGTTGCTGCCGTGGCTGCAGGAGCTGTTGACACGCCATCGCTCCCAGCAGCAGCGCGAACGGGTGCCGAGGTCGCACGAAGCCGGCGCCACGGCCGAAGCCGAAGCCGGGCCCCGGACCGGCCCGGATGCCGCGACCGCGGCCGAGCAGCGCGAACTGAGCACCGACCTGCAGAAGGCCCTCGCCAATCTGCCGCCGCGCTACCGCGACCCGCTGCGGCGCTACCTGCTCGACCAGCACTCACCACGACAGATCGCGCGCGACCTGCAGCAACCGCGCACGACGGTGCGCGTGCACCTGCACCGCGGCCTGCGCCAACTGCGCGAGGCGCTCAAACGCTGGTCGGCACCGCTGTTCGCGTGGCTGTTGGTGCGGCCCGGCACCGCCGGCACCGGTGCGGCACCGCGGCGCGCCGCGCTCGCGCTGCCGCTGCTCGGCGCGCTGGCGCTGTGCTGGTACTGGTGGCAGTTCGCCGGCACCGCCGGCGACCGCGCGGTTCCGGTCGCGGTCGCAGCGCCGGCGACGGAGGCCACCGCGCCCCCCGGCACCGCGCCCGCACCGGAGCCACCTCCCGCCGCGGACCGCACCGCGGTCGCCAGCGCACCCGCCACTGCCGTACTGACGATCCAGGTCGAGGACCTCGCCGGCCAAGGCGTGCCGGCCGTCGGCATCACCTGCACCCGCATCGACGGCGGCGATCCGTTGCTGCACCGCAGCGAAGGCGTCACCGATGCCCATGGCCGACTGCACTTTGCCCTGCCGCCGAGCGGGCGGTTCGCGCTGCAGGCGGATCGTGGCCCGCGCATCGCGTTCGACCAGGAGCCGAAGTCGCGCACGTTCCGGCTGGTGCTGAAAGAACTCGGCACCGTGCGCGGCCGCGTGCGTCTCGCCGACGGCACCCCCGCCGGCGGCGCCAGCATCTGGGTCGGCAGCGTGCCGGCCGAACCGTGGCGCGGCCAGGACGTGATCCGCACCGGCGACGACGGCACGTTCGAGCTGACCCACATAGCCGACGCCACGTTCGTGGCGGCGCGGCATCCCGACTGGTGCGGCAGCAACGTCGAGCGCTGGGACGTCGGCCACGACGGCACGCTCGAACTGAACCTCGGCCCGGCCGCCGGCCGCGCCGTGCTGCGGATCACCGATGCCGACGGTCGCGCGGTCGCCGGCGCGAATGTCTGGGCCGGCGACACCACCGATGGGGTGCCGCTGCACCTCATCGAGAACGTCGTCGCCTGGCGACCGCCACCGCAGACCGGGCGCAGCGACGCGGAGGGTCGTCTCGCCCTCGCCAGCCTGCCGCCGGGCCCGCTGCCGCTGATGGTGCGCGCGCGTGGGTTCGCGCCCGAGGTGGACCACATCCACGTGGTCGCGGCGCAGGAGGTGTCCCACACCATCGTGCTGCGCGCCCAACCGCCGCTGCGCGGGCGGGTGCTCGATGCCGAGGGTCGGGGGATCGACGGTGCGAGGATCGTCTGCCGCGCCGACGAACTCGGCGGCAACATCGATGCGCTGACCGGCGCCGACGGCAGCTTCGAGTTCGTCGCCCCACCCGCACCGCCGCTCGAGCTGATGGCGCACCACGAGGGCCATCTGCCGCACCAGCTGCGGCTGGTGACCGCGCCGAAGGAAGCGATCGAGCTGGTACTGCCGACCGCCCAGGTGGTGACCGGCATCGTGCGCGGTCTGCCGCCGGCAGACGCGGCGGCCGAGTTGCGCGCGACGTGGTCGCAGTCGGCGCTGAAGGGCGAGCCGCGGCTGGTGTCGCTGCAGGCGGACGGCAGCTTCACCTGCACCGCGAACGGCCTCGGGCGGCCACAGCTCGCGATCCAGCTGCCGGGCGAACCGCTGTGGCGCGACCTCGATCCGTTCTCGACCTGGGACGGCGCGCACGTGGTCGTGCAGCTGCCGGCGCAGTTCGCCGCCAGCGCCATCCTGCAGGGAGTCCTGCGCACGGCGGCCGGCGCGCCGTTGGCGCAGGCGCGGCTGTTCGTGCAGTTCGACGGACGCGCCGCCGACGAACTCGGTCTGACCGACGACCGCGGCGCGTTCCGGCTCGGGCCGCTGCCGCTGGCGCGCTTCGAGCTGTATGCGGAGACGACGCGCCTGGAGCTGCCGAGCTGGTGGCTCGGTGCGTTCGAACTGGCCGCCGGCGAAGAGCACTCCATCGACCGCAGCGCCCCGCCCACCGGCACGCTGCAGCTCGATCTCGGCGCCGAGGACGGCGCGGAGCCCGGGCCGATGGTGCTGGTGATCCGCGACGTCGCCGCCGACCGACGCGCGGCGATGCCGCAGTCGCCGCGCGCGCACCAGGTGCTGCTGCCCGGCGACTACCAGCTGTTCGCGGTCTGCGATCGGCTGCGCTGGGTCGAAGCAGCGCCGGTGCACATCGACGCGGGCGCGGTGACGACGCTGCGGCTGCGGTTGCCGCGGGCCACGCGCTGCACGCTGCGGGTCCACGGCTTGCCCGAACCGGGCAGCGGCCCCCGGCGGTTCGAGCTGCACGATCTCGATCGCGGCGAGCTCTACGGCGACTTCAAGCCCGCTGCACACACGGCGCTGCGGTTCCAGGCCGTGTTGCAGGCCGGCCGCTACGAACTGCGCCACACCGACGCCGAGGGGCGCGCGTGGCGCGGGCCGTTCGTGGTCGCGCACTCCGACGCGGCGATGGTGATCCCGGTGCCGATGCAGCACTGACCGGGAGCGTGGCTGCCGCGCGCCTCCAGCGCGGGACCGTCGCGCTCGGGGTTCGCAACGGCCTACGGCCGCTGCGGTGAGTCGGATCGCCCCCTACCCAGCAACAGGTCGGGGCGCGCCAGGCGGAGACTCACCACCGTGCAGGAGCTTGCGCAGGGCCAAGTGGAGCTGGTCCTGTTCGCACCCGTATCCGTCGGGAGGGATGACGCCCTCGGCCGCGAAGGTCGAGATGTTGAAGCCGTCCTCGATGTCGTTGAACCACACGACGCGGCGGCCGAGCTTCGCGACCACCCAGAAGCCCTGGCCTTGATCACCCCACGGATGCAGCTGCCATTTGACCGGCTCGCAGGCGATGCGGGCGAAGACGGTGCGCACGTCCTCACCGCCGGCTTCGAGACCACGTTCGATCCAGCGCTGCAGCTCCTCGCGGTCGATCGGCGTCCAGTTCATGTCTGCTCCACGCGTTGGCAGCTCCGGGGCAGGGTGGCGCAACCTCCGCAGCCACGAACACCCGTCCAGGATTGCCGCTCAGCCGCGCGCCCCCGCCCGAGGGACATCGCCAACTTCCACGGCTCGTCGGCCAGCACCCTGATGGGCACGGCCACGCCACAGCAGCGCTGCCACGACGAGCAGGACTGCACCCAGCAGCAGTTCGGACCACATCGCCGGGAGGAAAGAGCCCGGCTCGGTGATCGCCACACTCATCAAGGAGCCACTGAAGATCCAGAGACCGAACAAGCCGAACACCACCGCGATGAATCGTCGCATCAGGAACCTCGGTCGATCGCGTCGAATGAATCCGAACGACGTCGTCGCCGCGGAACCGCGAGCGCCGTTGCGGCGCTCACCGGCTCCGGCGACACGTAGGAGGGAATGCTACTCGGCGCTGGGCACTAGTCATCGCACTTCCAAGTCGTCGCTCGAGCGCGCGCGCAGTAGATGAGGAACGTCGAATGGAACCCCAATGTGTAGTCGTCGCGCTGGGGCTCCGGCCGGTAGTCGAAGGGGACCGAGCGGAACAGACCCATGCTGGTCCATGGCACCGCAGACAGCCACTCAGGCACCAAGGCTTGCAGATTCTCGGGGTACCGACCACTGCTCTGGCGACAGGACTCCAGTGCCACGCACAGCTCGTCGCCAGCCGCCTTGCTGGCCTCGATCTTGCGGTTCAGCAACATGCCCGATGCGACGAAGGACGCAACCGCCGCGAGGACCAGGGCGAGCCCGAAGCGGATCCTCGTGGCGCGTCGAGTCTTGATGCCGAAGCCGAGCAGTCCGAGCCCGAGGCCTGGCACGAGGAACAGGTGCAAGCATGCCACTGCAGCCCCCAGGCCCCCCAATGCCTCGAGGTCGAGGATCGTCAGGGTCAGTCCGACTGCGATTCCGACGAGGATGCTCAAGAGATGTCTGTCCGACGACTGTGCCGCGGCGCCGCCGGTGCCGCTGCGTCGTTCGTCGGCTCCTGCGTCGTGTCGGGTCAAGATTCTGCAGGCGATCTCTTCGCAGGAACAGAAGCCTGAGAGGTTTCGACGATCCGGATCGTCACGCGATCGCCGACGGCCAGGTCATCGCGGTTGAGCCAGTGCAGATGCTCGTCGCGGTCGCCGAGCTGCCTCGAAGTCAGCCCGCCAAGAGAAAGGCGGTAGTCTTGCGCCTGGTTCCGTCGAGCCGGTGTTGCGAGTCGCCCCAGGACACCTGATGCGCCAACGACCGCGGTCAGGACGTACAGGTCGTCTGCCGCGCCGGTGATGGGGGCCTCGTCGTTGACAGCGACCATGAACCCGAACATCCGGGTCAGCGATCCGACGTGGACCCGACGGCCGGCATTCTCCGGCAACGGACGGGTGGGCTGTTCCGTCTCCACGATCTCGATCACGACCTCGTCACCGATTCCGACACCGTAGCGCTGCATCCAGTGAACACGATCCACAGAGCCAGCGTGCTCACGAGTGCACCGGAGACTCAGCCAGCACTCGTGCGTCTCTCCCGTCCGACTGGGACGCGTGGCGCTGCCCAGGACTCCGGTTGCCGTCAACATCGCGGTCACCTGACCAGCATCCTCCGCTGCGGCGACCACGGAGAGAGCTTCGTTGATCGTGACCCTCAGTCCGAACATCGGATGGACCTGTCTTCTCTGACCATCCGCCGCGAGCCCGCGTAGGAGACCGTAGGCGGCTCGCTATGTGCTCTTCGAGAAACTCGTGCACAGGACATCGAGACGGCCCCACTCGTTGAAGTGGAATCGAATGTGGCGCAGCCCGGCGACGGAATACATCGTCTTCCCCGGCGGGTGCGCAGCAAGGAGGGGACTGTCGAAGATCTCGCAAGGCCCGTCCCAAGGCTCGCCAGGGAGGAGATCGTCCTGATCCTCCTGCCACGAGAAGGCCGCCACTCCGCCGAACTCGACGGCCACCGGCTCTCCGCTGGACGACCGGAACGAGGCCGATAGTCGCGCCGGGGCGAACACCAAGCTGGGGTACGACGTGTCCGCGGTGGAGAACCCGAGACGAAGCTCCTGGACGTGCATGGCATTTGTGGCAATCAGCCGCGGGTACCCGCTCGGGGGTGATCGCCCCGAAAGCCGCCGCGGCGCTCGTCTGCTACATGGGCTTGTCGGGCAGCAATCAGGACTAGCCGCAGTGCCCCTTGAAGAACAGCAGGTAGGCGAAGAACAGGAAGGGCGAAGCCAAGAGCATCCATGCCCCCCACGCAAAGATCCGGCCCGAAGGGTCGCGCGGCCCGATCAATCGCCTCCAGGACTTCTGTGGCACAGGGCGCACGGTTGATCCGAGGGCAGATCCACCACGGGGATTCAACTGTCTAACGTCTTTGCCCATCAGGCGCGAGCCACCTGGTCGTCGCCGGCTGCATCGGCTTGTTCTGCAGCCTTTGAACGACGAAGGCTGCGGAACATGAGAATACCAACGATGGGCACAACCAGAGCTGAAGCGAGGGAGGCGAAGCACCAGATCAAGAGAACTTGTCGCGGCTCCGGCGTCTGTGGCGGGCCACCAGCCGCCAATCCGTAGAACACCGCGGAGTAGAGCAACGGCACCGTCGCGAGGATACCGCCAAGCAAGCAGCACCAGGCAATGGCACGTCTCATCGCATCATGCTCCCGCATACGGTCAAGGGTCAGGCCCGCACAACATCTTTGGACACGCAGCTCCGGCGCGAAGCGCCGTCAGCTGCTGTGACTATTCAGGACGCAGCATACCGACCGCGGCTGCAAACCACGCAGACCAGTCGCCATCGATCGTGCCGAGAGTTTCCACAACCCCACTTGGATCACGATGCAAACGAGCATTCGAGTAAGCTGCAGGATCTACCTCGAATGGTCGCCACATCATCAGGTCACCATCGGAGTCGTCGACGCCGCAGCCGAGGAAGGCGTTGAAGGTCTCGAGCGGTGGCCATCGATGGGACTCTGCGCAGATGCGGAACGAGTCTCCCAAGAAGAGGAACTCCTCCAACGAGACCTTGCGATCCGGCTCGGTGAGAAACTGGACAAGGACCATCGCGACCTGTCGCCCCCACGTCTTTGGCGCTCAGCCGCGATCGCCCGCTTGGGGGCGATCGTCGGCTGCTGCGCCGTGTTGGGCTGGCTTGATTGTCGGCACTTTGCGGGGGCAACCAATAGAGGACGCCGCAAGGAACGACGCGACGCAAACCAGGGTTACTTGGAGCACAAACACGGAACCCTCAAAGGCCTCACCAAAGTAGTCCTCGACTTGAATCGCACGGATACCACCACGCTCTACTGGCCAGACGAAGCAATCGAACATCACAGTGTCCGATGGGTTGTAGTTGAACTCGGC
>JALORC010000131.1 GCA_025459175.1 Planctomycetota bacterium | reverse complement strand
GTTGGGGCAGAACGGGGGCTCGAAATCCATGGCGACTCCTGCGCCCACCGACAGAGTGCGCGCAGGGTGTCAGTGCCTCGAAACCGCCAGAGGTGGCACAGATTTGCCACTTTCCGGGGCGATCACAATCCTTGGATCAGTTTCCTAGAAGGGGAGGTAGCAGACCGTGTTCGCGACCAGCATCATGATGAAGATCGGGCACATCACGAGCGGCCCGACATGGATGCGCCCGGTCAACTCGAACAGGCGCCGGTGGAACCACGGCAGCACGAACATCATCGGCACCACCGCGAACAGCAGGTTCACGTAGAGCCAGCCGTCGGTCCAGTAGACGCGGCCGGTGGCGGCGAAATGCGTGTATTGGACCACCAGGATCAGCAACAGGCCGAGCGAGTTCGCGCCCATGGCCCGCAGCCGGCTGCGCCACTCCGCTTCGCCGGCGAACCGCATGCCGCAGTTGGTGCGCAGCGAGTTGCCGACGAAGAACGGCAGGAATGCCGGCGCGTAGAGCGCGAGCAGCGGCAGCAGGCTGGCGTCGAAGGCGCGTGCGCCGAAGAACGTGAAACGGAAGTCGACGTGGAACAGCCAGTGCACGGCGAACAACAGGCCGAAGAAGAACGTGAACACGCATGCCGACAGCGCCGCCGCCCGCAGCAGCTGGCCCACGTTCGTCTGCAGCGCCGGCACCGGGCCGCGCCCGCCGGCGAGTCGCCGACCGAGCCCGAACAGCACGAAGCCGACCAGCCCGTTCAGCAGCGCCCACAGCATCAGCCCGTTGTTCATGCGCTGCGGGAAGAACAGCGTCTGCTCGCGCCGCGTGGCCGACTCGAACCACTGCTGCGACAGCTCGGTCATCGGGATGTAGCTGACGCAGGCGATCGCGGCCCCGGCGACCAGCAGCACCCAGAACCAGGTGCCGCGCATCGTCACCGGCGCCGCCGGGGGGATTGCGTGCACCAGCGGCCGGAACCAACGCACAGAAGCGAGCAGCAACGCGGTGAACGGCACGATGCCGAGGAAGGCCGCGCAAAGACACAACAGCGTCGCGAACTCCTTCCACCACCAGACCTGGTCGTGCGGCGGCCGCGCGCCCTCGAGGCCGAACGTGCGCTCGAAGAACGCGATCTGGTTGGCGGTCGCCTCGGTGCTGTAGGGCTGCAGCGGGTGCAGCAACGGCTCGTTGTGCACGATGCGCAGCCGCCGTTGCGCGGCATCCCCGTACCAGCGGCCGATCTCGACCTGTTGCAGCGGTGGCTCGTCCTTGTCGCGGCCGGCGGCGACGAAGCGCAGCGCCTCGGGGGCCGTCCGCATGTCGCCGTCGCCGCGTTCGTTGCGGAACGCGCCCTCGTCGTACAGCGCGTAGCTGGCGCCGCAGTTGCTGCGCACGTCCTTCAACACCTTGTCGGTGAACGACAGCAGGTAGCCGCTGACGTACGCGGAGTGCAGCAGGCTCGGACCGCCTTCCTTGCGCGCGCGCTTGCCGAAGTGGCTCGCGGCGAGGATCACCGCGTTGCCGCCCGCCGAGTGGCCGGTGGCGCCGATGCGTTCCGTGTCGACATAGTCGAGCAGGCCAACCTTGGCGACCAGGTCGATGACACCGAACAGGCCATAGCCTTCCTCGGTCGCCGCCCGCGAACTGTTGCTCGAGCTGCTGTTGCCCTGCGCGTACGGATCGATCGACAGCGCGACGATGCCGCGCCGCGCCAGCTCGATCGGCACGTTCGACAGCGCCTCCTTGCTGCGTTGGAAGCCGGGCACCACCACGACCAACGGCGCCTTCTGCTCCTTGGTCGCCGTGCGCGGCCGGAACAGGTCGGCGGCGAGCCATTGGCCGCCCTGCATCGGGATCCGCAGCCCGGTCACCTGCACCGCCCCACCGTCGGTCTGCACCACCGCGGCGACGAACGCGCCGACCAGCACCAGCAGCAGGGCGAGGCCCAGGCCGCGATGGGATGGCGTGGCCGCCGTCGGCAACGGGTCCGGCGTAACCGGGGACGGGACAGTGCTGGACGTCGTGGTCATGCTCGCGTGAGGGAGACGCGGAGGCGAGGCGGCCGGGGCGATCGCTGCCGGAACGGCAAACAAGCTGCCGGTGCATGGCGCGCTCCGCAACACCTTGTAACCTGGGCCGCAACCTCCCCAGGCACCGCAAACCATGCACCCGAAGCAAACCTCGTTGTTGCTGTTGGCATCCACCCTGCTGCTCGGCCACACCGCCGCACAGACGATCGCCACCAGCTTCGTGTCGAACGCCGGCTCCTCGACCAACCACGTGCTGCCGGGCTGCACGTTCGACGTCACGGTCACCAACCCGAACGGCCTGCGCCTGGATCAGGTGGTGGTCAACTCGCCGTGGCCGAACACCACCGGCGTGCTCGAGATCTACACCACCGACGTCGGCAACACCCACGTCGGCAACCTCGTCGCTCCGGCAGCGGGCATCTGGCAGCTGCGCGCGATCACGCCGTTCCTGTCGGCGGGCCAGGACGCGCAGACGCCGATCACGTTGAGCAAGCCCGTGCATCTGCAGTTCGGCACGCAGGGCATGGCGATCGTGCACCGCGGTGCGGGCATGCGCTGGATCAACCCCGGCTCGACCGGCACACCGCTGGTCTACACCAATGCCGACCTGACGCTGAGCATGGGCTCGGCGCAGTCGAACACCTTCACCAGCACGCCGAACACTCCGCGCATCGCCTGCATCGCGCTGAACTACGTCGCGGCGGTCGACTTCGTCGACTTCACCGCCAGCGTGCGCAGCGGGCCGGCGCCGCACAGCGTGACGTTCACCAACCGCAGCAGCATCGTGAGCGCCGCGGTGACGAGCTGGGAATGGGACTTCGACGGCGACGGCATCGTCGACTCGACGCAGCAGAACCCGACTCACGTCTACACCGGGTGCGGCAACTACTCGCCGAAGCTGCGGGTCCTGACCGCCGGCGGCAACTTCGAGTACCAGTGGACCGACCTGATCGAGGTCGATCCGCTGGTCGCCAACTTCACCACGCCCACGAACCTGGTCGCGCCGCAGACGCCGGTCAGCTTCAGCGACACCAGCACCGGCGCGACTTCGTGGCAGTGGGACTTCGACAATGACGGCGTCGTCGACGACACCACGCAGAACCCGACCTGGACGCCTGGCGCGGGCAGCTACACGGTCACGCTGACGGTCGGCAACGGCTGCCGCACGAAGACGATCCGGAAGCGCCTCGACGCGGTGACCAACAGCTTCACCACCGGCTACACCGGCACCGCCGGCCTCGCCTCGAAGCAGGGCATCGCGTTCTTCGATCTGCAGATCACGTCGGCGGAAGCGCTGGTCGTGACCGGCCTCGACACCTGCAGCGCGACCCACGTCGGCAACAGCGGCGCGGTGAAGGTCTGGCTGACGGACGGCACCGCGGCCGGCAAGCAGACCGACGCCACCGTCTGGCGCGAGGCCGCCAACGGCTCCGGCGCCACCGTCGGCACCACCGGCGGTGTGCGCATCGCGCTGGATCGCCCGATCCTGCTGCTGCCGGGTCGCACCTACGGCGTCGCGGTCAACTACCTCGACCTGCACGCCTACTACACGTCGCCGGGCCTCGCCACGCAGACCGCACCCGACTTCGTCGTGAACTTCCAGGGCGTCGCCAACGCCGCGACCCCGTTCTCGGCGACGCCGGTGACGCGGCAGTGGAACGGCGCGCTGGTCTACACCAAGGTCGGCAGCTGGCCGGTCGGCGCGATCTCGCCGGTGTCGGTGGGCTGCGCCGGCTCGCTCGGCGTGCCGTCGCTGCGCCCGGTCGGCACCACGCGCCCGCAGCTCGGCACCACGTTCGGCGTCGAACTCGGCGGCATGCCGTTCGGCATCGGCCTGTTGATCGTCGGCACCAGCAACACCATCGGCCCGATCGGCCCGCTGCCGCTCGACCTGTCGTTCCTCGGCCTCCTCGGTTGCCCGCTGCTGGTCAGCAACGACGTCACCAGCACCGTCGTCGCGGCCGGCCCGGCCGGCGCGGTGTCGTTCGGCTTCCCGGCGGTGCCGTCGTTCGCCGGCTTCCAGTTCTACATGCAGGGCCTGACGATCGACCCGGCGGCGAACCCGTTCGGCGCCGCGATGTCGGACTCGGTCGCGCTGGTCACCGGCCTGCACTGATCCCGTGCCGACTGCCATGGCGGCGCATCGTCCCGCGGCCGCCGTCGCCCTCGTCGCCGCCGTCATGGCGGCGGCGGCGACGGCACAGACCGCACCGGTCGGCACCACTCGGTGGAGCCCCGACGGCTACGTCGAATACATCATCGGCAACGCACCGATCGTGGTGTCCGCCGGCCACGGCGGCGAACTGGCGCCGGCGTCCATCCCGGACCGCAGCTACGGCACGCTGGTCCAGGACGTGCGCACGCTCGAGCTGGCGCGCGAGTTCGGCGACCAGCTGGCGACGCGGTTCCGACTGCGCCCGCACGTGGTCCTGTTCCACCTGAGCCGACGCAAGGTCGACGTCAACCGCGACATCGTCGAGGGCGCGCAGGGCAACGCACTCGCCGTGGCCGCCTACAACGCGTTCCACCAGGCGCTGGCCGACGCGCGCACAGCGACGCTGGCGCAGTGGGGCCACGGCTTCTATCTCGACCTGCACGGGCACGGCCATCCGGAGGCGTGGATCGAACTGGGCTACTCGCTGTCCGCGACCCAGCTGGCGCTGAGCGACTCGACGCTGGCGCAACCGACCTACGTCAATCAGAGCTCGATCCGCAGCGCCGGCAGCCTCGGCATCGCCCCGTTCGCGTCGCTGCTGCGCGGTGGCAACAGCCTCGGCGCGTGGCTGCAGAGCGGCGGCTACAACAGCGTGCCGAGCCCGGTCAACCCGAGCCCGAACGGCGGCAACTACTTCAGCGGCGGCTTCAACGTCGACACCTACGGCTCGAGCAACGGCACGCCGGTCGACGGCGTGCAGATCGAGGCGCCGATCACCGTGCGCAACACGGTGCTGGTGCGCCGGCCGTTCCTCGACCGCACCGGTGGCTGGCTGGAGACGTTCTTCCAGACCTACCGCGGCGGCAATCCGGCGCTCGGCGGTCGGGTCACGATCGCCGCCACCGACCGCGTCGCCAGCGAGAGCGGCGGCCGCGGCGAGTTCGTGCTCACGCGCACCGGCGACCTCGCGTCGACGCGGCTGGTGCCGCTCGCGTGGCGCGGCACCGCGATCGCAGGCGTCGACTTCGTGACGCCACCGACCAGCGCGTGGTTCGGCCCGGGCATCGCCGAAGTGCGCATCCCGGTGCAGGCGCTCGACGATCTCGCCGCCGAAGGCGACGAGACCGTGCAGTGCGTGCTCGCCGCCGGCAACGACGTCGGCGTGCCGAACGCCGCCGAAGTCGTGCTCCACGACGACGACCTGGTGACGCCGCTCGCGCTGCACCACGACTTCGAGTCGATCCAGGGTGGCGTCGCGACGGATGCGTCGGGCAACAACCGGCCCGCGACGTTGCTCCCGGCCAGCGGCGGGCCGCTGCCGGTGCCCGGGCGCTTCGGCCAGGGCCTGCGCACCGACGGCATCGACGACCGGGCCCGGATCGCCGACTTCGCCTACGGCGCGAACGGCGAGTTCTCGCTCGCGTTCTGGTTCCGCACCGCGGACACGACCAGCACCGGCTCGCGCTACCTGGTCAGCCATGGCGGCACCGCCGCCAGCAACCGCCTCGGCATCTGGTTCGAGCAGGCCACCGGCACGCTGCGCACCGCGTTGCTCTACGCGAACGATCTCAGCGACGTCGACGTGCTGGACGTGACGCGCGACCTGCGCGACGGCCTCTGGCATCACTACGCGCTGGTCGCGCACACCGACGATCTGGTGCGGGTCTGGATCGACGGGCAGCCGGAGACCGCGGCGATGTTGCTCGGCGACACGCTGAACCCGGTCGGCGACTTCGTGCTCGGCGCGCGCAGTGATCTCGGCGCCAACACGTTCGCGAACGCGACGATCGACGACCTGCGGCTGTGGACGCGGCCGCTGTCGGCGATCGAAGTGGCGCTGCTGCAGGCGCCGCTCGGCGCCGAGGCGATGGTCTACGCCGGCACCGGCGAGGACGTGCAGCTCGCGACCGGCGTAGGCGGCACGCCCACGGCCGGCCCGCGACACGACGTCAAGCGCGCCGCCGCCGGCACGACGCTGCTGGCGACGTTCCGGTCGCCGGGCGGCACGTTCGACGGCGGCATCGGCCTGCTGGCTGGCGACGTGTTCGCGACCGGCGCGCCGTTCGCATTGCCACAGCTGCCGTGGCTGCACATGGCCGCGCCGGTGGTGATCGCCGGGCCGGTCGTGCTCGGCCCCGCCGGCGGCAGCTGGTCGATCAGCGTGCCGCCCGGTCTCGGCGGCACCAGCCTGATGCTGCAACCGACCGCGATCCACTCCGCGGTGCAGAACGGCGTGTTCGCGCTCGGCGACGGGCACGAGATCCGGCTGTAGAGCGCGAGCTCGCCGTTCAGAACACGCCTGCGGTCAACCGCAGCGCGTTCGTCGCCGTGACCGCGGTCCACGCCCCGGCCGCGTCGACGGCGATCGGCACCATCTGGTGGAAGAACGGCACACCGACGATCGCCGGCGAGTTCGGCAGCACGAACTGCGTCATCGCGGTGCCGTTGGTCGTGATCTCGAAGTCGAGCAGATCGGCGGTCACCAGCAGGTCGCAGCCCGGCAGTCCCGGCGCCAGGATCGAGGCCAGCGGCACGAGCCCCTGCGGCACCGACGCGAAGCCGGTGACCTTGATCACGAGCGAGACCCCAGGCAGGCCGGTGCCGACCGCACGGAACGTCGACTCGACCCACGGCAGCGATGTCGCGGTCAGCGTGTCGCCGTTGCAGCCGCTGCCGACGCTCTGCGCCGTGGCCGGGCACGTGGGCACCAGCTTGGCGAAGTGGGCGGTCGGGCCACCGGCGTCACGGAACGCCCCGCCGATCACCAACCCACCTTCGGGCAACACCCGCAGGTGACCGACACTCGAGCCTTCCACACCGAGCGTGCCCCACGACATCGCGCCCTCCCGGTAGCGCGCGACCATGCCCCTGGTCGTGCCTGACGGGAGACCGGGCAAGGGAATCCCCCACGACCATGGCGTGCCGGCGGCGACGATGTCGCCGTCGGGCAGGACCGCGACCGCATACACGATGTCCTCCGGGTAGAAGAATGACGTGGTGCCGACCGCGCCCCATGCCGTGCCGTTCCACCGCGCGACGTGCGGCGTCACGATCCCGTCCGTGTTGTCGAAGGAGCCGCCGATGACGACATCGCCGTTCGGCGCGGTGGCGATCGAATACACGACACTGTCGGGGCCCGAGCCGAGGCTCGACCAGCTGCTGCCGTTCCAGCGCGCGATGCGGCTCGCGGCGATGCCGCCGATCGAGGTGAAGGTGCCGCCGGCATAGAGCTGCCCGTCAGCGGCCAGGTGCAGCGCGATGATCGTGCCCGCAGTGCCGGAGCCGAGTGCGAGCCAGGTCGAACCGTTCCACCGCGCGATCGCGTTGCGAGCGAGTCCACCGGCCGATGGGAACTGGCCCGCGGCGACGAGGTCGCCGTTCGGCATCACCACCAGCGCGTGCACGGTGCCGTTGACACCACCGCCGAACTGCGACCACGCGGTGCCGTTCCAACGCGCGAGGTTGGCGGCCGGCACGCCACCGGCCGTCGTGAAGTTGCCGCCGGCGACGAGGTCCCCGTTCGGCATTCGCGCCAGGGCGAGCACGCCGACCCCGCCCTCGAGACCACTGCCGAGCGGCTGCCACGCGCCGGGATTACCGCGCGCAATGCCGTTCATCACCGTACCGGAGATGGTCTTGAACCTGCCGCCGATCACGAACTCGCTGCCGATCGACAGCGAGGTGGACACGACCTCGTCGATGCCGAGCCCGAGCAGCGGCGGCCATTCCTGCCCGTCGAACGCACGCACCGCGCGGCCACCGTTCGACAACCCGAGGATGTAGCGACCGCCGTAGAACGCGAACGTGCGCGGCAGCGCCATCGGATCCCCGTCGTAGAAGTTGCCGAGCGGTGCCCACGTCGAACCGTTCCAGCGCCAGATCTCGTCCGGGTCACCCTCGACGGCGGCGGTGAGTTCGAACGACGACATGCCGAAGGTTCGCACGAACAGACGGCAACAGGTCGTGCCCGGCAGCCCGTTGGCCATCGCCGTCCAGGTGTTGGTCGACTGGGTCAGGCGCGCCACGCGCAGCGCCGGGGTCGCACCGGCCGCGGTGAACGCGCCACCCGCGAACAGGTAGGTCTGCGAAGTAGCGATGGTGCTGCGCACGGCGAACGTCTGGACCTCACCGTTGAACCACACCCCGGAGAACCAGCTGGGACTGTTCCACAGTGCGTAGTTGGAGACGGTCACGCCACCGGCGCTCGTGAAGCTGCCACCCACGTGCAGCGCCCCGTTGAACGAGGCGAGCGTGGAGACCGGGCCGTTGGTCCCGCTGCCGAGCGCCGACCAGGCGGTGCCGTCGAAGCGAGCGACGTTCGCCGCCGCCGTACCCGTGACGCCGGTGAAGCTGCCGCCGATGTAGAGGCTGCCGGCATGGGTCGTCATCGTCCTGACGAATCCGTACGACACGCCCATGGTGAGCCAGGCAGTGCCGCTCCAGGAGGCGACCGTGGTGAAGCCGTTGGCATTGAGGGATGCCGCGATCAGCTGTCCGTTCGACACGGTGAGCGCGGTCACGCGGATACCTGCGGGCGTACCCAGCGGCAACCACTGCGAGCCGTCGTAGGCGGCGATCGGGACGTCGACCAGCGTGCCGGCCGAGAACTCGCCGCCGCAGACCAGCAGCGACGGGGCCGGGCCGGTGCCATCGGCATCCCAGACCGCGGACGCGATGACGCTGCCGCGGGCATACGGGACGGGGTCGCCCGCGGTCCATTCCAGCCGGCAGGACTGGGCGATTGCGGCCGAGGCGATCGGGACCAGCACGAGGGAACGGAGCAAGTGGAACATGCCGGTCGAGCGACGTCGGCGGCCCCGTGTTCGCGGCGAGTGGAAAATCGGCGCGCTCCGACACGCGACGCGAGCTAACCGCCCGCGACCAGTTCGATGCGCAGGTCGTCGGTGCCAGGGGCGAACTCGATCGGCGGCACCGGCGCGACGGCGCCGACCACCCGCAAACGGAAGCGCTCGTCGCGAGCATGGCCGCGCACCTCGAAGCGCAGCTCCGCGTCGAGCACCACGCGCAGGTCGTCCGCCGCCTGCCAGGACGGCGGCTCCCCCGGCATGCGGCGATCGATCTCGAGGCCGACGGCAGGCCGCGGCGCAGCATCTCCGCTCACGATCACGACCCGCCCCGCAACCAGGATCGGGGGCGGCGTCAGCACGACGGTGCCGAGCTCGTTCCGCCCCGGCAGCAGATCGGCCCGCAGCATGACAGCGGCTTCGCGCCGCCCGGCGGCGGGCGAAGGGTGGGCGTGGAACGTGATGCGCGGTTTGCGACCGATCCAATCCGGCACCGGCACCAAGAACCGGCCGCTGTCGTCACACAGCAGCTCCAGCGTGACGCGCCCGGTGCCGCCGACAACTTCGAGCACCAACCTGACGGCCACCACCGCACTGCCGTCCTCGGCAACGATGCGGCCGGCAAGGAAGCTGCAGTCGTCCGGCAGGCGCAGCGGCACGTGCACATGATCACCGTGTCGCTGCGGCGCTTCGATGGCCCGGAACACGGCCCAACCTGCGGTCACCAGGAGCTCGAGGCGGCTACCGACCAGAACGTGCGGGAAGCGAGCCTCGCCGTTGCCATCGCAGTAACTCGAATCATGTGCGGACTGCAACATGCCTGCTTCCCACGAGTCCCAGCTCAAGATCACTTCTGGCCCCCCGCGTTGCGGCGTGCGCCACGGCGCGCCATCGCTGGTGAGCAGACTCACGAGCAGGCTGCCGAACGGCGGCACCACCACGTCGACCGGGGCCGTCGGCAGCGCCTTCGGATCGAACTCGACCGGCTCGCCAGTGCCGCCGGTGAGCCACGCTCGCACCTGTGCGGCGACGACGAGGTGCCGGCCACCGAACAGCTCCTGCGCGTGAGCGAGCCGCGTCAGGCCATCGGCGCCGGTCGGGCCGAGATTGCGCCGATTGCGATCCAAACCACCTCTGGCATCCCGGACCGTCCACTGCAATTCCACGGTGATACCAGCGAGTGGCTGACCATCCGGCGCGACCGTGCGCACCGTCAGCACGCGGTCCGGGACCAGCGCCAGCACCAGCTCGCCGGCGAACGGGCCTGCGGTCACCAACGACGACGGTCCGCGCCATGCAGCGACGGCATACAGCTCGCCTTGCCGTGCGATCACCGTCGCCGGCGTGCCCAAGCGGAGCTCGGCGCGGCCGTCGCCATCGGCGCGCAACACACGACCGCGACGTCGCAGCAGCAGTTCCGGCTCGACCTTCTGCAGCGCACGCTCCGTGTCGGTGAGCTGACTCTCGTCGAAGCTGGCGTCGTGCCAGAACACCTCGGCATCGGGCAACGGCTGCGAAGTGGCGGCGATCAGCACTCGCACGGGCACCACCGCCGCATCGGCCGCGGGGTCGCCGGTGCCCGCCTCGACCACGAGTCGTTCGCTCGGGGCCTGGCTCGATGCCGCGGTCGGCTCCGCCGCGACGACCGGCGATGTGGTCGACGCAGTCGGCACCACTGGTGGCGGCGCGTTGTCCGCGTCGGGCTCGTTCCACCAGAGCCATGCGCCGAGCAGGGCCACCACCAGCAACAGGGAAGCGATCGCGGCCTTCGGCATCTGAATTCCTTCCGCACCGGGCGGCCGGCAGCAGCCCTCGCACCAGTTCGCGCAGGCTACCGCATCGTCGCCGCGATCGGCCGACTCATGGCCGCCCGCGCCCGGCCAACAGCCCGGCTGGCACCGCGGGAAAGCGGAACACACGCCCGGTGCCCCAGACCGCCAGTTCGCCCGTCGCCAGCTCGCACCCACCGACCGCGACCGCACCCAGTCGCGGCGTCTGCTCGGTGACGAACCAATCGACCAGCGGCAGCTGCACCGAACGCCAACCCGACGTCGTGCCCGCCTGCGGCGCCTCGAACACGGTGTGCATGCCGACCAGCGCCGTGGCCCCGTTCGCCCAGCGGATGCGGCCGCGGTGCACGAACTCGCTGCCGCTCACGTGACCACCGGTCGGCGTGTCCGGCACCGCGAGATACATGAAGCGATCGTCGCTGCCGGTGACCAGCTGCGCGTTGTGGTGCGCGACGAAGCCGACCGTCGGATCGAGCATCCAGCCGTCGTCGGTCTCGCGTCCGCGCACCCGTCGCAGACAGTCGAGAAAGGCCTCCGGCGCGCCGTCGGGCGCATACTCGAGCACCGCGACGAACGGCCACACGCGCCCGATCGGCTTGATGAACTCGTCCCCGTGCCAGTGGGCGGCCCGCTGGTTGACAGGACCGAGCGCGATCTTCGGCTTGCCGCCAGTGTCCTGCCAACCGCTGGTGTGCGCAGCGTGACGCTTCTGCAGCGCGGCGGCGACGATCGCCCGATGGCGTTCGCGCACCGGTTCGTCGGTGTAGACGTACAACGCGGCGTGTGGGTGCGGCGGATGCGGCGGCGTGGCGACGCGAGCGGCCGACGCAGCGCCGGCGGGCCCGCCGATCGCCGCGCGCCACCGCGCCTCGACGGTCGCCAGATCCTGACCGAGCACCGCGGCCAGCGCGACATGCGCCGGCGTGCCCCGACGCGCGGCTGCGAGCAGTTCGACGATCGGCTTGCTCGGCATCGCGCCGCCACCGGTGACCGGCGCGTTCGTGGCGTCGAGCAACCAGCCGACCAACGCGGTGGCGGCCACGTGCTGGGCCAGATCGAAGTCGCGGGCCTCGGTCGCACACAGCGACGCGAGCGACGGCAGCTGGCCGCGCTGCAGCAGCGACTGCGCCGCCGGCGCGAACGCACCACCCCACGCGAGCGTGTCGAGCACGACGTCGCCGACCACGAACGTGGTGGCCAGACCATCGCCGCATTCGGCGGCGAGTCGGTGCGAGAGGCCAGCAGCGAACCAGCCGTAGCCGAGCCGGTCGGCGGCATCGACGGGCAGTTCCCGCGCCACCGCCAGCTGCACCACTACGTGCGCGAGCAGCCGTGAGACGGCCGCCGCGGTGCGCGACTTGCGCCACGGCACCAGCACCGCCGCGCCGAACTCGGTGTGGAGCACGCCGAGGCCCTGGAACTCCCGCCCGCAACGAACCCGTGCCGCCGGTCCGGCGGCAGCGGTGTCGTCGAACACGAACAACTGCAGCGGCTTCACTGGCGACTGCGCCGGTGACTCGTCGCCGAGGTCGAGCATGTTGCGCAACCGGACGAGCGTGGCCTCGAGTCTCGCTCCGAACCACGCCGACCTCGCCGCGGGCTCGGCCGGGCAGCCGGTCACGCCCTGCGCGTCGAACCCCAGCTGCACGCGCGCACCCGATTGCGGAACCGGAACCGGCACGGGCGCCTGTGCCGCGCAGCCATCGACCAGCGTCCAGACGGCGATCACCGCCAGGCATCGGAGCGTTCGCGAGCAGCGCCACATCGTGGCAAGCGTAGCGAGGTCCGGCCCCGAGCATGCGCGCCGCTACCGCCGGTCGGCCTCGTCGCGGGGATCCCCTCCCGCCGCCGCACCGGTGCCGTCGATCGCCGCGCGCACGGACGCGGCGAGCTGCGCCGGCGAGAACGGCTTCGGCAGGAAGCAGGCCCCCTCGGCGACGACATTGCGCATCCGATCGTCGGGGGTGTAGCCGGACATGAACAGGACCCGCAGCGCCGGCCGCGTGCGGCGCAACCGCGCCAGCAGTTCGACACCGCCGAGCTCGGGCATCATCACGTCGGTGACGAGCAGCGCGATCGCGCCGGGCTGCTGCTCGGCGACCTTCAGCGCCTCGATCCCGTCGCCGGCTTCCAGCACGTGGTAACCACTGAGCACCAGCACCCGGCGGGACAGCGTGCGCACGACGGTCTCGTCCTCGACCAACAGCACCGTCTCGGTGCCTCTGGTCAGCGCCTCCGTCCAGCGCCGCGGTGCCGCGACGGCTTCCGCGGCGGCTTCGACCGCCGGCAGCCAGACGCGGAAGCAGGTGCCGACCCCGGGGGTCGAACGGCAACGGATCGCACCGCCGCTCTGCTGCACGATGCCGAGCACGGTCGCGAGACCGAGGCCACTGCCGCGCCCCGAGTCCTTGGTGGTGAAGAACGGCTCGAACAGATGCGTCAGCGACTCGGCATCGATGCCGACCCCGGTGTCCTCGACCTCGACCAGCACACAGCGCCCGGGCGGCAGATCGGATGCGACCTCGTCACCCGCCGCTACGACGACGTTCTTGCTGCGGATCGTCAGCGTGCCGCCGTTGGGCATCGCATCGCGCGCGTTGAGCGCGAGGTTCATCAGCACCCGGCCGAACTCGGCCGGGTCGACGCGCACCCGCCACGGCACCTGCTCGCCCTCGATGACACAGTGGATGGTCTCGCCCGCGAGGCGCTGCAGCAGCCGATCGAAGTCGGCGATGACCCCGTCCAGCGCGATGACCCGCGGTTGCAGGACCTGGCGACGGCCGAACGCCAGCAACTGCCGGATCAACGCGGTGGCGCGATCGCTGGCGTCCTCGATCGTGTGCACCATCTCGAGGGCCGCGGCGTCGGTCGCGAGGCGCTGGCCCAACAGCGCGCAGTAGCCCTGCACGACGGTCAGCAGGTTGTTGAAGTCGTGGGCGATGCCGCCGGCCAGGCGACCGATCGCCTCCATCTTCTGCGTCTGCCGCAGATGTTCCTCGGCCCGTCGCAGCGCTGCCGTGTCGGCGCGGAGCTGGGTGACGTCGTCGATCGCCAGCAACGACAGCCCGAGCCCGGCAATGCGCGACGCGGTCATCGCCAGCGTGCGCACGCCGCGACCCGGGACCTCGCGCGCCACCTCGAGTGCCGCGGGCACCGCGTCCCCGGTGCGCACCGACGTCAGCATGCCCCGCAACGAGGCCAGATCGCAGAAGCCACCGCCCAGCGCTGCCAGCAGCTGCCCTTCGCACGCCGCCGGTGCGAGCCCGAACCCGCGGTGGAACGCCTCGTTGCTGGTGACGACCCGCAGCGCGTCGTCGAGCACCAGCAGCGGCTGCCGCACGGTGCCGAGGATCGACAACGCCAGATCGCGGGTCTTGCGCAAGGCGGCGTTCTTGTGCTCCAGCTCGCCATTGACGGCCTGCAGTTCCTCGTTGGAACTCTGCAGCTCCTCCTTCGCGGTCTCCAGCTCCTCGTTGAGGCTGCGCAGTTCTTCGTTGGCGGACATCGCCTCCTCGGCGGCACTCTGCGCCTCGGCCTCGATCTCGCGGTTCCGCTCGGCCAGCTCGCGCAGACGCCCGTGCGCCTCGGCGACCTCCGCGGTCAACTGCACCAGCGTGCGCGCCGCGGCATCGCCGATCGCCGGCAGCGCCACGGCGGCCGCACGGGCAGCGGCCGCGGGCCCGTCGGGATCGAACAGCACCAGCGCCGCGACCGCGCCCGAGCCGTGCACCGGGACCACTTCGATCACGACGTCGCGCGTGCTGCCACCGGCCGCGAACACCACGGGGCGCGGCGCCGCCGCCACCGCATCGCGGCAGACCTGACGCACCAACGGCTCGATCTGCAGGAACAAGCCCGTCGTCGGCATCAGGCGCATCAGGTCGTAGCTGACCTCACCGACCGGCAGCGACAGGTAGGCGCGCACGTCGCCGCGGATCTCCAGCACCTCGAGATCCGCACCGACCAGCACGGCGGCGGTGCGGCAGCGTTCCAGCAGCAGCCGATCGACCCCGCGGCGCAGACTGCTCCCGCCGTCCTCGACAGCACCGGCGAACGACCCCGGTGCGAGCAGCTGCCCACCGCGGCGCCGCGGCGCCGACGGCAGCGGCACCGCGCGCCGCACCGCCGGCCGGCGCGCGTAGAGGCCGTTGGCGCGATCGACCACCGCGAACGCATCCCCGAGCTCGGGGCTCTCCGCCGCGCCGAGCACCAGGAAGCCGACGCTCTTGAGCGCGTAGTGGAACAGGCGCAGCAAGGTCGCCTGCGCATCGACCAGGTACATCAGCACGTGGCGGCAGCTGATCAGGTCCAGCCGCGAGAACGGCGGGTCCTCGAGCAGATCGTGCACCGTGAACACGCACGACTCGCGCAGCGCCTGCACGACCTGGTAACCACCGTCGCACGGCTGGAACCAACGCGACAGACGCGCCGCACCGACCGCCGCGGCGATCCGGGCCGGGTAGCGCCCGGTGCGCGCGGCAGTGATCGCCGACGGATTGACGTCGGAGGCGTAGATCTGCACGCGCACGCTCGAACCGACCCTCTGCAGGTGCTCGTGCACGACGATCGCCAGCGAGAACGCCTCTTCGCCGGTCGAGCACCCGGGCACCCAGATGCGGAGCGGGTCTTCCTCCGCGCGTCCCCGCAGCAACGCCGGCAGCAACTGGGCGTCGATCGCCGCGAACGCCGCCGGCTCGCGGAAGAACTGCGTCACCCCGATCAGCAGGTCGCGCTGCAGCGCCGCACATTCGGCGGCATCGGTGGCGAGTGCCGCCGCATACTCGGCCAGCGTGCCGTAGCCCCGCAACGCCTGCCGGCGCGCGATCCGCCGCCGGATGGTCGTGCGCCGGTAGACGCCGAAGTCGACGTTACCGCTGGCCAGCAGCGAGCCGAGCACACTCTGCAGCGCGGCCGCCTCGTCGGCGGCATCCGCCCGGTCACCGCCGCCGTCCGCCAGCCACTGCGGGTGCCGGCTCAGGCGCACCAGTTCGGCGGCGATGGCCTCGGTCGGCAGCACCTGATCGACGCAGCCGGTGTCGATCGCGGCCTGCGGCATCGCCGGATGGCCGGCCGACGACGGCTCCTGCGCGAACACCAGCCCGCCGGCCTCACGCACCGCCAACACGCCGTCGCCGCCATCGCCACCGTCGCCCGACAGGATCACCGCGATCACGCGCCAACCCTGCGACTCGGCCGCCGCGCGCAGGCAGCCATCGATCGGCAGGTGCAGGCCCGCACCGGCCTGCCGTTCCTGCAAACGGATCACGCCACCGCGCACTTCGAGGTCGGCGTGGCTCGGCATCACCTGCACCCGATCGGCGACCAGCGGCGCCCCTTCCTCGGCATCGACGACCGGCAACGTGGTGCTCCGCGCCAGGATCTCGCCCAGCGAACTCGGATGCTCGGCATCGAGATGCTGGATGACGACGAATGCGAAGCCGGT
>JALORC010000045.1 GCA_025459175.1 Planctomycetota bacterium | reverse complement strand
GACGTTCTCCACCGGCACTGCCATCCCTCACCAAGCTCGCAAGGGCCCGGTAGAGTGCGCGGCCCGAGGAGTCCCGATGCTGTCGATGCCATCGCTGCCGCGTTCGTTCGTCTGGTTGTTCGTCGCCGTTTGCGGTGTGCAGCCGGCCCCCGCACAAGAACCCGCGGCGCCGGAAACGATGGTGGTCGAAGGGCGCGTCGTCGACATGCGCGGGGAAGGCGTGCCGGCGGCGAAGGTCTGGGTCACGACTTGGGGCGAACCGCACACCGTGCTCGCGCGCGGCGGTGCCGACGGCGACGGGTTCTTCCGCATCGGCAAGGTGCCGAAGCTCGAGAACCTGCAAGTGCGCGCGGCGAGCGAGGGCTACTGCACCGGGGTCGAGTACCTCGGCAACGGCAGTGTGGCGACCGTGCACCTGCAGTCGGCGACGACCGTGCGCGGCACGCTGCGCGACCGCGCCGGCAAGCCCGTGCCCAACACGACGGTGTGCGCGCGGGTGCACGGCCGTGTGCTCGACTACGTGATGGTGCTGGCGAAGACGGATGCCGAAGGACGGTTCGAACTCGCCGCGGTGCCGCTCGCGCCGATCCACCTCGCCGCGTGGATCCCGGGGGACGGTCTGGCCCAGACGATGCTGCACATGGCGCGGGCGATGGACCTCGAACTGCGACCGGACGCTACCCCGACGACGCGGCTCGTGGTGCAGATCGACGGTGTTCCGGCCGACGCGCTGGGCGACATCACGCTGTCGCTGTTGCCGTACGTCGACGGCAGCCTGCGCGAACTGCCGCCCCCGCTCAACCACCTGCGGCCGTCGGCCGCCGAGTCGGTGCTGGATGCCATGCCGGATTGCGAGTACCGGGTCTCCCCGTCGTCGACGAAGTGGGCCTTCGCACCCCGCGAGCGCAAGGCCGAGCCGGGCAAGGGTCCGCACGTGCTGAAGTTCACCGGCACCCCGCGCCGCGACTCGAAGCTCGCGTGCCCGATCGTTGTGACGGGTCCGGACGGCAAGCCCGCGGCCGGCGTCACGTTCGTCATGCGCGCATCGAACGGTGGCAACCGCTCGCGCGGCACCACCGACGCCGATGGCAAGCTGACTCTGGAGAGCCCGCTCGGCATCGGCACCGAGGCGATCCTCTATTCGGTAGACGAGCGTTGGGTCACCGACCAGGAGAAGATCGCGCGGGCGAACCGCTACCTGGATCCGCGCGACCTCAACGACCACGAGTTCGTCGTCGATCCGAGCAAGCCGGTCGAGGTCCGCCTGGCGCCCGCCAGCTCGGTCGCCGGGCGGCTGCTGCGCGCGGATGGGCGACCGGCCGCGTTCGTGTCGGTGGAGCTGGAGGAGAGCCGTCCCAACCGCATGCCGCTCTGGATGGGGCTGGCCTACGCCACGACGGACCGCGATGGGAACTACCGCTTCCCCGGTCTGCACCACATCGCCGCACCGCTGCGCGTGCACTCCGCGTCGGTCCTCGGCGAATGGGCCGGCGAGCCGTTCGACCTCAGCAAGCCGGGTACGGTGGTGAAGCTGCCCGACGCCAAGCTCGGCGAGCCGGCGACGGTCGAAGGCGTGCTGCGCGACGCGCAGCAGCAGCCGGTCGGCGGCGTGCGGGTGTGGCTGCGCGACTGGGACATGGTGCGCGGCAGCCAAAGCAGCGGCAGCCTCGTCGAGACTCTCACCGACGCGCAGGGGCGCTACCGCTTCCTCGGTGTGCCGCTCGGCGGCGCCTGGCTGCAGCTGCTGGCCGAGCCGGGGGAACGCAATGCGTGGGAAAAGGCCGTCGAGCCGTTCGAGGTCGAGGCGGGCAAGACCTACACGTTCGACCTGCAGCTGCCCGACGCGAAGTGAACGCGTCCGGCACCGCGGACGATCGACACACGTCGCTGCACCGGCTCACCCACGTCTCGACCGGGCAGCCGCCGCCGGCTGGTGAACCGTGGGCCGCACGGCCTGGGTGGCCTGACGGTGCAGGAACCACGCCGCGAGCGGCAGCAGCACCGCGGCAACCAGCAACACGATCCACGGCCGATCCCGTACGTCCTCGCTGGCCGGCAACGAGCCGAGCAGGCCCACGACGAACAGGGCCACGGGTCCGTACCAAGTGAGGAACGCAGCCAGGCCGCGGCCCGCAGCTACGGTGCCGTGCTGCAGCCGATGCGTGGCGAACGCCGCCAGCATCGTGCTGATGGCGTAGAACGCGGCGGCACCGAGCAGGTAGGCCAGGATCGCCGGCTTGTCGGGCAGGGTGCTGGAGGTGAGCAGCACGAACAGTGCAAGCACGAGGGTGCCGGACACCGCGCTGGCGCTGCCGAGCACGAGGGCGAACGTCGTGAGATTCCGCGCCCACCAGCCGCGGCCGCTCGTCGCCACCGCGGTGGCGCCCTGGTCGAGCGCCTGCTCGAAGTCATCGACCTGCTGGAAGCGCTGCTCGGGATCCTGCGCCAGCGCACGCCGCACCACCGAGTCGAGCTGCGGCGGCACGCCCTCGCGATCGGACGGCGGCGTGAAGTCGCCGATCGGCAGCTTGCCGGTCAGCAATTCGTAGAGCACGACGCCGAGCGAGAAGATGTCGGCGCGGTGATCGACCTGGCCGCTGCGCCACTGCTCGGGCGCCATGTAGTGCGGCGTGCCGAGGATCTGGCTGGTGCGCGTCAACGCCGCCGCCGGCTCGTCGCCGCGCGCCATCCGCGCCAGGCCGAAGTCGGCCATGCGCACGTTGCCGTCGAGATCGATCAAGATGTTCTCCGGCTTGACGTCGCGGTGCACGACGCCATGCATGTGCGCGTAGCGCAACGCCTCGCAGATCTGCGGGACCAGCCGCAAGGCCTCGCCGGGCGACACCTGGCCCAGTTCCATCAGCCGCCGCAGGTCGACGCCGTCGACCAGATCCGTCAGCAGGAAGTAGACGCCCGAGCGTTCGCCGAACTCGAGCACGCGCAGGATGCGCGGATGGTCGAGGGCGGCCATCGCCTGGGCCTCGCGCTCGAAGCGGGCGCGGAACTCCGCCTGTGCTGCCAGCTCCGGCCGCAGCACCTTCAGCGCCACCGGCCGCTGCAGCTTCGTCTGCACGGCACGGTAGACGGTCGACATGCCGCCTTCGCCGATGCAACGCTCGATGCGCAGTTCGGGGAAGCGGGCCTGCAGGGCGGCCAGCAGCTCGGGGTCGGCCGGGGCATGGGCGTTCTGCCGGGCCTGGTGCAGCAATCGGGTCGGATCGACCGGTTCGTTCGGGCTCATGCCTCCCTCTGCAGGAGGGGCAAGGGTGTGGTTACACCGGCCGGCGGAAACTCGTGCGGCGGGGGCGTCATGGGCGGCGCAGCAGGTCCAGCAGGTGGGCGAGTTCGTCGTCGACGTCGTCGTCGGTATCGACGGTGCGGGCAAGCTCGGCCCGCAGCGCTTCATGGAAACGCTCACGCAGGCGGTGCACCGCGACCTTGAAGGCGCCTTCGTGCACACCGGCCGCCGCGGCGGCCTCGCGCATCGGGCCGGGGTCCTGGTCGAGGTCGACGAACGGCCGCGCCGCGGCGAACAGACGCTCACGGCCGCGCCGCGCGAACTCCTGCTGCAGCACCAGCAGCGTGCGGTCGACCACCGCCGCGATCCAGCGGCGCGTGAAGGCCTGCTCGGGTCGTTCGGCCGGATCGGGCACCTGCTGGGCGAGGCGGGCCTCTTCGGGGCCGGCGTCGAGTGCGAACGTCACGGCCCCGCCGCCGCGCTTCAGCGCGCGTTCGGCTTCGTTCACGTTCGCCAGATGGTGACTCGCACACGCGAGCAGCCAGTTGCGGAAGCGGCCGCGAAGGGGATCGGCCTCGGCCAGCGAGCGCTTCGCCAGCAGCCGTTCGAACAGGCCCTGGGTCAGGTCCTCGGCGCGATGCCGGTCGCCGGTGGTGCGCCGGAAATAGTGGTAGACCGGCGGCCAGTAGGTGGCGCACAGCTCCGCCATCGCCTGCTGGCCTGCGTCGCCGTCGTCGGCGGCGCGCAGCACGAGGCTCCAGCGGGTCGGTCGAAAGCTCACGCGCCCACTGTAGGAGGCGGGTGCCGAGCACGCGAACTGCTGCCGGCCGCAGCGGTCTGCGCGCGTGGGCTCGTGCACGTGGAGCATCCGCACGCGCCAACCTGGATCGCAGGTCACCACACGGCGCGGACCGTCCAGCGCCCGGCGTGGTAACCGGTGATGGTGCGCAGCCGACGCAGTTCGAAACGTCTCAGCAGCGGCGCCACCTGCTCGGCAATGACGGTGCCGAGTGTGCCGGGCGCGTCCTTCTACACGCGAGCTTTCGCGTTCGATGCGGGCGCCAATCCGCTCGGCATCAACACCAGCAATGGCGCCCACGGGGTGATCGGCTTGTGAGTCGCGGCGAGGCCCGCTCCTCCCGAGGAGCGCGCGCCCGCCGCGGCGCTCAACGCACCGAACGCGCCTCCGGCACGGGTGCTACCACCTCGTCACAGAATGGCCAGCTGGAGGCCGGAAGACGAGCTCCAGTCCAGCCTGGGCAGGACTGCGGGGCAGGTCGGCGACCAGAGCCAGAACGTCTGGGCGAAGAACTGGGCACCAGCCAGCGTGGGGTTGTTCGGGATCGGAACCGGCAGGGCGCCGATACCCGCCAGGTCACTGGTCATGCCAGCCAACGCCACCGACAACCCGGGACTCGCACCGACGAGGAACTGCAAGCCGATGCCCAGAGGATCGGACGTTGCCGCCACGTCGCCGAGCGCAAGGACCCCGAAACCGGACAGCGGCGCGTTCGACGTCGTGATCGCGAAACTCGCATTGCCGACGCTGGGGGAACCGTTCACCCATGTGCTCATCAGACCGCGGCAGCCGCTGCTTCCTTGCCCCACGCCGAAGCTCTGGGCACCCGCTATGGGCAGCGCCACCGAAACGCGATCCAGTGCCGGTCCGAAGTTGCTGGGAGTCGTGCTGACGAAGGCGAGGGTGTCGCTACCGCTGCCGGTGGCCGTGTAGACGAACTCCCGCCAGCCCATGCTCAGCGGACCTTGCCCCGTGTAGGCAAACGAGGGCGAGCCCAGCACCGCTCCGTTCCAGCGCACCTCCATCGTCCGCGACGGAATGCCGCCGAACACCTCGGCCGCCATCCAGAATCGGATCTCGTAGGTCACACCGGGAACCGTCGCGACCACCTGGCTGAGTGAGCCCGGTGCGGTCCAGTTCAGCGACACGGAGACCAGGCCGTCGGCAGGCTGGAAGTAGCAGCACTGGCCGTTCTCGGGACGCACGATGTCCAGACCGCTGACAACCCAGGGCGGCAGGCCGAGGCCGATGTTGGTCGGGGCTTGGCCAGCAATGGTCTCGAAGCTGCCGTTGACCACGAGGTTGGTGGTCTGCGCGAGAGCGGTCGTCGCGAACAACGCGAAGGCCGGGATCAGGACCGAGGTTGGGTTCATGGTATGCAGTGGCGTCTTCGGGCCGTCAGGAGCAGGTCTCCGTGGCGAGCAACCTTCCAGACCGCGCGGTGACGCCGTTCGAGGCTGTTGTCCACCCGTGCGAAAGGACCGGCCGAACGGGGCCAAGAAGTTTGCGGTCAGAGCCCCAGGGCATCGGGCGGAACAGCCTGGCGAGTGTCGAAGCCCACTCACGCTCGGACGGGCATGGGCCACCCGCCCGCCACCGTCACTTGATGATCGGCACCGTCAACCGTTCCGTGCTGTAGAGGAACGCGCCATCGAGATACCAGTCCTGGAAGTGCAGGCTCTGGTTGGCGAGGAACGGCGGCAGCGGCAGTTCATGGAACGTCTGCACACCGATCTGCGGCGGGAAGTAGCCGAGGTAGTCCGGTCCGGCGATCGGGACGAACAGGCGGCAACCGGGGAAGCGGCTTCGGTCCCGTGGAGAAGCGACGCCATGGCGGTTGGCGCTCGACCTTTCCCCCGAATTCCCGGTGCCAACCGATGCGCCCTCCGCCGATGTGCGACGTCAGCGCTGCACGCGCACCTCGACGTCTGCCGTGCCCCCCGGTGCAACCGCGAACGGCTCGCACTGCCCCTTCCCGTCCTGCGTCGCCTTCATCCCCACCTGGACGTAGTGGCCACCCGGCGCCACACCCGTGAACACGAACCGCCCTCTGCGGTCGGTCGGAACGTTGGTCCACGAGCCATCGGTGCCGGCATTCTTCGCCATGTCCCAGTTGCGGAGCGACACCCGGACGCCCGGCAGGGCCTTGCCGGCCGCATCGACCACGCGCCCCTTCACCCGGGCAGCGGGCTGCACCACCAGGTCGAGATGCTTGCGTTCGCCGGCGCCGAGGCGAAACGGCGCCGAGGTGACGGCGCCACCACTGCCTGCTGCGGTCACCACGACATCGAAATCGCACGCGTGCACACCGGGGAAGCGGGCCACGCCATCGCGCGACGTCGTCGCATAGGCGATGTCGTGCAGATCGAACGCCTGACCGACACGCTGCAGTTCGAGCCACTGGAACGGGACCGGGTTCTGGTCCCCGTTCTGCAGCGACACCGAGACCCGGGCGGCCGGCACGGCCACGAGTGCCAGTTCCCGCTCGGGGTCGGCGACCTCTTCCCATCGCACCAGGTAGCGCAGGTCCCACGAGCCCGTCATGCCCTTGGCCTTCGGCTGCTGCAGCACGTGGTCCGACGCGACGAGATGCAGGCTGTAGGGCTCACCCGCCGCCAACGGAGCGTCGAGCACGAAGCGACCGTCCGCGTCCGTGGTCGTACGCCCAGGTCGGCCGCCGTTCATCGACTGGGAACGCTGGGTGCGACAGACCAGGGTCTCGTTCGCGAGCGGCTTGCCGGTGGCGTCGGCGAGGCGGCCACGCAGCACGATGGAGCCGTCTCGTGAAGCCCGGAACCTGAGCGCGGGGGCCCGATCCCCGGCCTTGGTCGACAGCGAGCGCGGGTCGAACGTCACCCCGGGCAGGGACAGCTCGACGTGCCATTCTGCGTCCGGCAAGCCGGCCAGGCGCCAGGAGCCATCGGGACCGAGTTGGCTGCCCTCGACACCGCTCGGCAGGTGGAAGCCCGCACCTCCTCGCGTGGCGTGGAGGCGCACCTTGGCGTTCGCCGCCTCGTCGACACCGAGGCCTTCGGTCGCGACCGTGATCGTGGTGCCCGCCTCTCGCAGCATCGGCGGGAACGAGATCTCGGTGTCCTCGAGCGCCGCCAGCCCGTACTCGCGCAGGGCGAATCCCGGCGCGAACGCGCGCACGACACAGTCGCCGATCGGCACGCCCTGCAGTTCGAAGCGCCCATCGACGTCGCTGCGGGTCTCGATCGCGACGGTCTGGCCCTGGAACCAGGTCAGGTCCTTCGTGCCGACCACCTGCGCGCCAGCGACCGGCCGCCCGTCCACGTCGACGACGCGCCCGCGCAGGGTGTTGGCTTGGTAGAGGCGCAGCTCGACGCCAGTGACAGGCCGCTCCGGCGACAGGTCGGCGTACGCGATCGACCGCGTGTGCCCAGGCGCCTGCGCCACGACCTGCACCGGCCGATCGTCCTGCAGACGCGCGAGCAGGAACATGCCGTCTCCATCGGTGCGGGCCTTGGCGAACACCACGTCGCTGTAGGGGCCTGGACGCGCCGACACCTCGACGTTGACCATCGGCTCGCCATCGGGTCCGAGCACGCGACCCTGCACCGAGGCAACGGGCTGCTGCGCGAACACGGACGCGGCGAGTCCGAGCACGGCGACGACGACGCGGAGGGTTGTGTTCATGGCGCGAGGCTTCCTTGATGAGCGGAGCTGAAGACGAGGTCCAAGGGAATCCTCCCGACAGCGTTCGCCGTGCGGCGCTTCGTGCTGCGAGGCACCTCTGGCCCGCGCTGCTTGGCCGGCACGTGCTGGACGGCGAGCCAGCGGCGCCGGCCGTGCCGGCACGGTGGTGGGTCAGATTACGGTTGCTATGGAGCGCGCTCCTCGAACAGCAACTCCATCTCGGCGTCGGTCACCTTCGACGGCAGGACGACGACCTTGCCGGAATCGCTGTACGGCTGCGCGAGTTGACGGTGCCGTACGAGCACGCCGTTCGGATCGAACTCGAAGGTGTCCCAGTGGAGGGTGCCCCACTCGTGCCGAATGAACAAGACCATGAGGTGGCTGTCGGAAACCCGCGCGCGATAGACGAACCGCGTCTCGTCGGCACGCACCCAGTCGGGCTCGCCGAGCGCACACAGCACATCGACTCGCGTCGTGATGCCGGGCGAGAACGACGCGCGCGCTGCAGCCGGGACGGTGCCGCGATCCCGAGGGTCCTGGCCATGGTCGGGGACCCACCACACGCAACCCGCGCAGCCGAGCAGCGCAAGCGCGGACCACCGACGCACGAGATTCATTCCCATAGCCGCACCAACGCCACGCGCTCGACTCGCTCACTGCCGATGACCACGACCAGACTGAGAGGCCCCGGCGGCAACGACCGTCGCCCACCTTCATCGCTGCGCTGCGTGTGGTAACCGTCGTCCTCGAGCTCCCAGAGCAGGATCCGGCCGCCCTCCAGCTGCCGGCGCGGCGGTCCCAGGATCGCGAGGGTCTCGGCGCGTGAGGTCGTTCCGACCCGCAACCAGGGCAGCATGGCCTCGTGCGGCACCGGGCGAGTGTGATGCTCGACGCTGTTGCAGGACGCCAGCGCACCGGCTGTGAGCCACAGGATCACGCGCGCCCGCGCGAGACCACCGGAACGACCTTCCGCCGCGCGTCGCCGCCCGACCATCCCTCGCAGTGGACTCGCCATCAGTAGTTCCGGTACTCCACCGTGCCATTCGGCAGCGGCGTGGAGCGATAGAGGTTGCAGAATGCGAGTGGATCGGGAGCGTGCGCCCGAATGTCGTCGGCATGGTCGAGGAACCACTTGGCCAACCGCACCTTGGTGCCCGAAGAGTGCACCTCGACGTTGCGGCGGTCGTCGACGAACTCGCGCATCATCGCATCCAACAGGCGATCGACGTTCGCAGCGGTGAACGGTTCGCGTGGCAGCCGCGCGGAGGATCCAGGCCGCGCGAAGGAGTCTCGCCAACCCAGCGCGAACATCGCCCGCAAGTCGCCGCCCGACGCGATGCTCTCCTCCAGTTCGCGCAGCGTGATAGGGCGACCACGCACCGTGAAGACGGGCACGCACTGGCTCCCCCAGTTGATCGGGAGCCCTTTCACCTCTTTGTAGACCGACAGGGCAGTGTGCGCGTTGAGGGCGAACGCGAGTTCCGCTTGCCGGTCGACGGGCCGCGCAACGTCGCTGTCCGGCAACGCGATCCAGGCAACGAACGCATCGAGGTCGCTCGGGTCGCGCCGCAGACCGTCTTGATCCACGAGGTCGTATTCGTTGATGTAGCGCTCGATCACGCGGCGCCACGCCGCGTTCGGGTCGGCCGCCGGCGGCACGTCTGGCGTAGGAATGACGATCGTGCACCCGACCAGGGCGAACCCGAACATGGTCCCCAGGACTCGTCTGCCGAGCATTACGACAGAGTAGTCGAAGGAGCAGGCGGTGCAAGCATTCCGGCTCGGCAGCACGGACGCACGGGCTCGCTTGTGTCAACCGCATCACCCAGCTGATCGCGGCGTTCACCGCCGAGTTCGACAAGCTGTGGCGGATGCTGTCGCCGCGCTGATGCCACGTGCGCACGAGTGTCGCGCCGGGGCCCCCCGGTGTCCGAGACTGCTGGTTGAACGTCCTGCTACACTTCCCCAATGCGTCGGTCGGCGAATCGTGTCCTGTTACTGCTGCTGACCGGTCTGCTCGGGATCACGGCACCGGCGACCGCCCAGTGCACACCGCAATGGCTGGTCGGCGATGGCTATCCCGGGGTCTACGGGCAGGTGAATGCCATGACTCGGTGGGACCCCGATGGCCCCGGTCCGGCTGCCGAGGCACTCGTGCTCGGCGGCCAGTTCAGCGCGGCGGGCGACTGCGACTGCAACAACATCGTGCTCTACACACCGACTACCGGCACTTGGACCCCGCTCGGCATCGGGATTTCCGGCACCGTGAACGCGCTGGCGACGCTGGCGAACGGCGACCTCGCCGTCGGCGGCAACTTCAGCGTCGCGGGCGGTGTGCAGGCCCACCGCATCGCCCGCTGGAACGGCGTGAGCTGGTCGCCGATCGGCGCGACCTTCGACCAGGAAGTGCTGGCGCTAGCGACGCTGCCGAACGGAGACCTCGTCGCCGGCGGTTCGTTCGCGGCCGTGGGCAGCGTGGTGACCTTGCGCGCGGCCCGCTGGGACGGTGCGAGCTGGTCGGACGTCGGCGGCGGCGTCAGTTGGCCGTCCGGCACGCCGAGCGTGCGTTCGCTCGCGGTCCTGCCGAACGGCGACCTGGTCGCGGGCGGTTGGTTCACGCAAGCCGGCGCGATTCCGGCGGTCGGCATCGCGCGTTGGAACGGCACGGTGTGGTCGCCGATCGGTGGCGGCATGAACAGTGCCGTGCTCACGTTGCTGGTCCGCGCCAACGGCGACCTGATCGCCGGCGGTCCGTTCGGCACGGCGGGCGGCCTCCCGGCGACCAGCATCGCCCGGTGGAACGGTGCGACCTGGTCATCGCTCGGTACGGGCATCAGGCTGGGCGCCGCACCCGGCCAGCCGCGAGCGCTCGCCGAGCTGCCCAGCGGCGCGCTCATCGCGGCAGGGTTCTTCGACCTCGCCGGCGGCGTCCCGGCCCGCAACATCGCCGCTTGGGATGGTACGACCTGGTCATCCCTCGGCGCTGGCATCGAGAACGGCCCCCTCGGCCCTGCGGCGCTGACGGCGCTCCCCAGCGGCGACCTGGTGGTCGGCGGCTGGTTCCGCGCCGCCGGTGATTCGGGAGTTCGCAACGTGGCTCTCTGGAACGGCTCGATCTGGCAACCCCTGGCCCGCGGCGCGGACGACGCGATCCAGTGCATGGCGTCGACGCCGAACGGGGACCTCGTCGTCGGTGGTCTGTTCCGGACCATCGGAGGCTTGCCGGTCCAGGGCATCGTGCGCCGCAGCGGGGCAACGTGGTCGGCTCTCGGCACCGGACTGGCGGGTGAAGTGCGCTGTGTCGGGGTGCGGCAGAACGGGGAGATCTTCGCCGGCGGGGACTACCGGGCACCCGGTGGCCCGACCGTCTCTTGTGTCATGCGTTGGGATGGCACGGCTTGGTCCGTGCCAGGTACCGGTCTCTTCGGCGACCCGACGTGCGTCGCGGTGTTGCCGAATGGCGACGTCGTCTTGGGTGGATTCCTGTTCCTCCCCGGGACGAGCGGCACCTCCTTCGGCACTTGGCAATGGGACGGGAGCAGCTGGACACCATTCGGTGCGATCACCACCAGCTCGGTGGCTGCCCTGCATCTGAGCCCGTCGGGTGAGCTCTTCGCCGCTGGCAACCTGGAGCTCGGTGGCAGCCCGATTCCCTACCCGGTTGCCCGCTGGACCGGTACCGCTTGGGTCGCAGTCGGGCCCTCCTCGAACAGCAGCGGCTACGCGCTGACGAGTTTGCCGGACGGCAGCCTGATCGCGGCGCTGCCGTTCTACGGTGGCGGCGGCTTTCCCACGGCCCTCGTCGGTCGCTGGAACGGCACCAGCTGGCAACCGCTGCCAGGACTGCTGGTAGCGGGCAACTCGGTGGTGAGGGCCCTGGCCACGTTGCCCAACGGCGACCTCGTCGCCGGTGGGCTGATCGGGCCGGGCCCCGGCTCGCAGTCGTTGATGCGCTGGAACGGCGCCGCGTGGTCGCCGCTCGGCCCGGCTCTGGACGACGCCGCCACCGTGCTGCACAAGCTGCCCGATGGCCGGCTGCTGGTGGGTGGTCCGCTCCTGCGCGCGGGCGCGCGAGTCACGCCGCACTTCGCCGAATTGGCGACGCCGTGCCCGGCCACGGTCGTCGACACCGGTGGTGGTTGCGGCACCAACACGTTGACCGCGGCATCGCTGCCGTGGGTCGGCAGCACCTTCCGCGCCAACGGCACCGGGCTGCCGAGTTCGGCGGTGGTGGCCGTGGTGTCGGGCTTCTCGGCGGTGGCGCTGCCGCTGTCGACGCTGCTGCCGCCGGGCGTCGCGGGCTGCAACCTGCTGGTCGCGCCCGATTTCATCGACGCCGCGTCCGCGACCGCTGGCTCGGTTGCCACCGCGATCACGATCCCGAAACAGCTGTCGCTGGTCGGCCTGGGCTTTCGTCAGCAACTCGTGCCGTTCGTGCTCGACGCCGCGGGGAACGTGCTCGCGGCCACGTCGAGCAACGCCTTGACGATGACGCTGGGCGCGTTCTGATCGCCGCGGCGGTTACTTAGGCTGGTCGGCCTCGCGCACCAACCGCAAGGCCTGCGCCACGTCATCGCGCAGTCCCACCAACAGCAAGCCGCTCGAGCTGGTCCGGGCGACGGTCAGGGTGCTGGCCCGTTCGCCGACCGGCGGCCGGATGATCCGCATCGCCACGTCGACGCGGATGCGCTTGCATTCGTGCAGCGTCATCACCGGTTCGATCGCGGTCGCCTGCAGCACCGCCTCCGGAGGTTCGAACGCGGCGCGCCAGTAGATCTCCTTCGCGCCACGGTCTTTCAGCTCCCGCAGCAAGAACACGCGGCAGCTCGGTACGACGGGCACGATCGCGTGGTCGACCGAACGGAGCACCATGGTGGCGCGACTCCACCACTGCGCCGCGGTCAGCTGCTCGGCGGCGCCGAGATCGACCTCGCGTCTGTCGGGGCTGCCGATCAGGTTCGCATTCAGGGTCGACGAGAACGCCGCGAGGAACTTCGTCAGCAGCATCCTGCCGCCCGGCCACGGCAGCGTTCCTGCCGGCCAGCCGACCGCCGGCGCCGGCTCGGGCTGGACGCCGTCGAGCAAGCCGATCGCCTTCAGCGCGTGGACGAGCTGTCCCGGCTCCCGATCACCGCCGCGCAGATGTCCGGCGCACACGTGCAGAACACATACCAACCCGAATCAGCGACATCGTTGCGGCTCCCGATCAACCGACGCATCGCCATGAACGCCGACATGATGCTCACCACCCGTCTGCCACGGCTGTGGGGCAGCGACCACTGATACGAACGGAATGCGCTGCGGCTCGACGTTGGTCGCGAGCAGCTTCGGCACCACACCGCACACCACCGCAGCGTCACCTCATCCGCCGCTTCCTCGGCGACCTGTATGTCGTCGAGCTCACCTGAATCGAGCGCCTCGCTCTCGGCCTGAAGCGGATACGCACGACCACTCGGCGAACGCCGAACTGAATGCCGGGCGCTGACGCCCACGCCAACTGCTGTACGCAAGGTGAAGACCTGCATCCCGGACTCCGCTACCTGCTGCCAGGCGGACAAAGCTGATCTCCTCGGCGTCGCGCTGGAAGAGAAAGCTGTCGATGTGAGCCGGGTCGTGACGAAGAACTCATAGAGGTTGAATTGCCATCCCGGATCACATGGCGACCGGGACCTGCAGTCGGCAAACGATGCAACAACTACAATGGATCAGCCTACCAACCACTTTACCAGCGCGAGAAGATTGTCGGCGGCCCAGGCGTAAGACCCACCTGCGAGCCACCCAACAAAGTAGGCAGCCAACAAGAAGGCCAGGCCAGCCAGCGGAACGCATACTGCTATTTGCAAAGCGATCATAGAGCGCTCCTGAGCATTCGGCGACCCTTCCAACTTCGCAGCCAATGCGCCTCGCTGAGCTCGGCTCTGGCAACCCGCGAGCAAGGCAGCGACAGCTATGACCACGTGTATCAGAGTTGGGACGAGAGTACTCGCTAGCATCGTGGTCACCCAAAGACCATTAGCTCCAAAAGGGTCGGCAGCCGCATCCTCCGCCAAGCGCACCAAGTTATATGGTGCCAATCCTCCAAACGCCACCATGAGTGAATTCCAAACTGTGAGACACACCACCAGAGTAACGACAAGGCCCACCATGGTGCCAGCCGCGATTGCGGCATCGATCAACAAGAAGCAGAGCACTCGTCTAGCGCCAGACCGGTGAAGTAACTGACGGGCCATTTTGCGGCTCGCCGCCCAAGATATTGCATCCCAAATAGCGTTGCAAACGGGCAGAAAGGCGAAGAACAGCAAACCATTCGACTGCACAGGCGAAGACAAGTCCGGCCCAGATGCTTCGAGAGATCCACCGAACAATACACTTGACACCTCGGGACCAACCGTAAATACAACCGCCCCTATCGCGACAACGGCCCCCGCCTCAGCAGCCCATTGCCTACCCAATCCATTCGAACCCGTGCCTGCCATGGCCGCTGGTGCAGCAGTCGTCCCAATCGCAGTAATGGCCACATACCAAGCGGCGCCGAAAAACTCTCTTGCCATGACGCACGATGCACCCAGAAGCGTCATGACGACAACCGAAGCGATCACTTCCAGGCTGAAGCGCCGACTCCACGAACTCATAAACACGGCAAAACACACAAGCAGCATAGCCGTTACAAATGAAGCGCCAACTGTGACCATAAACACCGCGCCTGTGACCAATATCGCCGACAACAACAGGCTTACCAGAGGCCGCATCATTACATGGGACGCCCCCGACAGCGGCAGCAAGGCCGCCGACACATACGTGCCAAGTTTATAGACGAGCCATGGAACCACCAAGAACAACGACGCCACGACAGACCTTAATACCCACCCGCAGTCAGCGGGAAATACATCGATCTGCCCAACATCGCGCGGCCCCCCCAGAACCCAGGCAACCAGAAAAGAGAATACGCTATAGACGAAAGACACGGTGAGGCATACACCGAAAACCCTAGCACTAAAGAGCCGGCGACCAGTCAATCGGTCGAGACTCCACAGAGCACCGCTGAGCCACGCCACATAAAGACGCCGCACAGGCGGCCGGACAACCCTACGCGCACAATGCGCCCGCGATCGAGCATCGACAAGCTGCTGCTTTACGTCGCTATGAATGTAGACCGCAGCGACACACAGAGCCAACAACAATGGCCCAGACGCAACAACCCGAAATGGAAGGCCCTTCTCCAAGTGATTGGATGCATAGCCAGCAGCGAAAAGCAGAGGTACGGCCCCAAGCACAATGGGCGACCATGGTGCACGAAGACGATGGACACGCAATGGCGAAGGCCCGCATGCAGATCGAGGCTTTTTGATGGCAGAGAACACTGCATCAACCACCATATTGCATATAACTTCATGATCAGTTACTCCGTCGAGGCAAATCGCAGCGAAGTGACGAAGACCCCGATGCCAAGCTCGCGGCCCCGGACCGCTCAGCCAAACAGGAATAATGAACACCGGCATACCCGAGTTGAAATCCTCCACTTTGGATTTCCACTCGAACTCCACCTGCTTTGAACGCAGCGATTCTAAAGTGACCAGCACAACGATGACTTCGCACGCGTCAAGCTCTTCTGATATTTTGTCAATTATAGGCTTACCCGTGGTCGGCGAGCCCGTATCCAAAAACACACTCCACCCATTTCTTTGGAACGCCTCGGCGAGACTCCCCGGGAGATCGCGGTCTTCGCCTCTCCATGCATGTGATATAAAAATTTTCATCCCCTATGCCTTAACGCCACCTTGAGCCCCGCCCTGCTGACGAGGCAAGACATGCTGAGAAACCATCCTACGCAAATCGCCGAAGCTCGGGCGCCGGGAAACTCTCAGCAAGAAGTCGCCGCCGATGATTAAGTTGTAATTGCACGAGCCATAAGCATGATGCAGCCAATGTCTGACGAGAACAGCGCGCCCGTAGCGCGACCTCATTATTAATGCAGCAAGGCCGACCCCACCCTGTCTCTCGCTATGTCGAGCATGCAGAAAAGGGTGGACGACCTGAGCCAAGTATATCATTGCTACAGCCGGCAGCGCTGCGATTGCAGCCAGGACCCAGCCTGACGCCGATCCTATTATAATATAAATAGGTATCATGGGAGACACGTAAAGCAACATTTCGCCAAAAGTGCCAACCTTTACCCCATATTGCTCCTTGATGAGATGTGCATGCATTGTATTGGCCAATCGCCGCCTGAGGCGCACCTCTTGATCAGAACTATCGAACTGGATAACGTGACTACATTTGAATGTACGCTTGTGATGCACAACATGGTGGCCGAAACGCGCCCTTCCGATCGCGCGCCGCAGAGGAGGCAGACACTTTGCAATTCGCCTGATGCCAGTGCCTGCGTGGTAAATGTGGCGGTGCAGAAAGGACTCTACAACCGAAACCAACAGCCAACCAGAGAGCAAGCTGAACACTGCGTGGAGGATGAACATTTCTGGATGTAACTACGGCGGGGACCAAATCGGCTGACGACTATTCTTGTCGACCACCTTACCAAATCTGACCGGACCGTGAACCTTCAGCTCGATCTGCACCGAGGACACCATACGCGGAGAACACCATGAGCGTGCCGAAACCGCGAGGAGGGCACAGACTAGACGTAAGCGGTCCATCTTGAACAGGGAGTTTATGCAGCGGCGCAGGGCCACCCCGGCCCGACACTGGCGATCCTGCCGTCTCCGCAAGCCTTAGTCCACCGTTCGCTCCCGCTTCTCCTGCCTCGGCACGCGGCAGCTGTCCCGCTCCACAACCCAATCGGGGTCGGGATGGCGGCGATCGCTGCGTGTCCCTGAGCACTTGAGCCAGCCGACCGATAGTCAGGCAGTGGCTGGACGGAAAAGCCCCTAGTACCCGAGCGTCGCCCAGACGCCATTCGTGACATCGAGCCCGAGGGCGGTCAGCGTGGGCACGTCGAGTGACCGATCCCGTCATGGGTCACCGGCCCCTGCGCCGATTGCATGAGCAGCCCCGAGGCCCCACTGCCCCGCAGCCCGGCTACGGTTACCGCTTGTTGCGGCTGGGTGTTGCGGATGGTGAGAAACGGCCCCGGTGAAGGCACGACGACCTTGGGGGCACACAGGATCGTGATTCCCTTGGCGGCGATGTCGACGGGAGCGTAGCTGCCTGGTTGCACGACCAGGGTGCTGTGATCCGGCACGGCTAGCACCGCCGCCTGGATGTCCGTGAAGTTCGCCGCCGAACCACCGTTGGCATCCACGATGTAGATGCCGCCCTGGGCGTTCAGCGAGGCGAGACAGAGAGCCACCGCGACATACTTGCTCATACGCCTGCCATCTCGCCGCAGGTTAGCGCGGGCAGTGCAAGGCGGTCCGTGGCCTCACCTCGGCTGTGCGGCCGTCTCGGCACGCCGATCCCGGCGACCACTGCGCACTCCGGCTCGATGGCACGCAATCCCGTCGCGGTGGCAGTCCGATGGCACACGAGTCCCGGCTTGTGCCGGATGCCGCGAACGCCATCCTCAGCGCGCATGCAACCCGCCGAGTTCGACGCCGCTCTCCACAGCACGATCGCCGACCGCAAGCTGTCCCGCAGCGAGCGCCAGGCCCTGCAGGCCGCGATCGCGGCGAGTGCGCCATCGCCCGAGCACCTGGCCGTGCTGCGCTCGCGAGTCTTCGCGCTGGCGACCGCGCAGGCGAGCGACGCGCAGGCGCGCGAACTGCTCGCCTGGTGCGAAGACGTCCTCAAGCTGCTGCTGCCTGCCACAGCCCCGACCAACCGGGTCACCGAAGCACACTTCAGCCCCGGGCTCGCTTGCGTCAACCGCATCACCCAGCTGATCGCGGCGACCCGGCAGAGCCTTGACGTGTGCGTGTTCACCGTGACCGACGATCGCATCGCCCGCGCCATGCTCGAGGCGCACGCACGTGGCGTGAAGGTGCGCCTGCTCAGCGACGACGAGAAGTCCGAAGACCTCGGCTCCGACATCCCGCGCCTCGCGCAGGCGGGCATCCAGGTGGTGATCGATCGCACCCCGAAGCACATGCACCACAAGTTCGCGCTGTTCGACCAGCGGCTGCTGCTCACCGGCAGCTACAACTGGACGCGCGCGGCGGCGGACGAGAACGAGGAGAACCTGATCGTCAGCGACCACCCCAAGCTGATCGCGGCGTTCACCGCCGAGTTCGAGAAGCTGTGGCGGATGCTGTCGCCGCGCTGACGCCACGTGCGCACGAGTGACGCGCCGACGATCCATCGCCCCGCCCGCCACGGAGCGGCTCAGCGGACGCGGAAGTCGACGATGTCGCTGAGCGTGAACAAACTCAAGCACTCGGGGCTGGCCAACGACAGCCCTTGCACGCTCAGGTCGACACCGACATAGGCAGTGTTGTTGGGCACCGTCCAATACAGGTTGCTCGGGCCGAACACCGCGCCGTTGGCGATGCCCTGCAGACAACCGCAGCCCAGCAACCCGAGCGAAATCGAGTCGGGGCCGTTGAACATCGTGGCGGCGAGCGGGCTGCCATTGTCGACCAACACCTGCAGCTGCTCGCCGATCACGGACGATCCCGACGCCATGATCGGCACGTTGGAGCTGCAGTAGCTGTCGCGATAGTTGAAGAACGGCAAGCCACCTTCGAAACCTCCCCAGGCGACCAGCAGCAAGGTGTTCGTCGTCGCGTCGGTGTAGCCGACGTAGTAGCGCGTCGACCTGCCGTAGCCGCCGCTGTACTCCGCGACGATGCTGGCCTCACGGCAGTTGTTCGCTCCGACCTGAAGGATGCCGCTGCGCGCATCCTCGCGGAACCCGAAGCCTGTGTTCACCAGCGAGTAGGTCGCGACTTCGAAGTCATCCTGGCCAATCGAGTACGTCAGAGTGACGCGGGTGCCGTCGGAGTCGACGTCGGGATCCCAGTCGTCGGCGCCGGGGATCTGGCTGCCGAAGTTGATGAAGATCAGCGGCTGGCCCGCCTGGTCCACGAAGCCACAAACCACTTCGCGCGGCTGCCCTGCTGCCGTGGCTGTCTCCCAGGCGACCGGCCACTTGCGAATGCCATTGTGGTCGATCGGCGAGCCGGAGACAGGGTTGGTGTGCTCGTTGGAGGTGGTGGCGATGACGAATTCCGGGCTCGCCAGCGCACCAGAGAAGTCGACGAATCGGCCGTGCACGTCCTGGTCGTACGGCAGGGCCGTCTTGGTCTTCTGGAAGCTGACCAACCAGAACGGGCTGCCAGGCAGGTGGCCACAGCACTTGCTGATCGACGGATTGCGTTCGTCGACGGTGCTGTTGGCGATGACGATCGGCAGCGTCGTGACGAGGCTGCCCGACGGCGCGACCTGCTTCATCACGATGTCGTTGGCCAACAGCAGTGCTTTGTGCCACACCACGGTGTAGCGGCTCGACGCATTGTACGGATCGCCGCCGACGTCGGGATCGAAGTTGTTGCCAGGACTGCCGACGATGCCGTCGCGCTCGATCGTGATCACGGGCTGCGGCACGCCGGCGGTGTTGATGATGCGGCCGAAGATGTTGTGCTGGATGCCCAGGCGAACCTCGCCGACGACCAGGAAGTTCTGGGCCCAGGTGTTGCTGGCACACGAGATCTTCAACCAGTCGTCCGCCGTGAAGTCGATCTGGAAGTCCGTCTGCACGAGGCCGAGGCCCGCGTCGAACATCAGGCCCCACACGTCCTGGTCGGTGAGGCTCCATTGCCGGCGCCAGACCATGAGCGTGCGGCCGCTCCCACCCTGCAGGGACGCGACATCGGACTGGCTCTGGATCTGGCCGGCCGGCGCCGCCGAACCGAGGCCGAACCAGAAGTTGTAGACCGGGTCGAGCACGATCGGCAGCGCGGCGTTCGCCACGAACTCCTGCGGGATCGTGATGCGCGCGCGGTCGCCCGCCCACACGATCGCCAGCGGCAACGAGGCGCCCTTGGCATCGACGGCGACGGCCTTCGTGTAGTCGATGCGGCCGTGCTCGTTGGCGAAGCGCAGGCCTTGCTCCAGCAGCGACACCGAGTACTCGCCGCTCATGCGCACTTCCGCGACGATCGCCTCGCGCGCCGGCAACGCGTCGAACACCCACGACTGCTCGAGTTGTTCGAGGCTCATGGTGACGACCTCCGTGACGCTCCCCCGATCGGTGCGCACGTCGTCGCCGCGCTGCGCTGGCTCGCCGCGCGACAGCGACAGGGTGGCGCTGCCCACCTGCACGCTCGCCAGGTCGACGCGCAACGGGAAGTTGCGGGGCGCCAGCGAACCGAAGAACGGGATGACTGTCATGCCATCGCCGTCGAAGCTCGCCTTCCACGCCGTGCCGATCGCCCACAGTGGGCCGTCGGCAGTCGGTCGGTCGACGTGCACGCGGGACACGCTCGCCGTCGACACAGGCCGGACGGCACCCGGTTCGGGTGCCATCGTCGCAATCGATTCGCCCGTGGGGGCCTCCAGGGCCGGCGGCTCGGCCACGCCGGGGGCTTGCCCGAGGAGTGCGCCGCAGAAAGAAGCGGCCAGAACAATGAGGTGAGTTCGCATGATGGCGATTCGGTCGGTCAGGGAAGCGAGAGCGGTCCCTCATGGGCAGCGGGACCCCCGCCAGAACCACACGCGAGAATCTCTTGTAGTGCGCCATGCGGCCCCACCGGCCCCCTGCCTCGACCTGCCCGAAGTCGCGGCACCAGCCCTGGCTCTAGCCACGACTCGCGATCCCGTCTTCGTCGCGCGAGGGGAGGCGGAACCAGGTGGCGCCGATCAGCGGCCGAGCAGCGCCTTCTGCGCGTCGTCCAGCACCACCGGTGGCGCCTTGCCGTGGTCGCGCAGCACGAACTCCACCCAGACCACTTGCATGCCCGTCTGGTCGCGCACCGGGAGCCCGTTCTCGAACTGTCTCGGGATCTCGACCGGCGCCGCGGCGACCGCGTCATCGTCCTCCGGCGCATTCCCCGCATCGGCGAGAGCGCGCGGCGCTCGTGGAGCCGGCGCACGAGCCGGGTGGCGAGGTCGACGTCGACGCTAACGTCGACGACAGAGGTGGGGACCTCGTCCGACCGCAGCCGGCCGGCCTTCACCATCGACCGCAACGTCTTCAGCATCGGGTTCGGGGCGAGGGTCACCCCGGCGAACTCGAGTGCATCGCCTTGGCTCGGGGTCAGGCACAGAGTTCTGCACCCGACGGCGGCTCCGTCTGCGATTCGTCGGGGATGCGCTGAACCAGTCGCTGGACCATGCGCTGCGCGATCGCGGGGGCATCAACGAAGTGCGCCGCCGCTCCATACAGCGAGACAATCGACCGACCGGCCTTCGCAGCGCAGTTCGACGCGGCCGCGGCGAGACGCTGTGCATCGTTCGACAAGCTGGTGCGCGAGTTCGACGCGATGGTGCGGCCTGGCTGAGCAACCAACCGACAGGGGAACTCGTCGATCGTGCCCGGGCCACGCGACGATACGTCGGAGTTGCGTCAACGGCCTCGGAATGGTGTCGACGTGTGATTCAATGCCATCATGACTCGCGCCGCCCTTCTCCCGTTTGCGCTCGCGCTCGTGTGCGTCGGCTGCGCCAGTGAACAGGAACGCGCGCGGCGTTGCGCCATCGAGTGTCGGCTCGGCCACGGCTTCGGTGAGCTGATCACGATCGAGGCCGAGTTCGTGCCAGCGTCGGATGGCAAAGGGACCCCCGTCTCGAGCCTCCGCGTGTTGCGCATCGAAGGCGCCGCAGCCCCCGAGGGACTGGAGATCGACCTGGCGTTCCGGCGGACGTTGCCGGACTGGAACCACGAGAAGGACGAGGGCGGCATGCAGGCGGGTGTCGTCTACCGGCTGCGCGGCTACGAGAGCGGCGAGCACACGGGGTGGGTCGAGGCGCCGGTCGACGAGTTCGGCCCACCTCAGTCACGGTTCTTCCACTTCCATCCCTGGTTCGTGGTCTGGTCCGTCGAACCGGTGGCGCCATCACCGCGAGCGGGAGAGTGAGCCATCCCATGTTGCTCCACGCCAAGATCGGCCTCGCCGCCGTGTGCGTCGCGTTCGTGGGTTGCACCGCGGCCAGCATCAATCCCCGGAAGACTGCGCCGAAGCCAAGCTCGGGCACGGCTTCGGCAAACGCATCACGATCGAGGCCCTGGTCGTGGTCCGGAACAACCCTGCGATGAGGCGGGTCCCGGAGATCTGCCTGCATGTGCAGCGCATCGAAGGTGTGCCCGCGCCTGCCGACCTGATCCTGTCGTTCACACGAGCCGATCTGGTTCCCGACGATATCTCGCCCGGGGACAAGCAGCACTACGGCGACAACCTGCCGCTCGTCCCCGGCCGTCTGTATCGCCTGCGCGGATACGAGACCGGCGAGTGGATCGGCGTCCCCGCCGAGTTGATGGGTTGCGACCCGAACCTGGATCCGCCGCACGCACGGCCGTTCCAGTTCCACATCTGGTTCTACACCGAGGTGGGTGCCGGGATCGACGCGCTAGGCCAGCAGGTGTCGGACGATCGCCTCGAACGGGTGCGGTTCTGGTGAACCCGATCTGCGGGCTCCTGCAGGCCTGACCGCTCTCGCTGCCGCTCACCACTCCGCATCCGTACCAACGAACCCGCCGTGTTCAGGAGGCGCAGTCAATTCGGGCAGGTGGACAGTCAGCGTACGAGGTGCGAGTATTGGTAGTAGGCTTCGATCACAAGGGTGTGTAGCGCGGTCGAGGTGATACGTGAGCGCCCTCCCCTTGGCTCCCAGGAACCTCTCAGAGCGCCTGACATCACCTGCTGCTTCACGCTGACGTTCTCGAGTTGGCTCCTCCAATCTCGCCATGAGGAACCACCGAAGCGGAACAATGCGTAGCTCGTCCAGAACAGTGCTTGCGGATCGTCGACGTCGGCCGGCGCACGGAGCAGATCGACGAGCCTGCCCATACGCGGGACCACCTCGGGGTCCTGGCCGGCGACGACACGGGAATGCAGTTCGGCGGCCGCGGCCAGTGGCCCGTCCGAGCCGTGGCGGTCGTACCAGTCAATGAACATGGCGGGGCGATGCGGCACGTCGAAGTCGAAGCGCTCGGCTGCCGCAATCGCCGATACCGCCCATGCCGTGGCAACCGGATCACTCGAGCCCTCACGCGAGACACCGAACACCCCGTCAGCCTGCCGTGCCGCCAGCAACCAACGCAGCGCGGCTGAGGCCGGCAGCCGCAGCAAGTCCCCGCTCGCCGATCGGCCAGCGGCCTCGACGAGTACCCATGTTGCCTGTGCGTGCCGCTGGATCGATCCGGCGGCAAAGTCCTCGAAATTGCCGTCGGTGCGTTGGTTGGCCACCATCCAGCCGATACATCGCTGTAGCTCGCGACGATAGATGCCCGAATCCAGGGTGTTGCCATCGCCGAGGATCATCAGCGCCACGAGGCTCACCGCCTCGACGTCGACCTGGCCGCTGTCGTCGACGAAGGCGCCATCAGAGCGCTGCTGGCGGACCCACCAATGACGTGGCCCTCGCGGTTCGGGCTCCAGCCAGGGCGGCAGACCCGTTGGTGTGGAACCCCCGGGGAAGCAGGGCGCCGGCCCGTACAGCGGCAGCGGGGACAAACTGCAACCGTGGATATTGGTGGCCAGAACCGGTCGCGGTGAGGCAGCGGGTGTAGCCAAGATCTGGGCGCGTATCGCACCGACGAGATCCAAAGCGAGCTCCTTCGGCGGGGCCACAGGCGTGGTCTGCACGGTGCGTGGAACGACACTCGAGATCCCGGCCTCGGCAGCAACCCCGAGCAGAGTCAGCACCTGCTGCCAAGTCGCGTCCTGCGGCACTTCGAGGTCGAGCGCGAACCGTCGGCCAGCGGTGCGTTCCCAACCTTGCCGCAAGGACTGCAGCACGGGGAGGGCGCTGCTCGGGGGAACGCCTTGGCGCTGGTGGTGGGCGCGCAAAGACAGCGTGAGTTCCGACATCAGCTCGCCCGGCAGCGCCAGCGCGAACGCGCCGACGGAGCCATCCGGCAACGTGGCGAGAAAGTGCGCGCTGCGCACTCCCTTCGCCGAGGCGGTATGCAGCACCGAGGTGACGATGTGGGCGGGGGTTGCCGCGTCGATCTGTAGAACCACCAGGGAAGCCGAGTCGGCCAAATGCTGCATGCCGCGTGCTCCGTCTGGCAGGATCACGACCGTTGGTCCATCAGGCACCGGCCCCAGGCGCAGCAGGCGCGCCAGCTCTGGCTCCTGCGCCACGAGGCAGCTGATCCGCAGGGCGAACGTGAACCAGCAAGCGATGCCGCGGGCATGCATGGACAACACATCGCCAACGCTACAGCTGGCGGCCGGTTCGGCGATGGGCGACACAAGCCGCGGTGCCGGACCAACCGGAACCAGAGGGGATGGACTACCCAATGCGGAGCAGGCATGCTCACGGCATGCTTAAGCGTTCCTCTCTCGTCGTGTTGCTGATGGCGCCCACGGTTCTTTGCCAAGCGACCTGGAATGTGCCCCTGGGTGGCAATCTCGCCTCATTCCTCAGCCAGGCTTCACCCGGCGACATCCTCGTACTCGCGGCCGGGGGATCCTATGGACCCGTGACGGTGAACAAGGGGGTGACGATCCTCGGCAGGGGCGCGTCCGTCTCCAACCCCACCTTCCAGGTTCCGCAAGGTCAGAAGGCGAGTCTGGTGGATGTCGTGCTGAGCCATCCGGGCCTGGGATTCTCCAACACCCTCCTGATCCTCGGTGGCCTGGTCGAGCTCTCGGCAATCAGCAGCCAGGCCGGGCCCACCAGCTCGGGCGGGAGTGTCGTGGACGTTCGGGGCGGAGAGGTCGTGATCCAGCGCTTCGCGGGCTCCTTGGCAGTCAGCGGTGGCCGGTGCTGGGTCACCGACTCCAGCCTGTATGGAAAGCGTGCCGAGGACCTGTCGGTCATTCAGATGCCCTCGAGTCGAGCACTCGTACAGTCGGGAGGCGAGGTCCTCGTGTCGCATTGCAGCATTGCCGGTGGCAATGGAGTCACCTACGTGCCCTACGGCTCGGGCAACCCCATTCTCACTTATGTGCAGGCATCCGTTGGCATCCACCAGACGGCTGGCGTGATGAGGCTGACGGACTGCAATGTGAGTGGCGGCCATGTTCCACCGTTCCCCGGTAAGGTCGCGATCCAAGCAACCGGCACCATGTCGATTGCGCGCACCGTCGTTGTCGATGGATATCTGGCCGGGACGTCCTCCGGCTTCCATCTGGCCGAGGAGATGGTCGGCATCACGTCCACGGGCACTCCGATCCTCGGCGCGACGTTCACCGCGACGGCGCAGGCTGGCACTGCTCAGGACCTGATGGGCATCGTCGGTGGGTTCCGGCGCGGCTCCAGCATCGTGCCCCCGATCGTCGAGCCGCTGTTCGGTGATGCAGCCCAGTTGTTCACCGTGGCGATCGGCGTGCCACCCGCGGGTGGCACGTTGTCGACCACGGTGAACGTGCCGAACGTGGTCGGGTTGGTCGGGGTGGAAGTGTGGTTGCAGGCGGTGCAGGTGGTCGGCGCCACGATTCGCGCATCGACCGTGGTCGGTGGCACGATTCGCTGAGCGCGGCCTGCGATCGAGTGGCAGCGCGTTCCGCCAACACCGGCCGGAGCGCGCCGAGGTGCGCGGTGGTGCCGGCAACATGGCTTCGCCGGTCGTCGGCGACTGCGCGACTTCACCAGTTGGCCGGCAGCCGCCACTCGATCTCCGTCGTCTCGCCGGTGCGCACCGCGACAGCCCGACGCTGGTGCCAGCACCCCACGATACGTCACCAGGTGCTTCCTCGGCTTTGGCACCAGCGCGCAAAGCCGCTCCATCAGCACCGCCTTCGTCATCACCACCGCCGTCGCGCCGTCACGCCAGCGCTTCTTGAGCGCATAACCGATCCGCCCATCGCTCAGCTCCACCAGCAGCGACTCCGCAACTGCCGGCCGGGCGGCGTACCGGCACAGCTTCTCCAGCTTCCCACGATCGCGAGCCGACACCCACGCGCCAGCGTGCAGCGAGAACCCCTCCACCTCCGCGCACAGCGGACTCCCGCCGCGGTGGCAGACCGCTGGCAATTCCGCGCCCCGCCCGCTGTCGGGCTCCCACTCCACCGTCTCCCCATCCGCGATCGTGCGCGTGATCCGAATCTCCTCCTTGCCCGGCTCCGCGATCACCGCCGTGTAGGTGTCCGGCGGCACGCTGCCGAACGGCCCTCGTTCCGCGCCACCTACTTGGCCCGATGGTGCAGCCACACCTTCTTGCCCGGCCCGTCGAGCACGACTACGAACAACGAGAGCACGTCCATTCCGAGCAGGCCTTTGTCGATCGCGAGGTCATGGACGTCCAAGGAGACGGCGAGGCCGAACAGGTCGAGCGTGGTGTGGTACTCGCGGCAGTCGTGCCGACCACCGACGCCGGTGGTGTATGTCTCTCTCAGGGGCGTCAGGCCGAGGGCTTCGATGGCACGCAGCGGCAGCCCCGTCGAGGCGGCACCGGTGTCCAGTCCGATCTCGATCGGCTCGTCGAGGTTCGGGAGCGAGATCCGCAGGTGGGGACAGGGTCGGAAGTCGGCTTCGACCTTGGCCCAGGCGCCCTCGGCGATCTTCTGGGTCTCGATGTAGCGGACGATGGCGTCGTCGTCGGCCGCCTTCGGCAGTATGTGCAATCGGCGCTGCCCCTGGTCGAAGAGGGTGACTACGCGCGACAGCAGGTCCTGGCCGACGAGGATGCCGCTCGCCGGGCCGTAGTCCGCCTCGACCACCGGCAGCCGCACGGGCCCGAGACGCAGCTCGCCGAGGCGCAGTTCGCCGAACTCGACGTAGTGCGTTAGCAACACGCTGTGCCCCGTCGAGCCGTACATCTTGCTCGCGTTCGCGTACGGTCGCAGAGGCAGTTGCAGCGCCGTGGCGGTGGCGGCGTCGATCTGGCAGCCGTCGGCACCGCTGTCGACCAGGGCGCGGATCGCACGGCCGTCGGCGGTGGCCGTGACCATCGGCCGCAACTCGTCGACGATCGGTACGATCGTCGGGGCGAGCAGCGCGAGCTCCGCGACCTCGGGAGTCGGCGCCGCCGGCCGTGAGCAGGCGACCAGCAGGATCACGAGACAGCTGGCCCACAGCGAGCGATGCATTGTCAGAGCTTGGCTACTGGACCTTGTTGAAGAAGCAAGCCCCGAGCAACCAAGCCCCCCCTTCCCAACCGTGCGTACGATTATCCCGCACACGGCTGACCGATGGTGTTGTTCTTGCCGTCTTGCTCCCTGGGCATTGGATCGTGCCCGGCTTGGCAGCAGGTTGCGCGGATATGCGGCGTGGTGTCCGGCGACGGCTGCATCCAGGCACGATCCTTGCGTGACGGGGGCGCCATGATGCGATCACCTCTGTCCATCGTGCTCTGCTGCGGCGCTCTCGCCGCGCAGCAGCCTCTCGCCGAAGTCACGGATCTGGTGTCGACGGCGGCGTCGCGCAGCCGCGGCGGCACCGACCAGTTGGTGCTGCGCGCCGAGCTGCCCGGCGGTCGCGGGGTCCGGCACACTGTCGCGGGAGAAGGACAGCTGGCAGGGGATCGGCGCAAAGGGCTGTGGCCGGCCCGGCCGTTCTTCAGCGAAAGGACGCTCAAGGACCAGCTCGGAGCCATGCGCGGCGGCACCGGCGCGGGGTGCGAGTTCGTGTCCCTCGGCGCCCGCACGGTGGTGCGCTCCCCGGTGATCGAGCAGGTTGAGGCGGCGCTCGTCGACCTGCGGCGCGCCCTGCCTGCGCAGCTGCGCTGCCACTTCCGCCTGGAACGCGTTGCCGACGGCGGCGCGGTCGTCGTGCTCGGCGGTGAGGAGACGTTCCACAACGGCGAGGTGGTCGCGGTCGGGGACGTCGAGCGATCCACCGCGATCGCGGACGTCGAGGTCGAGGTGGCGCAGTCGGCGGTCAGCGGCAATCCCGTCGACGTCGAGCTGCGGCACGGCAGCTCGGTGCTGCTGCGCGCCCGGCCCCTGCCAGGCCAGGACGCCGCCATCGTCGAGGCCGTCGTCCGGGTCGCATCGCCGGAGTCGAAGGGTGTGATGCCGGGCAGCGGCGACCTCGGCACGTTCGACCGGGTCGCGTGCCGCTTCGACGAGGCGGGCCTCGTGTTCCGTGTCGCGCGCGGCGGCGAGAGCCGCCACGAGTGGACGACGGTCGAGGGTCAGCGGCTGGCGCTGGTCTGTCGCGTCGACTGGACGCCGCCGCCGGAGCCGAAGGCCGGCGGCGCCTGGATCTCGCCGCTGCTGCAGGCGCCGGTGCTCGGCTTCCGCAGCGCGCGCGCCGCCGAGACCGACGAGCTGGGAGAATGCGTGCACGTCGACGAGATCGCCCGCGCCGTGATCGCGCGCGGCGACGACGACACGCCTGCGGCCAGCATCGTCGGCGCGGCGAAGGAGGGGCAGACCCTCGCGCTGCACGGCGAGGCCGGCCAGCGGCTCGCCGCGGAGCTCGACTTGCGCATCGCCGAGGCGCTTGCTCCGGTCGAAGTGGCGATCGAGGTCTTCGACGCGCCGGTCGGCATGGACGTGCCGAGGAGCGGCGCCGTGCCGGACGGCATGCGCGTGGTCTGGCGCTGCGCCGGGCCGGCCGTGGTCGGTTTGCCGAGCTGCTTCACGACCGGCCGCGAGTTCAGCTACGTGCGCGACTGGGACGTCGAGGTCGCGCAGAGCGCGCGCATCGCCGACCCGAAGGTCGACGTCTGCGAGCACGGCTGGTTCGCGACGGTGAAGACCCTGCCCGCGTCGGCCGGCGTGCCGCGCCGCGTCGAGCTCGCGCTCGATCGCACGGACTTCGTCTCGATGCGCCAGCTCGATCTGGCGATCGCGGGCGAGATGGTGGGTTCGTCCGATTCGGTTCGCGTCGTGCTGCAGCGCCAGCTCGTGTCGGTCGAGCAGGCCGTGACGCGGTCGGTCGGCATCGGCGGCGCGTTCGCGCTCGACGAAGCCGGCGTCGCCGTCGTGCGGCGCGCCGCGGCCCAGCTGCTCGGCCCGGGCCGCGAGCTGGTCGTCCGACTGCACGTGCGTTAGGCCGGCGTCCGAGACACCGCCGAAAGTCGTCACGCACGACGCCCGCGAGACGGGGCGCAGAGGCAGCGGATCCACCGCGGCGTGCGGCGGTCCGGCAACGGCAGGGCCCCCACCCCGCTACTTCTTCGCCGAACCCCGCGCCGCCAGCTCCGCCGTCACATCCACCTCCCACTCCACCGTCTCCCCGTCCGCGATCGTGCGCGTGATCCGAATCTCCTCCTTGCCCGGCTCCGCGATCGCTGCCGAGCAGCGTCACCAGCGCGCGCGGCACCGCTGCGCCGGCTTCGCGCACGATGCCGAACACGCGCACGCCGTCCTCCCCTTCGTCGTGCACGTCGAGCCGGGCCAGCTTGACCTGCTTCACCGTCACCGTCTTGAGCCGCATGTTGCTCATCAGCTCGAGCGGGATGTTGTCGGCGCGCTCGTCGAGCCGCGACTTGAACACCACGCATTGCCCCGGCGGCAACCCGTCGATGCGGTAGTAGCTCTTGGCGTCGGTGGAGCCGCTGCGCATCGTGCCGGCCTGGATGCTGAACGCGACCATCAGCGCGTTCGCCAGCGGCCGCATGCCTAGCCCGGTCACCGTGCCGTCGACGCCACCGCCGGCATCGAGCACGATCTCGACCTCCGCGGTCGGCTGCTCGGGCTGCAGCACGACGGCTGCGGCCGCTGCGAGAGGGGGGGCGCGAAGCCATGGGAGGGCCGTGCTTGTACTTGGCCTCGCGGATCGCAAAAGCACCGTGGCGCCGCCGGCCGCCGGCTGTCCCGCGCGACGGGCCGCGCCCCGCGCACCATCCACCTGCGCGCGAAGGAGATGCGGAACTCGCGCGGGGTTCGCCCGGCGCCTGCTGCGGTTTCCCTGGCTCTCCGGCTCGAGTCGCAGAGCGATGTGCGCGCCTTCTCCGATCGCGTCGCCGACGGCCGCTACCCGCCACCCTCGACCCGCACCCGCTCGCCAGCACCCACCACGACATCGCGGCGCTGCAGTTCGACGCCACCGCGCCGGAACACGACCGTCCAGTTGCCCGGCGGCACCCTCGCTTCGTAGGCGCCGCCGCCAGCCAACGTCTCGAACGCGGCGACTTCGACGCCGCGCACGACGACGAACTCGTCGGCCTGCGGGTGCGACAGCAGGATCAACGCCCGCGACGTGAGCACCATCGTAACCGGCGGTGGATCCTGCGCGTCCCGGATCTCCACGCTGCCGACGGCGACATGGCCAAGCCCGTCCTCGGCATGCAGGTCCCAGGTGCCGAGCTCCAGTTGCGCAAACGCGAACGAGCCGTCGAGATCGCACGAGGTCATGGCTGTCGCCCCCGATACCCGGCAGCGGGCCGCGACCCACGCGTCGCCACCTGGCACCACGCGGCCGGCGAGGCCGCGGGACACGACGCGCAGGTGCAGCTCGACGCGCTGGTCGCCGGACAGCGCGCGCGCCGGTTCGACGAAGCCGAGACCCGAATCGCCGACGACGACCAGTTCGCATTCGCCCGCCGGCAGCGGATACAGCCGGAAGCGGCCTTCCTGGTCCGTTCGATCCCACGCCGCGTTCTCGCCGTCGACCCTTGCGTACACCGGGATGCCCGCCGCGGGCTTGCCCTCCGGTCCGAGCACGCGCCCGGCGATGGCGAGGCCGGGCACCAGGCGCAGGTCGAGGTCGACGTCGCGACCGGTGGGCACGACCACGCGCTGCACCACCGCCACGCGTTCCTCGTCGCCGACCGTACCCACCAGATACGGCCCCGGCGCCAGCTGCCGGATGCAGAACGCCCCGTCCGCGGCGGTCGCCTCCGAGTCGCCCACGATCCCCGGCGGATACTGGTAGCCGCCGGTGACCCGCATGGTGCCCTCGGCCTCGGCTGCCATGGAACGCACCACGACGCCGGCGACCGGCTGCCCGTTCGCATCGCGAACGTGACCGCGGATGCCCCCGCAGGGCTGCATCACCACGCGGCGCTCGTTGCGTCCTGGCTGCAGCAGCAGCGGTTGTTCGTCGATCCTGCCGTAGTCGTCGCTGATCCAAACCTCCAGCTGCATCGGCACACCAGCTGGCAAGCGACCGATCTCGACCTTGCCGAACGGGTCCACGTCGCCGAAGCCGGTCTCGTGGTCACCGCCCGCCGCCGAACCCAACGGCCACACGATGTGGCGCGGGGCATAGAACACGGTGGCGTTGCCGCCCCCGAGGGCAGCGCCCGCCGGATCGACGACGGCCAGGCACAACACGGCCTCGGCCGACATCGGCACGACCATCGCCGTGGCCGGGGTCTCATGCCCCGGCTCCACGCGCACGCGGCGCAACGCGAAGCCCTCGAGCCAGACGTCGACGAAGCGGGCCAACGCATCGATCTCGAGCATCGCGAGTCCCTGGCCGTCGCTGGTGCTGCTCTCGGCGAAGTGCGGGTAGAGCGTCGCTTCGCCGAGCGGCCGGGCGTCGGCGGCGGCGACGATCCGGCAGCAGAACGAAACGGTGCGCCGCGGTGCCAGCACGATGGTGAGCTCGGTGAGCTGGTCCCGCTGCACCGTCATCTGCCCCCTGGTTTCGTGCAGCTCGACGCCGCGCGGGGGGGTCACCGCGACGAAGACCCGTTCCGCCGGCAGCTCGAACTCGACACGGCCGCCGGCATCGGTGGTGGCCCGTTCCGATGCGGCTGCCACCTGGCAGCCCGGCAAGACCGCGCCGGACTCGCTGCGCACGCAGATGCCGAGCCGCCCCCTGGGCTCGCGCGGGGATGGCAGCGATGGCGGAACGGATGGACTCACAGCCTCGATCCGCCCGTCGACGGCGCGCGCTTCGCTCGCTGCAGCGCCAATGGGGCCAGCGGGTACTGCGTGGGCCGGGTTCGCACCTGAACCTGCCGCGTCCGGCTGCGACATCGCCGAGCCGCTTGCGAACCACCACAGCAGTGCGGTGGCAGCCACCATCGATAGCCAGATGCCGAGTCGTGGACGCACGGGGATTCGCGCCGGGCCGATCGAGCCAGCCGCCCCGCCATCAGAGCAAAGTCCCATTCCCCCGCGAAGCGGGTGCCAGTGCCGCACCCGCGGCGGCATCTCACCGCGACGAGGAAGCGATCGGTGCGACTCTCCGAGATCGGCTCGCGCACGGTGCAGGTGCACGGCGTTCCTGCGGGTGCTGCCGCCGTGGCGTGGAGCGACCTCGGGCGTGGGCCATGCGCACGATTCCGTAGGGACGGCGACCGGACTTGACCCCATGATGCCGCGTGATTTGCTTGCCTATCTCCAGGGTGTAGGCGGTTCAAGCTGCGGTCCCGGACCACCCGGAACCCGATCCCGCCATGCTGCAGCCTGCGCACGCCCCGGTCCAAGCCGGTCGCACCAGCCCGTTACGGGCCCATTCCAGCCAGTTTCGCGCCAGACGGGCACACCGCTCCCCCGCCACGACCTGCGCGACGTCACGCACCGCGATCACCATCACTCCGCGACACACTCGTCGACGTCGACGACCCCGCACCCCGCCGGCGGCGCCCGGCAACCCGCCTAAGCAGCCCGCTACCCCGCCGCGACCCACGACTGGTCGCCGCACCAGCTGACCCAGCCCTGCAGGGCGCGGTGCTGACGTCGGCGAACGCGCTCGGCTTGCTGACGACCAACGGCGTCGAGCTGCGCGTCGGTCATCCGTGAAAGGCCGCAAGGGCACGTCTTCTGCGAGCTGTTTGCGGCGCGGCCCTTCGATCTGCCGGTCGAGACCTGCCGTGAACGCGGTGACTGCAGGACGGCCATGCTTGCCCCAAAGTGAGGAGTGACAAGCGGCGAGCAGGTTCTCGTGGTCGGCGATGTTGACGTCGAAGTGGTCCGCGGCCTCATGGGGAGCCAACGGCGACTGGCGCCTCATCTGCTCTGGTCGCGCTCCGCTCGGCCTGCGGCTCATGGCAGAACTGGGGCGCACACGACCCGGAACCCGATGCTGTAGTTGGCGCCCGACGGGTCGACGAAGGAGCGGATCGCGGACCGGCAGGCGAAGGAGTAGTTGCCCCAGCTGCCGCCGCGGAGGACCCGGTACGGGCCGATCTGCACATACGGATCTGTGACTGCACCGGCCTGGTAGTAGGTGGCCCCATCCCAGCCATCGAGGCACCACTCAAAGACATTGCCGTGCATGTCACGAAGACCCCACGCATTCGCCGCGTAACCACCAACCAGACTCGTTTGGCCGACGCAGTACCCACCGTCGTGGAAGTTCGCTTGGCCGCAGCTCAGGCTGTTGCCCACATTCCATTCCGTCGTCGTCCCGGCGCGGCAGCAGTACTCCCACTCCGCTTCCGTCGGCAGGCGATACTCGTAGCCAGAGGGCAAGCGCCCAGCCGCTGCCTCCTGCACCGTCAACGCATCGCAATAGGCGACCGCGCTGTTCCACGAGACGTGCTCGACCGGAAGCTGCGCGCCAGGGAAGTAGGACGGGTTGCTGCCCATCACCGCCTGGTACTGCGCCTGCGTCACTTCATCCCGCCCCATCCAGAACGGGCTCGAGATCGTCACCGCATGCACCGGGTACGCGGTAGTATAAGTCAGGACCGAGCCCATCTGGAACGTCCCCGGCGCGATGGCGACCATGTTGAGCGCTGGATTCAGTGAGCCTGACCAGACCGTGGCCTCCACGTCATTGCTCGCCCAGTACAAGTAGTTGCTCGCCAGATCGATGTCCAAATCCTGCACGTCGTAGGTGAACCCGACCACCGCCGACGTGTTCGGGATCGCGAACGGCACCGAATTCTGCTGCCCCGAAGCCCCGAGCAGTCCCGCAGCCTGGAGCAGCACGAAGAACACGTCCACCCGCGTCAGCCCCACCGGCACGAACCCAGGGATGGGCAACGAGAACGCGTTCGGATTGCGCAGCGTCCAAAGCTCGAGATAGACGTTGTTGGTCGCCGTCGCCGGATAGTTGTAGCGGTATTGCGCCGTCTGCCCCGCGACCGCTGGTGTGACAGTCGTCATCGTGCGCCAGCAGTTGCCCGACCAACCCCAAAGATCACTGCGGAACCCGGCACTGTCGCGCCCGCCGAACCATAGCGAGCGCCCCGCCTGCAGATCGAACGCCGCCGCGACCCCGTGCCGCGCCGAAGGCTGGGTGCCCACCACCTGCGTCCACGTCGTACCGTTCCACCGCCACGAGTCCGCGAAGATCGGCTGGTAGTTGAACGTCGTGCCGCCCTGCAGCATCGCCTCCCCGCAGAGCGGGTCGAACGCCATCGTGCTCTCCCAACGCGCCGGCGGCGACGTCGCCGGGGCACGCTGCGTCCACGTCGTCCCGTTGTAGGTCCACGTGTCGCCGAACAGCGTGCTGACAACGCCACCGCCGAACAGCACCACCTCCGCGCGCTCGAGGTCGAACGCCATCGCCGGCCCGCGCCGGATCGACGGCCCCGTCGGCGTGTTCACCTGTGCCCACGCGACCCCGTTCCATTCCCACGTGTCCTGGTGGTACGTCGTGCTGGGCCCGGCACCGCCGAACAGCACCGTGCGCTGCCGGATCGGGTCGTAGGCCATGCCGAAGTCGCCGCGCGGGCTCGGGCCCGTCGTAGCGACCTGCGTCCAACCGAAGCCGTCGTACTCCCAGGTGTCCCCGAACCCGATCGCGTCCGGGATCGGGTTGCCCGGGCTCGGCTGGAAGCCGCCGAACAGCACCACGCGTTCGCGGCGCGAGTCGTAGACCATGCTGTGACCCCAGCGCGGTGCGGGCACCGTGCCACCGAGCTGCTGCCAGCCAGTGCCGTTGAAGGCCCAGAAGTCACCGAGCGGCGCTGCCGTGGCGTTGTAACCACCGAACAGCACGGTCCGTCCCCGTGCGGCATCGTACGCCATCGCCGCGCGGTTGCGGGCGATCGGTGCCAGCGTCGCAGGGCTGGGCGTGATCACCGCCCAGGCTTGGGCGATGCCGTGGGTCGCGAGACAGCAGAGGGCGAGAAGAGCGAACGCAATGCGGAGACGAAGTCTGGGCATGGGTTGGGTTCGAGAGCAGGTAGCGACGGCTCTCCCGCGCTCGTCGTGCCGCAATGAAAGCGAGGCTCGATCGCGTGGACAAGGTCCCGATCGCGGGCCTCGCGCACCTTGGCCCAAGAGGCAGCCGTCAAGTGACCTTCTACGAGCTCAGCGCATCCCGGTCGCCGGTGGCGGACTTCGCCCCAGGCAACCGGTGCGGGAGCTGGTCGCGCGGCTCGGCCCGGCCACGAACGCCCCTGCGGCTGACGGCGCCGCGCAAGCTACTGCGGATCTTCGGGCTCCTTGGCACGGCCGGCACGACCACCCATTCGCCTGTGGTGAGCCGATCGGCCGGCGCCAGCAGCCGGCTCCGGCTCGCCCTCGACCATCCACGACAAGGCGAACGAAGTCTCGACAACCGACGTCGGCGTCCCGCGATGACGAAGCCGAGCTACCGACCGCCGTCAACGCAACGTCGCCGCCGCCTCGTCGCCGCCGAGGAAGCGCCGCGGCAGCGCACTGCGCAGCAGCGTGGTGACCTCGTAGACGGAGCCGCCCGGCCCGATGCGATCCTCGGGCCACAAACGCTCGCTCCCTTGCGCGCCGAGCAGCACCACTTCGTCGCCGAGCATCGCACCCTCGACTGCGGTCACGTCGACGACCGTCTGGTTCATGCTGACGACGCCGACGATCGGCGCACACACGCCGCGCACCAGCACCGGCGCACCGTTCCACAGTTCGCGCGGCAGGCCGTCGGCGTAGCCGAGCGGCAACAGACCGAGGCGCGAGGGTCGCGCACACACGAACGTGCTGCCGTAGCCGACCGTCGCGCCGGCTTCAACGTCGCGCAGGCCGACGAACCGCGCTTTCAGCGCCAACGCCGGTCGCAGCGAGACCGGCCCCGGCGCAGCGGAACCCGCGAACGGATCGAAGCCGTAGAGCCCGCCTCCGAGCCGCACCGCGTCGAGATGCGCGTCGGCGCATAGGTCAAGGAAGCTGCGGTCCCGGACCACCGGAACCGGTCTGCACCAACTTGCCGCCCGATTTCCACCCCGTCCAGCCGGTCCCGGCAGTCCAGTTCGCGCCCGCCACCGCGGCTTCCGCGCTCACCAAGCAGCCCGCTACCCCGCCGCGACCCACGACTGGTCGCCGCACCAGCTGACCCAGCCCTCGGCGGGTCACTCGGCCAGGCCTTCGTCGCGACCCGGCGGCGCACGGCTCGCCGCCAGTTCCACAGCTCCCGCCGACAGCCCCATCGCCCCCAGCACCCGCGCGATCGACGCCGGATCGTGGATCGCCGCCAGCACACGACGCACTCCCGAACACTTCGGGCAAACCAAGACCTCGAAGCCGAACGCCCGCTTCAGCAACTCCGCCCACGAGTACCGCCGCCGACCACCACGTCGCCCGCCACCACCATGCGGAACCCGCAGCCGCGCGCGCAGCCGGCGCTCCGCCTGCTGCCGACGCGACCCCGCGGCGTCGACCCGCTCGACCGCCTCGGCCACCGCGGCCGCAGCGGCGTTCTCGCCCTCCCCTCCACCACCTGCCCCGTGCTGGCAGCCGCAGGCTTCACCTTCCTCTTCCACACGACGCGGCACCACCCGCGAGCGCAACCCCGACGCCGGCGCCAACACCCCGTGATACGTCACCAGGTGCTTCCGCGGCTTTGGCACCAGCGCGCAAAGCGGCTCCATCAGCACTTCCTTCGTCATCACCACCGCCGTCGTGCCGTCCCGCCAGCGCTTCTTCAGCGAGTACCCGATCCGCCCATCGCTCAGCTCCACCAGCCGCGACTCCGCAACCGCCGGCCTCGCTGTACCGGCACAGCTTCTCCAGCTTCTCGCGATCCCGTGCTGACACCCACGCGCCCGCGTGCAGCGAGAACCCATCAACCTCCGCGCACAGCGGGCCCTTCACCAGCGGCTCCCAGCGACCATCGCGGCCGACGCGACCATCGCGCTGGCCTGCGCGTCCGCCGAGCGCTGCGCGCCCTTCGACCGCCGCCGCCGCGAGACCGGGCAGCAGTTCGTCGCCGGCACCGTCGCCGACTTCCGCCGCAGCATCCGGGTCCACCCACTTCCCCGCCTTGCGCAACGCCCGCAGCACCCGATCGCGGATCCGCCGCACCAGCTGCTGCACGTCGGCATCGTTCACTTCCGGCTGCGCGTGGAACTCCGGCTCACCGCGGCCCGCTCAGTGGCACGCACTCCCGCTGCGGTGGCAGAGCGCTGGCTCTCCCACTCCACCGTCTCCCCATCCGCGATCGTGCGCGTGATCCGAATCTCCTCCTTGCCCGGCTCCGCGATCACCGCCGTGTAGGTGTCCGGCGGCACACTGCCGAACTCGTACCACCCCGAATCCGCGACCTCGTTGCGGTTCCCCATCAGCCGACGCATCACCGTGAACGTCGACATGCTGCTCACCACCGGCTTGCCGCGGCTGTCGAGCAATGACAACTGCGCGAACGGAATGCGCTGCCGATCGACATTCGTCGCGCGCAGCTTCAACACCGCGCCGCGCACCACCCGCAGCGTCACGTCCTGCACAGCTTCCTCGGCGACCTGCACGTCGTCGAGCTTGCCGGCATCGAGCGCTTCGCTCTCGACGCGCAGCGAGTACACCCCCGGCGTCAACCCACCGATCTCGAACCGCCCCGCCGCATCCGAACGGATCGGCCGCGTCTGCGCACCGACCAGATCCATCAGCGGATTGCCACGCTGCGCGCGCCGCGGTGCCGCGGTCTCGCGATAGCCGATCTCGGCATTGGCGACCGGCTGACCGCTGCCATCGACGACGACACCGGTGATGCGACCGGCGAGCGGGATCGTGACAACCAGCCCTTCGACCGGCGTCGTGCCATCGACCTGCACACCGGTGAGCACCGCTTCGCCCCACTGCGACGTGTTGCCACCACCGCGGCGGCGCCCGCCGACCTGCCCATTGGCCGTCAGGCGATACGTGCCGGCCGCGACCGAGCGCAGCGTGAAGTTGCCGTCGTCGTCGGTGCGCGCCTGCGCGAGGCCGTTCTGCGCAATCAACCCGATCAGCCCCTCGGCACCCGACAACGCCCCCTGCTCACTGCCGAGCGACACCGGCACACCCTTGGCGGGATTGCCGCGACTGTCGAGCACACGACCGCGCACGGTGCTGGTCGGCAGCATGATGTCGAACAACATCTCGCGCGAGCCGTCCGGCACCTCGACCTCGAACGTCGTCTGCACCGGCGCGCCCTGGAAGCGTGTGACCTGCATCACGTAGCTGCCCGGCTTGATACCGACCAGCTCGTAGCGACCGTCCATGCCGGCCGCGTTGGCGCGCACGCCCATGCCCAGCAGCCCGTCGCGATCGCTGCCGAGCAGCGTCACCAGCGCGCGCGGCACCGGCGCGCCGGCTTCGCGAACGATGCCGAACACGCGCACGCCGTCCTCCCCTTCGTCGTGCACGTCGAGCCGGGCCAGCTTGCCCTGCTTCACCGTCACCGTATTGAGCCGCATGTTGCTCATCAGCTCGAGCGGGATGTTGTCGGCGCGCTCGTCGAGCCGCGACTTGAACACCACGTATTGCCCCGGCGGCAGCCCGTCGATGCGGTAGTAGCCCTGCGCGTCGGTGGAGCCGCTGCGCATCGTGCCGGCCTGGATGCTGAACGCGACCATCAGCGCGTTCGCCAGCGGCCGCATGCCGAGCCCGGTCACCGTGCCGTCGACGCCACCGCCGGCGTCGAGCACGATCTCGACCTCGGCGGTCGGTTGCTCGGGTTGCAGCACGACGTCCTTCGCCGACGACTTGGCGAGATCGGGATGGCGCGCGGTGAAGCGGTACTTGCCGGCCTCGAGCCCGGTCAGTTCGAACGCACCCTTGCTGTCGCTGACGACGCTGCGGCGACCGCTCGCCGACGACAGCGCCAGGAAGTCGAAGTCCTCGGGATCGATCTGCACGTTGAGCGGGCCGCGCCCGCCGCCGCCACCTTCGCGCTGCTTGTAGGCGGTGACCTGCGCGTCGCTGACCGGCTTGCCGTTCTCGTCGACGACGCGGCCGCGCACCGGCAGGCCGACGCTGACCGCGAACACCAACACGTCGCTCTGCTGGGCTGGCTGCAGATCGATCTCCTGCGCGGCCGGCTCGAGGTGCCCTTCGGCCCGCACGCGAACGCGAATGCGACCCGGCGGGATGCCGCGCAGCTCGAACGTGCCGTCGGCGGACTGGATCTCGCGCCAGTTGCCGTCGAGGCCGTTCATGCCGCGATCCATCATGTTCGTGCCCTCGGCGAGCTGCTGCGTGCCCTGACGACCGCCGCCGCGCCGCCCGCCGCCGGTCCACGACGCACCGCTGTTGCCGTCGGTCGCCGGGCGTTCGCGACGCGGTGTCGCCGCACCCGCCGTCGGCTCGGCCTTCGCCTCACCACCGTTCGCCTCGGCCACCGCCGGGATCTCGGTGCTGCGCGTGTCGACGCGGAAACGCGTCAACGGCTGCTCACCGACCATCACTTTGCCGCGCACGACGGCGCCGCGCTGGACCTTGATCACCAGCGCCTGCTCGTCGAGCTTGACGCCCCAACGCACCGCGGTCGTGTAACCGGTCTTCTGCGCCTGCACGATCAGCCGTTCGCCGGTGAGGCCCTTGGCTGTGAAGCGCCCGTCGGCGTCGGTGCTCGCTTCGACGCGCCGCACCTTCAGCATCATCTTCAAGAACTGCGGATCGTTCGGCCGTTCGAACGGGCGCAACTCGACGGCGGCGCCGGCGACCGGCTGGTCGCGATCGTCGACGACGAGGCCGGTGATCGTGGCCCCTTCGCCGAGCTGCAGCACCAGATCCTCGTAGACGCCGCCGTCGACGACGGCGAGCTCTTCGATGTTGCTCGGTGCGAGATCGGTCGCGGCAGCGACGAACGCCACCCGACCGGCCGCGACGTGTTCGAGGCGGAAGCGCCCCTCGGCATCGGTGGTGACCGGCTCCGAGCGACCGTCGGCGGAGAACAAGACGCGGCTGATGTCGAGATAGATCATCGCCACGTTGGCACCTGCCAACGGCTGGCCATCGGCACCGAGCACGACGCCACCGACGATCGCGCCCTGATGGCCGCGCACGAGCACTTCGCTGGTCTGGCCCTGCCGCACTTCGATGCCGTGCACTTCCTCGAGTGCGATCGACGGCGCCGACGCCGACACCGTGTAGCCCTGGCCCGCCGGCACGCCGGGCAGATCGAAGCGACCCTGTTCGTCGGTCGTGGTCTCGAGCCAGCGATACTGACGATCGGTGATCTGGCCGAGGAACGAGTTGAGGCCCGGTCGCACGCTGACGTGTGCACCCGCGGCCGGCCCACCGTCGGCGCCGATCACGACGCCGCGCACGCGGCCGCCGGGGGACGCGCGCAGCTCGATGCCATCGCGGATCTGGCCGATCGCGAGCGCCGCGGTGCCCGGCGTGCGCACGAACCAACCGTCGCTGCGGCCGTCGAGGAACACGCGGCCGGCCGGCAGGCCGAGCAGTTCGAAGCGGCCGTCGGCGCCGCTGACGGTGCGGCCGAGTTCGCGCCGCGGGGCGCGGGTCTCGACGAACATGCCGCCCTGGAACAGGCCGCGGAAGCGCGCTACCAGCGGCTCGATCGACGGCTCGTCCTTGACCGCGAGCACTTCGATGCCGGCCAGCGGCTGGCCGGTCTTGCTGTCGAGCACGATGCCGCGGACCCCGGTCGGCGGGCCGCCGAACTGGACCTGCTGGCGTTCGGCGCCGGTCGGCAGCGCCGCGCTGGCGGCTGCGGCGGCGCCGAGGCCGGCTTGGTCCGGGGTGGCGGAGTCACCGGCACCATTGGACGTAACTACTGACGGTGGAGGCAGTTCGGGGTCAGCACCGAGCCACAACCAGCACCCCAAGGCGGCCAAAAGGGCGAGCACGACGCCGACCAGGGCGGCGGAAGAGCGATTCGACATGCGGTAGGTGGCGGCGGGGAGCGCGGGCGATCGATCGGAGGCGGCAGTTGGCGGGCGGCAGGGAGCCGGGGACGGCCAGCGCAGCGCGTCAGCGACCTCGATTCGCCGCAGAAGGCACGCGGTTGCGCTTGCGAGGCGCCGGCCAGGGGCTCAGGCCCCGCCCAACCTTGGCTGCACGCGGCGCCAGACTCTCCGCCAGGCAACGAGTCGAAGCGTAGGTTTCGAGCGATGCGCCGCTGGCAGCCGCGTCATGGAGCGAAAGCAGCGTGCGCCCGATGAACCAGACGCCGGCGTGAGACAGGGCAACTCACAACCAGACAAACCACAGGTGAGAGTCTGCGCAACCCTTCGGAACTGCCACCTGAGCGGCTTCATCGATCAGCTTCGCCGCGGTCAGACTCAGGGTCACGGTCACACGATCCTGATTTCTTGCTGGAGCCAGCCAGGTCGTGCGCGTGACCTGGAATGGCCGCCACTTGCCGGGAGAAACTGCCCTGTAGTCCTTGAACCGGGTTTCCTCACGGACGGCGCCGGTGAGGTCGTAGACACGCATGGCAATCGGATGCACCACAGGCCCGCTCAGGTCGATCTCGTACTCTTTGTCTAAACCACCTCCCAACGCCACGCTCATGCGGCTGCTGATCACAGCCGTCGTTGCGTCGGTTGCTTCCACATAGCTCACCGAATCGGTCCAAGGGATCTCGAACGGGTCCCGGACCCACTGATAAAGAGGGATGACATCGGATGCCTGCTGGGAGAATCGCAGAGCGAAATCCACACCAGTGGCAGGCCAGAGGTTGCCGTTCTCAGAGCCATCGGCCGTCGACCCCATGGCGTTGCCGTCGAACGTGAGCCACTTGCCGTGAGAGACTGCTCGACCCTCTTGGACGATTCCATAGGACGTGTTCAAGTCGAAGCGCCCGTTGGACAACACCGATCCCTCCACACTGACAGACCGCTCGAACGACACGCCGTCGATCACGTGCTCCGTGGTGACCACTCCGCCGAGGACCGCGCCTGCAAACCTCGGGTGCAATGGGATCACCAAGCTTCCCAGCAACCCGGACACGACCGCAGGGCTGGACGATTGCGCGGAATCATAGGGTGTCAGAAATGGATTGCGCGAACCATGACTGGGATACACAGAGCCTTCGGCCACGGTGTAGAAGGCTCCACTACCTCCCTGGCGGACCGTCCCGACCGCGGGACGCTGCTTCGTCCCGGTCGGACAATCGGTCGTCGACGCCGACCAATCAAAGGTATCCTTTTTCTTGGGTGGGATACATTGCAGCCCCTTTCGAACGGCAGCGGGCACCTCCATCCAGCTAGCGAACGAAGCTCCAGGAATCAACCCGGTGAGGTCTGGACAACCGCCGTTCGAATATGTCTCGATCGCGACTTTGAACCCCTGGTTCTTGCAGTTGGTCAGGTTCGCGATCCCCTCGCAAGCATAGACGGTGCCCGCGTAGTGAGCGCCGCCTCGAAGGCAATTGGCCGGTCCCTGGATGTTGGATCCAGCGACGACAATGCTGAAATTGCCGCACGGAGCATTCGAGAAGTTGCGATCCCCCGCCTCGATCTGCACCTTCCTTCCAGTGTGGTTGCATGTGGCTTGACCAACCAGACCCTGGCACACAGATGCCAAGGCCATGACAACCGCGAAATCGGCACTGGCCATGATTGTCTTCCTCTTGCTGACTCAAGCCGCACCGTGCCGCACGGTGCCGCACCGTGCCGCACCGTGCTCTCGAGACTCTGCTCGTCAGTTTCGCAAAATCAGCTGCTCGCGTCAAGGACGCCAACCTTGATTCCTATCAGGTATCGCCTGACCGCAGCCCGGCCACCCGACCAGGACCATTCACTCCACCAAACCCGGCAACACCAGCTCGAACACCGTCTCCCCCGGCCCCGACCGCAGCAGCTTGATGCCGCCGCCGTGCGCCTCGAGCAGCCGCCGGCAGATCGCCAGACCGAGCCCGGTGCCCGACGTCTTGGTCGTGAAATACGGCTCGAACAGCCGCCCGCGCACCGCCTCGGGGATGCCCGGCCCGTCGTCCTGGACCGTGATCGCCACCTTGCCGCCCGCCATCGCCGCGCCGATCCGCACCCGCACCCCCTGTGGCGCCGCCTCGTGCGCGTTCTGCACCAGGTTCACGAACACCCGCCCGAGCGCCTTGCCGTCGATCGTCACCCGCGCCGCCACCGCTCCCGCATCGACCTCGATCGCGACCGGCTTGCCGGCGAACAGTCCCGCCAGCTGCTCGCGCAGCGTGGTGAACCACTCGGCGACCGCGACCACCTGTTGCTGCTGCGGCGCGCTGCCGGCGAAGGCGCGGAAGTCGCTGGCGATGCGATCGAGCGCCTCGGTCTGCTCGAGCACCGTGCGCGCCAGCCGCTCGGCGACCAGATCGGCGCGTGGATCCTGCTCGCTGCGCGCGCGCTGCAGCAGCTGCGCCGCCATCCGCATCGGCTGCAGCGGGTTCTTGACCTCGTGCGCGACCTGGCGCGCCATCTCGGCCCAGGCCTGATCGCGCTGCGCCGCCGCCAGCCGTTCGCGGCCGGCAGCGAGGTCGGCGGCCATCTGGTTGAACGCGCCGGCGAGTTCGCCGAGTTCAGGCCCGCCGCGCGGCGGCACCGCGACCGCGAGGTCGCCGCCGGCGATCCGGCGCGACGCGGCCACCAGCGCCTGCACCGGCGCGGTGATCGCGCGCGAGGCGACCAGCGACCAGATCAGCAGCACCAGCAGCGTGACCAGGATCGCCGCCAGCAGGATGCGTTCGAAGGTGTCGCTGGCGGCGAACAGTTCGCTCTCGGGCACCGCGACCGCGATCACGAACGACCGCGCGACGCCGTTCCCGCATGGCGAGAACCCGACCCGCCAGCGCCGGCCGCGCGCATCGGCGAACGCCGCGCGCCCTGTCGCGCCGGCGGTCGTCAGCTGCCGCGCCAGCTCGTCCGGCGCCACCGGCAGGCCGTAGCGCGCGCGATCGGTGTGGCCCTGCACGACGCCGGCACGGCTGACCAGGAACACCTCCGCCGACGGCAGCGCGGCCCGATCGGCGAGCACGGCGCGAGCCTGGTCGAGCACCAGCTGCACCTCCGACCAACGCATCAACGCGAACAGCACACCGGGCGCGCCGTCCGGCCGCGGCACGTCGAGCGCGAGGCCGAGATGGTGGCTGCCCGGATCCATCGAACGATGGTCGAGACCGCGGTGCAGGTACGGCGACCGCCCCCACGGCAGGAAGTGCAGTCCGCGCTCGCGCTGCGCCAGCTGGAACCAATCGGCATCGGCGACCGCCGCGGGAATCAGCGCCGCGCGGCGTTCGTGGGTGTTGGGGTCGAGCCGCTGTCCGTCCTGCCAGTAGACGACGCGGCCGTCGGCATCGGCGAGCAGCAGCAGATCGAGGTAGTTGGCCAGCAGATCGGGCACCAGCTCGACCTGCTCGGCGAACGCCTCGAGCTCGACCTTGCGCGCCGCCGGCGGCGCCGCGAGCACGCGTCGCGCGATCTCGCGCACCAGCGAACACGCCTGGTCGGTGCGCTGCAGCAGGGCCTCGACCTTCTGCGCGTGGTCGGCAGCGAGCTGCGGCAGGAACACGCGCACCACCTGCTCGTCGATCTGCGCCCGCATGCTGCGCTGCGAGAACCAGCCGTAGATCAACAACGGCAGCACCGCGGACACCACCAGGGTGAGCAGGAACCGGCTCGCCAGGGACATCGCGCGCACCGCGACATCATGCCGCAGGCGGGCCCGCGGCGCGCGCGCGGTCACGAACCGCTGGTGGAGTCGCTCAGCCGCCGTGCCGCCGTCGCCGCTCAGCCGCCGGCGCCACCGGCGGCGATCGCGGCGCGCAGCCGCGCGATGCGTTCCTTGCCGTCCTTCCAGCCCGCGTAGAAGCGCTCGGAATCGAGGTAGTGCTCGAGCGCCTTCGGCAGGTCGCCGGCGGCCTCCGCGGCCTCGGCCGCCGCCCACTCCTTGGTCGCACCCTCGATGTCGACGCGCAGGCCGGCGATCCGGGCCACTTCGTCGTCGAGTCCGGTGGGCCATTCCTGGGCCAGCGCCTCGAACGCCGCCAGCGCCTCGGCCTTCTTGCCGAGCACCTCGAGGTCGCGCGCGACCTGGAACCTGGCCATCGCGTCGGCGCGTTTGCACTCGATCATCAGCTCGCTGATGTTGCCGCGCAGGGCGATCGACAGCTCGAACGCTTCCGCCAGCAGCTCGCGCGACTCGGCGAAGCGCCCGCTGCGGATGGTCACCTCGGCGCGGTCGATCAGCCCGACCGCCTTCAGCTCCTTCTCCATGCGGGTGATGTGCTCGTCGATGCCGGGCAGCTCGGCGTCGAGCTTCTTCGCGCTGCGGAACTGCACCAGCGCCGCGCCGAACTTGCCTTCGCGCTCGCACTCGATGCCGCGGGCGACGATCTGGTTGGCGTTCTCGCGCACCGCCTTCTTCAGGATGTCCTTGGCGTCGCCGCGCTCGGGCGCGTTGTGCAGCACGTTGGCCGCGTGCCACTGCACCTCGATGTAGCGGAACTCGGGCAGCTTGCGCACCGCCTCGAGGAACTGCTGCTGGGCCCGCGCCGACATGCCGCCGGTGGCCTCCTTGACGCGCTGCACCCCGTCGACGGCAGCGGGATAGTTTGGCCAGATCTGCAGGCTCGCCGCGTAGGCCTTCAGCGCCTCGGCGAACTCCTTGCGCAGCAGCAACTCGTCGCCGCGCCCCGCCTGCCGGCGCGCCCGCTTCTCGTTGGCGCGCTCGCGCAGCGCGGCGATGCCCGGGTAGGCGGGATCGAGGGCCTCGAGCCGCGACAGCGCGACCAGCGCATCGTCCTCGCGTTCCTCGAAGATGTCGTGGCGGGCGCGCCAGCGCAGATACTGCTTGAGCGCGCTGGCATGGGCGGCTTCCAGCTCGGGATCGACGACCCCACCGTTCGCCAACTGCTCGCGACGGGCCTTCTCCAGCACCTCGAGGGCATGCGGGCGGTCGTCGAGCGCCGCATAGGCCCGACTCTCCTCGATCGCCGAATTGGTCGCACACGCGGTCAGCAGGAAGGCCGGTAGCAGCAGGCGGAGGTGCATCATGGCAGGCGCAGGGTGGTCAGACGGGCCCGGAGCGGCCAGAATGGCCAGCCCCGTCCGACGGCTTCGACCGCACCATCTTCCCGCCCCCGCTCCCGATGTCCACTGCTTCGACGACCAGCCCCGGCCTCAGCGACTACGTGCGCACCATCGAGGACGTGCTCGACCGCCGCCCGTCCAACAAGCTGATCATCCGCGAGGTGTCGATCGCCACCAAGCAGCTGTGCGCCTCCGATCGCTGGCTGGAGGAGCGCCACCGCCAGGGCAGCCCGGACTGTTACACCCGCCACCTGTTGCACCGCGACCAGCAGAACCGGTTCGTGGTGCTGGCCCTGGTCTGGATGCCGGGCCAGATGACGCCGATCCACGACCACTCCTGCTGGGGGGTCATGGGCCTGATCCAGAACTCGCTCGAGGAAGTCTGCTACGACCGCCTCGACGACGGCAAGCGGGCCGACTTCGCCGAGCTCGAGCAGTCGCGCGGCACCGACGTCGGCCAGGGCGGGGTCGCCTACCTGTTGCCGCCGTACGAGGAGATCCACCGCATCGGCAACACCAGCAGCAAGCCGACCATCTCGCTGCACGTGTACGGCCGCGACCTGGACGAGGTGAACGTGTTCGACCAGGTGACGGGCAAGGTCAGCCCGATGCGGATCAAGTACTACTCCCCCGAGTGCGGCAAGGCTCCGTTCGTCATCTGACCGGCGGACCGGCAGCGCGTGGCCCCGACCCGAGACGAACCGGGCCCGAACTGATGCAGCCTGCCGCAGCACCGTCACGGTGACACTGTCTCAACTCGGGCACCGCCGGCGACCGATGGGAGCGCCGGATGGGCAAGAACGACGACATCACCGACGCCTTCGACGACGACGACGAGCTCAAGAACTCGATCGAAGCGGCGGACAAGCGCGGCCAATGGCGCGACGGGAGCGCGGCCTTCGACGATCCGAAGGTCCGCGAACTCGCGCGCAAGCTCGCGCAGGCGCCACGCGAGAACTACACCGAACGGCGCCTGCTCGAACTGCAGCGCCGGATCGCGGCCAAGGAAGCGGATCGCGAGCCGCCGAAGACAGCGCTGTTCACCGACCAGGTGGCGCCGCTGGAGCAGGTGTTCATGACCACGCCGTCGGCGGACGACTGGCGCGAACCACCGCGGACGGAATCGACCGCGACACCGACCACACCGCCCATGGCCGTGCTGCCGCCGCCGCCGCGGATCGAGAGCTCGGCCGCGGCCGTGCTGGCCTGCCTGCGGTGCCTCGCCGCCAGCGCGGTGGTGTTCGCCATCGCCGGCGCGGTGCAAGGTCTGCTGACCGGTTGGTCGATCAGCCTGCTGGTGCGCTCGTCGATCGCCGCCGGCACCGCCGGCCTGGCGTGGTTCCTGGCCAGCGCCGGCCGCTTCCGGAGCGCGGCGATCGGCATCGGCGTGCACCTGCTCGCCTTCCTCGGCGACACGCAGACGGGCAATCAGACGCAGCTGCTGGCCACCTTGCTGGGCATGCTGGTCGTGCTGATCGGCTCCGGCGCCGCCGGCATCATGAACGAAGAGCCGAGCTCGGCCGCGCGCCCGCGGTGAAGCGCTGCGACCCCGAGTTCACGCCTTGCTGATGAACGTCTCGAGGTCGGTCTTCAGCTCGTCGAGCCCGTAGCCCGGCACCGTGATGCAGCGGTAGACGATGCGCTCGAGTTCCTCGGGCGTCTTCGGGTTGAGCACGTGGGGCGGCGCGTAGCTGAAGAAGTAGCTCAACGACAGCCGCTGCGTCTCGCCGCCGCTCTGGCGGCCGGCGAACTCCCACGGCACTTCGTCGAACGGCAGCGTGCCGGTCAGGATCTCGTAGATCATGATGCCGATCGCCATCACGTCCGCCTTGCTGTCCGTCAACAGCATCGGGTTGTAGTGCGGCGTCGTCGTCACCACGCGGCGATCCTCGGAGCGCAGCGCCGGGTCGAGCAGCACCACCTTGCCGCTCGGCTTGACGACGATGTTCTCGGGCTTCAGGTCACCGTGCCAGTCGAGCGTGCCGGCGGTGCGCAGCGACACCAGGGCGCGCACGATCGCCAGGAACCAGTTCAGGTGGATGCCCTCGAGGCTGCGGATCTTCTCGCGCAGCGTCTTGCCGCGCACGTAGTCGAGCACCAGCACCGGATTGCCGTCGATCATCAGGCGGTCGACGACCGCGACCAGGTTCTCGTGCTGGCAGTTGGCCAGCAGGTCCCCCTCCCGCTGCAGCAGGTGACGGACTTCCTGCTCGTCGAACAGGTCGATCCGCACGCCCTTGGGCTCGAAGAACACGGCCTCGGCCGGCAGCTCGTCGGGGCTGATGCCCTCCGGGGTGCGACGCGACGTCACTTCGAGCAGCCGCGTCACCTGACGCCCGCCACCCGAGATTCCGCCGACCTTCAAGGCGACCTTGTTGCCAGTCTGTTCGTGCTGGGCGAGGAACACGGAGGCAAAGCCACCGCGTCCCAGGAACCGTGTGATCCGGTAGCCCTCAACGACTTCCCCGACCGCGAGCTTCATCATCCGCTTGTGTCCCGGTTGCATGCGAGGGGGGCGTTCCCCACGCAGGCCACTTTTCGGTATCTCCTTTTCCAGAGTTGAGTTAGGACGCACCGACCGACGCAGCGGACGATACCAACGGCGGTTCGGGATCAGCGAATGACGAAGCTCGTGAGCGGAGTCTGCACGATCGGCGACCCGACCTCGGCGCGCAGCACGCAATGGTAGGTCTGTCCGGGCAAAAGCTGCTCGAGCAGGGCCGGATCGGCGCTCCATTCGGTGCCAACGAGGCCCGACCGGCTGGTCAGCGGCGCGTAGTCGGTCGCGAACACCACCAAGCTGACCGGGCGAGCCGGATCGCTGCTGCCCCAGCGGAACCGCAGCGAGCCGGGAAGTTCCCCTGACACCGCTGCTTCGACGACGATCGGATCCAGCCGAGGCCCTGGTCCGGCCGATGCAGATGCCGCAACATGCGCTGCCATCGGACCAACCGGATCCAACGCCGCGTGCACCGCCAGGACGATGCAGGCGAAGCCGACCAGACGTGGCCATCGGGGCTGCGGCCGGCCGGCGCGGATGCGCTGTGCCACCTGCACGGCAGCCGCCGTCCGCCGGCGCCAAGGCCGCACCAGCGGCCGACCGTCCGGTCCGATTTCCCGCGGCACCGCCGCACCCGCGCGGACGTAGCGATGCGCCGCGAACAACGCCCACTTCGACATGCCGTCATGATCGGAACGATCTCCACTCCACAGCAGCGCTTTCCGGTGCTGCTGGCTCTCGCCGCCATGCTGCTCGCTGCCTGTGGAGGCGGCGGCGGCGGTGGTTCCGGTGATGCCGCCCCGACCCTGGTGTCGGCGTCCTTCGTCGGTGGCAGCGGCGTTCCGGCACCGGGCGACTCGCTGCGCCTGCTGTTCTCCGAACCCGTCGTGCTCGGCACCGGTCTCGCCGTGAGCGACGCCGACGTGGTGCTGTCGAGCAACGCGACACTGGGCACCGTCACCGCGGCGCCGACCTTGCAAGGCAGCAACTCGGTGGTGGTGACGCTCGGCGCCGGGGTTTCGTTCGCGCCGGGCACGACGACGATCGCGCTCGCGCCGGCGCAGGATGCGGTGCGCGACGCGAGCGGCCAGCTGGCGGTGCCGTCGGCACCCGTCGTGATCACGGCCGGCGACGGCACCGCGCCGACCATCACGAACGTCACCGTGGCCGCCATCGACGGCGCGCTCAACGGCACCGGCCCGGCTGGCGGCACGCTGCAGGTGCCCCCGAACGGCTGGACCATCGACCTCACCTACTCCGACAACGGCACCATCGACACCGCGAGCACGCGGATCACCGCCAGCGTCGCGGTCGGCACGACCGCGGGGTCGCAACCGGCCGGCACCGACCTGCGGCCGCTGCTGACCGCGGTTTCGGCCGGTGCCACCACCGCCAGCTATCGCGTGCCGAGCTCGATGACGTTCCCGAGCGGTCCGCTGGTGCTGACCTGTCTGGTGGTCGACGACAGCGGGCTCGGCTCCAACCCGCAGACGTTCGCGTGCAGCGTGCGCCAGTTCGCCGATTCGCTGCGGCCGTTCGAGACCGGCAACAACCCGGCGCAGGTGTGGTTCCTCGACTTCAGCCGCGACGTCGAGTCGTTCAGCACCAGCGCGATCCAGGGCGGCGTGTCGGTCGACGTGACCGCGGTCGCCAACAGCCGCTCCGACTTCGAGGACCTGCTGCTGGTGCTCGGGCTGGCGTCGGCGACGCCGATCGCCAACACGCAGGCCGGCGCCGACAGCAATGAAGTGGTGCGGAACCGCTTCAAGGCGACGCTGCTGCAGCAACTGCAGGCGCTCTACTCGGGCACCAACATCCAGTTCACGCTGACGCGGCCGAGCGGGACCTTCGGCAGCAGCTCGAGCGTCAGCTACGGCTCGTTCGGCTACTCGCAGATCAGCGTCGCCGGCGCCTCGACCACCGCCGGCGTGCTCGGGGTCGCGATCTTCGACCCCAACAACGCGACGCAGAACGACAACACGCGCACCGACTTCCAGGGCTCGCGGCTCGGCATCTTCCTGCACACGATCGTCGACGCCGGCTTCGGGCCACCAGGGTCGAGCCAGTTCCGGGTCACCTTCGCGCCGTTCGCCACGGCGCTCGGCGGCACCCCGGTCGGCAACGACGCGCAGGACGACGAACGCCTGAACGGCACCGTGACCGATGGCCGCGGCGACGACCTCTTCACCGCCGTCGACGACCTCGCGCGCTTCTGCGCCGTCATCACCGCGCACGAGTGCGGCCACTCGATGGGCCTCGTGCAGGACGGCGCGATGCCGCTCGGGCTCTACGGCGACAACCCGAACTTCCCCGGCTCGAGCCCCGGCCACATCCGCAACAGCGCGCTGTTCCCCGCCGGCGCCAGCAACGTGATGAGCCCGACCCTCTCGTACAGCATCGCGTTGAACAACGCGACCGCGTTCAACAGCCTCAATCTGGCCTACCTGCGCGAGCAGGTTTTCTACGGCAACTGATCATGCGCAAGCTGCTCCTCGTCTGTTCCACGTTCGCCTTCGCGGCGGCACCCACCGCGCAGGAACTGCGGCGCGGCATCGTCGACGCCGACGCCGTGGTGGTCGGCCGCCAGGTCGGCAAGACCACCCACGACGCCGATCTGGTGCTGCACCGGGTGCAGGTGCTGAACGCGGTCCGCGGCGGCGACGGCGCGGCCGCGGTGACGGTGCTAGACTGGCCGCAGCTGGCGCTGCACCAGCGGCCGAGCCCGCGCCAATCGCGGCTCTACTGCCTGCAGGACGCGACCGCGATCGCCATGCGGCTCGGCCTGCCCGCGGCTCAGGGCCCCTACTTCAAGATGGTCGGCTGGCCCGGCAGCAATCCGCTGATCGGCGCCGACCAGGCCGCGGATCCGTATGTGCGCTTCGCCAGGCTGCTCGCCGGCGGCGATCTCGGCACCTCGCCGGCGGTGACCGCGCGCGAACTGTTCTCCACCGCGATCGGCAGTGAACCGGTGCTGCGCATGGAGGCCACGCGCTACCTCGCCGAACGCCCCGACCTCCGCAGTCACCTCGGCAGCCCCGAGTGGAGCCGCCTGCTCAGCCGCGCCACCGGCGAGATCGAGGACGTTCCGTTCAAGATCGCGCTCGCCGAGCTGTGCGGCGAACAGCGTCTGGACGGTGTGTTCGACACGTTGATGGTCTCGCTCGGCCAGGTCACCGACGTCGAATACGCCCGCGCCGTCGGCCGCATCGGCAAGGCGCTGCACGGCGAGGACAGCGCGGCCAGGCTCGAGGCCCGGCTGCAGGCCGCCGGCCAGCCGAACGACCGCGCGGCGCTGCTGCTGGCGCTCGGTGCCACCAACACCAGCCGCGCCCTCGACGCGCTGCTGCGGATGGATCGCACCGACGGCGCCGTCGATGCCGCACTGAAAGAGCACCGTTCGCCGCGGGCCCGCGACGCGGTGCACAAGAAGAACTGACGCGCCCGGCGCGCCGACTCAGCCGTTCTTGCCGAGCGGCTTCTCGAGGCGATCGACGAACGCCTGGTCGAAGATCTTCAACAGGTCGTCGGCCCCGACCCCCTGGCTGTTGATCTTGATGAGGTGCGCGTCGTGCATCAAGATCTGCAGTTCCTGACCGTCGTCACCGGACTTGGTCAGGATCGCCTTGTGCACGCCGTACTTGACCATCTCGCCGCCCTGCGCCTCGACCAGCGCCGGGTTGTTGAACATCATCCCGAGCATCTGGATCAGCGGCGAGTTCGCGGTGACCTCGACCGACAGGCTCTTGTCGCCGTTCTCGTAGCGGCGCGAGATCGTCAGCCCCATCGCCGCGAGGTTGAACGCGTCCTGGCCCTTGTCGTCGACCTCCTCGTCGCGGAACTCGAAGCCCTCCGGCTTCGGCAGCGCGGTCAGGATCTGGGCCCGCTGCTTCTTCTGCAGGTCGCGGATCGCCGCCTGCAGCGCCGCGACCGCGGCGCCGAGCTTGTCTTCCTCGACCGCCTTCTTGGCCTGCTCGACGGCCTCGGGGAAGGTGGCCGGCTTCTTGACCGCCTTTCGCTCCTGGGCCAGCAGGGGCAGCGCGACGAGCGTGGATACGAACAGGAACTTGGTGAAGGTGCTCATGGTGGATCGATGGAGGCGAACAGGATAGCCAGCGGTGGCCCGGTCAGCATGCGCAACAGGGGGCAGGACCAGGCCCCCTCGACGACCACCCGCCGCTCCGCTCGCGCGCGGAACGGTTCGCGGCAGCGCCCCGCCTCGGCGACGACTCAGCGCCGGCGACCGCGCTGCAGGCGCTGCAGCACCGCGAGCGCGTGCGCCCGCTCGAACAGTTCTTCGCGCGCCTGCAGATCGACCGCCACACGATCGAGCCGGGTGCCGTTGCCGTGCCAGCGCTGGTCGCGCTGATCGGAACGTGGGTTGGTCAGGAACGCCGCCGAGTCGGCACGCGCGGTCCACTCGATCATCGGCAGCGGCGACATGCCGGCGAACAGCTGCAGACGCGGCGCCAGCGGTCCGTCGAGGTCGAGCTCGAGCTCGAAGCCACCCACCAACAGCCAGCGCAGGCGGTCCTGCTCCGCGCGCTGCAGCGTGGCTCCGGCGGGGAAGATGGTGTCGCCGCGGTCGGCGACCGCGGCCACCGCGGCGATGGCCTGCCGCACTTCGGCCTTGGGTTCGCGATGCTGCCGCTGCATCACCGACAGCGAGCGCACCAGCGGGGAACGCAACACGATCAGGCGCTGCTCGGGAGTCGCCGCCGCGCGCGCCTCGGCGACCAGCACCCGATCGAGCACCACCAGCGGGCCGAGCGCGATCGCGCGATAGACGTCACCGCCGCTGCCGCAGACGGCGACGTGCGCACCGGCCCAGGCGCTGCGCCGCGGCAGTTCGGTGGCCTCCTCGCCGCGCCGCCACGGTTGCAGCATGCGATCACCGGCGATCACGACGACGTCGCGCACGCGCACGGCGTTGCTCTGCACCAGGGTCACGCGCACGATCGAACCATCGCCGAGCCGCAGCTCGACACCGCCCGGGAACGGCCCGCCGCGTTCTCCCGAACGCAGGTGCAGATGGCCATCGGCGGCCAGCAGCAGTTCGGTGCCGGACGGGAACGTCAGCTTGACGCCGACCGTGCGCACACTGATGCGCACACCGCCCGGGGTGACGCAACCGTCCGAGCTCCACTGCAGGTCGCCGCGGGTGGTCGTCGGGATGCCGCCGTCGCCGAGACCGGCGGCGACGACGAGGCCGTCGGCGTCGTCGGCGGCCAGCACGATCTCGGGGATCGCCCCCGGCAGCGGCCGCAGCGGGGTCGGCGGGGTCTGCGCCAGCAACGGCAGCAGCGAACAGCAGAACGCACCGAGCAGCATCGATCGACCCATGGCATCGGTCGTATCGGCAGCCGCGGTGGTTCAGCCGAAGGCGGCCTGGCAGAAGGCCGAGCTGACGAGAACGGCGTCGTCGCGGCATACAGGTCGCCCGCAGGCGAACTCGCCAGGGCCCGGACACGATTCGCGAGCCCGCTTCCGGCTCCCCCACTCGACGCAGCCGTGGCCTTCACACAGGCGCCAGCGGCGACCACACATCGCGTTTCGTGCTGCGCCAGCGGGCAGGCACCGCGTGCACAGTGCCACGGCGCTGGACGCCAGCTCGGCACCGCGAGACAGTGCGCCGATCGGCCGGGGGAACTCTTGGCCGGCGCCAAGCTCGGAACACACCGCCATGCTGCACGTTCGACTGTCCGCCGTCGCCTTCGCCGCACTGATCTCGATCCACGCCACTCCGTTGCCGGCACAGGACGAAGTGGTGTGGAAGCCGCGCCCGATACCGGCCGGTCCCGACGCCTACACCGCGATGCGCCTTGCCGCGGACACCGTCGCCTTCTGGCGCCGGTATCTGCTGGCGGAGTGCGGCGTCGACGCCCCGCTGACGGCCGAGTGCAAGCCGCACGTCGAGGCCGTGATGGGCCCGTTCGCGATCCTGCTGACCGACCAACCGGCCGATGCCGAGTCGGCCAAGTTGCTGCTGGGATCGTGCGATCGCCTGCGCGAGCTCGGCTGCGACGACGCCGTCGTGCAGTTGGTCCGCGCCGAAGTCCTGGTGCAACAGAAGCACGTCGAGATGGCCCGTGCACTGCTGAGCGAGGCGACCACGAAGCTGCAGGCCCGCAAGCCATCGCTCCGACTGCGCTACGTCATCGAGTCGGTGCGCAGCCATCTTGCCGCAGCCACGAGGCAACGGGACGAGTCGAAGCAGGCGAAGGCAGCGCTCGAGGAAACGGTCGTCGCGATGGCTGGCAGCGACGAGTTCCAGGTCGGTCAGGAACGCTTCTACCTCGCGCTGGTGAAGAAGCTCGGCAGCGGCACACCGGGCCCCGACGACCTGCAGCTGCTGGATCGCATCGACGCCGCGGCGGGCAGGCCCAACTACGCGTCGCTCGTGTTGCGTGCCGAACACCACGTCGCGATGGCGTGGGAATCACGCGGCCGCGGCGCCGCCAGTTCCATCGGCGCCTCGGACCGCGAGAAGTTCGGCGAGCACCTGCAGGCGGCGGCCGCGGCGGCGAGCGAGGCCGCGCAACTGTTCCCGGGCTTGCCGGAAGCACCGACGGCGATGATCAAGGTGCTCGGGCCCGGCGGCGGCGAACCGGGCGAGCAACGGCACTGGTTCGATCTCGCCGTGGCGGCCCAATTCGACTGGCAAGATGCCTACGCGACCTACATGCACTACCTGCAGCCGCGCTGGGGCGGGTCGCCGAAGGCGATGCTCGCGTTCGCCGAAGAGTGCGCGGCGACCGAGCGCTACGACACGATCGTGCCCGGCCTCTACCGCAACGCGATCAGCTACCTGAGCCTCGACGCCCGCGATCCGAAGGCCCTGTGGGGCGACGCATCCGTACAGGAGCGGTTGGCAGCGGTCCACGCCGGCGAACTTGCCGCCGCACGCAACGACGTCGTGAAGCACCTCGTCAACACGCAGCACATCGCGGTGCTCGCGCTCGGTGGTCGGGGCCAGGAAGCGGCGCAGCTCTACGAGAAGGTCGGCAAGCGCATCGAGCCGAAGCTGCTGCCGGCGCTCCGCGTCACCGAGGACTGGCTGCAGAAGACCCTGCGGCCGCATCTGTCGGACTACGCACCCGCGCCGATCGCGACCAAGGACTTGTTCGCGGGCTTCGAGACCGCCGCCCAGCCCCGGGCGGGAAACGCACGTCCGCTGACCGCGCACGAGCAGGCGACGACGGCGAGAGCGAGTTCGACCAGGTTCTCGGAGTGGATCGCGGCGGCGTACCAGACGACGTACGACCGCATCGGCAAGCGCGACCCTGCCTGGGACGACGATGTACGCCAGCTGATGGTGGGTCTGGGCCAGGCGGCCGCCTTCGAGGTGCCGCACGACGTCACGCTCGCCGAGAAGGTGGTGGCAGCCGGCTGCACGGATCCGCTCGGCATGTACGTCGCCGCGCGCGCGCTGACGGACAGCGACCCGCAGCAGTCGAACCGGCTGGCCGCGCGGGCGGCCCAGGGCCTGACGAAGGAACACCCATCATTGCTGCACTGGTGGGTGAAGGAGTACTTGATCAGCCAAGGGCGGCGCGGCCTGCAACCCGAAGTGCGCAAGCACATCGCCGCAGCGGCTGCCGAGCCCCTGTTCGCCGGCCGCGACGGCCGCCATTTCGTGCGTTGCCTGTGGAGCGACGAGGAGTTCGCGCAGCCTGGCCTCCATTGGGTCGACGGCGATGTCGTGGCAGCCATCACGGCGAAGGCCGCGGACCAGCCGTGGGTCGTGCACATGGCAACCGGCCTGTTCCTGGTGACCAAGTGCAAGCACGGCAAGCTCGGCAAGGCCGCACGCGCCGAGCAGCTGCGGTCCGCCGCCCGCCACTTCACCGCGGCCCACGCCTTGCAGCCGGACTGCCCCGAGGCGGCGACCGGCATGATCCTGGTCACCACGATGGATCCGGAGACCGATCCGGCGTCACCGCGCGAATGGTTCGATCGAGCACTCGACGCCGAGATCGATTTCCAGCCCGCATTCCGCGCCTACCTCGATTCGCTGCGCCCCGCCGCCGGCGGCTCGACGCTGGCCATGTATCGCTTCGCCGTCGAGTGCCTGGACAGCAAGCGCTTCGACACCGAGGTGCCGCTGTGGTACGCGTGGACGCTACATGGCATCCAGAAGGAATCGCGGCAACCGCGCGAGGTCTGGGCCGCGAAGGGAGTGGAAGCCCGCCTGGCGGCGATGTTCCAAGGCTATCTCGCGGCACCCGCGGCACCGTTGCCCGCCGACTTCTGGCGCTCGGGCCAGTGCCTGACGGCGTGGGCCGGCGGGCGCTACGAGGATGCCCTCACGGCCGTCCGGAGCCTGCAAGGCACGATCGACAAGAACTGGTTCGTGACGATCGGTGTCGACGATCCTGATCTCGTGCGCATCGACCTCGAACTCCTGGGGCGCAAGCGAGCGAAGTGAGGACAGGGCGATTCCTGCACGTTAGGCGGCCACGACTGTTCCCACGTAGGACGCGGCACGGATTGCCGGCCGACTCACTATATTGGCGCCGGTGATGCACCGCGGCTCGGCGCGGCCGTGCGGATCCGCCGCAGTCCGAATCGGATCCAGATCCGTTGACGCGCACGATGACGACTGACCCCAACCGCGAGTCCGCACCGACGCCCGCCGACAGCAGGATGCTCGGTGCCATCTTCGACACGACGGACAGCGTCATCCTCGGACTGACGCCGGACCATCGCATCTTCGCCTGGAATCGTGCGGCCGAGGACCTCTACCAGACGCCCCGCGCGACCGCGATCGGCATGGACTATGTGGTCTCGTTCATCGCCCCCGAGCATCGCGATGCCGTTGCCGCCGACATCCGGGCCGTGCTGGCAGGCAAGCGTACGCTCGACTTCGAGGATGACTCGATCCTGCCCGACGGCACGCGCCGCACCCTGATCTGGAACGTCGTGCGGGTGCTCGGCGCCGACGGTGCCCCCAGCGGGATCGTCGCGACCGGTCAGGACATCACGTCGCGCAAGGAGATGGAGGAGCGATTCCGTCTGGTCTTCGAGCACTCGCAGGACGGCCTGCTGCTCGCCGACGACAGTGGCATCATCGACTGCAATCCGGCAGCGCTGCGGATGCTCGGCCTGACGTCACGCGACGAGATGATCGGGCGCCGCGCGGTGGAGTTCTCGCCGCAGTTGCAGCCCGACGGCTCGCTCTCGGCCGTGAAGTCGCGGGGCCTCGGCGCCATCACCCTCGCGCGTGGCGCGCACACCTTCGACTGGATGCACCTGCGCCAGGACGGCAGCGAGATCCCCGTCGAGGTCAGCGTGCGGCACGCCACGCTGCAGGGCCGGCGCGTCTCGGTGGTGTCGTGGCGCGACCAGACGCGGCGCCGCGAGGTGGAGCAGCGACTGAATCTCGCGCACAAGATGCAGGCCGTGGGCCAACTCGCCGCTGGCGTGGCACACGATTTCAACAACCTCCTGGCCGCCATCCGCAACTCGGTCCAGCTGGCGCGGAACGAAGTGCCGCCGTCGTTCGCGATCCACGAAGACCTGGATCTCGCGCTTCGCGCCACGGACCGCGCCGCACAACTCACCGGTCGCCTGCTCGCGTTCGAGCGGCCGCAACGGCGCGCCACCGCGGAAGTGGATCTCGCCGCGCTCGTCCGTGAGATGCTTCCACTGCTGCGGTCCTCGCTCCCGGCGTCCGTGACGGTGCGGCTGGACGCCGATGTGACCGGGGTCTTCGTGCGAGCCGACCGCAGCCAACTCGACCAAGTGGTGCTGAACCTGGTGCTCAACGCCCGTGATGCGATGCCGGACGGCGGCACCCTCTCGATCACGGTGGAGCGCGACCTGACGCTCGCCGAAGCCGCACTGACGGTCGAGGACACGGGCATCGGCATGGACGAGCCCACTCGGCAGCGCATCTTCGAGCCGTTCTTCACCACGAAGCCGATCGGGTCCGGCACCGGCCTCGGGCTTGCCGTGGTCTACGGAGTCGTCACGCAGGCCGGCGGGACGATCAGCGTGGACAGTGCGCCGTCGCGCGGCACCCGGATGCGGATCACGCTGCCCTGCTCGGACGGCGCCTTCACGAACACGCTGCCCGAGCCGGCCACGCACACCACCGTGCGCCACACGATCCTCCTGGTGGACGACGACGCAGCCGTGCGCCAGACCACGAAGCGACTGCTGGAGCGCCAGGGCTTCACGGTGCTCGAGGCCGGCAACGGCATCGAAGCACTCAAGCTCTTCGACGATCACCAGGCGCGCTTGTCGGCCATGCTGACGGACCTCCGGATGCCTGACATGGACGGCGTGCGCCTGGCCCAGGCCGTCCGGATCCTCGATGCGGGGTTCCCGATCGCCTTCTTCTCCGGCTTCGACGAGCTGGGCCCCGGGGTGTCGGGCGATCTCGCGCGCGTGCCGCTGCTGCAGAAGCCCTTTGCCGTCGACGCACTGCTGAAGGTGCTCACCAACGTGATCGAGAGCCGTCCCCGCGCGCACTGACGAAACAGCGCGGCAGCGCCGGCGCCATCGGCTCACCAGGGCGGAAGCCTGCCGAGGGTTTCGATCGAACGCTGTGCGTAGGCGAGCAGGTTCTGCCACTGCGCCCAGCTGGTGTTGCCGCGGCGGCGCAGCATGTTGTTGGCCCATTCGCGGGCCGCCGGGCCGACCCGAACGCGAGTGAAGCGCGTGATGCGGATGCCGTTGACGGTCTGGGTCTCCGTGTACTCGACCATGTCCTGCAACCAGCCGGTGTCCATCGCGCTGACGGTGTGGCCGGTGCGCGGATCGATGCGCCACCAACCGATGCGGGGCGTGCCGTCGACATCGACGGGGCGGCTCGGTGCGATGGCGACGAAGCCGGCATCGAGGTCGGCCAGGATGCGGGCCCGCGCCCCGTCCGGCAGCGCGGCCAGTCGCGCGTCGTCGGCCTTGCGCAGCAGCATCGGTTCGATGCTGCGCGCAGCGGCGGCGGCGAACAGGGCCGCCGTGGTGTCGCCGGGGCCGGCTTCGCCATCGCGCAGCACCACCAGGCGCTCGAGCAGCGAGTCGAGCACACCTTGGTGCAGAGCCGGCTGCGCGTCGCTGCCGGGGCGCGCCAGCTGCAGCCGGTTCCAGCAGAGATCGCTGATCACCTGGCGATCCAGGCTGGCGTCGCCGCCGCTGGCCAGCGGCCGCACGATGCGGCGGTAGATCTGCGGCTCCGCGACGACCAGCGGCCCGTCGGCCGCCCCGGCGCGCGCGGCGGCGAACAGTTCCAGCGTGCGCATCGAGTTGCCTTCGGCGGCCCGGTCGAGGACCTCGGGGCCGGTGTTGCCGCCGGCGACCGCCAGCAGCGCGGCGCGTTGGTCGAGCAGGCGCTGCGCCCACCGCTGCACGTAGACCTCGCTCGGCAGGGCCGCGAACGCCACCAGCGCATCATGACTGCCGGCGAGGTCCTGGCCGCGCAGCAGCCGTTCGTTGGCCGTCCACTGCGGCCGCGGCAGGTTGCCGCGAGCCGCCGCCGCGCGCTGGACCGGCCCCAGCGTGTCGAACACCGGCCGCCGCACTCGCTGTGGCGCTTCGTCCGGGCGCAGCAGGGTGAAGTCGGCGAACAGGGCCGTCAGCACACTGCTCGGCGCCGCGTCCTCCTCGCCGGCGAGGCCGCCGAACACGTTGCGCGTGGTGTTGCCGAGTTCCGCCGCCCCACTGAGCCCGGTCGGCAGCGCGTGCACGATGCCGGCGTCGTCGAACATGCGGGCCAGCCTGCCGTTGTTGCGGCCGTCCAGCAGCACGGGGCACCAGGCTGTCTCCTGCAGCAACAGCTTGCTCAGCTGATCACCGGTGTCGAACGTGCGCTGGATCGCCTTGCCCTGCTTCACGGCGACGGGCAGGAACGTCAGGGAAACGCTGCGCAACGGCGTGTCGGTGGCGGCGAACTCGGTGTTGTGCAGTGGCGCTTCCAGCAGCTTGCCGTCCTGCCAACGTTCGACGGTCAGCTGCAGCTGCACCCGATGGGTCGTGGCCGGCAGCGGCGTGCCGTCGCCTGCCGGCTCGGCGCGCCGCGCGTGTGGCTCGGCGAGGGTCGGGTCGAGGTCGCGCCAGGCGTCGCCATCGCGATACTGGACCCAGTGGTGCTGCCGTTCACCGACTCTGGGCACGGCGATCACGTGCGGCACCACCTCTCGCAGTTCGGCCGCGATGGCATCGGCGCGCGCCATCAGCGCGGGAATCGGATCGTCGCCGGCGGCCTTCGGCGGTGGTTCCGCGCTCGCCGCGGCGGGCGGGATCGGCGTGCCGTGCAGCGCCAGCAGCTGCTCGCGCTGGTCATCGCCGAGCGCCGCCTGCACCAGCCGCGCCTCGTAGCCGGCGACGCGCAGCAGTTCCTGCAGCAGCAGCGAACGGTCGACGCTGTTGCCGGTCCGGTCCAGCAGGGTGCCGAGGGGGCCGCGCAGGCGACCTTCGTAGGCGACGAAGCGGGTTTGCTCGCGCACGAACGCATGCAGTCGCACCGGATCGCCGTCGGCGGCCGTGACGACCGCGGCCGGGTCGGTGCGGTCGCGGGGCAGGGTCTTCTGGGTCGCGGCAATGGTGTCGAGGACCTGGGCCAGCTCGTCGGTGGCCGGACCGGCGAGGGTGCCCGGCAGCATCGCGATGCCGAGCGGGATGGCGGCGAACAAGAACAGGCGGCGGCGCAGGGACGATGCGAGCATGGGTGGCTTCCGTCGACGGGATGCGAAGGCTCGGGCCTGCCAGCGGCAGGGAGCGGAATACTACACAGCGGTTGTCGGGGGGAGCCGTTCGCCTGTGGGGCAGCGAGGCGGTAGGGCCTGCCGCACGGAAGCAGCCACTCGCCGCTGGATCGGCGACGTCGGGATCGGCGACGATGCATCGATGGCGCTACGACGCGTTCCTTCGCGACGGATGCAGAAGCAGCTGGAGGCAGCCGAGGCGCGCGCCGCGAAGGGTGACGCCCTCGACTTCGTGCCGCAGCTCTTCGCCTTCGGCCTGATGGTGGGCCTGGTCGTCAACTTCCCGGCTTGGGGCTGGCTGCTGCCAGCGCTGCTCGCGCTGATGACCGTGATGGAGCGTCGCCGCCGCCGTGAGTTGATCAAGGAGCGCGCCGGCGAGTCGATCTGCACCTTCGCGCGCTCGTTCCCGCGACTCAGCGTCGACACCTGGGTGATCCGGGCGGTCTGGAACGCGTTCCACGACCCGAAGCTGGCGTTGCGCGCCGACGACAGCTTGGACACGGATCTATGTATCGAGTGCGGCGACGTCGACTGGGAACTGGTGGCGTCCTTCGCTGACCGCTCCCTCGACAGCCCCGAGGCGAGCCAGCGCCTCGACGCGGCCGACACGATCGCCGACGTCGTACGCCTGCTCGACGCGCTGCCGCGCCGCGCTGCGGCATGACCACCGCCCGCTGACCCGCTCGCTGGCTACTGTGGCCGGTCAGCGCCGCGGCAACACCACGTCGACCGGCACCGCGCCGCGTTCGGGCACCACCACTTCGATGACAGCGCTCTGATGCCCTTCGGCAGCGACGAACACCCGCTGCGAGCCAGTCGGCACGCGGCGCAGACGCGTCGGCCCGGTCAGCCCGGTCGACACGGCACCGACGAACGCGCGGCAGGCGAGCGGCTTGCCATCGGTGCCGCGCACGTCGAGCCGCAGTTCGCCGGTCGGTAGCGCCACGTTCCACGGTCCCGGCCCCGACAGCGGCGCGTGCACGGTCAGCTCGATCGTCGGCTCGGCAGCCGCGTCCGCCGGCGGTGCCGCGGCATCCTCGTCGGTGCGCTCGGGTGGCAACACGAGGATCGCGTCGCCAGCGCGCGGCTCCGGACCGCGGAACCGGCCGTCGCGGTCGACACCGAACACGGGGCGGAAGCCCTCGCTCACATCGCTCCAGCCGGTGCGCCAGAACACGACCTTGCCCTCGGTCAGCGGTGCCCCGGTTGCGTCCGTCAGCCGCAGCCTCGGCTCGGCATCGATGTCGACAGTGCCGACTTCGACGAACGCAGCGTCGCCGCGCGGCGGCAACACGATCGGCAGCACGCGGCGCCGTTCGGGATCGCCGTCCGGGGTCACGACCAGCATCGCGAGTCCCGTGTGCTCGCTGGTCAGCGCGAAGGCACCATTGCCGTCGACCTCCTCGAGCTCGACGTCCGCCGGCAGACTGCTGACCTCCTGCTCGACCGGCACCAGCGCCAGCCTGGCCGCGGCCGGGCGGCCGTCGCGATCGACGAGCTGACCTTCGATGCGCGTCGGTCGATACCACGGCAGCCGCAGCGTGCCCGCCGCCAGCGCCTGCGCCGGATCCTGCGCGAACACCCGTGGCAATGCGCGACGATCGCCGCTCACGACCAACCAGAACGGCTCCGCCGGCAACCCGATCGGCGCGCCGGTCAGCACCTGATCGCTGATATCGCGCCGCTCGGTCGCGGTGCGCAACTGCACGTCGACGTGCTCTGGCGCATCGACGACCCGCACGCGCACCGACGGCAGCCGACCCAGACGCACGTCGAACAGGTTGCGGGCCGTAGTGACCTCGAACTGCGCCGTCGTCGTCGCATGACCGAACGCGCTGGCGGACACCTCGTAGCGGCCCGGCCGCAACGCCATCACACCTTCGCCGTCGTGCACGTGGCTGCGCTCCTCGGTGTTCGCCGGCAGCGGACCGCGGCAGCGGAGCTCGGCGCGTTCGACCTTGTCGCCGTCGGCATCCACCACCCGCAGCTCCACCATTTCGACGTCATCCGGCACCGGTGCAGCCGGCCGCGGCAGGTTGACGACCTGCACCGGTTCGCCCGACGGCGGCGGCACCACGAGGCGATGGGGCGACACCGGCGGGCACTCGAAGATCAGTTCGCGCTCCCCGATGTGCACGAACAGGTCCCCACCCTGGTTGGCACCACACAGCAGGAACGAGCCGTCCGGCGCCGTGCGAGTCCATGGCCCGCGATGCACTCCGGGCACACCGACGAATGCCCCGACCACCGGCTTGCCGTCGGCATCGACGACCGAACCCCGATACGCAACCTCGGGCGAAACGAGGAAGGCCATCGGTGCCTCGCCGGGCAACCACTGCATGCCTTCGTAGCCTAGGTCGAGCTCAGGATGCTCGACGTAGAGGTCGGCGATGCCCATGTGCGGGTCGACATCGGGCAACACGACCAGCCCGTTGCCGTCGGTGCGCCCGTGCACCAGATCCGGCGTGTGCCCACATCCCCCGCACAAGCCGATCAACGCGTCCGGCACCGGCTCGCCGCGCCAGTTCAGCAACCGGATCGGCACGTCGAGCCCGCGGGCGAGGAACGTGATCCCCGACGACTGATTGCCGATGTTCGTGGTCGGCACGTGGCCCATGTCCATCACCGTGCCGTGGCCGGGCGCTCGCACGACGACCCAACCCCGCCAGTCAGCGCGCAGCCGCACGAAGCCGTCCGCATCGGCGACCTGCCGCATCTGCCACCACATCTCACCGCGCAGCGGGTGATTGCTCTCATCGATCAGCAGCAGTTCGGCGCCGGGGATCGGCGCGCCGGTCGAGGCGTCGAGCACGCGGGTGGTGATCCACTTCTGCTCGCCGTGCATCGTCACGGCCTCCACCGGATAGACGGCATCGCTGACGGTGACGTTCGCTGACTGCGCGGGCAGCGAGCCGAGCCAGAGCAAATAGCAGAACACCAACGCAGTGGAGCGGAGACAGGACATGAGGGGCATTGGGGGCACGCGGCCTTCAACAACCCTGCCGCGGGCGCCCGGGCCACAGCCTACCGGGGAGCGGGCGGTTCGAGGTGCCGAAGTCGGCGCAGCCTTCGAACCGTTCGTGCGACTTCACTCGAGCCGCATGATGCTGACGGCACTGCCGCGAACGATCGCGAGCCGCTTGCCGTCGGCGCTGATCGCGAGCTGATCGACGCGGTCGAGTCCCTCCGGCATCGGCAACCGATCGACGACCTCGAGCGTGCCCGCGGCGAGCCGCAGCAGGTCGTCGCCGCAGCTGGCGAGTAGGTGATCGGCGCCGAGCGCCGCGGCAGCCACCAGGGGTCGGCGGAACGTCACCTTCGCGAGCGGCGACAGACGCTCGCTGTCGAACAGGTGCACGGTGCCGTCCGCGAGCCCGACCACGACCTGGGCGCCGTTCGCCGCCAGCAGCAGCCAGCGCGCGGACGGCTCGAGCCGCACGTGATGCGTCGTCGCGCCGTCGTCGCCGAGCCGGCGCAAGGTGGCACGGGCGCGTGTGAACTTGCTGTCGCCAGGGGCTGATGTGAGCAGCATCGGCGCCGCTTCGGAGCTGGCCGCGGCGAACGCCAGCGCGGCTTCGGACGGGCCGAGCTGTTCGTACACGTCAGGCCCGAACGGCCCCATCTCTGGCTTCGGCGCCGGCGGAGGCGGAGGCTTCAACGCGCGCAGCGTACCGTCCGGCAGCAGAGCAGCCTCCGGAGTCCAGAGTTGTCCAGCTCGCACCATGACGGGACGCAACCGCACGCGGTTCTCGCGCGGCTCGAGCCGCTCGACCGCACGATCGTCGACCAGGTGCAGGTGACGGCCCGGCCAGGTGATCCGCTCGCCGACGAACGCGCGACCTGTGGCGCTCCACCGCTGCCTGCCATCGGCGTCGATCAACCAGAACTCGTCGGGACCGGGGCCCGGCTGCACGAGATGAGTTCCCGCCAGGCTCGCGATCTCGTTCCCGCTCCGATCGAAGATCTGCAACGCGGCCAGACTCACCACAGCGATGCAGTTGCCGTCCGGAGTGAAGACGACGCGCTGCGGAGTCGCGCAGTGGACCGACGCATCGGCGCGGTCGCCCAACCGCAGGCCCTGCAGCTGCACCTTGGCACCCTTGGCGCTGACAACCGTGCCGTCGTCGGCGAGCCAGTGTGGCCCGCCGGAGAAGAAGTGGCCGATCGCTCCCGCGCGCCGCCAGAAGCCGTTCTCGCGCACGAGTCGGTGCGCGCCGTTCGCGGCGACGACGTCGGCGTCGGGCGCGCCGGGCAGACCGCCGGTGAGCCATTCCCGCGTTGCCGCGGCCTCGAGGGCGGCGAACTGTTGCTGGTCCAGCGCCAGGCGCTCACCGCTCTCGAGATCGACGCGCTGGCCGGTGCCGTCGCCCCGAACCTCGAGCAGCAACGGCTCGGACGGGTGCAGCAGCACGCTGTGCACCGGTGCGTCGGGTGGATCGATGTGGCGCAGCGGTTTGCGCTCGCGCAGGTTCCACCACACGAGGTCTTGATCCGCACCGATCGTCAGCGCCCGTGCGCTGTCAGCGGTGATCAGGCAGCGGGTGGCGACCCCGTCGCCGCGTGCAAAGCAACGTCCGCTCGGCACCAGCCGGGGCGCTGCCGACCGCTGTTGCGCCACGAGATCGGCGGCGAGCAGGAGTGTGCACGACGCGAGCGCACACCGCAAAATCGCAGCACCGACGTGGCGAAGGGGACGAATGGGCATGGAGATCGTGATTGCGTTCCCGGACCACCGGAACGGCTCGGGCATGGTATGGCAACTCGCCGTCGTTGCGCACGATCGCGAGCGAGCGCCACCTCTACCGCGTCAGACCACCATGTCCGCACCCGCCCCCGAGGTCGTAAGAAGGAGTCATGCGCGCTGCGATCGCCACCAGGTATGGGCCACCCGAAGTCATCGAGATCCGTGAGGTCCCGCGACCCGAGCCGGCGAAGGGCGAGCTGCTCGTGCGCGTACACGCCGTCGCGGTCACCTCGGCCGATGCTCGCATCCGGGCCGCGCGCTTCCCCCCTGGCTTCGCGCCGTTCGCTCGACTGGCGCTCGGCATCCGGCGCCCGCGGCGAGCGACCCTCGGCAGCGCGTTCTCCGGCGTGATCGAGTCAGTCGGCCGAGAAGTGACCGGCTTCTCCTCAGGTGACGCGGTCGCCGGCATGACCGGCATGCGGCTCGGTGCGCATGCGGAGTATGTAGCGGTGCCCGCTGCGCAGGTCGCACGACTCCCCACGGGTGTGGGTCACGACGACGCCGCCGGGGTGCTGTTCGGCGGCAGCGCCGCGCTGGTGTTTCTGCGCGACAAAGCGGCGGTGCGCACCGGTGCGAGCGTGCTGGTGAACGGCGCGTCCGGCGCAGTGGGCACGAACGCCGTGCAGCTGGCGAAGCACTTCGGTGCCAACGTCACCGCGGTGACCAGCGGCGCGAATGCATCGCTGATCCGCTCGCTCGGCGCCGACCAGATCCTCGACCACACCGTGAACGAGCTGTCCACGTGCACCGATCGTTTCGACGTCGTGTTCGACACGGTCGGCAATCTGTCGATCGCCAGCGGCCGTCGCCTGCTGCGCGCCGACGGTGTGCTGCTGCTCGCCGTGGCGGGTCTCGGCGAGCTGCTGCGCGCCCGCGGCAACGTCCAGGCCGGCCCCGCTGCCGAGAACGCCGAGGACTTCGCGCTGCTGCTGCACCTCGTCGCCGCCGGGAACCTCACCGTCGTGCACGACCAGCGCTTCGACCTCGACCACATCGTCGCTGCCCATCGCCGCGTCGACAGCGGACGGAAGGTCGGCAACGTGGTGATCCACCCCTGACGATCGTCGCCCGAGGAATCTCTGCCGCCGCGCGCGGCCGGTTGCCACACGCCTGCGTCGCCTGGGTCGCCTGCGCCGCGCCGGTCGGCGCACCCCGCAGGCCAGCACCGAACGCTCCGGCCACTTCGCGCAGCCCGTCCGTGCTGGCGCGCGCCACGTAGTCGAACGTGTCGGCCGCGACTGGCCGGTCCACGCTACCGAGGGGGCCATGTTTCCTTCCGTTCCTACTTCGATCCACGAGCCCCTGAGCGTTCTTCCATCTGGCGGCGCATCGCTTGCCAAGCACTGGCAAGGTGCGCCACGTCACGCCCCAGGAAGCGCCCCCCCTATCGAGGATCTCCAATGAAGCCTCCCTCCTCACGCGTTCGTCACAGCATCACTCTCCGGACCATCGGGTTTGCCGGCCTCGTGTTCGCGACCCTGGCCCCCAGTCTCGCGGCTCAGTGTCGGGTGGTTGCGTTCGACGACCACGACATCATCACGATCCCGCGCGGCTCCGGCACCACGATCCCCCGGTCGGGGCCGCTCACGGTGGCGGCGTGGATCCGGCCCAGCGCCGAAACTGCCCCCTACCTCGCGAACGCCAGTATTCGCACGATCGCGGGCATCGGCGAGGTCCGTGGGCAGTTCATCGGCCAGCCGTGGCGTGCGTCCGGCGGGTGGGCCATGTCGCTGTTCCGCCCAGCTGGTGCACCTTTGCAGCCAACGCAGTTGTAATTCGGCTGGGAGGACGACAACGACCAGGACACGCGCGCCTTCTCGAACGTGCCAGTGCCGCTCGACCAGTGGTCCTTCGTGGCGGTCGTCGTCGGCGGCACGTGCGCACCGACCGGCTGCCAAGTCACTCTCTACGTCAATGGAGCATCGGTGACCCGCGATGTCAGCGGCGCGTTCTCGACGCTGTTGCTGCCGGACCTCGCCATTGGCGGCCAGCTGCTGCAGAACACCCCGAGTTCGCCGCCGTCGGCGACGTTCGGCTTCGGTGGCCGCATCGAAGACGTTTCGTTGTGGAATCGCGCTCTCTCGCCCACGGAGGTTCAGGCGCTGCGCGCGCAAGTGATTTGCCGTTGCGGTAGCTCTGGCCTCGTGGGCAACTGGCGTTTCAATGACCCGGCAGGCTCGCAATCCGTCCGGGACTGCTCGGCCGCCGCAAATCACGGATTCCTGGGCGTCAGCATTGGCGATAGCGCGAACGACCCGGCGATCGCCGTCGAGGCGCCTATTCCCGGCGGTCCCGCCCCGGCTATCGACGTGGGTGGAGGGTCCCCCGAAGGTGGTGCACACGGTATCGAGGGCTCTCTCTGCGAGGGCACGGTAGCGACCTTCGGCTTGAACGGCGCAACGGCGGGCCATCCGGCCGTCCTGTTGATCGGCAGCGCTCCTGCGCTCGAGCTTGCTCAGCCCTGCCAGTCCCTGCTGCCAAACACTCTCGCGCCGTTCCTCAGCTTCCTGACGGCGCAAGCAGCGGTTTCGTCAACTGGCACCACAAGCATCGCGTTGACCATCCCGCCGGGCCTGCAGTGCGCTGAGTTCTTCAGCCAGTGGGTGACGATCGATCCCGCGACGCTGGAACTCGACTTGTCCAACGCACTGCACCTCGTGTTCCCGTGAATGCGACAGCCTACCGCTGAGCGGGCGGTTCGAGCTGCAGCCAAGGACCAACTCGCGCGCGGCCCGTTCAGCCCGCCGTCAGCCCCGCTCCGCAGCTGCGACAGAAGCGCGCCGCGGCGTCGTTCTGGTGATGGCAGCGTGCACACGCGCCGACCGGGGTCATCGCGGTGCCGCAGCGATCGCAGAAGTTCGCGTCGAGGCGCTGCGGCGCGCGGCAGTTGCCACAAGGCTGCGTCGCTTGGGTCGCCTGCGCCGCGCCGGTCGGCGCACCCCGCAGGCCAGCACCGATCGCTCCGGCCACTTCGCGCAGCCCGACCGTGCTGGCGCGCGCCACGTAGTCGAGCGTGTCGGCCGCGACCGGGGCCGTCTCGCTGGCGACGTAGCGGGCGACGCTGCCGAGATACCCGAGCTTCAGCAGCACGGTGCCGACACCCATCAGCGGCAGACCAAGGAACGCGCACCAGAACAACTGCGGGCCGCTGCTGCCACCGGAGGCAGAGAAGCCGCCGCCACCGAAGGCCGAGAAGAACGAGACCATGCCGATCACCGTCAGGCAGCCACCGAGCCCGGTGAGCACGACGCCGAGCGCGCGCAGGCCGCGCCGATGGGTCGAGTGATGCGGATGGACGAGTCGTCGCATAGTTCGTTCTCCTGCCGTGCGGACGCGCGGCGTGTGCCTTGCGCCGCCGCGGCGAGAAGATTGCAACACGGCAGTTCGTTCGGGTGCGGTGGGTAGACGGGAGCAGAGCCGCCTAAAGGCACTGCCGCTGCGTGACGATGGAATAGGATCCAGGCATATGCGGGCTGGCGTCAAAACTCCGGGCAAGTCGGCGCGCGCATGGCGTAGCTCATGTCTGGTGGTGCCGGTGCTCGCGGCATTGATTCTCGCGTGCTGGCCAAGCGGTGACACGATGGCTCCCGTCGTGGTCGACGTAGAGCTGTCGCCCTCGCAGGAATCGACCGGTCCGGAGGCCACGACGGATGGGCCGACGGAGCCCCAACGCGCCACCGCGGCGCTCGAGCCCACGGTCGCCGAGCATCCCGAACCCACATCGATCATCGACGTGGTGACCGATCTGCGTGTGCTGGTGCACGACGCGCGCGGCACACCCGTGGAGGGCATGGACGTCGCCGTCGTGGTACACGCCGCCCCTCCGCACCGCGCCTTGGGCGCCACGGCAGTGGATGGTGTGTGGACCACGCGCCTGCAAATGACCGGCACGACTGCGGTGTCAACGACGGTCGCGCTTGCGAACGGTGCGTCGCGGCGCATCACCGTGCGCCCTGGCGCCGTGGCCGAAGTGACCTTCGTGCTCGAGGCGGACGTGACCGTGTCCGGTCGCGTGCTCGATCCGGCCGGTACACCCGTGGGCGGGGCCCTGGTCTACTCGGCACCACCGACGACGGTGCAGCACCGGATCCGAACGTCGCCGCGGGCCGTCAGCGACGCCGAGGGGCGTTACACGGTGCGTCATCTCGCGCACCGTTCGTTTCTCGGAGCACGAGCGGAGGGTCACGCAGCCTCGGCGCTCTACGTCCTGGGCGACGAGGCCGTGCGGGACGGCGCAGTGCAGCTCGATCTCGTCGTGGGTGACGGTGGCGCCACGATCCACGGACGCATCGTGGATGCACGCGGATTGCCGGTCGAGGGTGCTTCCGTTGTCGCGATGAGCCGCGAGGGTGCGCGTTGGCGTCCCGTGCGGGTCGGCATTTCGGCGTTGGCCTGGCAGCGCGTCTGCACTGTCAGCGACCGCGACGGTGCCTTCGTCATTGCCGGTCAGACTCCGGGTACGACAACCATCGCGGCGTGGACCGTTGACCAACCGCGCGTCGAGCAGGAAGTGACTCTGGTGCGGGGCCAGACGGCAACCGTCGTCCTGCGTCTGCCCGACGCCGCTCACGTCGCAGGCGTCGTGCGTGGCCCGGATGGCTCGCCGTTGTCCGATGTCGCCGTGCAATGCACGGACCGACTCCCGCATGACGAGACGACCCCCGTAGCCTACAGCGATTCGGACGGAGCCTATCACCTCACGGGATTGCCGCTGGGCAGCGTGCGTCTGCGTGCATCCGCCGACGGGATGTCGGCCGTCTCGTGCGTGGCCGAGGCCTCGATGGGCGGATCGAAGCACGACTTCGTGCTCCGACCGGCGCCGCGCATCAACGGCCGCGTGCTCGACGAGCGAGGCTCAGCCGCCGTCGGGGTGTGGGTTCAGGGTCGCGAGCCGGGGACCCGTCGGCCGGCATCCAAACGCCAGCAGACGGGCGACGACGGGTCGTTCTCGCTCGCGTGCTACTCCGAAGGCGTCGTCGAGATCGACGTGCGCTGGGAGGATTCCGCCGTGGACACGCCAGCGGTGGCGGTCGTGCCGTGCCCGTCCTCCGGCGTGGTGTTGCGAATCGAGTCCTCGTCGACGTCCGGCGCGACTCTGTGCGGGCGCATCCGCCTGGATACGCCCGCCACCTCGCTCGGCCTCCAAGTGCGTCGCGTCGGTGTCACGCCGATCCTGCGGTCGCTCGAGAGACCGCGCGCGGACGGCACTTTCGACAGCCGGCCGCTGCCGCCCGGCACGTACGAGCTCGTGCTCCAGATCGATTTCGAACGAGCGGTCGAGTTCGGGCCGTTCACGCTGTCTGCAGGCGAACGGCGCAACTTGGGTGAGCTCGTCGTGACCGCTGCCGCGGCCAAGTGACGGTTGGCGTCATCACGTCACGCACCGGCAGCCCTACCACCCCGAGCACACGCGCGACCTCGGTCTGATCCTGGATCGCAGCGGGCAGCGGACGCAGCGGGCCGAACCACACCGTTTTACCACGCCCGACTCAGGCCTTGACCGCGACCCCGAGCTGCGCCGCCAGCACGGCCAGGAACGCACCGACATCGGTGACGATGCCCTGGCTCTGCGCCGAACCACGATCACTCAACTTGCTGACCACCGCCGGGTGGATGTCGACGCACACCGTCAGCACATCCGCCGCGATCATGTTGCCGGTGCCGATGCCGTGCAGCATCGAACTCAGGATCACCACCAGCCCGGCGTTCTCGAGGATCTTCGCGTAACCCTCCTGCGCCTTGATCAGGTCCATCTCCGTGTCGGGCAGCGGACCGTCGTCGCGGATCGAACCGGCGAGACAGAACGGCACCTTCGCCTGCACGCACGCGTGCATGACGCCGGTCTTCAGCACCTTCTTCTGCACCGCGGCCTGGATGCTGCCGGCGCGCCGGATCGTGTTGATCGCGCGCATGTGGTGCATGTGCCCGTGCACCGACGGCCGGCCGTTCTGCAACTCGACGCCGAGGCTGGTGCCGTAGAGCGCGACCTCGATGTCGTGCACCGCGAGCGCATTGCCACTCAGCAGACCGTCGACCAGACCGGCCTTCAGGATCGCCGCCAGCGTCGGCGCGGCGCCGACGTGCACGACGACCGGCCCGGCGACCAGGATCACCTTGCGGCCCTCGGCGCGCACGCGCTTCCACTCGCGCGCGACCTCCTCGACCTGGGCCTCGAGCCGCCGCTCGCTGCTGACCCCGCCCTGCATGAAGCCGAACTTGCCTTCCTGCAGCTTGCGGGTCGTGTGCGGCGTCACCCGGATGCCGGTGAACCCCACCACCAGCTTCATGCCCTGCTTCAGGTCGCGCAGCTTGATGCAGCGCAGCGTGCCCTGGTCGTCGACGACGGTGGCGTCCATGCGCTGGTTCTGCACCTGGATCCACTGGCCCCCGACGCGCACCTCGGTCACCAGGTTGGTGGTCGAGTAGAAGCCCTCCGGCGCGGTGCCGGCGATGTCGACCTCGGCGAAGGTCGCGTCCTGGGTCTCGGTCTCGCTGAGGCCGAGCGACATCAGGTCGGCGCGCAGGCGGTCGAACGCCTTCTTGTTGGGCGCCTGCACCTCGAGCTCGAGCTGGCTCTCGTCGTGCCGCTGCTTGCCGATGTCGAGCCGGACGACCCGGTAGGTGGCGCCGGCGGCCTGCACGGCCTCGAGCGCATCGGAGAGGAGCCCGGAGTCGATCAGATGGCCCTTGGCCTGGAACGTGGCGATGATCAGCTTGCTCACGCGGCGAGGGTAGCGGCCCCCGGGGGCGGCTGGGAAGCTTCAAGCGGACGGCGCTGAACCGGTAGCGGCACGGCACCGTTGGCTGCCGTCGGCCCTGCGGCCGGAGCACCCGTGACGACGGATCGGGCCCGCCCTCCTCCCGCTCCCGCCACGAGGTAGCATGCGCCCCGTCCCCCGCCCCCACCGGATGTCCCCACTCGCGCAACAGCTCCTCGACACCATCGGCCAGAGTCTGCGCGGCAAGGAGGACACGATCGAACTCGCGCTGGTGGCGCTGTTCGCCGGCGGCCACGTGCTGATCGAGGACCAGCCCGGCGTCGGCAAGACGCTGCTCGCGCGCAGCCTGGCCAAAGCGCTGGACCTGCCGTTCCAGCGCCTGCAGTGCACCGCCGACCTGCTGCCGAGCGACATCCTCGGCGCGCAGATCTATCAGCCGAAGACCGGCGAACTGACGTTCCGCCAGGGCCCGGTGTTCACCTCGGTGCTGCTCGCCGACGAACTCAACCGCACGCCCCCGCGCACCCAGTCGGCGCTGCTCGAGTGCATGGCCGAACGGCGGGTCACCATCGACCGCCAGAGCCATGCGCTGCCGGATCCGTTCTTCGTCATCGCGACCCAGAACCCGCTGACCGCGGCCGGCACCTATCCGCTGCCGGAGAACCAACTCGATCGCTTCCTGCTGTGTCTGCAGATCGGCCACCTCGATCCCGAGCACGAGATCGAAGTGGTCGCGCGCGAGGACGGCCACCGGCTCGCCGACGACATCCGCCCGATCGCCGGCCGTGATGCCCTGCTGGGGGCGCGGGGCGCGGTCGATGCGGTGCGCTGCGACCGCGAACTGGTCGCGTTCATGGTGCAGCTGGCCAATCGCACCCGCACCCACGGCCAGATCGCGCAGGGCGTCAGCACCCGCGGCGCGCAGGCGCTGCACCGCGCCTGCCGCGCACGCGCGTTCGTGCACGGGCGCGACTTCGTGGTGCCCGATGACGTGCGCGCGCTGCTGGTGCCGGCGTTCGGCCATCGGCTGAGCACCCGCGGCGGCAGTGCCGCCGGGCTGCTGCACGAGATCCTCGCCGAGACGCCGCTGCCGGAGTGAGCGCGCCCCGGCCCCTTCCCCGACCACCAAGATGGCCCTCGCCAACAGCACCCTCGAGCTGACCCTGCGCGGCCGGGTGCTGGCGTGGCTGGCGGCGTTGGCGGCAGGAGCGTCGTGGCTCGGCGGCGACGCGAACGCGCGGCTCGCGGCGGCGCTGCTCGCGACCCCGCTGGTGGTCGACTTCGTCGCCAAGCAGCGCCGGCTCGATCGCACCGAGATCCACGTGGCGCCGCGGCGGACCACGGCCGGCGCGGTGTTCACCGAGTCGGTGCAGCTCACCCATCGCGGTCGCCGACCGCTGCGCGAGTGCATGCTCGCCGAACCGCGCACGATGCGCACCGAACCGGCGGCACTGCTGCCCGAACTGCGGGCCGGCGAACCGTGCCGCGTGGAACTGCGCCAACGCAGCCCGCTGCGCAGCCACGTGCTCGAGCGCGTGTTCGTGCTGGTGTCGCACTGGCCGCTGGGCATGTTCCGCACCCGCTCGGTGGTCCGGGTCCGCAGCGACCTGGTCACCGAACCGGCGCGCGTGAGCCTGCACCCGAACCTGGTGCCGGCGACCGACACCAGCGAATGGTCGGCCGACGACCGCTCGCCGCTGCCCGGGCCCGAGTTCCACTCGCTGCGCGAACACCAGGCCGAGGAGGACGTGCGGCTGGTGCACGCGCTGCGCAGCGCTGCGCTCGGCACGCTGGTGCGGCGGGTCAACCACGGCCGCCTGCCGCGCTCGGTCGGCATCGTGCTCGACCTGCGGCGACCGCCGGGCCGCCCGTTGTCGCAGGGCCAGCGCCGCTTCGAATGGAGCCTCGGCGCCTGCGCGACGATGTTGGCGCTGCTGCGCGCGCGCGGCAGCGATGCGCTGGTGCTGGTGCTCGGCGAGGAGCCCGCCACGATCGACGTGCGCGGCCCGCTGCAGGAACGCGAACTGCTGACGCTGCTGGCCGAAGCCGGCCCGTCGCCGCACCGCACGCTGCCGCCGGAACTGTTCGCGGCGGTGCAGCAGATGCCGCACTGCTTCTGGATCCCCGCCGGCGCCTACCTCGCGGCCCCCGAGTTCGCCGCGATGTCCGGTGTCGTCACCCTCGTCGACGGAGAGTTCGAATGAGGCACCAGCTCGGGGCCACCGGGCGGGCGCGGCGCGTCGCGGCCGCGCTGCTGCTCGGCTGCACGCTGTTCGCGGTGGCCAACCTGCCGGCGACGGACCTGCCGCCGGGCTGGCTGCTCGCGTTCCTGGTCCCCGGTGCGCTGCTCGGCTTGCTGCGCGAACGCCTGCAGCGGCCGTGGCTGCGCGCCGTGGTCGCGGTGCTGCTGCAGGCGACGGCGTGCTGGCTGGCGCTGTGGTGCGAAGGCCCGATGACGCGGCCGGCGGCGCTCGCGTGCACGATCATGCCGCCGCTCGGCTTCGCCACCGCGCGGCACACCGACGCCGATCGCGCGCTGGCCCTGTTCCTGAGCTTCTGCGTGCTGCTGGTCGGCGTGATCCTCGGCGGTGTGAATCGCCCGCTGATCGCCGGCTACGCGGTGTTCGCCTGTCTGTCGCTGCGGGCCACCAGCCACCTGGCCGCGCACGCCGTGGCGCGACCGGTAGCGCACCGGACCGCCGCACTGCGCAGCGGTGCCGGCGCCGCGATCGGCTCGCTGGTGCTCGGTTGCCTCGTCTGCACGCTCGCGATCGAACGCTCGCTCGACCTGCTGCCGCAGCCGTCGCGGCTGCGACCGGACGCGGCGACCGAACGGCCCGGCTCGGCCGCGCGGCGCCCCGGCCTCGACGACTCGTTCCAGCTCGACGGCAGCCGCGGCGTGCTGTCGGAACTCACCGGCGAACAGCTGGTGCGCGTCACCAATCCCGAAGGCGGCCCGGTGCCGCGCGAGCTCTACCTGCGCTCGGGCTTCTTCACCGTCGCCGATCTCGACAGCTGGCAGCTCGGCCCGCTGCAGCTGAAGGCGCCGACGCTGCTCGACAGCCACCGGCTGCGCCGCCCGCTGCCGCAGCTGCCGAGGCAGTGGCTCGACATCGAACGCTTCGCCGGCGCCCGCAACTTCGTGTTCGTGCCGCCGTCGACGTTCGAGATCAATGGCATCGGCAAGCTGCAGATCGACGAGCGGCGCGAGTGGCTGCGGCAGGTGCCCGGCGCCGAGCTCAGCGACTACACGGTCGGCTACCAGGTGCTCGGGCAACCGCCGCACGACCTGCCGCTCGATCCGCAGGCCGCGGCGATGGGGCTGCTCGGGCTGCCCGCGGCGATGCCGCGCGAACGCTTCGCGGCGCTGCTGGACGAGTGGCAGGTCGACGCGCAGCCGCTGCCGGCGATGTCACGCATCGCCGCCGAACTGGCCAACCGCTGCCGCTACGACCGCATCGAGCCGAGCGGGCCGTTCGCGCACGCGATCGAAAACTTCCTGTTCGCCGACGGCACCCGGCGCGGCTACTGCATGCACTTCGCCTCCGCGGCGGCGCTGCTGCTGCGGCTGCGTGGCATCCCGTGCCGCATCGGCGTCGGGCTCTACGGCGGCGATCCCGATCCGCGGCAGGCCGGCGCGCGCATGTTCGGCTCGCAGCACGCGCACGCGTGGGTCGAGGTGCCGTTCGTCGGTCGCGGCTTCGTGATCTTCGACCCGACGCCGCCGGCCGAACGCGGCCAGCGCACGCCGTCGCGGCTCGACGAGAGCGGCGATCTCGAGCAACCACGGCGGCCGGACGAAGCGGCGAACGGCGTCGCCGACCTGCTGTCGCGCGCGGTGGCGTTCGTGGTGCAGCCGTGGGTGCTGGCGCTGGTGCTGCTGCTGGCGCTCGGCTCGGCGCTGGTGCCGTGGCCGCACACGGCATCGAAGAAGACCACCACCGCCGCCGTCGACCGCACGGCGCGGCGACTGCTGGGGCAGCTGCTGCAGGCGCTGGCGCAGAGCGGCCATCGTCGCGCGCGCGGCGCGACGCTCGAACGCTTCGCCGCCGCACTGCGGGCCGAGCAGCGGCTGCCGGCGGCGGTCGCCGACGCGTTCCTCGCCTACCAGGAAGTGCGCTTCGGCGGCCGCCAGCTCGACGCCGCGCATCGCGAACGCCTGCAGCTCGGCATCGCCGCCGCCGAGGCGCTGCCGCCGCTCGCGCCGCGCGCGGACGATCAGCCGGAGGCCGGCCAGCCGAGCACGAGTTCGATCCCGTCGCGGTGAGATACCGCCACCAGGTCGCCACCGAGCACTCGCTGCGCGATCGCGGCCTGCAACAGACCACCGCGATCGAGACCCGCGCGGACGCCGAGGCTGCCCGCACCCGCCAGCGCCACCGCGATCTCGGCGGCAGCATGCGGGTTGATGCCGACGGCCAGCACGCGCACGCGCGCACACCGGCGGGGGCGGCCGCCGGCGAGCGACAGCACGGCTTCGTCGCCGATCACCTCGAGCCGCGACGGCTTCGCCGCCACCAACGCCGAGAACGTCAGCAGCAGCGCACTGGTCGCCTCGGCGACGACGGTGCGCACGCGCGGCAGCTCCGGCGCCCGCACGACCTGCAGCTGCACCTCGCGTTGCTGCGCGACCTTGGTGATCGCCGCGAGCGCGCCGTCGAGCAACTGCACCGCCGGCACCACCTCGCGCGGCAACCGCGGCAGGCGCTGCAGCAACCCGACCATCGCGCGGGCGAGACCGGCGCCCTGCTGCACGCCGCGGCACAGGTCGTCGTGCAGCGTGATGTCGACCGGGTCCTGCAGCTGTGGCCGGGCCACCATCGCCAGCGCGAGGCAGCTGTTCAGATGGTTGTTGAGGTCGTGCATCAGCGTCGACGCCAATGCCGCGACCCCACGCAACCTGGCGACCTCGAGCCGAACCAGGTCAGCGCCATTCGCTGTTGGCGGATCGCCCCCGGATGCTTCACCCGGCGCGGCGCCTTCCGGCGGCTCGTTCCCGTTCATGCACCAGTTCATACCCACCGGCCCGGCGCCCGGCGAGGGCCTAGGACGGAGTACTGAAGCGCGCCCGGCCGCGGTCCAGCGTGACGCGGCACTTGCTGAGCAGGTCGACGCCGAGCACGCCGTCGATCGGGAAGGTCGCGCCGGCTCCGCGGGCGACCACCGGCAGCGTCACCCCGAGGAAGCGCGCCTCGCTGCAGCGCAGCACCAGATCGCGCACTTCGCGGACCGACACCATGCCGCCGCCGACGGTGCGCACGCGGCGGAACGCCGGCACCGCGCGGCGGTCGCCGCCGGGCAGGCGGCGCAACCCTGATTCGCTGAGGCTCGAGTGGCTGGCGCCGGTGTCGAGCACGAACCACAGGCGCACACCTTCGACGAACACCGGCACCAGGCACCGACCGTCGACCCGCACACACTGCACCGATTGCCCCTCGGGCAGCCCCTGCGGGAGTTCGAGCGTCACGCTCTGCCGTTCGGGATCGAGCGTCAGGCGCACCGCCGCCAGCAGATCGAGCCCGAGCACGCCGCGCGGCACCCGCTCGGCCCCGCCGAACAGGTCGCGCAAGCGGAGCGCCGCATCGTCGACGACCAGCACCGGCACCGCCCCGATCGCGATGTCGCCGACCTCGAACTGCAGCAGCGCCCCGACCTCGACCGGCAGGCCGCGACCGGCGCTGTCGAGCGCCTGCCCGGCCGGCCGCCGGCCGCGCACTTCGAGTTCGTCGGCGAACGAACGACCGAGCGTCGTCATCGAGGTGCCGGTGTCGATCGCGAACGGGCGGCGGCGGTCGCCGCTGCCGCACACGAACTCGGCGGCGTCGCCGGGCAACAGCCGCTGCTCGGTGACGATCGGCCCCGAGGCCTTGCGCACCGACGGCAGCCAGCCGGCGACGGCCGCGAACGCGCGTCGACGTTCGCCGTCGGTGGCGGCGGCGCCGGCCGACAGCGGCTCGGCACACTCGCCCCAGCGCCCGGCCTGGAACAACAGCTCGCCGAGGCGACCGCGCAGCGCCGCTTCGGCCGACTGGTCGCCGGCACTGCGCAGGTTGCGGATCGCCGCCTGTTGTTCGCGGATGGCGTGGTCATCGCGCCACGTCAGCTCGGCGAGGAAGCTGCTCCACTGTGCGGCTTGCACGTCCTCCGGATGCCGCTGGCGCACGCCGGCCACCAGCGCCGAAGCCTCCTCGAGCCGCCCTTCGCGCAGCGCCGACGCCGCCAGCTCGAGCTGTTCCGCCGGCGTCGACACCGGCTGGGCACTGCGGCAGGCCGCGAGGCTGGCCGCGACCAGCAGCACCGCAGCCCGCGCCCGGCCAGGCTGGCGCGCGCACCTCACGGCGTGTCGATCACCAGCGAGCGGCGCGCGACGTGCACGACGCCACGTTCGGCCGCGCCGATCGACTGCCAGAACGTGGTGAGTTCGCGATACGGATTCGCCGACGAGGACAACACGCCGGCACCGAAGTACGCCGACACCGTCAGCGTGTAGGCGCGCCCGGCGACCAGCGGCGTCGGCGCCGTGGCCGGCAGCGTGACGAAGTCGAAGCGGGTCGCGTTCGGCGGCACCACGACGCGCCAGGACAGCGGCTCGCCGCCGGTCGCCGAGACGAGATCGATGGTGCCGCAGACGGCGCCCGCCGGCAGCGTGAACTCGACCGCGAAGCCGTTCGCGGCGACGGTGCCACCGGGGGCCGGCGCGACGATGCTCGGGAACGCAGGCAGCCGGAACGGCTGTGGCGGCTGCGTCGGCGCCCGCAACACGCACAGGCTCGAATGGGCGGCGCTGACCCCGGGGCCGGTGCTCGACGACCGCAGCAGCACCAGCCATTCGTGCCCGGCCAGCGGCCCCGACAGCTCGGGCAGCTGGAAGCGCAGGTCGTCGCCGAGCCGCGTCAAGTTGCCACTGAGTCCGCGCGCCACGTCGACGACCCGCCCCGACGGCTGGCGCAGCGCGAGGTCGAACTGCAGACCGCCGACATCGATCTCGGGGGCGAGCCCGACCAGCGCGCCGCTCGCCACGAACACGCTGGTCGCCGGCGCCGCGAACGGCAGCTCGAGCTCGATGCGGGCCCCTTCGTTCGGCGTCACGTCGGCAGCGACGGCGACGTTGAGCAGCGTGTCGATGCCCGCGGTGCGGGTGAACTCGACGGCGGCGAGGTTGCCACCGATGGCATCGACGCCGACCACGAACCGGTCGTGCGTCAGCGCCGGATCGAGATCGAGCGGCAGCGCCGAACGGATCGGCACGCCGTCGACGACGTCGTCCCACCATTCCTGCAGCGAGATGCGGCGCGTGCTGCGCAACGCGTGCTCGCGCGACGGATCGGCACCGACCAGCGCGCCGGCCACCAGACCGTGCCGGTCGAAGGCGCCGACCGCGGTGCGGCGCAGGCGCGGCAGCGGCAGTTCGAGCAGGTCGCCGTCGGGGGCGACGATCGTGAACGCGTCGACGCGACTCGCACCATCGCGCTGCGAGCGGCGCGACACGGTGGCGCGACCGGAGACGTCGCGCGCGGCGAACACCGTGGCGCCGTCGCGCGTCTCGCCGATCAGGCCTTCGCCGGGGGTGGCGCCGCCGACGACGAACGCGTTCGCGAGCGGACCGCCGCCGACGTCGTCGCTGATGTAGATGCGGCTGCGGCGCGCACCCTGCACCCAGGCCCGCCGCTGCTGGAACTGCAGCGCGTCGAGGCGGCGGCGACCACGATCGAGGAACGCGACCGACTGGCCCTGCAGCAGCTCGATGCCGCTCAGCGGCACGCCGTCCTGGAAGCCGAAGAAGTCGGCCGGCACGTCCTCGAACGTCACCTGGCCATTGGCATCGCTGGTCGAGGCGAGCGCGACGTCGCCGTTCTGCGACGAGATGCGCGCCGGCGCGAACGCGTTGGCCCGCCCGCGCACGATCTGCTGCACGCGGATGTCGCCGGCGAACACGGTGTCGAGCCGCAGGTCGGGCAGCGCGACCGGTGCCGGGCCGGCATCGAACGTCTGCGCCGCCCGCACCGGCAGCCAGCTGCCCCCGGCGAACGCCGCCAAGGTCGCCTGGCGCGGCGAGCCGTCGGCGAGCGTCGCGGCGATGCGATCGATCGAGAAGCGGCCATCGCCCTCGCTGCGCGCACTGCGCCCGTCGCAGCGCAGCATCGCCGCCGGCATCCCGTTGCCGGCCGCGTCGACGATGCGCCCGCTGATCGTGGTGCCCGGGACCGGCAACGCGAACGCGTAGAGCCCGCCGGTCACCGCCGCTGCGGTCGCGGTCAGACGACCGCCGCCGGCGGCCGTGGTTGCCGCGACCTCGGTCCATTCACCGGTGGCCCCGTCGAGATGGAACAGCCGCGGCGCCGTGCTGCCGGCACCGAGTTCGTCGGCGACGTCCAAGGTCAGCCCGGGCACGAACGTCGCACTCGCCGGCGCGATCATCACTGCGCGGGAGAACAGCAACGCACCGCCGGCATCACCGGGCAGATCGCCGGGCAGGTTCGACGCCTGCAGGTCGCCGGCGCGCAGCACCACCGACACGCCGCCCGGCGGTCCGCCGAGCGAACCACCGGCCGGCAGCGTCACGATGCTGCCGGCCGGCGTGGTGACGCTGATCGCCAGGCTCTGCGTGCCGGGCGCGACCAAGCGGGTGGCGCTGTCGGGCAGATCGGGCACGTGCAACACCGCCGGCAGATCCGGACCGACGATCGTCTGCGCCACCGTGTAGCCACCGAGCACGTCGCCAGCCTGCGCGGCGCCGTGCTCGACATCGACCCGCACCAACACCCGACCGCGTGGACTGGCGAACAGATCGCCGCGGCCGTTGCGCCCGGTCAGCGCCCGCGCGGTGCCGATCGACACCGTGGCCCCGGTGACGCCGCGGAACTGGTCGTCGAGCACCACCACCTTGCAGCTGTCGTCGGGCTGGTCGGGCAGCACCGGACCGATCTCGCTGCCGTTGCCGACCCCGCAGGCGCCGAGCGCCAGCACCAGCGTCGACCACGGCGACGGCAGCGCGCGCGTTCGCATCTTCGGGCTCGTGTTCATCGTCCTGTCGTCTCCGTGCCGCGCGGCGCGCGCGCGCGTTGGTCGAACCGGTCCGGTTCCGGCGGGGTCGCGACACGGCTGCGACTGCCGTCGGCGCCGACCGCGCGCACGCCGACCACGACGTCGTCGAGGCAGACCGAACTCAGCGTCGCCAGCCAGCGGCCGCTGGCGGTGGCGCGCGGCGCGGCCGCGGCCATGTCGATCGTGTGGGTCCAGTCGGCGTCGGTGGTCTCGCGCCAGACGAACTCGCAGGCGATGCCTTCCGGCAGCTCGTAGACCAGTTCGGTGTCGTAGCGGTCGCGGCGCAGCTGCGCATTGACGACCCGCGGCGGCGGCGGCGCCGAGGCCAGCTCGGCCAACGTCGCCACCACCACCTGCGTGACCCGCGCGGTGTAGGCGCGGTCGAACCACGCCGGCAGATCGCCGTACGGGGCGCCATCGCGCTCGACGACGTTCTGGTGCTGGCGCGAGAAGTCCTCGCGCGGCTCGCTGAGCCGCACCGCCGGTACGCCTTGTTCGAAGAACGAACGGTGGTCGCCGCCGCGCCCGTAGCGATCGCCGCGCCAGATCAGCTTGACGCCGAACTCCGGCACGTACGTGCGCGCGGCGAACGCGACCGCGCGCGCCATGCTGCGACCGAGGCTGTCGTTGCCGCTCGGCGCGTAGCTGAAGCAGCGCACGTGGCGGTCGTGGCGCCGGCCGTCCATGCCGAGCGTGTTGCCGACGATGTCGCAGCCGATCATGCCGTCGACGCGCACGCCGCTGTCGACCAGCGCCTTCGCATGCGCCGCCGAACCGAGCAGCCCCTGCTCCTCGGCGTCGTAGGCGACGAACACGATGGTGGCCGGGAACGCACGCGCGGCGAGCACCCGACAGGCCTCGAGCGCCACCGCGGTGCCGGACGCATCGTCGACGGCGCCCGGCGCCAGCTCCTTGCCATCGGCGCCGTCGCCGTTGCGCGAGTCGTAGTGACCACCGACGACGTAGACGCGGTCGGGATCGCTGCTGCCGCGCAGCGTCGCGATCACGTTGACGATCGCCAGCTCGCGCGGCATGCCGGGTCGGGTGCAGGGCACCACCGCCTCCTGCAACGCCACCGTCAGGCGGCCGCCGCTGGCCGCGGCGATCGCATCGAACTCGGCGCGCAGCCAACGGCGCGCGGCGCCGGTGCCCTCGGTGTCGCTGTCGGTGCGCGACAACACGTGGCGGGTGCCGAAGCCGACCAGCTTGCGCACGGTCGTGTCGATGCGTTCGGCATCGACGTTCGCCAGCAGCCGCGCCACTTCGGCGCCGATCGCGGGCGGCGAAGCGGGCGGCGGCTCCTGCGCCAAGCCAGCGGTCGACAGCACGAGCGCCACAGCGATGCGAAGCAGGTTCATGCGAACAGGTCCACGCCGTCCATGCCGGCCGCACGCGGCAGGCCGAGGATCGGCAGCAGCGTGGTGGCGATGTCGCAGAGCCGGCCACCCGGACGCAGCGTGCGACCACGCGCGCCTTCGCCGGCGATCACCAGCGGCACCGGATTGGTCGTGTGTGCGGTGTGAGGCTCGCCGGTCACCGGATCGATCATCATCTCGACGTTGCCGTGGTCGGCGGTGATCGCGACGGTGCCACCGAGAGCGAGGTAGGCCGGCACGATCCGCGCGAGACACTGGTCGATCGTCTGCACCGCCTGCATCGCGGCCGGGATGATGCCGCTGTGACCGACCATGTCGGCGTTGGCGAAGTTCAGGATCGTCACGTCCGGCCGCTGCCCCGACGCCAGCTCGCGCAGCAGCGCGTCGGTCACCGGCACCGCCGACATCTCCGGCTGCAGATCGTAGGTGGCGACCTTGGGACTCGGGATCAGCACGCGCCGCTCGCCCGGATACTCCTTCTCCTCGCCGCCGGAGAAGAAGAACGTCACGTGCGCGTACTTCTCGGTCTCGGCGATGCGCAGTTGGCGCATGCCGGCGCGGCTGATCGCCTGCGGGAAGATGCCGTCGAGGTTCTGCGGCGGGAACGCCACCGGGCACGGCAGGTCCTCGCGGTAGCGCGTCATCGTCACGTAGTGCACGACCGGCACCGACGCGCGCGGGAAACCGCGGAAGTCGGCGCCGACGAACGCGTCGGTCAGCTGCCGCGCCCGATCGGTGCGGTAGTTGAAGAAGATCACCGCGTCGCCGCTGCGCACGCGGCCGTGGTCGGGCGAACCGATCACCGTCGGCAGCACGAACTCGTCGCCCTCGTTGCGCGCGTAGGCGGCCGCGATCGCCGCCTGGGCCGTCGCCGCGACATGGCCCTGGCCCAGCACCAGCGCGTCGTAGGCCTTCTGCACGCGTTCCCAGCGCTGGTCGCGGTCCATCGCGTAGTAGCGGCCGATCACGGTGGCGATGCGACCGGTGCCGAGCTGCCCCATCCACTGCTCGATACGGGCCACGAACGGCCCGGCCGAACGCGGCGGCGTGTCGCGGCCGTCGAGGAACGCGTGCAGCAGCACGCGGTCGCCGGTGAGTCCCGCCGCCTTCGCCATCGCCAGCAGCGCGTGCAGGTGCTGGTCGCTGCTGTGCACGCCACCGTCGGAACAGAGGCCGAACAGGTGCAGCGTGCTGCGCTGCCGCACCGCGTGGTCGATGGCCGAGCGCAGCGCCGCGTTCTGCGCGAAGCGCCCCTCGCGGATCTCCCGATCGATGCGGGTGATCTCCTGGAACACCACGCGGCCGGCGCCGATGTTGAGGTGGCCGACCTCGGAGTTGCCCATCAGGCCGCACGGCAGGCCGACGTCCTCGCCGCTCGCCTGCAGCAGCGTGGTGGGCCAACGCTCACGCAGGTCGAACCAGAAGCGTGGCATCGCGCGATGGATCGCGTTGGCGGGGCCGGGCGCGGCCTCCCCGAAGCCGTCGAGCACACAGAGCAGCAGCGGCGGGCGTGGCGCGTTCATGCGAGCATCTTGTCGACCGAGACGGCGATCGCCTGCTGTTGACGGCGGATCTCGGCCAGCACCTCGCTGGCGCGCGCCAGCGTGCGGTCGGCGAGCTCGCGATTGGTCAGGAAGGCGGCGTTGATGCGCACGTTGAGGAACGCACCTTCGGCCGCGGCGAGCAGCAGCGAGGCCCCGGAAGCGAGGTCGCTGACGATCGCCTTGCCGATGCAGCCGACCACCTTGTGCATGCCGACGAACACGTCGCGCACCATGCACAGCGTCTCCTCGGGCACCACCATCGCGCCGACCATCGCCTCCTGGATCGCCTTCTCGCGCAGCGCCTTCTGGGCGTCGCTGTCCTTCGGCATGCCGTAGGCCGCCGACACCAGGTCGAACGAGCGACAGTCGCGCTCGGCCATCGGCTTGAGCCGCTGCAGGTGGCCTTCGAGCTGGGTCTCCGCCGCCTGCAGTTCACCGTCGCGCTCGAGGTTGGCCTTCTTGCCGCGCGAGAAGCGCACCACCATCAGGAACAGGGCGGCGCCCATGCAGCCGGCCATCGCGGCGGCCGCCCCACCGCCGGGCGTCGGAGTCTTGGCAGCGAGGGAATCGACGATCTGGGCGAAGGGTTGCTCGATCATGGCGTGCCGCCAGTGTCTTGAGCCACGGCACAGGATCAAGGCTCCGCCGCTATTGCGCTGCCGGTTCCGGCCGGGAAAGTGGTCGGATGCGCCTCTGTCACGTCGCGGCCGGGTTGTTCACGCTGCTGACCGCCTGTGCGGGCTCGACCCCGTTCGCCACGGAGCTGGCCACCGCGCTCACCACGGCGCCGCCGGGTGCCGGCGCCCGCCTGTGGCTCGACGGCGGTCGGATCGGCGCCGCCGTGGTGCCGTGCCACCCCGCCGAACTGCCGCCCGCCGCGCGCACGATGCTGACCGCGGTGGCCCCCGACGGCGAACGCCGCTACACCGGCCGGGAGTGGAGCGCCCGCGGCACCGGGTTCCGGGTCGAGGTCGCCTACACCGACCCGGCGCACATCCGTTCGGTGCTGCTGGCGGACGACGGCGCGGTGCTCGAACGCAGTCACACGGTGCCGCTGACCGAGGTGCCGCAGCACGTGCTGGCGACCGCGCTGCGCAGCGCGCCGTTCGTCGACGAGGCCTGGATCGTGTCGGGGCCGCAGCACGAGGAGCACTGGGAACTGCTGCTGCGCGAACGCAGCGGTGCGCTGCACGCGGTCCGCATCGGACTCGACGGCCGCGCGCTCGCGCATCGCCGTCGCCTCGACGCGCGCGTCGACGGCTGAACGCGCTTCGCGGGCCGGCACCGGTGCCGTAGGCTCGCGCGCATGCGCACCTTCCTCCGCACCGCCGCGTTGGCCCTGGTGGCCGTCACCGCGACCTCGTGCCTCGCCGGCCCGCACCAGCTGCGCCGCACGGTCGACGACTGGGACCACAAGCACTACGTCAACAGCCCGTGGTGGAACGTGGTGATGTGGGGCACCGGCATCATCCCCGTCACCTATGCGGGAGCGTTCGTCGGCGACCTGCTGGTCACCGACGCCTACGCGTTCTGGTTCGACGACGCCTGGGACGGCTCGGGCACCGGCTTCGAACATCTGCCGGTGCAGGCCACGGACGGCCGCATGAGCAGCCTTTGGATCGAGCGCTCGGGCTGGGTCCGCATCGCGAAGTGAGTCGGGCGCGGCCCCGACTCAGTTCGACAGCGTGAACAGCAGGCGGTTGGAGGCCGAGACGCCGGCCAGCAGCGGACACGGCGAGAACGCGGTGCCGAAGCTGATCCACTGGCTCTCCATCTGGAAGGTCACCAGCGCCGGATCGCACGGCAGCGCGAACACCGAGGTCGCGGTGCCGCCGACGTTGGCCTTCAGTTCGAGCCCGATCGGATTGGTGTAGGTGCAGCTGCCGCAGAGCAGGCCGCCGCTCGGCAGGCCGAGGTTCAGGAACAGCAGTGCCGCCGGATCGGCGCCGGTGACCCGGAACGCGAAGTTCGGGTTGCCGATCACGAACGGGCCACCGGTCGTCGTGTTGGTGCCGCCGAGCGCGCAGCCGCCGAGCAGGTTGGTCGGCGCGATGCCGCTGCCGAGCACCTGCCAGCGCTGCGCGTTGATGTCGCTGCTGAAGCCCGGCGAGTTGCTGGAGTTGGTGAACGCGACGATCGCATCGTCCGAGACATTGGGGCCGACCCAACGGGCCGCGATCCTGGGCTCCCCTTGTCGAGTGTTGACGCCGGAGCCCGCCAGCAGATGGTTGGTGTTGCACGTCGTGCAATCCGGGTTCACCAGCACGGCATGGACC
>JALORC010000044.1 GCA_025459175.1 Planctomycetota bacterium | reverse complement strand
CGACGCTCGCGCGCAGCAGGCGCTTGAATGCCGGCAATGGTGCCGGTGCGTGGGGCCAGCCTTGCCACACGACGGTGCGTTCGATCATCGCCGCGCGACCTCGCGGTAGTTCGCTTCGAACTCGTCGACGGCCTGCGCCAGCGTCTTCGGTGGTTGCACGGCGGCGCGATATCGCTGCAGTCGCCCAGGCTCGTCGAGCAGGCGCTGCATCCGCTGCGCCAGGTCCGCGCTGTCGCCCGCCGCGAACAGTTCGCCATCGACGCCATCCTGCACGACCTCCTGCAGGCCGCCGAAGCGGCTCGCCAGCACCGGCAGGCCGGCGGCGCGCGCCTCGAGCACGACGAACGGCGCGTTCTCGTGCCACGTGCTCGGCACCACCAGCACGTCGATGCTGCCGAGCACTGCCGCCAGTTCGCGCCGGTCGTACGGCGGCAGCACGGTGATGCGCGGGTCCTTCGCCGCCGCCGTCAGCAGCGGCGCCGAGTAGTCGGGGAAGTCGCTGGCGCGGCCGCGCAGCAGCGCGCGGCAGTCGCCGTGCACCCGCGCCATCGCCTCGACCAACACGTGCGGCGCCTTGTGCGGGGCGAACGAACCGAGGAACCCGAACGTCAGCGGCCGCTGCGGCGGTCGCGCCGCCGCCGCGCCGGCGGCGAGGCCGTGCGTGTCGATGCCGTAGCCGTGGCAGCGGATGCGGCCCGCGGGCACGCCGTTGTGTTCGAACACCGACTGCAGGAACCGGGTCGGGGCGACGATCGCGTCGGCGGCCAGCAGGCGTTCGCGCAGGTAGGCCGGGCGGTCGAGCAACGACGCGGCGCGGCTGGCGAGATCCCAGCCCGGCTGGCTGCGCGCGGGCGCCGCAGCCTGCATCGCCACGATCTCGGCGCCCGCCGGATGCGCCGCCAGCTGCTGTGCGAGTTCCGGCGCGTGGCACGGCAGGCAACCGCGGCCGCCATCGGGTGGCCCGTCGCACGCGGTGCCGTCGCTGCGCATCATGATCACGCGCGGGCACAGAAACCAGAAGTCGGTCAGCGACACCACGAGGCCGCGCTGCTGGAGCTTGACCTCGTCGATCAGGTCGGCGCCGACGTGGCGCAGGTGGAAGCTGTGCACGACCTCGGTGCCCCGTTCGCGCAGGTGCGCCGCGAACGTGCTCGCCATCAGCGGGTGGCGATACTCCATCCGGCCCCAGTCGCGGCCGAGGTTCATCCAGAAGTTGATGCGTCGGACGGGCAGACCGTCGACGACCTCGCGCGACTCCCGCCACGGCCCGGTGGCCTCCGCGAACGACGGATCGAGCGTGAACACGTCGACGTCGTGGCCGCGCCGCAGCAGCTCGCGACCGACAGCGAGCGCATAGGTCTCGGTGCCGGTGAAGTAGCGCGGCGGGAACTGGTGGACGACGAACGTGAGGCGCAACGTGCCGTGAGCCTACTCGCTGGTGCGCACGGATCGAGGCTTCGGCTGCGGCGCTATGCTGGCGGCCGATGTCGACACCGCGCCCGCGGGTGATCCGCTTTCCACGAGCCGACCTGGCGGAGCAGCTGGAGGCGTTCGCCTGCCGGTGGCCGCAGGCGCGCGCGGATCGGCGCGGGTTGGTGTTCCAGGGCGAGCCGGGCGCGCGGTTGCGGGTGCCGCTGACGGCGCCGCGCGTACAGCCCGGCGAGTCGGTCGCGGCCTACGCTGCTCGGCTGCCGGGGCCGTCCGAACGCCAGCTGCTGCTGTTGCTGCAGGCCGGGGCGATGGCGATCGGCTGGTGGGACGGCGACGAGCTGGTGCAGCACAAGGCGGTGCGGCGCTACGTGGTGCGCGGTTCCGGTCGCGCCCAGCCGTTGCACAGCAAGACGCGCGGCAAGTCGCGCTACGGGTCGCGGCTGCGGCTGCAGAACTGGAAGCGCCTGCTGGTCGAGACCAACCAGCGGCTGCGGACCTGGTACGAGCAGTTCGGGGCCCCGGAGCGGCTGTTCGTGTCGGTGCCGGTGCGGGCGTTCGCCGACCTGCTCGCGGCCGAGCCACCGCCGCCGTTCGGTCGCGACGACGCCTGCCTGCAGCGGGTGCCGATGCACGTGCACCGGCCGGACTTCGCCGAACTGCAGCGCGTGCATCGCTGGCTCGCGAGTGGGCGGCTCGAGTTGCCGGGCTGAGCTCGGACCGGCGCGGAGCGCCGGTGCCATCGCGGGCAGCTCGCAGGGCTCAGTCCGGCGGGGGGAGCGCGCCGATTGCCGGGACGGAATCCGCATTTCGCACCGCATCAGGAGAGGCACACCCATGGTTCATCGTTCGACGCTCTACCCGCAGCTGCTCGCTGCAGTGGCCCTGACCTTCACCGCCTGTGGCGGCAGCAACGTCAGCAACGCTTCCCCACGCGTCGACGAAGTGCCGCTGCAGTCGACCACCGGCGCCGGCGAGTTCACGTTCGACCTCGGCGGTTACGTCAGCGATCGCGAGGGTTCGCCGCTGACCTACGCGGTGACCGACGGCGGTGGCTCCTTCGCGGGCAGCATCTACTCGAACACGTTCGCGACCATGGGCGACTACACGGTCGCCTTCACGGTCTCCGACGGCAGCAAGACCACGGCGGCCTCGTTCCCGGTCCGGGTGACGCAGGGCAACTTCGTGGTCGTCCGCGAGGACAACGACGGCCTGCTGTTGCTCGACTCGCGCACCGAGGCGTTCGTGCGCGTGGCGAGCGCCGCCTCCTCTCCGACGCTGGTCGACGGGCTCGGCGACGGGCGCCTCGTCTACCAGCTAGGCAGTGCGCCGCTCCAGCTGTGGGTGTTCGATCCGCTGACGCGGCAGAACACGCGGGTCGTCGAGACCGCCACCGGCGACGTGATCTATCGCGCCACCACGGCGGACGGCAAGCTGCTGTTCACGACCGGCAGCGGCAACGACATGCGGTTGTTCTACTACAACCCGAGCACGGGCTTCACGCGCGACGTCGCGCAGGACCTGCTGGGGAGCCTGACGGTGGTCGTCGACAGCGACGGCATCGTGTTCTTCGAGGTCGGCGTGAACGGCCAGGCCGACATCTATGCCTACGATCCGACCGAGGACGAGGTGTTCGCGGTCGGCACGGCTGCCACCGACGAGCAGATCCAGGCGGCGGTGCCGTCCGGCGGCGTGGTGTTCACGCGACTCGGCACCGGTGGTGAGGCGGACCTGTTCTGCTATCGCACCAGCGCCGGTCTGGTCGAACTCGGCACCGAGGTCAGTGGGCTGCCGACCCGCAACAAGGTGTTCCACGTCTGCGGCACGCTCGACCAGGTCGTGTTCAGCGCCCAGAACGGCGGCGACACCGATCTGTTCGCTTGGAACGCGGCCAACGGCCAGACCACGACCGTCGCCAGCGGCGGTGTGTATGCCTACGACCTGCTCGGCGCCGGCAACGAACTCGTCTACCACCAGGTCGTCAGCGGCAGCGAGCAGGACGTCTTCTTCCGCGACCTCGACAGCGGCTTGACCGGCACGGTCCGCGACAACAGCGACATCTCGCAGGTGGTCGGGGTCACCAACGACGGCGTGCGCGACTGGGTGTTCCTGCTGCCGAGCGGCACGGCGACCAACATCATCGCGGTGTCGCTGGTGGCGAGCCCGGTGACGGTCAGCTGGGCCGCCGGCGGCAATGCCTCGGCGAGCATCTTCGTGCTGCCGAACGGGGACGTCGTGACGCAGAACCAGGCCGGTACGCGGATCGGCAAGTTCAACGCCGATGTCGCCAACTGGGGCACCGACATCACCGGCACGGGCCTGTTCTATCGCGGCGAAGGTCTGGCAGCCGGCGACTACGTGTTCACGCGCACCGTCAGTGCGCAGACCGACCTGGAGATGTTCGACGACTCGGCCGATGCGGCGGTGGTCATCAGCAACGAGACCGGCGACGACACCTTCCAGGCGCGCACCGCGGACGGCACCGTGCTGTTCACGCGCAGTGCGAGCGGCAACACCAACGCCGACCTGTTCGTCTGGGACGGTGCCACCGTCACCCGGCTGACCGGGACCGGCAACGCCGAATTGTGCGACCACGCGGTTCTCTTCAAGTACGCCGGCGTGCGCTGATCACTTCGCGGCGGGTGCCGCCGGCCGCTCGAGCTGCAGCGGCCGCAGCCAGATGTTGCGGAAGCGGACCGGATTGCCGTGGTCCTGCAGCCGGATCGGGCCGCGCTCGCCGTGCGCCTCGTAGCGGGCCACGCCGCGGTGCGAGGTGGCGCCGAGCAGCGCTTCGTCGAGCTGCACGACGACGCCGTTGTGGATCACGGTCACGCGGGCTGGTTGTTGCACGCTGCCGTCCGCCGCGAAGCGCGGGGCGCGGAACAGGATGTCGTAGCTCTGCCACTCGCCGGGCTTGCGGCACACGTTCACCAGCGGCGGCTTCTGGCCGTACAGCGACGCGGCCTGGCCATCGGCGTAGGTCGGGTTCTCGTACGAGTCGAGGATCTGCACTTCGTAGCGACCGAAGAAGAACACGCCGCTGTTGCCGCGGCCCTGCGACTCGGACTTGACCTCGGCCGGGGAGGCCCACTCGACGTGCAGCTGGCAGTCGCCGAACTCCGCGGCGGTCTGGATGTCGCCGGTGCCGTTGACGGTCATCGCGCCGTCGGCCACCGTCCACTTCGCCGCCCCGTCGTTGCCACGGAACGCGTCGAGGTTGCGGCCGTCGAACAGCACGATCGCGTCGGCCGGCGCCGGCGTCGGTGCCCCGGCCGGGCCAGGGTTCACGGCCGGTGGGCGCGGGCGATCGGCGTCGTGCACGCGCCAGCCATCGGGGAGCCGCGGGGTGTCGCGGTAGCCGGGAGCCGGATCCTGCGGAACGCCGGTCAGCGAGGAGAGGACAGCGCCGGTGGCAGTGAAGCCGAGCAGCAGCAGGGGAAGCGGTGCCATGCGAGTGGGGCCCTTGTGGAGTTGGGGCGCCACCATCGCCGCTGTCGCCGGCACTTGCCAGCGGCTCGGTCAGACGTCGAGCTGGAACTGGGCCGCGGCGTCGTCGGCCAAGGTGTCGCGCACGTCGTGGTCGGCGAACAGGCGCCGGGCCTTGCGGCTGATCCGGCTCAGGGAGCGGCGGAAGTCGCGCGGTTGCATGCCGCAGCGCTTGGCGGCCGCCGCGGTGGTGTTGCACGAGACGGCGGCCGTCAGCGCCGCCGCCTGGCGGCCCGACAGATGCTGGGGCAGGCAGTCGCGGACGAAGTCGCAGCCGCTGTTTTCGGTGCGTCGGTACGGCGCCGGGTGGGAGTCCATCTCGGGACCGGTCGCGGTGGTGGTGCGGGCCCAGTCCGAGCGCAGCAGCGCGCACGCGGAGCGGCGCGCCACCGAGCGCAACCAGGCCTTGGGATGGGACGGTGCGTCACCCTGCAACACGGCCAGGGTCAGCAGGTGCAGGGCTCGTTCGCTGGCTTCTTCGGCCAGCAGGCGGCTGCGCACGACGCGGGCCGCGGCTTGGAAGGCGATCGGGAGCAGGGCATGGGGGTTGTCGAGCATGGCGGTTCTCCTCTTGTGGTCCGATGGTGCCGAATAGACCGTCATCGTGACCAAGTGTCAAGTTTCCAGATCGTCATGCAGCGATGCCATGGGACGCGTAGCATGCGCGCAGTGCACCGGGAAACCCCCATGCTGCACCTACTTCCGCTCCGACTGGCCACTTGCCAAACCGGCTGCGTAGAGCCGAAAGCACATCGACCCTCGCAGGTCCCCATCCCCGTGACGGAACTACCCGAAGAGCAAGTACCTCGCCCCCTTGCCACCCACCTGGCCGCTCGCTTGCGCGAGCTCAGGGCGCGGCGTGGCTTCACCCAGGACCACGTCGCGAAGCGGCTGGGCTGCCACGAATCCGCGGTGTCGCGGTGGGAGAGTGGCAGTCGCTTTCCCACCGGGGAAGACCTCGTCTCGTTGGCGGACCTGTTCGAGGTCAGCACCGACGACCTGCTCGGCCGCGTGCGGCAGTTCGCCAGCACCGGCTCGGCGCTGGTCGACATGCGCCTGCTCGAGAAGCTCGCCGCCGCGGACTCGACGGACGAGTTCGATCGGCTGATCGCGAGCCACGAAGAGCAGGCGGTGTGGCTGCCGGTTCCCGACGGCGCGGTGCTGGTGCCGGTCGCCGAGGCGATGCGCTGGACGCGCAAGGTCGCCGACAAGCACAAGGCCAGTCGCTACGTCGACCGGCTGTTCCGGCCGCGGGTCTGAGCCGGCTCGGCCGCGGGCGGGTCGTCGCCGATCCGCCGTTCAGCGGGCGCCGGGCACCAGCCGGCGGCTGACCGCGGCGGTGAACGCGCTGGTGTCGAGCTTGCCGCCGAGATCGCGGGTCGACTCGCCGGCCGCGATCGCGCCGCGCACCGCGTCGTCGACCATGGCGCCGAGGCCCCGGAAGCCGGCGTGGTTCAGCAGCATGCCGAACGCGAGCAGCGACGCCGATGGATTGCAGACGCCCTTGCCGGCGATGTCGGGCGCGGTGCCGCCGGCGGGATCGAACATCGCCAGCGCCACGTCGCCGCGGTCGTCGAACGAGTAGTTGGCGCTCGCGCCGAGCCCCAGGCTGCCGATCATCCCGCACGCCATGTCCGACAGGAAGTCGCCGTATTCGTTCGGCGTGACGATGACGCGGTAGTTCTCCGGCTTCAGGATCAGCTTGTAGAGCAGCGAGTCGAACAGCTCGCTGTGGTGCGGCACGCCGGGGAAGCCACGTGCTGTGTCGAGCACGATCTCCTCGAACAGGCCGTCGGTGGCGCGCTGGATCGTGTGCTTGCTGGTACTGCAGACGCCGCTCGACAGCCGCTGCGCGAGTCGGAACGCGTACAGCGCGGCTTCGCGCGACGGCCGGCGCTCGATCACGCGGATCGACACCGCGACGTCGTCGCCGATGCGGCGGCCGGCGTCCTCGTAGGTGCCGCCGACCGCGATGCGGATGATGTGCAGGTCGACCTTGCCGTCGTGGCGGGTCTTCACGCCCGGCAGCGTCGCCACCGGTCGGTGGATCACCGAGAACTTGCAGCGCTCGCGCAGCACCTTGTTCGGACTCTCCTTCTCGGTGACGGTCGGATACTTGAGCGCCACCTTGTGCTCGCGGATCGCGATCATCGCCGCGTCGTAGCAGGCACCCGCGTTCTTGCGCCGCGATTCGAGCGTCAGGTCCACCGGGTGGAACACGACGTGGATCGGCAGCGCCGCCGCGACCTGGTGGATGCTGGTGGAGAGTTCGGACGAGATGCCGTCGCCGAGGAACTCGGCGACGTGCAGGGTTTCGCGGTCGGGCATCGGGAAGAGTGGCGTGGAGCGACATCCTACGCGGCCGTCGCTATCGGAATTCCGGCCGCGGCTGCTGACGGCGCTTCCGCATCGGCGCCGGAACGGCAAGATCCCAGCCGTGATGCCGTCCTCGCCGGCTGCTGCACTGCGTTCGCCCGGCGATCAGGCCTGGTCGCTGCCCGTGTACCTGCTGCTGGCGTTGGCGCTGCGGCTGCCCGCGGTCCTGTTCGCCCACGGCTTCGAGTTCGTCGACCAGCAGTACCAGTACGTCGATCCGGCCTGGCACCTGGCGAGCGGGGCGCCGTTCCATCGCACCTGGGAATGGCTCGACGGCGTGCGCAGCCAGGTCTACCCGCATGCGCTGGCGGGGTTGTTCCGCGCCGTGACGGCGCTCGGGGTCGACGACCCGCTGTGGGTGCTGACGTGGGTTCGCTTCGCGAACGCGGTGGGTTCACTGTTGCCGCTGTGGGCCTGCTGGCTGCTCGTCGTGCGCTGGCGGCCGCTCGCGCGACCGCGGCCGGCCCTGCTGCTGATCGCGCTGTCGGGGCTCACGGTGCACGGGGTGCAACCATCGGGTCCGGCGCTGGCGTCGACGCTGGCGGTGACGGCGGCCGTGTTGCTGGCAGGGCCCGGACGGTGGCCGCCACTGTTGGCCGGACTCTGTCTCGGCTTCGCGTTCTGCGGTCGCTTCCAGGATGCGCTGTTCGGGCCCGCCTTCCTCGGCGTGCTGCTGTGGCAGCGCCGCGGAGCCGCCGCCGCGTGGTTCGCTGCCGGGTGTGCGCCGGGCATCGCCGTGCAGGGTCTCGTCGATCTGCACACGACCGGCACCTTCCTGCTGGTGCCGTGGCGCTACCTGCAGACCAACTTGGGGCTCGGTGCGGCCGAGAAGTGGCGCACGCAGCCGTGGTGGTTCTATCTGCTCGCCGGCGCGGTGCCGACCGCGATGCTGGTGCCCGGTCTGCTGCGCCCTGCGTGGCGGCGACTGTGCAGTGGTGGAGCGGTGGTGCCGACTGCACTGGCCGGTGCGATGCTGCACCTCGGGCTGCACAGCGGCGTGGCCCGGAAGGCGCTGCGGTTCGAGTATCCGGCGCTGGCGATGCTGTTGGTGGTGGTCGCGGTCGGTCTGCCGGCGGCCGTCGGTCGCGCGGCGCACTGGCACGCCCGGCTGCTGTGGTTGCTGCACGGCCTGCTGTGGGCGTGGACCTCGCTGTGGTTCGGCAACGCCGGCGCGGTGCACACGGCGCTCTGGCTGTCGCAGCAGCCGGGATTCGCCGGGCGCGTGCTCGTGGTCGGTGGCGATCCGACCTCGCTGGGCGGCTACTTCCACCTGCGACCACCGGTGGACGGTGCCGCCGGCGTCGGCCGCGGCGACTTCGCCGCGTTCTGGGCGCGCCATCGCGACGACTTCGATCACGTGGTCGCGGTGCGGGAGCCGCTGGGGGCGGAGGCGACCTCGTCCTCGGCGACCGATGGGGTGGCGCCGGACCTCGAACTGGTGGTCGCGTTCACCGGCCAGTTCGACCTGCGCCGCGGCGACCGCCGGTTCGTCTATCGCCGGCGGGGACTGCCGCGGTGAGCGGTTCGCGGCCCGTCTGGCCTCACTTGCCCTGCTTGCCGGCCTCTTCCTTGACCGTCTCTTCCTTGACCGTGTCTTCCTTGGCGGCGGCCTTCTTCGGCGCGGCTTCGGCCTCGGTGGTGCGCTTGGTCGAGGTCGTGACCTTGATCGACATCTGCATCTCGCCCATCGGGCCGTCGGCGATCTCGGCGTCGAACGACACCACGTTGTTGGACTCGACGACGAAGCCGTCCTTGCGCGAGACCTTCAGCGAGCCGGTGGCCTTGCCGTTCTTGAGCTTCATGCTCTTCATCATCTCGCGGGCCTGCGCCTCCTGCTCGTCGCCGGCCTCGCCCGCGTCGTCCTTCATGTCGCCCTGGGTCAGGGTGCCGGTCGACGTGATCTCGAACTGATCGTCGTTGCAGGCCGCCAGCGCGAGCTCCAGGTCGCGCTTCATCGGCATGCGACCGTCCTGCTCCATGTCGGTGTCCTTCCACTTGGCGCCGACCGCGGTCGGCTTCTCCGGCAGATCGCCGAACGCGCCGCGCACCATCTGCTTCAGCGCGCCCTCGTCGAGGCCCGCGCCCATCGCGCCGCCCTTGCTGCCCTTCAGCAGTTCCTTGGCGTCGTCCATCAGCTCCAGCACCTTGCCGTTGGGGCTGACCAAGGCGGTGAAGGTCTTGCCGGCGCCGGCGACCATCGCCTTGGTCATCTGGCCGGTCATGCCACCCATGCCGTCGTCCTCGTCCTCGCCGCCTTCGGCGGGGGCCGCCGAGTCGAACTCGACGTCGCCCATCATCGGCATCGTCATCGCGCCCTGGATGCGGACCAGCTTGGTCTCGACCACCAGGTTGCCCTTGTCATCGACGTCCTTGACGGTCACCTGCAGGGTGCGGCTGACGTTGTTGCCCATCTCCATCTGCTGGCCGGCCATGTCGATGTTCTGCTCCTGCTTCATCGTTTGGAGCAGCCAGACCGAACTGCCCTTCTTGGCGGCGGTGCGGAGGTCGACTTCGCCCTGGGCGAACAGCGGGGCGGCAATCAAGAAGAGGGGGAACAGGAACGTGCGTGGGCTCATGAGTGCGCCCATTGTGGCCGAAACGGCGCGGGAAATCGTTGCTCGCCGAGCAGAAGGGCGGCGGAGCAGCGGCGCGCCGGCCCTTCAGGCGTCGAAGCGGAAGCCGATACCGCGCACCGTCTGCAGGTGGCGCGGGTTGGCCGGGTCGGCTTCGAACAGCTTGCGCAACCGCAGCATCACGTTGTCCAGAGTCCTGACGGTCGGCACCGCAGAGCCGCCGAACAGGTGCTCTACCATGGCTTTGCGCGTGACGACGGTGCCGGCGCGGCCGGCCAGCAGCTTCAGCAGCTTGGTCTCGGACGCGGTCAGTTCGACCCGTTCCCCGCTCTGGCAGGTGGCCTGCATGGCGCGGAAGTCGATCCGATGCCCGCCGAAGACCAGCAGGTCTTCGCCCACCGCCGGCGGCGGGCGGCGCCGCAGCAGCGCATCGATGCGCAGCAGCAGTTCCCGCAGGTTGAACGGCTTGGTCAGGTAGTCGTCGGCCTGCAGTTCGAGGCCGCGGATGCGGTCGCGGTCGGCGCTGCGCGCACTCAGGATCAGCACCGGCGTCTGGTCGCCGCGCTCGCGCAGCCGGCGCAGCACCTCGAAGCCATCGTGGACCGGCAGCATCACGTCGAGGATCAGCAGGTCGATGCCGCCCTTCTGCATGCGTTCGAGCGCGGCCTGGCCGTTCAGCACGTGTTCGGCGTGATAGCCCTCGAGCGACAGGTTGTCGCACAGCATCTCGCCGAGCGCGCGTTCGTCCTCGGCCACCAGGATCCAGCGGTTCATGATCGCTCCTTGCCGGCCCGGGCCGAGAGCGGCAGGCGCACCGTGAACACGCTGCCGCGATCGCGCCCGTCGCTGTGGGCGGTGACAAAGCCACCGTGGGCTTGCACCAGTTGGTGCACCAGGTGCAGCCCGAGTCCGGTGCCGCCGCTGGCGCTGTCCGAGCCGCGCCAGAACGCCTCGAAGGCGTGGCTGTGCTCGGCGGCATCGAGGCCGCGGCCATGATCCTGCACCGCCACCTCGGCGTGTTCGCCGACGGTGCGCACGGTCGTGGTCACCGCACTGCCCGGCGGCGAGTACTTGATCGCGTTGTCGAGCAGGTTGCGCAGCACCACCTGCACGGCGGCGCCGTCGCGCATCGCCGCCAGCTCGGCCGGGGCCGAGAGGCGCAGTTCGATGTCGGCGGCGAGCGCTCGTGGCCGCAGCGCCTCGATCGCGTCCCGGGTGTCGACGACCAGGTCGCCCGGTTGCGGTTGCAGCCGCCGGCGCGCGGTGCGCAGGCCCGCCGCGGTCAGCACGTTGTCGAGCCCGTGTTCGAGGCGCTCCGCCTCGCGCAGGCCGTTGTCGAGGTAGCGCGCGCGCTTGTCGGCCGGCAGGCGGTCGCCGCGCAGCGATTCGAGCAGCAACACGATCGTCGCGAGCGGCGTCTTCAGCTCGTGCGTCGCGGCGGCGAGGAAGCGGTCCTGGTTGGTGCGCAGCTCCGCTTCGCGCCGCACCGACGCGGCGTAGAGCCAGCCGAGCCCCAGCAGCACGACGCCGAAGAACGCCCCTTCGCTGGCGAACATCGCCCGCCGGCGCCGCGCGAGGTCGGCGAGGCCCACGGCGTCGTCGGCGCCGAGCGCGGCGGCGGCACCGTCGCCGTCACCGGCCACCAGGCGCGCGCCAGCGGCGGCGAGTTCGTTGCTGGCCACGACCTGGAAGATCGTCCACCAGACCACCAGGGCGATCGACAGCAGCAGGGTCGACGCGAACAGGATCGAGCTCGGACGGCGCACGCGTCAGAGCGTACGCAGGCGCAGTGCCATCCCGAAGGCCCTGAGCTGGTTCGCGTACTGCGCGTTCTGGTCGCTGTCGTGGGCCGCCAGGTAGGTGCCGCGCCCGAGCGGGTTCCAGCTGCCGAGCGTGACCGCCGCCGCGTTGCTGAGCACGAGGCCCCAGGGGTTCGCCGTCGGCACCAGCGACGCGAGCTGTTCGAAGATCACGATGCCACCCAGCGCGGGGTTCGCCGGCAGCGACAGCACCGGGCCCTGGCTGGCGCCGAGGGTGCCGTTGCCGTCGGCGACTGCCGGCAGCGTGAAGTCCGGGCTCGCCAGCAGCGTGCATGTGGTGCCCGGCAGCGTGAACGGCAGCGGCGCGAAGGCGATCGAGTTGCTGAGGCCGAACACCGCCAGCACCAGGGCGTTGGCGCCGAGGTTCTGACCGGTCACCCGATGCGCGCCACCCGGCGCGTAGATGCCGGACGTGCTGATGGTCGCGGCCGGCGCGCTGCCGCCGGCGCTGCAGCCTTGGCCGTAGGCGGCGACGGTGCCGTCGGTGATGCCGCCGCTGGTCGGCGCACCGTCGAGGATCGCGTGCGCGAAGCCGAAGCTGGCGATGTTGTTGCCCTCCATCACCAGCTCGACGACCAGCCATTGGCCGGGGGCGACGACCAGCGTGGCCGGGCTCGAGAACGGGAACGACAGCGTGTTGTTGACGCCGCCCCAGGGATGCGGGGCGCCGAAGCCCGGGTCGGGCAGGTAGCTGCGCGGACCGTCGAACACGGTCTGCAGCGGCTGGGTCAGGTTGGCCGCGAAGTCGGCGCTCGGGGCCGCCACCGCCGTCACGCCGATGCGGATCTGCAGGCGCGTGATCGAGAACGGGCCCGGCGCACCGACCTGCGGGATCGGGCCGTCGAAGCGCAGCGACAGTTCGTCGGTGACGAACGGGTTCGAGCCGACCTCGGCCGCGTCGTAGAACATCTGCACGCGCGCGTTCGGCTGCATGAACGGCACGAGGCTGAAGTTGCCGAGCTCGCCGGCCGGGCTCGCCGTCGCGGGCAGTGCCAGGTAGTTCTGCGAGGCGAGGGACGCCGCTGCCAGGCAGAGGCACGTGGGGAAGAGCATCTTGCGCATGTGGTTCGTCGCGGCCAGGAGCCGCCTTCGAGGCACGGAACCTAGGCCGATCGACGGGGCGGCGTGTCATCACTCGGTCATTGCGGCGCGGCTTTGGCTACGCTCATGGGCCCATGCTGCAAAAGCCGCTGGTTGCCTCGCTGTGGCTGTGCTCGCTGCTGTCGGCGCAGACGCCGTCCGCCCTCGTCGACTTCGTCGAGGCGCACTGCATCACCTGCCACGGTGGCGACACCGTGAAGGGCAAGCTCGACCTGCGTCAGCCGGCCGACTCCGAGGCCGCCGAGTTGTGGCGCTGGCAACGACTGCGCGACCGGGTGCACAGCGGCGAGATGCCGCCACCCGATCAGGAGCGCATCCCGGCCGCGGCGCGGCATGCGTTCGCGGCGGCCGTCGACGACCACGTGCGCCGACAGGTGCCGCGCCTGCCGGTCGATCCCGGCCGCACGACGCTGCGGCGCCTGAGTCGCCGGCAGTGGGCGAATTGCGTGCGCGATCTGTTCGGCATCGCTGCCGACACCGGTGCGTTCCCGGCCGACGACCTGGGCTACGGCTTCGACACGGTCGGCTCCGCGCTGACGTTCTCGACGCTGCACCTCGAGAAGTACCTGGCGGCTGCAGCAGCGGTGGCCGCCGAGGTGTTCGACGGGGTGGATCCCGCGCGCCCCGCGCGGCAACGCTTCGAGGCGGTCGGCATGCCGGTGCTGGACGGCAGTGGGGTCGTCAAGAACGGCGAGTCGGTGACGTTCACGACCAATGCGGTGGTGGGCCAGGTGGTGGTGCTGCCGCGCGATGGCATCTACCGGCTGCGCCTGTCGGTGGGCGCCGATCAGGCCGGCACCGAACCGGCGAAGCTGGTGCTCCGGCTCGACGGGCGCGAACTCGACACGATCGACATCGAGCACACGCGCCCGCGGCCGGTCCTGCTGACCTTGCCGATGGCGGCGGGGCAGCGCGCGTTCGAGATCGCGTTCGTCAACGATCACTACGAGCCGCAACATCCCGACCCGAAACAGCGCGATCGCAATCTGCGGCTGGAGCTGTTCGAGGTCGAAGGGCCGCTCGATGCCCGCCCGGTGCCCAGCGAGCGCGCGTGGCTCGGGCAGCTGCCGGCGGCGGCCACTGCCGAGGCGCGGTTGCGGCAGCTGGCCGCGGCGCTGCTGCCGCGGGTCTGGCGGCGGCCGGTCGCCGACGAGGAAACCGCGCGCATGGTCGGTGCCGCACTGCAGGACGGCGGGCCGTCGCCGCGCGCCGAACGCTACCTGCTGACCGCGGCGCTGCTGTCGCCGCACTTCCTGTTCCGCGTCGAGGCGCCGCCGGCCGGGGCGGTGGCCGGGTCGGTGGTCGCCCTGACTCCGACCCAGCTGGCGTCGCGGCTGTCGTTCTTCCTGTGGGCCAGCACACCCGATCCGCAGCTGATGCAGGCGGCCGCCGCAGGGCGATTGACCGGCGGCGGTCTGTCGTCCGAGGTCGATCGGTTGCTGGCCGACCCGCGGGCCGAATCGCTGGCGACCGAGTTCGCGGCCCAGTGGTTCGAGCTCGCGAGCCTCGCCGATCGCACGCCCGATCCCGCGCGTTTCCCCGGCTTCGACGACCGCCTGCGTGCGTCGATGCGGCGCCAGACGGAGCTGCTGTTCTGGACGGTGCTGCGCGAGAACCTCGATGTGCGCCGGCTGCTCGACGCCGACTTCACCTACGTCGATGTGACGCTGGCGGGGTTCCTGGGCTGGCCGGCGCCGGCCGGTCCCGGTTTCGAGCGGGTGCAGCTGGCTCCCGAACGGCGCGAGCGCGGCGGTCTGCTCGGCCACCCGAGTGTGCACGCGATCACCTCGAACCCGACCCGAACTTCGCCGGTCAAACGCGGCAAGTGGATCCTCGAGAACCTGCTCGGCCAGGCGCCGCCCCCGCCGCCGCCGGGCAACGACTCGTTGGCCAACGAGGCCGCGGTCGACAGCGGCAAGAGCTTCCGCGAGCAGCTGGCCCTGCATCGCGAGCGGTCGGCCTGCGCGGTGTGTCACGTGCGCATGGATGCGATCGGCTTCGCGCTCGAGAACTACGACGCCATCGGTCGCCGGCGCGAGCGGGACGCCGGTGGGGTGATCGACAGTCGGGCCGAGCTGCCCGACGGCACCCGGCTGGCGGGGGTTGCGGACCTGGTGCAGGTGATCGCCAGGGACCCGGCGTTCGTCCGCACCGTCGTGCACAAGTTGTTCGTCTACGCCAACGGCCGCGAGCTGCTGCCCGCGGATCGGTTGCGACTGGGGCTGGCGATCGAACGGCAGTTGGCGGGCGGTGTCGTGACGCTGCGTGACCTTCTGCTCGTGGTGGTGCTAGATGATGCGTTCATGAAGGTCCGGATCGAGGTCGAGCGTTGACCCGGTGTCGCCCTGCACCTGCGCCACCAGCTCTGGTCGGGACCCACTGCGAGCTCCGCGGCGGGGCCAGATGTTCGAATTGTATCGTTTATGTCTCGTAGCTAAGTTTCGGCGAGATCGGCTGTTTGAGCAATTGAGCCCAGTTCCTTCGCCTTCGCCACTCGCCACCCATCGGCCCCTGTGACCCAGACCCCGTTCCAACGCACTCTCTGGCTCGTGGCCACCGACGCACATGCGGCCGGGGACCGTGCCGACGCCCGCATCATGATGCGGATGATCGAGACGATCGACGAGGGCGATTACGCCAACCTCGGGCCCCTCATGGCGGCCCTCCGCCCGGCGTTCCGCGACCGACTCGGCCGCATTCCGAGCGGCCGCGCCAACGACCAAGGCCACGGTGCCGAGGCCGCCGGCGAGGCGTAGCCCGGGTTCCGCCGCTGCGGGCGGGGCGCTGACCCGGCTAGACTGCGCGCCGCTGCATGTTCGCCACTGCCGCCATGATCGCCGTGTTCGCGACCGCCGTGCTGTGGTGGCTGCCGCGCCGCGGCCACTGGCTCGCTGCGGCGCTGGTCGGCGGCGGCCTGGTCGTGGCGAATGCGACGCAGGTCGCACCGAGCCCGCTACCGCCGCCCGAGCAGCGGCCGGCGATCGCCGCCGGCGGCGGCTACGTCGGCTCCGGCACCTGCCGTTCGTGCCATCCGGGCGAACACGCATCCTGGCACGGCTCGTTCCATCGCACGATGACGCAGCTCGCGACGCGCGCCGCGGTGGTGCCCGACTTCGAACGGCTGCAGCTCGACTGGTTCGGGTCGCCGGCGGTGTTGGAATGGCGCGGCGACCGGCTCTGGACGAGCTTCACGCGCGGTGGGCGGCGGCCCGGTCGGGTCGAGCGGCCGATCGAACAACTGACCGGCTCGCACCATCTGCAGGTGTTCTGGTACTCGACCGGCGAGGGACGCGAGCTCGGGCCGTTCCCACTCGCCTACAAGATCGAGGAACGCATCTGGCTGCCGCTGACGACGGTGTTCGTGCTGCCGCCCGAGTCCCGCGACCCACCGGAGCCCGGCGCGTGGAACCAGAGCTGTGCGATGTGCCACACCACGCACCCGGAGCCGCGTGTCGACATCGGTCGCAACGACACGCAGGTCGCCGAGCTCGGCATCGCCTGCGAATCCTGCCACGGACCGGGCGAGGCCCACGTCGCCGCCAACCAGAACCCGCTGCGGCGCTACGCGGCGCGGTTCGCCGGCCGCGACGATACGGTCGTGAATCCCGCGGCGCTGGCGCCGGTGCGCAGCGCGCAGGTGTGCGGGCACTGCCATTCGGTTTCGATCCTGCGCGAGCAGCACTTCGATGCGTGGCGCGAGCACGGCTCGCCGTTCCGCCCGGGCCAGGACCTGCAGGCGACGCATCGGGTCATCGAACTCGGCGACCGCGACCTGCCCGAGCTGCGGCGCGACCTGCAGGAGAACCCGAACTTCTTCGCCAGCTCGTTCTGGAGCGACGGCGAGGTGCGCTTGTCCGGCCGCGAGTTCAGCGGCCTGCGCCGTTCGCCGTGCTACACGCACGGGGACCCGGCCCGGCAGCTCGACTGCACTTCGTGCCACGAAATGCATCCCGACGACGGCAGCTCGCCAGCCGCCTGGCAGCGGGGGCAGATGCGCCCGTCCGCGACCGGCAACGCTGCGTGCACGCAGTGCCACGAGGCGCTGGCTGAGCCGGCGGCGTTGTCCGCGCACACGCACCACGCGCCGGACTCGATCGGCAGTCGCTGCTACGACTGCCACATGCCGCACACCTCGGTCGGCCTGATGAAGAGCTCGCGCAGTCACGCGATCACCAGTCCCGACGTCGCGGTCGAGCTGGCGACGGGCCGGCCGAACGCGTGCAATCTGTGTCACCTCGATCGCACGCTGCAGTGGACCGCCGAGCAGTTGCAGCAGCGTTGGGGCATCGCCGCTCCCGCGCTCGATGCGGAACAGCGCCGCCCCGCGGCCGGGGTGAAGTGGCTGCTGACCGGCGACGCCGGGCTCCGCCTGCTGGCGACGGCCGCGGCCGGCGGGGCGGCCGCGCAGGCGACCGCGGGCACCGACTGGCTGTCGCCGTACCTGGCGCGGCTGCTCGACGATCCGTACTACGTGGTGCGCTTCGCCGCCGCCCGCTCGCTGCGAACGTTCGCGCCGTCGGCGCTGGCCGCCGACTACGACTTCCTGGCGCCGGCCGAGGTCGCGCGGCGGTTCGGCGCCGACGTCGAACGCCAATGGCAGCCGCCGATCGGCGCCGCTCGGGCTCGCCCCGAACTGCTGCTCGGGCCGGCGGGGCTCGATCGGGCCGAGTTCGCGCGGCTGTTCGCGCGCCGCGACGACCGCAAGGTCTACCTCGCGGAGTGAAGCGCGGCGCCGATCGCGGGTATCCTCGGCCGCTGATGCATCCCGCCCGGTTCGTGCACCGATCGCCGTCGCCAGGTCCGGGCGGGCCCGAGGCCGCGGCGGCGCTGCGCGCGATCGACGCCGCGGTGCGCATCGACGCGCCGCCCGGGCTGCCGGAGCTCGACCTGCCGGCGGCGCTGTGGGCCGCCGCAGCCTTGCAGGATGCCTGTTCCCGCACGGATCCGCTCGACCCCGCGAACGTGGCCCGCGGCCTGCCGTCGTGCCCGAGCGATCCCGCTGCCCCGGCGACGCACTACTCGGTCGATCTGGTGTTGCGCGACCTGCCGGCCTGGTTGGCCAGGGCGCAGGCCGCGGCGGTCGCGACCGTCGATCTCACGCCCCTGCTCGCACTGGCGCGCGCCTGGCCGCTGTCGTCGGTCGGGGTGCCAGGACTCGGGCCGGTCGACGCCGGGCCGTTGTTGCAGAACGCAGGACTGCTGCGGCTCTACCTCGATCGCATCCTGCGCCTCGACGACCGTCCGCGCGCCGCGGATCCGGCCGTCGCGTCGGCGCTGGCCGAGCGCGTGGCCGAGCACCGCGCGTTCGCCCGGGGCGTGCTGGCCGTGCACGAGGTGGTGGTGCGCGACCCGGACCGCATCCCGCGGCCGCGCTGACCACCGCTCACTTGCCGGTCGCGGGTGCAGGCGGCTGCTTCGGCGCCGGCGCCTCGATCTGCTTCAGCTCCTGGTGCATCGTCATCGTCATCTGCATCCGGCTGCCCTCGCCGCCCATCTTCATCTCCATGTCGAGCAGCATCTCGACCGGCATGCTGCGACGCAGGTCGATCTTGCTGGTGCCACCGGCCTTGGTGACCTCGAGCTTGCCGCCGCCCGGCATCTTCGCCGCCGACATGTCCATCTCGACCACCTGCTCGAGCGTGACGACGTCGCCTTTCACATCGAGCAGCTTGTTGGTGACCTTGGCCTTGCCGGTGCCGATCTGGCCCATCGGCATGTCGAACTCCGACACCCAGCTCTCGCCGATCGCGAGCCCGTCCTTCGGCCACGCCATGAAGCTCTGTTCGAAGGTCTGCTTGAGGCTGGTGCCGGCATCGGCGGCCGCCTTCTCGGCTCCCTCGGCGAGCGCGAATTCCTGGATCTTGCCGTCGCTGCCGACGCGCAGCTTGTTGGTCTTGTCGACCAGGGTCGCCAGGTTCTTCATCGCGCCGGGCTTCGACCCCTCGACGTCGCTGTCGTAGTCGGTCTTGCTGCCCATGCCCTCGCCGATCGACTTGATGCGGGTGTACTTCTGCTCGATCGCGGCGGTGCCGTCCTTGACCTCGGTCACCTTGCTCTCGAGCCACATGGTGGTCTTGCTGCTCTGCTTCATCTCGCGCCCGCCCATGTTCATGACCATGTTCATGTCCTGGACCTGTTGGCTCCAGGCGACCGAGCCCGGCTGGAACTTGTAGGCGAGCTGGTGCTTGGTCTGGGCGGTGAGAGGCACTGCCGCGAGCAGCAGCGCGAACGTGGGGGCGAACTTGCGCATCGGGGATCTCCTTGTCATCGGCGGCGCGGAGGCGCTGCCGGCGCGCCGCACGATAGCGAGCAGCCAGCCCCGGGCCAGCTCGAACCGGTTCGCGGATGCAGGCGCGGCGCAACCGATTCTGCTTTGATGCCGTCGACCGCGAGCGCGGCCGGAGGCAATGATGAAGAACGAGTCTGGCAGGAACTGGCTGCGCGCACCGTTGGTCGCGCTGGTCGCGGCGGGGTTGCCGGCGCAGGAAGGCGACGGGCTGCCGACCGAGTATGTGATCCAGGTGCCGCCCGGTGCCTGGATCGATCTCGACACCGGCATCGTGTTGCCGCACGCGGACCATCGCCGCGATCGCGCGGATCTGCGCTTTGGTCGCGACGGCGGCGGGTTCTATCTCGAGCCGCGCCTCGGTGGTGCGGTGGCGCGCAGCGGCGAGGTTGCGCCGCCGACCGAGTTGGGGACGGACCGCGTGCGTGTCACCCGGCACACCGACGGGCCGGTGCTGCTGTTCGTGCGCACCGATCGCGGCATGGCGCGCGTCGAGCTGATGGTCGCCGACCACTACAGCACCGGATCGGCCGCGCTGCGCTGGGTCGTGGTGCCACCGAAGGATCCGGTGTTCCTGCCGGCGCCGACCGAACTCACGGCGACCTGGAGCGGCACGCAGCTGCAGGTCCGCTGGAGCGGCGAACAGCCGCGCTGGCTGGTGGAGGTGACCACCGGCGACGTGGTGCGCAAGTTCACGACGACAGCGTCCACGGTGGCCGTCGATGAGCTGGAGCCGAACGGCAGGCACCGGATCGTCGTGCGCGGCTTGACCGCCGATCACCAGGCGACGATGCCGGCCGAGGTCGTGCAGTTCGGGCCGCGGCAGGTGCCGGTGGCCGGCAGCGTCGAGTATCCGGATCGATGGTACGACGGCTTCGGCGGCGGCCTGCAGCTGTCGCGCGGCGCGCCTTCGGCCGGCGATGCCGAGGTGGTGTTCTACCTGTACGGCGTGCACGTGCCGGGTGGTGGTGTCATCAAGCTCGGTTCGGGCCAGCGCGACTTCGACGCGCTGTGCGAGTTGCCCGCGGGGCCGTTCCCGCCGACCTACGGCCGCCTCGACGACCACGACGTGCTGGTGGTGCGGCTCGCCGACGGGCGATATGGCAAGTTGTGGCTGCAGCCGGCCACCAGCGACCTGCGGTCGGGCATGCGGGCGCACTTCGTGTTCCTGCCGGACGGCGGGCGCACGTTGCTGGCGCCGCCGACCGAGTTGGCCGCCGAACGGGATGGCGACGGGCATCGGCTGCATTGGGCGGCGAGCGCCGGCGCGGTGCGCTATCGCGTGCGGCTCGGCGAGCGCTGGCTGCCCGACGAGCCGAAGACGACGTCGCTGCGGCTGAACGGGCTGGAGCGGGACCGGGTGCTGCCGTGCGAAGTGGTCGCGATCGCCGACGACGGCGAGGTCTCGGCGCCGTCGCGCAGCGTGGTGGTGACGTATGCCGCCGACGTGCGCCACGGCACGGTCGCGATCCAGGCGCAGCGCGGCGGCGTCGACCTCGCTCTCGGCACCGCCGTCGCCGACGGGCAGCCATGCGACCTGAAGTTGGTCGGTGGCGCCGGCAACGTCAACATCCTGCACTTCGCCGGAACGGCGATCGCCGGTGCCGGCCCGATCGCGTTCGGCGACTTCGCCGCGGCAGCGCGGCTCACGTTCGCCGAGCAATGGTCCTCGGACGATCGTGACATCGACCACGAGCGGTTCTTCGTCCGCACCGCGGACGGCGGTCTCGCGAGCGTGCGCATCGTCCGCCGCGCCTGGCCCGAGACGCTGCTCGAGTACGTGTGGCTGCCGAAGCGCTGACTCCCAGCCACGAACGCGCTGCCATCGGCGTCCTGGCCGCCGTTCTCCGGACGGGGCCGGCAGCTACATTGTGGCTCCACCCATGCACTCCGCTCCGCTCGCCGCGTTCGCTTCGTTCTTCGCCCCACTGCTGATGACGGCGACGCCGATCGCGGCCCAGAGCACCTGGCAGGCGGTCACGCCGTCGGCGGCCAACGCCAACCTGACCTTCGTCTCGGCGGTGACGACCTGGGATGCCGACGGCAGTGGACCGGGTGGCGCGGTCCCGGTGATCGGGGGCGGGTTCACGAGCGCCGTGCCCGGCATCCAACAGCGGGTCGCGGCATGGGATCCGGTGGGGCAGGTGTGGTCGCCGCTCGGCACCACGATGAACGCTGCCGTGCTCTGCCTGCTGGCGCGGCCGGACGGCAGCCTGTTCGCCGGTGGGTCGTTCCCGTCCGCGTCTGGCACCGTCGTCAACGGCATCGCGCGCTGGACCGGCACCACCTGGCAGCCGCTCGCCGGCGGCGTCTGGATCCAGTCGTCGGGCGCGCCTGGTCTCGTGCGAGCGTTGGCGAGTCTGCCGAACGGCGATCTCGTCGCCGGCGGCCAGTTCGATCAGGCGGGTGGCAACCCTGTGGCCAACGTGGCGCGTTGGAACGGTTTGAGCTGGTCGGCGATGGGGACCGGCAGTGCCATCCCCGTCTCGGCGCTGGCGGTAGACGCAGCGGGCAGTTTGCTCGCGAACGGCCAATACTCCGGCGGCAGCTACGTCGCCACCTGGAACGGTTCGAGCTGGTCGGCACTCGGCGGTGGCTTCGCGTCGAGCCCGGTGCTGGACCTCGTCATCGCCGCCGGCGGCCAGCCCGTGATCACCACGCAGAGCGCCGTGTTCCGCCTCGGCCCGTCCGGTTGGGTCGATCTCGGTTGGCCGACCGGTAGCAATCTGGCCCAGCAACTCGCGCCGTTGCCCAACGGTGACCTGCTGCTGCTGTCGTGGACCGGCCTCATCACCAACTTCACGTTCGCGGTGCAGCGTTGGAACGGCAGCGTGTGGTCGCTGCTCGGCACCACGAACAGCACCGCGTCCGTCGGTGCCATGGAGCCAGAGCCCTCGGGCGAGGTCCTCGTCGCCGGCAGCTTCGCGAGCATCCAGCCGCCGGGCGGCGCGGCGATCGCGGCACCGCGATTGGTGCGCTATGGCTCGACGCAGCCCGCGGTCGCCACGTCGCTCGGCGGCGGTTGCGCGAGTTCGGGCGGCAGCAACCTGCTGACCGCGACCAGCCTGCCGTGGATCGGTGGCACGCTGGTCACCGCGGGCACCGGCCTGCCGGTGCCGTCGTTCGTGATGGTCGCGCGCGGTGCCGTGCCCGCCTCGCTGCCGCTGTCGGTGCTGTTCGCGACCGGTCAGCCGGGCTGCAACCTGCTGCTCGCGCCGATCACGGTGGATGTGCTGGTCGCGACCACCGGCACCGCGACCGCCAGCCTGGCGGTGCCCAACGTGCCGACGCTGGTCGGCGCCCAGCTGCTCGAGCAGTGGATCCTGCTCGAGGTCAATCCGTCGCTGCAGATCATCAGCGCCACCGCCAGCAACCTGCTGCAGCTGACCATCGGCTCGCTGTAGCCGCGCGCCGGCACGGTCAGCCGTGTGCCGCAGGCCGGGTGCGGCGGGAACTCCAGCTCGGGCGCGCGCCCGCCGAGCACATCCGCTACGACATGCGCCGTGACCGAGCCGGAACGCCCCGCCGACCGTGACGCCGCCATCGCCGCCGTGCTGCAGCGGTGGTTCGGCTTCGATTCGCTGCGACCGATGCAGCGCGAGGCGATCGACGCGGCGCTGTCCGGGCGCGATGCGCTGGTGGTGATGCCGACCGGCGGCGGCAAGTCGCTGTGCTACCAGCTGCCGGCGCTGGTGCTCGACCGCCTGGTCGTGGTCGTGTCGCCGCTGATCGCGCTGATGCAGGATCAGGTCGACGGCCTGCGGCTGCTCGGCGTGCCGGCCGCCGCGGTGCACGGCAACATGACCGCGAAGGACCGCGCCGCGCTGAAGGCGATGAGCGACGACGGCTCGCTGCGGCTGTTGTTCGTGGCGCCCGAGCGGTTGTTCTTCGACGGCTTCCTGCGCTGGGTGCAGCAGCAGAACCCGGCCGGCATCGCGATCGACGAGGCGCACTGCATCAGCCAGTGGGGGCACGATTTCCGCCCCGAGTACCGGCGCCTCGCCGAACTGCGGCAGCACTTCCCCGGCGTGCCGTTCCAGGCCTTCACCGCCACCGCGACGCCGCGCGTGCGCGAGGACATCGCGCTGCAGCTGCAGTTGCGCGAACCGGTGCTGCTGGTCGGCACGTTCGATCGGCCGGAGCTCACCTATCGCGTGCTGCCGCGGCAGGACCTCGAGGGGCAGGTCGCGGCGGCGATCCGGCGCCATCCCGATGCGGCGTCGATCGTCTACTGCATCGCGCGCAAGGAGACCGAGTCGCTGGCGAGTGCGCTGCAGCAGCGCGGCATCGAGGCGCGCGCCTACCACGCCGGTCTCGCCGCCGGCGAACGCACGCGGCTGTCGTCCGATTTCCGCGCCGAGCGGTTGCACGTGATCGTCGCCACCGTCGCGTTCGGCATGGGCATCGATCGCAGCGACGTGCGGCTGGTCGTGCACGCCGGCATGCCGAAGAGCCTCGAGGCCTACCAGCAGGAGACCGGGCGAGCGGGGCGCGACGGGCTGCCGGCCGAGTGCCTGTTGCTGTACTCGGCGGCCGACGGCGCCAAATGGCGTTCGCTGATGGAGCGCAGCGCCGCCGAGGGCGATGGCGACCCCGACGCGCTGCAGGCGCAGCTGCAGTTGCTGCAGCAGATGCAGCGCTTCGCCGGCCGGGCCCGCTGCCGGCACCGTTCGATCAGCGAGTACTTCGGCCAGCGCTACGACGAGCCCAACTGCGGCGCCTGCGACGTCTGTCTCGACGAGCTCGAAGAAGTCGATGGTGGCCACGTGCTGGCGCAGAAGATCCTGTCGGCGGTGGTGCGCACCGGCCAGCGCTTCGGCGGCGCCTACGTCATCGACGTGCTGCGCGGCAGCCGCAACGAGAAGGTGCTCGCGCGCGGCCACGACAAGATCCCGACCTTCGGGCTGTGCAAGGACGTGCCGGCCGGCAAGCTCGGCAACTTCATCGACCAGTTGATCGACCAGGAGCTGCTGGTGCGCAGCGACGGCGAGTACCCGACGCTGCAACTCGGACCGCAGGCGATGGAGGTGCTGCGCGGCACCCAGCAGGCGGTGCTGCGCATGCCGAAGCAGGCGCTGGCGTCGCGCGGCAAGCGGCGGCGCGAGACCGCCGGCAGCGGTCGGGCGAGCCGCGAGGCGGTCGAGCTCAGCGCGACCGAGCAGGAGCTGTTCGAGACGCTGCGCACGCTGCGGCGCGGCATCGCGCGCGAGCTGGCGCTGCCGCCGTACCTGGTGTTCTCCGATGCGACGCTCGAGGACATGGCGCGGCAGCGGCCGCTGACGATGGCGGCGCTCGGGCGCGTGCACGGGGTCGGGCCGAAGAAGCTGGCGACGTTCGGCGAACGCTTCCTCGGCGCGATCCGCGGCGAGGTGGCGGCACCGCCGGTGGTGCCGCCGGTCGCGTCGCCGGCAGCGTCACCACCGCCGGCAACGGCGCGCGTCGTGGTGCCGGAGCCGAGTTCGGGCACCCGGCGACAGGCGGCGCTGGCCGAGGCGGCCGCCCTGTTCCGCGCCGGCACCGGCATCGACCTCGCCTGTTCGCAGCTCGGGCGCGCGGTCGGCACGGTGGTCGAGTACCTCGTCGAGTGGATCGAGGCCGAACGTCCCGCCAGCATCGCGCCGTGGGTCGAACCCGACCAGCAGGCGCGCATCCTCGCGGCGCTGCGGCAGAGCGAGGACGGGCGCTTGAAGCCGGTGTTCGAGGCGCTCGGCGGGCAGGTGTCCTACGAGGCGATCCGCATCACCGCGGCGTTCCTGCGCAACGAGGCTTCGGCGATGGACGGCTGACGACAGCGCTTTCGCGCTGGCATCGGTCGGGTCCTGACTCGATCCTGCTGGCGATGGCCTCGTCGAACCGTCTGGCGGTCGTGTTCCTGCTGCTGCTCGCGGCGCTGGCCTACGCGTGGCTCGGACGGGCGCCGACCGCCCCCGCGATCGGAGCGGACGAACGCCGGCTCGATCCCGACACCGGCATCACGCTGCCGGTCGGCTTCGATGCCGAACTGCTCTACACGGTGCCGCCCGAACAGGGCTCGTGGGTGGCGATGGCATTCGACCCGAAGGGGCGGCTGATCGTCTCCGACCAGGACAGCCAGGGCGTGTTCCGCGTCACGTTGGCGAACGACCGCGACCCCGCGTCGACGATCCGCGTCGAGAGCCTGCCGGGCTTCCCGTACGAGCCGATCGCGTGGGGCAAGCGCACGGTCGGTGGGGCACTCGGCTTCCTGTACGCGTTCGACAGCCTCTACATGTCGTCGATGAAGGGCTTCTACCGGATCCGCGACACCGACGGCGACGACACCTACGACGAGTTCGTCCGCATCAAGGAACTGGAGATGGGCTACGAACACTCGGCCCACTCGATCATCGTCACCGAGGACGGCAAGGGCCTCTATCTCGTCTCCGGCGACCATTCGGGCGTGCCGCCGGGTGTGCGCAGCCTGCAGCCACCGGTGTGGCGGGAGGACTCGCTGCTGCCGTCGATGCCCGATCCGCAGGGGCACGCGGTCGGCATCGAAGCGCCCTGCGGTTGGATCTGCCGGATCTCGCCGGACGGCAGCGACTGGACCATGATCGCCTCGGGGCTGCGCAACAGCGTCGATTTGGCGATCAACCGCGAGGGCGAGCTGTTCACCTACGACTCCGATCTCGAGTTCGACATCGGCAGTCCCTGGTACCGACCGACCCGCGTCAATCACGTCACCTCGGCCGCCGAGTTCGGTTCGCGCGCGGGCTCGGCGAAGTGGCCGGAGCACTTCGCCGACAGCAACGGTTCGGTGGTCGACATCGGCCCCGGTTCGCCGACCGCGATCGCGTTCGGCTACCCGTCGAGCTTCCCGGCCTGGTACCGGGAGCAGCTGTTCCTGTGCGACTGGACCTTCGGGACCATCTACACGCTCGACCTCGCCGAGCGCGGTTCGAGCTACACCGGCACGGTGCGCGAGTTCCTGACCGGCACGCCGCTCAACATCGCGGCGATGCGCTTCGGGCCCGACGGGCACATGTACTTCGTGGTCGGCGGTCGCAACACGGCGTCGAAGCTCTACCGCGTGCGCCACACCGGGCCGGGCGACGACGCGCCGCCGCGGCGCCTGCTCGCCAACCAGGGCCTGCGCGATCTGCGCCACCGCCTCGAAGCGTTCCACGGCAGCGACCGCAGTGGCCAGGCGGCGATCGACGCGGCGTGGCCGCACCTCGTGCACGACGATCGTGAGATCCGCTATGCCGCGCGGCTGGCGATCGAGTGTCAGGAGCTCGCGCTGTGGCAGGAACGGGTGTTCGCCGAGACCGCGCCGCGCGCGGTGATCCACGCGGCGATCGCGCTGTGTCGGCACGGGGCGAAGGACCTCACGAGCCGGGTCGTCGACAAGCTGGCGGCGCTGCCGTTCGCGACGCTGCCGCGCGACGACCGCCTGGCGCTGCTGCGCGCGTGGTCGCTGTGCTTGCTCCGGCTCGAGCCGCCGTCGCCGGCCGAGGTCGCGCGGATCATCGCCGCGCTCGATCCGTTCTATCCGTCCGGCGACCAGTTGCTGGATGCCGAGCTGGGTCGCGTGCTCAGCCACCTCGATGCCCCGAGCGTGATCGGCAAGACGATCGCGTTGATGAAGACCACGGCGACCGCGGCGATGGCCTACGACAAGGCGATGCTGGCCCGCCACGAGTACGGCGAGGCGATCCTGAAGGCGATGGCCAACACGCCGAACACGCAGAACATCCACTACGCTTACGCGATCCGCCGCGTGCAGTCCGGCTGGACGCTCGACGACCGCAAGTACTACTTCACCTGGCTGAACGACACGCTGCAGAAGGACGGCGGCAAGAGCTTCGCCGGCTACATCCGTGCGATCCGCGAGGATGCGATCGCGCACCTGACCGCGGCCGATGCGGCGGCCGTGTCGTGGCTGCTCGGCGACGTCGCCAAGGTGGACCTGAGCACGCTGCCGTTCCCGAACGGGCCGCCCGGCGGCTGGACCACGGCGAGCGCCCTGCCGCTGTTCGAAGCGGAACTCCGTGGCCGCGATCACGCGCAGGGCAAGCGGATGTTCTCGGCCGGCCGCTGTGTGGCGTGCCATCGCTTCCAGGGCGAAGGCGGCTACGCCGGCCCCGACCTCGGCTCGGTCGGCAAGCGCTATTCGATCCGCGACATCCTGGTCGCGATCTGCGAGCCGAGCCAGTCGATCTCCGAGCAGTACCAGGCCAGCAAGGTCGTGCTCGTCGACGGCGGCGTGCAGTACGGGCGGGTGATCCGACGCAACGATCGGGAAGTCGCGATCGCGACCGATCCCTATGACCTCGGTGTGTTGACGCGCTGGTCGGCGGCCGAGGTCGCCACCATCGAACCGTCGCCGGTCTCGATGATGCCGCCGGCGACGGTCGCGCTGATGAACCGCGACGAGCTGATGGATCTGATCGCCTACCTGGTCTCTGGCGGCGATCGCAAGCACCAGGTGTTCGCGACCAGGTGAAGCGGCGGCGGGCCGGAGTCGCTCAACCGCCGTAGACGTAGCCGGCCCCGGGGCCGAGCGGCAGGCCGATGCCCCAGTAGGCCATCAGGAACGCCGTCCACAGCACCAGGAACGACATCGAGTAAGGCAGCATCAGCGAGATCATGGTGCCGATGCCGGTGCCGCGGTGGTACTTCTGCGTGAACGTCACGATCAGCGGGAAGTACGGGTTCAGCGGCGAGATGATGTTGGTCGTCGAGTCGCCGATGCGGTAGGCGGCCTGCGTCAACTCCGGCGAGATGCCGAGCTGCATCAGCATCGGCACGAAGATCGGCGCCAGCAGCGTCCACTTCGCCGACGACGAACCCATCACCAGGTTGACCGTCGCGGTGCACAGGATCATGCCGATCACGGTGACCGCGGTCGGCAGGCCCAGGCTCTTCAGGCCGTTGGCGCCGCTGATCGCGATCAGCTTGCCGAGGTTGCTGGTATTGAACGCCTGGATGAACATCGCGGCGCAGAATGCCATCACCATGTAGTAGCCCATGGTGTTCATCGTCTTCGCCATCGCCTGCACGACGTCGCGGTGGGTCTTGAAGGTGCCGGCGCGGTAGCCGAACGCGATGCCCGGCAGCAGGAACAAGAACAGGATCCACGGCACGATCGCCTTCATCAGCGGCGCCGTCGCCGACGCGATGTTGCCCTCGGCGTCGCGGAACGGCGAGCTCGCCGGCAGGCAGACCGCGACCATCACGACGAGACCGGCCAGCATCGCCACCAGCCCGAGCCGCAGCCCGTTCTCCTCGACCTCGGTCAACGCCTGCATCTTCGGCATGTCGGCCGGATCGCCGTCGACCTGGAGCCGGCGCAGCCGCGGCTCGACGATCTTGTCGGTGACGAACCAGCCGAGGCCGAGCACCAGCGCCGACGACGCGATGGTGAAGAAGAAATTGGCGAGCGGGTTGACGGTGACGTTGGCGTCGACGACGCGCGCACCGGCCTGGGTCAGCCCCGCGAGGATCGTGTCGAGCGCGGTCGGGATGAAGTTGGCGCAGAAGCCGCCCGAGATCGCGGCGAAGCTGGCGGTGATGCCGGCGATCGGATGGCGCCCCGCGGCATAGAAGATCACGCCGCCGAGCGGGATCACCAGCACGTAGCCGGCATCGACCGCGACCAGGCTCAGCAGACTGACCAGGATCAGCATCGGCGTCAGCAGCGCCTTCGGCGTGAAGCTCAGCAGCTTCTTCAGCAGCGCGTTGATGAACCCGGACTTGTCGGCGACACCGAGGCCGAGCATCGCGACCAGCACCACCCCGAGCGGTGGGAAGTTCACGAACGTCGACACCATGCCGGTCATCCAGGCGACCATCGCCGGGCCGGACAGCTGGTTGGTGACCATCTGTTCGTCGAAGGCGCCGCCGGCCTTCGGCACCATGACCTTGGTGCCGTCGAGGGCCCACGAGAAGACCCAGGTCAGCGCGAGTGCCAGCAGGAACAGCACGGCGGGGTCGGGCAGTTTGTTGCCGACTTTCTCGATGACGTCGAGGATGCGGTCGAAGAAGCGCTTGCCGGGTTGGACGGGAAGTTGGCTCATGGCTCGGGGGAGAACGGTGAGGCGGTCGTGGAGACCGGGCGCGCGGACCGTAGCCGCCGAGACGGTGTCCTGCACGCAGGTCGCGCGGGCGCCGTGCCGGTCACGAGCGCGCCGCGCGGCGCGCCAGCACGGTGCCGACCACGATGGTCAGCGCGCGTCCGACGTTGGGCCACAGCCCACCGGCCGCGCTGTCGGCGACCGCGAACACCTGCCACGCCGCGTTCATCGCCGCATGCAGGAAGATGGTCGTCCAGAGGTTGTAGCCGTGGCAACGCCACAGCCACGCGTACCAGATGCCGCCGGCGGTGGTGGCGGCGAACACGCCGAGGTGGCCTGGGTGCAGCGAGCCGTCCCACGGCACGTGGATCGCGCCGAACAGCAGACCGGCGGCGATCGCCACCGGCCAGAAGCGCAGGCCGCCGCAGCGCACCGCGATGCCGACCAGCGCGCCGCGGAAGAACAGTTCCTCGACCAGCGGCGCGATCAGCACGGAGCGCGCGACCTGGTAGTCGATGCGCACGTCGGTGCGACCGAGCCATCCCTGCAGCAGCATCGGCAGGCCGGCGAGCAGCGCGAACCAGAGGCCGCGCGGCAGCGACGCGAGGAGGCCGAGCACCGCGAACGGCCGCCGCGGCCGGGTCGCGAGGGTCGCAGCGAGCAGCGCGGCCAGCACCAGCAGCAGGCTGCCGTCGAGCGCACGCACCCGGTCCGGGATGCCGAGGTCGCGCAACCAGCGATGCAGATCGACGTAGAGCGGGACCTGGCCGCGCACGCGCGTGAACACGAACACCAGCAGCGCGATCACGAGGGCGAGCCGCCAGCGGCCGGCAGCGGCGACCTGGTCGGCGGCGCGGAGTGATGCGTGGGGCTGGGCTGACATGATGGGCTGAGGCGGAGATCTAGCGGACGCCACCGCTGCGCCCCAGCGCGATCAGCGCGATCCGGCGGCGATTGACGAGGCGGCGGGGGTTCCTATCGTCGCCGCCATGATGCGCGTGCTCGGGGCGACCTTCGGGCTGTCGGTGCTGCTGGCCGCCCAGCAGCCGGCCGGCGCCGGCGCGGTGGTGCTGTCGCAGCAAGAACTCGATGCGCGCCGCATCGCTGCCGCCGAGCTCGAACTCGTGCACTCGGTGCGGTTGCCGTCGCTGTCGGTGCCCGAGTATCAAGTGTGTGCGTTGCATTGGGCACCCGATGGGGCTCGCCTGGCGGTCGGGTGGCGCGAGGGGGTCGGCATCGTCGAGGTCGCGACCGGCAAGTCCGAGAACCGGTCGCTCGGTCGCGGGCTTCTGCTCGGCGCGGGAACCGGCGGTTGGTGGTGGTGGCGGCCGACGGACTCTGCGGTGCTGTTCGTGGCCTCGGATCCCGAAGCTGCTCCGACGGTTGTCTGGCCGGGAGCGCCCCGCGGACTCGGTTGGGTTTCGATCGACGGTGCCGTCGGGCTTGCCCACGGCTATCTGCACCGTGCAGGAGCCGAACCAGGCCGGCTCCGGATCGGTGGCGGCGGCATCGGTGAAGTGGCTCACGATGTCGAGCGCGGCCGGCTGTTGATTGCGAGCAACGGGCACGAGCTTGGCTTCGGTTCGTTTCACCGCGAGCTGTGTGTGCACGAGCTCGCGACCGGGGCGACGCGTGGGCTCGGTCCTCCGTCACCGCCTGGGCAGCGACCGCTCGAGCGACCGCTCGGGTCGGTCGACTTCGCGCTCGACGGGCGCACCGCGTTCGCCGCCGGGGCGACGCTGCGCAGCTTCGATGTCGCGTCGGGGACGCTGCGCGCCGAGGCGGCGATCCCGCAGCAGTTCTTCGCGGTTGTCGATCCACTGTTGGCGATCGGCCACGACCACAAGCAGTTCTCGTGGTGGAACTGCCGCACGCTGACGGTTGGCAGGGTCGAGCCGCTGCCAGCGGGCGCGGTTGCCGACATCCCGGTGCGCCGCTTCACGGCGCTGTCGCCGCACCGGGACTTGCTGGCGCTCGTCGTCGACCGCGACCTGTGGATCTACCGGATCCGGCTCGGCCGCTGATCCCCGTTCGATCCGCTCACTGCACCGACGTGGTGCGCGCCGGATCCGGCTGGATCACGATCGTGCGCACCGTGCGATCCCCGCGCTGCAGCACCAGGCGCACGGCCGATTCGCCGACGAAGAACGTGCCGCTGCGGCCGTTGTGCAGCGGCACGCTGCCGAGGAACGAGGTCGCGTTCCGGTGCGACTGCACCAGCATCGCCGGTTTGCCGTTGGCGTCCTCGCCGCGGACGCGATCTGCTTCGTCGGCATCGAGCAGCGCGACCTCGATCGCGCAGCGCAGTTCGGCGGTGAAGGTGATGTCCCGATCCGCCGCCAGTTCGCTGGCGGGCACCGGCTTCGGCAGGATGCGATCGCCTTCGAGGTGCAGGTAGGTGTCGCTCTGACCGACGTCCTGCAGCTCGAACGCACCCGCGGCATCGGTCGTCGTCGCCTTGCCTTCGCGCAGGAACAGCCAGCGATAGCTGCCGCCGGCGATCGGCGCCTCGGCGACGAACGGCACGAACTTCTGCTGGATCTGCACGTCCGGGATCGGATCGCCGCGCCGCGAACGCACATGGCCGCGCAGTCGGGGCAGGATCTCGTCGGTCGCCAGCACCAGTTCGGGGTCGGCACCGGCCGACACGGCCGCCGCGCTCGCGAAGCAGCCGGTGGCCGGATCGAACGCGCGCAGCCGGTACGCGCGCGGCAGCAGGCCGGTCAGCGTGAAGTGGCCATCGGCATCGGTGGTCACGAAGTGCCAGGTCACCGTCGGCTGCACTTCGTGCGACCACTTGGTGCGCGCCAACTGCGCCGACTGCGGTGACTCGACCAGCTCCGGCTCCAGCAGCGGCTCCGGCTGCGACGAACTCCACCGCGGCGCGCCGGCCAGGAAGAACTCGAGGCGCACGACCCGCGCGCCGTCGGCGCCGAACGGCGTAGGGTCGGCGAGCCAGACCTCGGCCCCGGCGACCGGCGAGCCGTCCGGCTTCACCACCCGGCCGCGCACCGAGTCCGTCGCTGGCCCGAGCTGCAGCCGCAGATCCGCGGGCCACGAGGCGGCAAGTTCGGCCGCGCGTTCGGGTGGCGGCAGGCGCGCCGGCATGCAGCCGGGCAGCGCCGCGACCAGGTCGGTCGGTGCCCCGGCGCGGCCGAGCGGCAGCGCGAAGGCGCCGCGTTCGTCGGTCGTGCACGACGTCACGCCGAACGCCACGCGCGCGGCGGCCGCGGGACGGCCGTCGTCGTGCACGACCTGGCCACGCAGCAATTCGCCCCGGTAGTCGGCATCGTCGAGCGTCAGCAGCAGGTCGGTGTGGTCGTGCTCGGGCGCGGCTCGGTGCGCCATGGCGTGCCCGAGGCTGGTGATGCGCAGCCGGGCGCCCGGCACCCGCGGCACGCGGCCGAGCTCGAAGCGGCCGTCGCCGGCGATGGTGGTCTGCCAATGGCTCTGCATCGTGTGGTCGAGCCGCATCGACAATCGCGCCAACATGTCATCGGGCAGATCGAGCTCGACCTGGCCGCTGTCGAGCGGTCGGCCGTGCGCGTCGACGACCCGGCCGGCGACGAGGATGGCGGGGGCCATCACGATCACCGGCTGCAACTCGGTCGCCGCGGTCCAGTGCGCGAGCAGCACGGTTTCCTGCTGTTCGTCGACGGCCGCGATCAGCGCCGCGCGTTCGCCGAGTTCGCCGACGAACTGGCCGTTGGCGTCGCTGCGCCCCAGCTCGACCTGATGGCGACGCCGTTCGCACTCGGCGCGCGAGGCACCGAGCATCGCCGCGATGCGCACGTTCGCGATCGGCGCGCCCTGCAGATCACAGACCAGACCACGCAGCGGGTGGTTCTGCTGCACTGGGGGCGCAGCGACCGCGGTGACTGCAGCGGCAACCCGATCCGGCGGCTGCGGCTGGTGCGCTGGTGGCGGCGCGTCGAGGCTCGCGATCGGCCCTGCCGCTGCCGTGCCGCTGGTCGGCGCCGGCGCCGGCGCGCGCAGCTGCCACCAGAGCACCCCGGCGGCGATCGTCATCACCAGCGCTACCAGCGCCGGCTTCGTCGCCGGGGCGACCGCGGGGCTCGGCCCGGCCAGCGGCGGTGCTTCGAACGCCGCGAACGCGGCGAGCCACGCCGGCCGGGCGCCGAACTCACGATCGAGGCGTTCGCGCAGCTGTTGCAGGGCCCGCTGCAGCCGGCTGTGCACCGTCGCCACGGGGATCGTGAGGCGTTCGGCGATGCGACGCGGTGGCAGCCGGTCGAAGAAGCGCAGCAGCACCGTGCCGCGGTACGGCTCGTCGAGCTGCATCACCGCCGCGACGAGGCGCTGTTGCGTCTCGACGCGCTGCAGCGTGGTCGCCGGATCGGGTTCGGTGGCGACTTCGGCCTGCTCGAGCAGGCGCTGCGCTCGGGCGGCGCGCCGGCGATGGCTGCGCAGCAGGTTGCGCAGCACCTCGGTCAACCATGCGCGCCATTGTGCGGGCGGGCTCGGCTGCCGCAGCGCGATCGCGCACGCATCCTGCACGAGATCCTCGGCGACCTCCGCGTCGCGGGCCAGTTGCCGCGCCAGCGTGCGCAGCCAGCCGAGATCGGCGAGCAGGGCTTCGAACTCGGCGGTGCTCATGGGCAGCGGCGCAGTTCTTCAGCGGAGCGCGGCTGCGAGTCCGGACGAGGTCGCGAGGCCGAGCGGGCCGACCAAGGGGTCGGGAACCAGCCATTGGGCCACGATTTCGAGGCCGGCGAGGCTCGGGCTCCACGGGATCGGCAGCGGCTGGTCGGTCTCGCCGAACACGTTCGTCGTGCGCAGCGTCAGCACCGCAGGATCGACCAGCAGCAGGCAGCCGGGGGCGCCGATGCCCTGCAGGTCGAGCGGCAGCGGCAGGCCGATGCTGGGGCCGAGCAGGCGATCGGTGCCGGTGGCCAGCACCGCGAACGACGTCGGCACGCCGTTGCGCAGGCCGAGCGCGAACGCCGCGTTGCCGAGCGACGGCGCGCTCGGCACCGACCACGTGACCGTGGCGCCGCGCGCGCAGCCCCTGCCGAACGGGGTCGCCGTCGCGACCAGCCAGCTCGCGACCCCGAAGTCGCGGATGCCGGTGGCGCTGATGTAGATCGGGGTGCCCTGCACCAGCTCGCTCCACAGCTGATTGCCGTCGGCCCAGACCAGCGTGCCCAGCCGCGAGTAGCCGACCGCGACCAGCGAGCCGAGGCCGGTCTGGGTGGTGGCGGTGACGGCTCCGTTGGTGATGTCGATGCGCTGCAGGTCGCCGGAGATCAGGCCGAGCGCCAGTTCACCGCCGAACGGCGACAGCGCGATCGAACGCGCGCCGAAGTAGGTGCCGACCGTGCGTTGGGTCGCCGCGGTCAAGTCGTACTCGATGACCACCGACGTGCCGAGATTGTCGGCGAGCACGTACAGGAACGGTTCGGCGACCGCGAGGTCGATCGCGCCCGGCAGCGTGAACAGCAGCGTCGGCGGCAGGATCGTCGCCGTCGGGACCTTCGCGATCGCCTCGACGGCACCGCCGCGCAGCGTGAACACGCGCGTGCTGCCGACCTCGACCCGATCGCCCGCGGTGCGCAGCCACGAGCCCCACTGCGTCTGCGTGATGCTGCCGAGCAGGCCGGTGCTGCTGCGCCAGGTGCCGGCGAGCGACGACGGGTTGGCCTGGAAGTAGAAGTCGCGGGCGCCGGTCGGATCGACGGCGACGCTGAGCGGCGGCGGCTGCAGCAGGAAGTTCTGGCCGAGCACCGGCGTGACGCCGCGGCCGAGCAGGTCGACGTAGGTGTAGTTCTGGCCGGTCACCGTACCGGTCTCGAGCACGACGATCGCGTCGGTCGGGATCTGCGCGGCGAGTGCCGTGGCGAGGGCAGGGACCAGTGTCAGCGCGCGCAGGTTGCAGTGGTGGTTCATGGTCGGCAGCAGGTCGTGGTGGTGGCGTTCCGAAGCGGCGGAACGCGATGGCGGCAATGGTGGCGGCAGTGGTGGCGAGGCCGATTGGCGGCGCGGGATCGAGCACCAGACCCTGGGCCTGGAACTCTACGCCCGATGGGCTGCGGCATGGCGGGGAGGGTGGGAGTGCGACCAGACCAGGTGGCGCCGGGTCTGGTCCCGTCTTGTGCCCGCGCCGTCGAATCCGATGCACCACGCGGCCGGAAATCCGTGCCGGAACGCCGCCGTTCCGGCGGCGGAACGACAGTCGATGCGACCGGGCCGGTGCCGTGGTGCGGCAGACGAACGCCGCCTCTATCGCGGCTTCGTGTTCGTGTAGAGCCACACGAACGAGCGCCGCTGTGCTGGCGGCACCAGCTCACCGAGCTCCTTGTCGAGCAGGGCACGCGCGGCGCGGTTGGCGTCGCGCTCCTTCCGCTGCGCCTGGTAGGCAGACGCGTAGCGCTTGCGGGCCTCCTCCTCCGCCAGTCCCTCGGCAGCTTTCTGCGCGGCTTCGGTGAGCGTTGCGAGTTCGGCGGCGAGCTTCGCCTGCTCGGCGCGGATCGCGACCACCCGCTGCTGCTGTTCCGTCGTCAGCGCCCTGGCCTTCGGCGTCCAGTGCGAGTAGCCACCGACCACGAGGTCCGGGTCACCGTCGCCGTCGATGTCGCCGGCGTCGAGGTAGAGGCCACTGTCGGGCCGCGCCGGCGCGTCGATCGCGTCCTTCTTGCTGACCGGGATCAGCGTCACCGACTTGCCGAACGCCGCCGCCTTGTCGCTGCCCTCGTTGCGGAACAGGAACACGCCGCCGCCGTCGCCGGTGCCGCTGTAGGCATCGCCCATGCTGCCGATCAGCAGGTCGGTGCGCCCGTCGCGATCCCAGTCGAACAGGCGCAGCGTCGCCACCGTGCCGGGCACGTCGATCGGCGAGCCGCCGGCGTGCAGCAGCGTGTTGACGGTGCCGAAGCTCGGCTGGCCGGCGCCACCTTCGTTGTGCCGCACGTAGACGTTGCCGCTCTTGTGGTCGCCGAGCAGCAGGTCGAGATCGCCGTCGCCGTCGACGTCGAACACCACCGCCGAGGTCGCGTGCGCGCCCTGCGGCGCCGTGCCCGGCGCATCGAAGCGATGGGTGTCGTCCCACTGCTTCTTGCCGATGTTCCAGAACGCGTTCAGCACGATGCGCTCGCCGTTCTTGTCCAAGATCTGCTCCGGCGCGCCGAAGCCGGTCTGGTCACCGCGCGCGAGGTGCGGCGAGCCGTCGAAGATGCCGGCCACGATGTCGAGCTGGCCGTCGCGGTCGAAGTCCACGAACTGTGGACTCATGCCAATGCATCACCAGTTGCCGAAGTCGAGCGCCTTGCCGTCGCGGCCGAGCAGCTTGGTCTCGGCGCCGTAGCGCGGCGAGCCATCGCCGGGCAAGCGCAGCGCCACGGTCAGGTGGCCGCGCAGATCGCCGATGACGAGGTCTTGGTGGCCGTCGGCGTTGAGGTCGTGGAACACCGGCGACGGGTAGAGACGGTTCTCGCCGAGACCTGCGTCGCCGGCCTGCAAGCGCACCGGCGGGGCGAACGTGGGAGCGGGGACCTGGGCCGCGGCAGCCGCGGCCAGGACGAGCAGCGAGCATGGCATGCGCATGCGGTGAGACTATCGCCTGGCCCTTCGTCGAAGCGCGCGGGTGCCGACCGTTACGGAAATGTGGGCTCGAGCCTCGGGGCCCGTCACGGATCGCGCCAGGATTCAGCGCCCGCGCCCGGTGCGCTTTTCGATCGTCGTCACGTCGAACAGGTGGCCGTCCAGGTCGTAGGCCTTGAACTCGAGCCGGTCGCCGTGCACCGCGACGAAGCAGAAGTGGTGGCCGTGCTTGACGGTGTTCTGGAAGAACGGGCGGATCGGTCCGGCGGTCTCGAGCTTGCCGCCGCCGCCCCCGGTGATGACGTAGGTCGTGCCACCGTCGCCGACGACCTTGTCGCCGCGCAGCGGCCAGCTGCGTTCGTAGCTGTGGATGTGGCCGTTCCAGACCATGTCGACGCCATGGCGGTCGTACAGCGGCACCAGCTGCCGCACCCGCAGGTCACCGTGCGACGACGGGCCCTTCCACATGTCACCGTAGTCGTCCTCGTCGGAGCTGTAGCTCGGGTGGTGGTAGACGACGAACTTCCAGCGTGCGGTGGAGCGCTGCAGCTGCTGTTCGAGCCAGCGATACTGCGCCGAGCCCGGCCCGACCTCGCGGTTGCTGTCGAGCATGAACCACTGCGAGTTGCCGTAGCCGAACGTGTAGTGGAACTCCGGCGCCGGCAGGTCGACGTAGTCGTAGTAGTGGCGCGCGTCCTGTTCGTGGTTGCCGAGCACGGGGAAGAACGCCATGCGTTCGACCAACGGCTGCATGCTGGGGAAGAAGGCCTGCGTCCAGTGCGCCTTGTTCGGGCCGGTGCCGACCAGATCGCCGGCGATCACACAGAAGTCCGGGCGCAGCGCCCAGGCGTGTTGCGCGATGCGGCTCGCGACCTTCGGCTGGTCCTGGGTGTCGCCGATCACCGCGAACGCGTAGGCCTCGTCGTCGCGCACCGCGGTGCGCGTGGTCAGCAGCGGACTCGACAGTCGCTGGCCGCGGTCGTCGACGCTCTCGACGCGGAAGAAGTACGGCGTGCGCACGGCGAGGCCGTCGACGCGGACCCGGTGCAGCAGCGCCGCGGCTTCGCCCTGGTGGGCGGTCAGGTGTTCGTGATCCGGTCCGAACCACAGCGTCGTCGAGGCCGGCCGGCTGGTCTCCCACATCACCGTGACGCCGTCCTTGGTCACCCATTGCTGGTACGGCGCCACGACGAACGTGAGCTCGTCGGGGAAGTGCTGCACCGGCGCGGCGGTCGCGAGCTCGCGGCCGTGCGCGAACTCCTCGGTGATCCACTTCTCGGTCGCGGCGAGGTCGTAGACGGCGACATCGCGGATGCGGCCGTGATGACGGTGGTCCTCGTCGCGGTCGCGGAATGCACCGATCGTCATCGGCGCCTCCCGCGGCCACAGGATCGCACCCGACTGCTCGGCGCTCTCGCCGTCGAGCACGCCGTTCACGTAGAGCCGCATGCGTTGGCCGTCGTAGGTCGCGACCACGTGATAGAGGCGACCGGCTTCGTAGTTCGTCTTGCCGCGCAGGAACGTCAGCTTGCCGTCGCCGTCGTCGGCACCTTCGCTGGCGAGTCCGAACGTGAAGCCGCGTTCGTCGTAGCCGAGCACGACCCCGGTCTCGGCCTGATCGTTGTCCTGCACCAGCGACCACACGCCGCCCCAGCGCTGCGGCGTCTCGACCGAGCACCAGGTGGCGATGGTCAGGTGCCGCTGCGGCAGCTTCGGGCGCAGGCTGGCGATATCGGCGCGGATCCGCAGCTCGCTCTTGCCGTCGAAGTACATCGTGTCGCCGAGGCGGTCGGTGACGATCGTCGGGTTGCCGTCGAGCTCGGCGGCGGGGCCGAACCGCGCCTGCAGCCCGTCCTTGGTCAACATCGCCTTGGTCAGCAACCAGTGCCAGAGCGGATCGGGGCCGTCGTGCGGCGCGGCCGCGGGCAGCAGCAGGAGCAACAGGGCCGGGGTGCGGAGCATCGCGGCATCATTGCCGAGGTGCTGATGACCGCGAGTGCGGAGCGCATGAAGATCGACAGCCTGGGCGACGATTCCACGGAGCGCGGATCGTCGAGGGCGTCATGTTCACTTGCCGAGCGGCATCTTCGCGAGCTCGGCGCCGAGCCCCGGCAGCCAGTTCACGTCCATGCCGGCCGCGGCCTCGCCGAGCGAGCCCTGCAGCCGCTGCATCAGCGCCGCTTCGGCACAGAACAGCGCCGGCACGATCAGCACGCGCGAGCGCCCCATCGCCTTCAGCTTCGTCAGCACCGCCGGCAGCGCGCGGTCGCCGGTCTCGTCGGCGATCGCGATGTTGGCGAACATGTTGCGGCGCTTGAGCACCTTGTTCTGTTCGTGGGCGAGCCACTTCGCGCGATCGTCGGCGTCGATGCCCGCGGGCAGCACGATCACCGTGGTGCCGCCGAACGCGCCGCCGGCGAGCGGGATACCGTGGCCCTGCGCGAGCGCATCGATCGAGAAGCCGGCTTCACCGAGCGACAGCGAACGGGCCTGGTCGGCCGGCGTGTCCTTCGGCAGCTCGGCGGCGTTGACCACCTGTGCCTGCACCCCGTGCAGTCGCGCGATGGCTGTGTGCAGCTCGGCCCACTGCCGCGCGCGCGGCGTGTCGTGTTCGAGCACGAGGAACAGCGGCGCGTCGGCGTTCTCGGTGGGCGGCAGCGGCGGCAGGCCGAGATGGCTGCGCAGCGCCGCGGCGAGGCCACCCGCGGGCAACGGCGTCACGGTCGTGGTGGTGCCGACCTTGCGGTAGTCGGCCGCCACTGCCTCGAGCTTCTCGGCGGCCGTGCGCTGCGCGTACAGGTGCAGCGCCGTCGCGACCGGCTTCAGGTCCGGCAGCGCCTCCATGCCGAGCCGCCCGAGATCGGTCGGGTCGATCGCGACGAAGTCGTTCGCCAGCCATTCGCCGTAGAGCGCGGTCCACAACACCGCGGCACCACCGTCGCCGTGGCCGGCGATCACGACCTTGCCGCCGTCGAGACCGTGGCGGCGGGTCAGATACTCGACGATGCGTACGAGGCCGTGGCTCACGCGCGAGTAGTCGGCGCGGAAGCCGTCGCCGAACGCCCAGCGTCCGCCGAGCCCGAGGTCGGCCTGCAGTTCGGGGAACGGCGCTTCGACGACGGCGATCGCGGTGCGGTCGCCGACCGCGAGCCGCAGCTGCTCGAGCGCGTCCTCGGTGCGCGAAGTGCGATCGGCGAGCCACAGCAGCAATGGCGCCGCGTCGCGGCGCTGCTCCGGCAGCTCGAAGCGGTAGCGCAGTTCGGCGGGCACCGACACCGCGTAGTTGCCCTCGTTGAAGTCGCGCGCGAGGCCGCGCGCGTAGACGACGAAGTCGCCCTGGTCGCGGTCGCGGTCGGGGCGGACCACGTGCAGCTCGGCGGTCGGCGCGATCTGCACGACGGCGAACTTGCTGTCGGGGCTGCGGCGCACGAACTGCGCCACGGTCCCGTCGCGGTAGGCGACATGGAAGCCGCCGGCCACGTGCAGCACCAGGTGATCGGGGTGCGCCGCACGCGCGCGCGCGACGTTGTCGCCCATCGAGTTGTCCCACAGGTTCTGCGTCTCGTAGCGCCGTTCCTCCGGCGTGCCGCCACCGGGGCCGCCCATGTGGCCGCGCACGGCGCGATCGACGCGTTCCCAGTAGGCGGCGCTGGCGGGGAAGATCTCGGCGGGCACCAGCGCCCGCTGCTCGGGCGACAGCTTGTCGAGCGCGGCCTTGCCACCGCCGCCGGCGAACGCGCGGCGCAGCGTGCCGGGGAAGTTGGCGGCGACCACCGGGATCTTCGCTGCCTTCGCGGCTTCGATCAGCGGCCGGTAGGCGGTGCGATAGTTCTGCCACGGCCGCGCCTTGTGCAGGAACTCGCCCTCGTCGATGCGGCCCTGCAGGTAGTCGTCGAGCACCGGCTGCACGTCGCGCTCGAACATCTCGAGCGTCAGCACCACCTTGCCCTGCTTCTTCGCCAGCAGCTGCTCGAGCACGTGCAGCTCGACCTGGTGGGTGGTGTCGTCGACGTGCGTCTCGCCGAGGAACACGACGTCGTGCGCCGCGAGTGCCTCGATCAGTTCGGGCCACGTGCGCACGGCGCCGGTCTTGCCGTCGTGGATGCGCGTCGCTTCGGCCAGCGGCGGCAACGGGCGCGGGTCCTGCGCGGCCAGGGCGGCCAGCAGCAGAGCGGGAACTAGCGGGTAGGCGCGGAGCATCGCAGCATGTCACGGGGGCGGGGGGCGCTGCGCAACCGGAACTTCGCCGCAGCGCGCGGCTGCCGGTTGCCCCGTCAGGTCTCGAGCAGCAGCTTCATCAGGTTCGGCAGGCCGTGGCCCTGGTGATAACGATCGCGGCCGAGGTCGGTGCAGGTGCGCAGCAGCCGCGCCTTGACCTCGTCCGGACGACCCTGGAACTCGGCGCGCGCCGACAGATACGCCGCCAGCAGGCCCGACACCGCCGGTGCCGCCATGCTGGTGCCGCTCTCGGCGCGGTAGAGCTTGTCGCTGGCCGCGGCCGCGGCGGCCTTGCCCCGCGGTCGCCAGTCCGAGTTGCACGACTCGATGCGTTCGCCGGGCGCGACCACGTCGGGCTTCATGCGGCCGTCGGCGGTCGGGCCGCGCGACGAGAACCCGGACACGCCGTAGAGGTTCGGCCGCTTGCCGTGCACGGAGCCGACCGCGATGCACTCCTCGAGGTTGGCCGGGTCGCCGATCGACATCGGACTGTTCAGCTCGACCTCGCCGTCGCTGGTCTCGATCTCGAGCTTGCCCTCGTTGCCGCTGGCGACGACGACCACGACGCCATCGCGCCACAGCCGGCGCAGTTCCTGACACAGCGGCGAGAAGCCGCAGCCGTACACCGTCGAGTCGAACGGCCCACCGAGGCTCAGGTTCAGGCCGTGGATGCTCGGCGAACTGCTGGCGGCGTTGCGCGCGGCGATGTGGTCGAGTGCCTTGATGATCCACGCGTCCTCACCGGCACCCTGGTCGTCGAGCACCTTGTAGACGTGCAGCTTCGCGTGCGGCGCCATGCCGCGGTGCGGCTTGCTGTCGGGCACCGGGTCCGGTTCCTCGCCGGCGAGGATGCCGCAGACGTGGGTGCCGTGGCCGTCCTGGTCCTTGGCCTTGGCCGGCTCGATGCGCTGCGGCGGGCCTTGCTTGGTGCAGTCCCACACCGCGGCGATCGTCTGGTGCCGCGCGAAGTGGGGATGGTCGCCCTGCACGCCGGTGTCGAGCACCGCCCAGGCGACCCCGCGGCCGGTGGACGCGTAGCTGTTCCACGCCGCGTCGACCTGCAGCGCGCCCGCGGTGCTGCGCACCAGCTTCTTCTTGCTGCTGCTCTTCCACACCGAATAGACGAGCAGCTCGCGGTGGTGCTTGGTGATCTCCATCAGTTCGTGCGGCAGCAGGTGCGCGGCGACGAAGTGGCGCAACGGATCGATACGCGCTGCCGCGACGGCTTCGTCACCGCCTTCGGCGACGATCGCCTCGATCGCGGCCGCGGTCTTGGCGATGCGTTCCGGCAGCGTCAGCTCGACGCAGTCGCTGGTCACCTTGGCCCCGCCGAACGCGTCGTAGCCCGGCTGCAGCACCTCGATCAGCACCGGCTGCCGGTGCTCGGTGTCGCCGAGTTCGGCGGCGACGTCGCGCGCGACCAGGAAGCGGCCCATGGCGTCGATGCGCAGCGCCTGCGCGATCGCGGTGCGCACCTTCGGGTCGGCGAGGTAGCCGAGCGAGGCGTGCGGGTTGCCGCGCGTGGTGCGCTCGTTGACGATCAGTCGATCGACGATGCGTACCGAGCCGGCCGAGGTGCGGCGCGCCTCGAACTCGTTGGCCAGTCCCTTGTCGAGCGCGACCGGGTCGAACGGGTCGGCGAAGTTCAGCCACTGCTGCACGCCCTCGGGCACGACCAGCGGCGCGCCGAGGAAGTCCTGCACCTCGGTGATGCCGAGCGGCGAGCCGAGCGTGACGAACTGGCGCACGTTGACCGGCCGGCCGGCCTTGGCGCGCGCGTGCAGCACCTCGAACGCGATCACGGTGCCCATGCTGTGCGACACCAGCACGACCTCTTCGTCGCCGGCCGGCAGCAGCGTCTCGAGCGTGGCGCGGATGTTCGCCTTCATCTTCGCATCGAAGAAGTAGGCGGCCGTGTCACCGACGAACGCCTTCAGGAACACGCGCGCGAGCGGCTTGCGCAGGAAGCCGGGCAGCGGCAGCGCGCGTTTGCCGGGGCCGCCGGGGCGGCGCACGCCGAAGCGGGCCAGCAGGCCATCGGCGAGCTCGCGGGCGTCGTCGTCGCCGTCGACACCGACGTCGGCCAGCACGCGCTCGACATCGAAGCGGCCGTCGTCGACGCCGGCGCTGCGCTTGCCGAGCACCTGGGCGCGGGTCTCCGGGTGCAGCAGACCCGACCAGCGCGCCATCGCGCGCGAGAACGGGTCGTTGGCGCCGAGTTCGCGGCCGAACAGCGCCAGGTCCCACATGTGCTGCAGTTCCTCGAGCGGCTCCTGCCAGCCGATGCCGTGGATGTAGAGCAGGCGGGTGTGTTGGTCGGCGTCGCTCGGTTGCGCCGCGGCTTCCGTCGCGCGCTTCGGCGGCGGCGGCGTGGCGCCGCGGCGCGCGGGGGTCGACCTGGTCCGGCTCGGGGATGCGCCGCGTTTCCTGCTCGCCATGCCGGGGATGCTCGGCGCCTCGGCACCGGTGGGCAAGCACAACATGACGGCCGCCGTCGTCAGCGCTGCTGCAGCCGGGCGAGCTCCTGCGTCGCGCGCCGTTGCAGCGGCTCGTCGGCGAGGTCGTTGGCGAGGTCGTGGACCTTGGTCCAGCTGGTCCGGGCAGCCTCGAGTTCGCCGTGTGCCGACTGCTCGCTGGCCAACGCCTGCAGATGGCGCAGCCAGTCGCGGCGTGCCGTCACCATCGATGCCGCGGCGGCAGGGAGCGAACGGCCCAGGGCTGCGACCGCGGCTTCGTAGTCGCCGGCGATCTCGCGGTGGCGGCCCTGCGCCGCGATCGCGCGCGCCAGATGGTGGCGTGCGAGGCGCGACTGTTCGTCGTCGGGGCCACGCACCTCGGTGAGCCGTTCGCAGGCATCGCGCAGGATCGGCTCGGCAGCGGCCAGATCGCCCTTGGCCACCAGCAGCGTGCCGTAGTTGGTCAGCGTCATCATCACCTGTGGATGCAGGCGACCGAGCTGTTGCTGCTGCAACGCCACCAGCTCGGCGAACAGCGGCTCGGCCTCGGCGAGTCGTTCGAGCTGTTGCAGCGCGGTTGCGTAGTAGAGCAGCAGGCCGAGCGTGTCCGGGTGTTTGCTGCCGAGACGTTCGCGCGCCGGGGCCAGCAGCGGCGTGAGCTCGCGCACCATCGCTTCGTGGTCGGCGGCCTGCAGATGCACCGCGGCGAGCTTGCGGGCGGCGGCCAGCGCCAGCGGATGGTGCGGACCGTGCTTGGCAACGGCCAGGTCGCGGCCGGTCACGGCCAGCGCCCGCGCTTCGTCGATGCGGCGCAGCCCGAGCAGCACCTGGGCCAGGTTGCCCGAAGTGGCGATCACGGCATCGGTGCGTCCGGCGGCGCTGTCGAGCGCCAGCAGTTCGCGCAGAGGGGCTTCGGCGGCCGCCGGGTTGCCGCGATCGAACGCGAGCTTCGCGCGCATGTCGATCAGGTGGCGCAACAGCGTGTCGTGGTCGCCGGGGATGCGGCGCGCGCGCGCTTCGAGCTGGTCGAGCAGTGGTTCGGCGAGCGCGAGCTGGCCGCTGCGGTGCAGCACCGAGGCCACGTCGAGGGTGGCATCGAGGCCGCGCCGGTCGAGTTCGCCGTGGCGCTGTACGAACGAATCGGCGGCAGCGCGCAGATGCAGTTCGGCTTCGGCATACTCGCCGAGCGCCGCGTAGGCCCGGCCGACCACCTGGTGCAATCGCGCCGCCACGTCGGGGCGTTCTTGTGCCTGCGTCAGTAGCGACTTGCTGGCGGCGAGCAGGTCGACCACCTTGACGTCGCGGCCGCGGCGGCCGGGATCGGCGGCGCTCAGCAAGCGCGTCAGGTAGTCGGCGGTAGCAGTTGCCTCCGCGCGCGCCAGCTCGGCTTCGCTGCGGGCGGCCTCGGCGCGCCAATAGCCGATCGCCGCGGCCGTGGTGCCACCGAGCACCGCGAGCAGTACCGCCGCGGCGGCGCACAACGCGAGCCGGTGCCGCCGCGCGAACGTGCCGAGCCGGTAGCGCAGCGTCGGCGGTCCGGCGCGCAGTGGTTGCAGCGTGAGGAAGGCCTGCACGTCGGCGGCGAGTTCGGCGGCACCCGGGTAGCGGTGGTCGCGATCCGGCGCGGTCGCCATCGCGATGATCCAGCCGAGTTCGCGCGGCACGCCGGGCGAGGGCCGCGGCCGGCCGGCGGCGGGCGTCTGGCCGCTCAGCAACTCGTCCAGCACCACGCCGAGCGCGTGCACATCGGTGCGCGTGTCGATGTCGCCGGGATCCCCATGGCGCTGTTCCGGGCTGCTGTAGGCCGGCGTGCCGAGGAACTGGCCGGTGTGCGTGTGATCGTCGCCGGAGCCATCGAGGACCTTGGCGATGCCGAAGTCGATGACCACGGCGCGCGCGTGTTCTCCCTCGCCGGTCACCATCACGTTGCTCGGCTTCAGATCGCGGTGGATGACTCCGCGTCGGTGCGCGTGGGCGACGGCGTCGCATACCTGCAGGAACAGTCGCAACCGCTGCCGCTGGCCGGGCCGCGCCGCGGCGACGTAGTCGCGCAGCGGCAGTCCGTGCTGGAACTCGACGACGACGAACGGCCGCCCGGTCGCGGTCGCGCCGGCGTCCAGGATGCGGGCGATGCCGGGATGCTCGAGCCGCGCCAGCGTGCGGCGTTCGAGCGCGAAGCGGGCCAGCACCGCGCGCGAGTCCATGCCCGGCTTCAGCACCTTCAGCGCCACGCAGCGATCGATCGGCGTGGTCTGGCGCGCGCGATAGACCTCGCTGAAGCCACCTTCGCCGACCAGTGCCTCGATCACGTACGGGCCGCAGCGTTCCCCGGCCGGCAACGGCTGCACGGCGGCCGGTTCGAGCACTGGTCGTTCGAGGAAGTCGGCGGCGGCCGCGGCGGCAGTCAGCATCGCCTCGGCCTCGGCGCGCAGCTCCGGCAGGGCACCGCACCGTTCGCCGAGGAACGTCGAGCGATCGCCTTCGGGCAGTTCGAGCGCGTCGGCGACGATTTCCTTCAACCGGTGCCATGGGGTCCGGTCAGCAGGTTCGGTCGGCGGCAGTCCCGGCGTGGCGTCCATCGGATCAGGATGCGCTAGAATGATGCACCAGGGGCCGATTCTGCCATGGCGCCCTCGGCTTGCGCCGGCAATGACCGACCATCCGCCCGCTCCGCCTTCGCCCGACGACATCACGGTATTGCTGCGCGCAGTCCGTGCCGGCGGTGCCACGGCCGAGTCGGATCTGGTCGCCGCGGTCTACGGCGAACTGCGCCAGCTCGCTGCCGCGCGCCTTCGTCACGAACGCGCCGGCGACACCGCCGGGCCGACCGGGCTGGTGCACGAGGCGTGGCTGCGGCTCGGGCTGTCGAGCGCCGACTTCACCGACCGGCGGCACTTCTTCGGTGCGGCGGCGCGGGTCATGCGCCAGGCGTTGATCGATCGCCATCGCCAGCGCCACAGCCAGAAGCGTGCGCACCAGCGCGAAGAGGTCGAAGCTCTCGAACTGCTGGCCGGCACGATGCCGTTGCCGCCGGTCGACCTGCTCGCGCTCGACGAAGCGCTGCAGGCGCTCGAAGCGCTCGATCCGCGCATGGCGCAGATCGTGCAGCTGCGCTACTTCGCCGGGCTGTCGGTGGCGGAGACCGCGGCGGCGCTCGAGCTGTCGGAACGCACCGTCAAGCGCGAATGGAACGTGGCCCGCGCCTGGTTGTACCAGCGCCTGGGGCCGGCCGCCGACGACTGACGCGCGTGCGTTCAGAACGCACCGACGGTGATGGTGAGGCGGTTGCTCGCGGTGTGTTCGACCACGGCGCCGGTGAGCGGGTGCAGTTCGATCAGCACCAGTTGCTGGTGCAGCACGCTGCCGACCAACGTCGGAGTCATCGGGATCGTGATCGTGGTGTCGACGCTGCCGGCGGTCGGCACGGCGAGGTCGACGAAGTCGGGAGCGACCAGCAGCGTGCAGGCGGCCGGCGACGGCGGCAGCAACGCAGCCAGCGGCAGCGACGTGGTCGCAGCGCCGCCGACGACGGCGGCCACCGCGATGGCCGGCAGGCCGGTGCCGCGCGCACGGTAGGTGGTGCCGAGCCACGGTGCGCTCACTGCCGCGTAGTCGTTGGCGCCAGCCGAGCCGGCGCAGCCGGCACCGCTGTCGACCGCGGTGGCCGGGCACGTGGACCGGTAGCGCGCGACGAAGCTGGCAGCGGTGCCGCCGGCGTTGCTGAAGAAGCCGCCGACCACACGGTCGCCGTTGCCGGCGGTGTGCAGTGAGTAGATCTCGCTGCTGGCGCCGAAGCCCAAGTTGGTCCACGTGCTGCCGTCCCAGCGTGCCATGCCGACGGCGGCGATGCCGCCCGCGGTCGTGAACTGGCCGCCGGCGATCAGATCGCCGTTCGGCATCGTCGCCATGGCGCGAACGGCGCCATTCATGCCGCTGCCCAGCGGCGACCATGCGGTGCCGTTCCAGCGCGCGATGTTGTTCGCGGGCAGGCCGCCAGCGGCGGTGAACGCGCCGCCGGCGACGATGTCCCCGTTCTGCAGCAGCGCGACCGAGTCGACGCGGAAGCCGGTCAGGCCGGAACCGAACGACGACCACGTGGTGCCGTTCCAGCGCGCGGTGCGGTTGGCGGCGGTGCCGCCCGCGGTCGTGAAGTTACCGCCGGCGAGCAGGTCGCCGTTCGGCAACGGCAACAGGCAGAACACGGTGGCGAGGATGCCGCTGCCGAGTGGCGACCACGTGCTGCCGTTCCAGCGCGCAATCGCGTTGGCCGGGGCGCCACCGGCCTGCTGGAAGAAGCCGCCGGCGACCACGTCGCCGTTGCCCATCGTGGTCACCGCGTAGAGGCCCGACGGATTGCTCGGCGACGACACGCCGCTGCCGAGTGCGTGCCAGGCGCTGCCGTCCCAGCGCGCGATGCGGTTGGCGGCGACGCCACCGGCCGTGGTGAAGTCCCCGGCAGCGATCAGGTCGCCGTTCGGCAGCTCGGTCAGCGAACGCACGCTCGCATTCAGGCCGCTGCCCAGTGCCGACCATGCGGTGCCGTTCCAGCGGGCGATGCGGCTGGCCGGCGAGCCACCGGCCGCGGTGAACACGCCGCCGACGACGAGGTCGCCGTTCGCCATCGCGCGCACGGCCAGCACGGTGTTGTTGGTGCCGGCGCCGACCGGCGTCCACTGGGTGCACTGGGCGAGGGTCGGTGCGGTGGTGAGCAGGCAGACGGCGAGGGTGGCGAGCGGTGCGGCGTTCGGCATGGCGGTGGGGCCCGGAAGGGGCTGTCTGCTCATGCGCGAGGTCGCGGGCGGTGGGGCCAGGATTTCGGCGGGGCGCCGTGATCCCGCCGTTGGTCGCAAGGGTTGCCCGCGACGTCAACCGAGCAGGTCGCCGTCCCAGAGCCGGGTCAGGAACTGGCGCCAAGGCAGCACCAGGATCCCTTCCTGATGCAGCGGGCGTTCGCCGTCGAACACGCCGTAGGCGGCGCGCACACCCTTCGGCAGGCGCTCCCGCAGAGCGTCGATGCCGCGGTTCCACCGGTTGTCCCAGTGCTTGGCCGATTTGGCCTCGATGGCGACGAGTCCCTTCGCGGTCTCGATGACGAAGTCGACTTCCGCACCGTCATGGGTCTTCCAGTAGGCGAGCGGGTCCTCGCGATCGTGGTAGTGCAGCCAGGCGCGCAGCTCGTGCAGCAGCATGGTCTCCAGCAGGAAGCCGCGTTCCTCGGCCTGGAGCGGCAGGTGGGCATTGCCTGCCAGGTGGCGGGCCACGGCGCTGTCGAACAGGAAGAACTTCGGGTGCGCGACCTGCTTGATCGCCTTCTTCAGCTTCCACGGCGGCAGCCAGTGGGCGAGCAGGGTGTCGACGAGGATCTGGAAGAACTCCTGCGTCGTTTGCCGGGCGATCCCGGCATCTCGGGCGATACCGGCGACGTTGATCGTCTGGCCATTGGCGCGGGTAGCCACTTCGAGAAAGCGGGCGAAGGGGCCGATCTGTCGGACCAGCGCTTCGGCCTGTACCTCTTCGCGAAGATAGACGTCGCAGTACGACTTGAGGAACGCCGCGGGTCGTGCGCCGGTGACCGCCAGGGGCAGCATGCCGTTGGTCAGTACCTCGTCGAGTGGGCGCCGGTCCCCGATCTCGCTCGAAACGAGGGGGAACATCGATCGCACCTCGGCCCGCCCGGCGAGCAGGTTCGCGCCGCTGCGACGCAGTTTCCTGGCGCTCGAACCGGACAGCACGAAGCGCTGCTTCTTCCTGGCCATCAGGTGCTGCACCTCGTCGAGCAGGGCCGGTACGCGCTGGATCTCGTCGACGACGATCCAGGCGCCGTCGGGCTGTGCGAGGCACTCCTGGCGGAACAGGGACGGGTTCCGGGACAGGCGCAGGCTCTCGTTGGTCAGCAACAGGTCGTAGTGGAACGCCTCGCCGAAGTGCTCCTGGATCCACGTCGTCTTGCCGGTGCCACGGGCGCCGAGCAGGAAGAACGAAGCCTCGGGAGGGGGCAGCCGACGTGTAAACATCGTCGGCGAATTTACCGGAAAAACGCCGACGAGGTTGGCAGATTTCTGGGCGTCGTCGCTACGGTCGCCCTGTGGTCGAGCCGACCAGAAGTGACGACGCAGCGGGGCTGATTGCGTGAGCTTCGCGGTTGGTGATTCCCGCGTTGCGGCGTCGTGGTAATCGCTGATTCGGGTCGCCCTGTGGTCGAGCCGACCAGAAGTGACGACGCAGCGGGGCTGATTGCGTGAGCTTCGCGGTTGGTGATTCCCGCGTTGCGGCGTCGTGGCAATCGCTGATTCGGGTCGCCCTGTGGTCGAGCCGACCAGAAGTGACGACGCAGCGGGGCTGATTGCGTGAGCTTCGCTGTTGGTGATTCCCGCGTTGCGGCGTCGTGGCAATCGCTGATTCGGGTC
>JALORC010000217.1 GCA_025459175.1 Planctomycetota bacterium | reverse complement strand
GAACGCATCGCCACGATCGACGCCGAGCACCTGCGCGCCTACGTGCCCGCCGCGCAGGCCGAACGGCTGCGGCCGCTGGTCGCCCGCGCCGACCAGATCTACGCGCACATGATGCGCGACGCCGGTGTCACCCCGAGCGACCGGCTGCGCGTGCTGTTCTACGACTTCGAGGACCAGCACAACGGCTACTCGTTCGTGGTGCCGTTCCCGCTGGTGCAGGTGCAGCTCGCACCCGCGCTCGGCCCGTCGACGATCTTCGCCGGCGGCCTCGACGTCGAACGCACGCTGATCCACGAGTTCGCGCACCAGCTCGGCAACGACCGCAACCGCGGCTTCCGTCGCGGGCTCGAAAGGGTGTTCGGTCGCGTGCTGCCGAACGACCTGCTCAGCATGGTGCTGTGGTACCTGTCGACGCCGCCGCACCAGACCATGCCGCGGTTCTGGCACGAGGGCACCGCGATCTGGGCCGAGACCGAGTACGCCGATCCAGCGAGCGTGTGGCGCGGCCGCGGTCGCGATCCGATGACGCATCTGCAGTGGCGGCTCGATGCGCTGGCCGGCGCGATCCCCGACGCGGCCGACTGGCGCATCACCTGGCACGAATGGCCGTTCGGGACCCGCGCCTACAGCTACGGTGCCGCCTACACGCGCTGGCTCGCCGGCGCGTTCGGCGAACGCGCATCGGTCTGGAAGTTCCTCGATGCGCAGGCGCTGATGCAGCCGTTCGTGTTCGATCGCGGCGCGCGCGGCGTGGTCGGCGATGCGCACCACACGCTGCTGTGGCAGGCGCGGCAGGACCTGCTGGCCGAACAGGAACGCCAGCTCGCGGTGCTGCGCAGCGCCCCGGTCACGACGCTGCGCCGCCGCACGCCGCTCGACATGCAGGTCGGTGCACCGGCGTGGCGCGCCGACGGCTCGCTGGTGTTCGCCGCCAAACCGGCGCAGGACCGCGCGCGGCTGCACACGCTGCAGCCCGACGACACGCTGACGAGCAGCGGCGAACCGAGCTGGGCGCTGGCCAGCGTGCGCGCACTGCCCGACGGCGAACTCGCCCACGACGAACTGAACTGGCGCCGCCTGCAGCGCCTGGTGATCGCCGGCAGCACGGTCGGCTGGCGCCTGCTGCAGCCGGATGCCGGGGCGCTGCAGCACGGCGAACGCAGCGTGGTCGCGGTGCGCCTGCAGGACGGCGGCGGTCAGGAGCTCGTCGCGTTCACGCTGCGCGATGGCGAACTCGATGCGGGCGCCGTGCTGCCGACCGTCGGCAAGCCGTGGACACCGGCGCTGCGCCCGGGCCACGACGGCGAGCTGGTGTGGGTCGAGACCGATCGCGACGGCTCGCGGCTGGTGCTCGGCTCGCGGCGCGATGCGAACGTGCGCACCGTGCTGTGGCAGGTGCGCGGCCGCCTGCTGCATCCGTGCTGGGCGGCCGACGGCGCGTCGTTGTATGTGTGCGCCGATCACACCGGCACCGCCAACGCCTGGCGACTCGACCTCCTGCCGGAGGGCCCGCGCGTGCGGCCGGTCACCAACACGCTCGGCGCGGTGATCGCATGCGTGCCGTCGCCCGACGGCACGCAGCTGGCCCTCGTCGACCACGACGCGCGCGGTCCGTTCGTGGCGACGCTGACGAACGACGCGGCCAGCTACGCGCCGAGCGTGCCTGGGATCGAACTCGCGTGGCCGGCGCCGACGTCGCGGCCGCGGGCTGGGGCCAGCCCCGCGGCCAAACCCGCGACCCCGCTGCCGCCGCTGCCGGCCGGCGCCGCCGAGGCGCTGGCGATCGAACCGTACCGAGGCCTCGCCGAGGTGCGTCCGCGCTTCTGGGCGCCGACCACGTTCGCGGTGCCGACCGGTGGCTACGGCGTCTACGGCCTGCTCAGCGACCCGCTGTTCACGCACGTGGTGCAGGCCGGCGCCGGCGTCGGGCTCAACGAAGCCGAGCCGGTCGCGTTCGTCGACTACAGCTACCTCGCCGAGGTGATCGAGATCGGTGTGCGCGGTGGCCGCAGCGAGCTGACGTTCGCCGAGACGGTGCAGCGCGGCGCGGAGCGCCTGGACTACACCGAGACGGTGGCCGGCGGCGAGCTGCGCCTGGGCCGCGGCCTGTTCGGCCTCGAGCGGCAGTTCCTGCTGTATGGCGCCGTCGGCAGCGAACACCACGACGAGGTCAACGACAGCGCGCGCGACTACGCGGGCGGCAGCTACGTGAAGGCGCCGTTCCGTGACACCGACGGCTACGTCGAGCTGACGATCGGCTACGACGGTTCGATCGCGTACCCGACCAGCTACACGCGCGAGGACGGCCTGTTCGTGCGCGGCAGCTATCGCCACAGCGGGCTGTGGGGCGAACTCGAACGCAACCGCGCGCTCGCCGACTTCGGCTACACGTGGAGCGTGCTGCCGCAGGCGGGCCACCAGCTGGTCGTGCGCGGCCAGCTCGGCTGGTCCGACGGCGACGACACGCTGCAGGGCAACTTCAGCATCGGCGGCGGCCTCACCACCGGCCTGCCGCGCGGCTACCTGAACGAAGCGGTCGCCACCGGCCGCCATCTGCTCGGCGCCAGCGTCGCGTGGCGGCTGCCGCTGTGGCGGCCGTTCGCCGGCGGCGGCACCACGCCGTTCCGCGGCCGGCAGCTGGTGCTCGAGCTGTTCGGCGATGCGGCGCAGATCGACGACCAGCGGCTCGGCGGCGGTCGCTACGACGACTGGTTCAAGAGCGTCGGCGCCGAGGTGTTCGCCAACGCCGAGTTCTTCGACGGCGTCGTCAGCCCCGGCTTCGGCATCGCCTGGCAGCTCGACGGCGAACGGGACGTGCGCGCCTACTTCAGCCTCGGCTTCTCGTTCTGACCGCGGGCCTTCGCATCAGCCCGCCGGGAACAACCGAACGAGCGCCGCCTGCAGCGCCGCCATCGCTGCCGCGAGGTCCCACTCGCCGCGCTCACGATCGCCGGTCCAGTTGCTGATTGCACGCAGCTGCAGCAGCGGTATCCCGAACCGCTGGCAGACGGCGGCGACCGCCGCCCCTTCCATCGTCTCGATGTCGGCCGCGGTGTGCGCGTACCGCGCCGCCGAGAGTGCGTCGACGCCACTGCAGGTGCTGACCGTCGCCCCGCGCACGATCGGCACCGCGAGCCGCTGCGCCGCGAACTGCACCAGTTCCGGCGCGGCTGCGAACGGCCCGACGTCGACCAGCGCCGGCCCCGGCTCGCTGCGACCGAGATCGAGGAAGCCCTCCGGTGTCGCCACACCTTCGTCGGCGAGCAGGTCGCTGCCGACGATGCCGACCGAGGCGAGGCCGAGCGGCGGCGGCGTGCGGCGGTGGCGCGCCGGATAGGCACCGGCGACGCCGCACAACAGCACCGCGCGGGGCCTCGGCCCCTCGTGCAACCGCGCCGTCAGCGCCATCGCCGCGGCGACCTTGCCGACGCCGAGCCGATGGCACACCGCACCGGCGAGCCGGGGCCGTTCGAGCGCCGCCGCGTGCACGAACACGAAGTCCGCGAGCGACCACGCGTCGTTCAACGATCGCTCTCCGGCCCGAGCCCACGCGCGGCCAGCAGCTGCCCGAACGCGGCGTCGGAGGCGGCGAACCGTTCGGCGAACTGGCGCCAGCCGTCGGCGATCACATGGAACCGGCAGATGTCGCCCTCACAAACCGCCGCTTCCTCGACGTCGACGACGAGGTCGTCGAGCGTGGTCATCTGCGCCAGCAGGCGCTGCAGGTTGGTGGCGCGCCGGCGATCGCGTTCTTCGTCGTAGTCGAGTTCCTGCAGGCTCTCGACCGCGGCCAGCAGCACCGGCCGACCGAGCTGGGCCAGCTTCGCTGCCTGGCTCTTCCCGTACTGGCCGGCCTTGGCCAGCTTGTCGACGCGCTCCTGGCACTCCGACTGGTCGGCGGGGGCGCCGAACTGCTGCGGATCGAACTCGCGCAGCGTGATCCGGCGCTCGCGCTGCGCGGCGCTGCGCGCCGTGCGCAGCACCCCCTGCACGAGCTGGTCGACCTGCTGGGACACGCGCCGCACCGGATCGGCGACCTGCCCCTGGCCGGACCGCGTCGCGGTGGCATCGACCGGATGCACAGCTGGCGCATCGACCAGCGAGTAGATGCGCGGAGTCGGCGCCGGCGACATCGACGTCGGGGTGAACACGACCAGGAACAGCACGACGCACAGCCCGGTCAACAACAGCGCCGGCAGCACGGCGCTGCGCCTTGCCCGCCGTTCGCGCCGTGGCGCCGCGGCACCGGCCGACTTCGGCAGCGGCGGCGGAATCGGCACGCGCGAGGTCGGCAACGGTGGCACCACGCAGTCGGGCAGCACGGTCGCGGCGAGGCGAGCGGGCACCGCGGGGACCGGCGGCGGCGCCGCCGGCGCCGGGCTGGCTGCCGCTCGCGCCCCACCACCGAGCGCCGCGATCAGATCGTGCACGTCTTGATAGCGCGCCGCCGGGTCCTTCTGCAGGCAGCGCTGCAGCACCGCGACCTCGCGCGGCGACAGGTGGCGCGGCAGCTCCGGCTGCGCCGTCTCGTGCTTCTTCAGCACCTCCCACTCGCTGTCGCCGGTGAACGGCATCTTGCCGCACAGCAGCTCGTACAGCATCACGCCGAGCGAGTAGA
>JALORC010000216.1 GCA_025459175.1 Planctomycetota bacterium | reverse complement strand
GAGGGCCGTCTGGTCGCGCGCGATCCGGCGCTGCAGCGGCTGCTGCTCGACGAGGGCTACGCGACGCTGCTCTACGTCGACGACCAGGGCCAGCCGACCGAGCGCTACCCACACAACCCGAACGGCGCCCCGCTCGGCTTCGCCGGCCTCACCGACCGCACCGGGCGCGTGCTCGGCGTGATGCCGCATCCCGACCGCAGCTACCTGCCGACCCACATGCCGGACTGGCGTCGCACGCAGCTCGAACGCGGTGCCCTGCCCGAGGACGGCGACGGCATGGTGGTGTTCCGCGAGATGATCCAGGTCGCTCGCGCCGAGGCCTGATCGGCGCCCCCGTCCGCACCCTCCATCCGCATGAACTTCGACGAACGAGACCGCCGCTCCGACTGGGGCAAGTCGTCCCGCGACGCCGGCGAACGCAAGTTCCTGGCCGGTCCACGCAGCCGCTGGCGCGAGCTGTGGCGCGCGTTCCGCATCTTCGGCGAGTTCATCAAGGGCTTCCGCGCGCTGCACTTCCTGCCGCCGTGCGTGACGGTGTTCGGCTCGGCGCGGTTCCGCGAGGACAACCGCTGGTACCAGCTCGCTCGCGACGTCAGCGCGGCGCTGGCGCGCGAGGGCTTCACGATCATGACCGGCGGCGGGCCCGGCATCATGGAAGCGGCCAACCGCGGCGCCCGCGACGCCGGCGGGCTCAGCGTCGGCTGCAACATCACGCTGCCGCACGAGCAGAAGCACAACCCCTACCTCGATCGCTTCGTCGAGTTCCGCTACTTCTTCGTGCGCAAGGTGATGCTGGTCAAATACAGCTACGCCTTCGTCGTGATGCCCGGCGGCTTCGGGACGATGGACGAGCTGTTCGAGGCGGCGACGCTGATCCAGACCCGCAAGATCGAGGACTTCCCGCTGGTGCTGATGGGCGTCGACTACTGGCGCCCGATGCTGGAGTTCCTGAAGACCTCGATGGTGCAGCAGGGCACCATCGACCAGGTCGACATCGACCGCATCCTGGTCACCGACGACGTCGCCACCGCGGTCGCGCACGTGCGGCAAGGCGCGCAGAAGCACCTCACCGGCATGCAGCCGCAGCGCAAGCCGAACGTGCTGCTCGGCGAGAGCACCCCCAAGCGCGGCTGACCGGCCGCGAGCGATCGCTCAGCCGCGGAAGTCGGCGCTGCGGATGCCGTACTTCTGCATCAGCTTCTGGAACGCGCTGCGCGCCATGCCGGCCTCCTCGCTGCAGTGCGTGACGTTGCCCTTGTGCTTCTTCAGCAGGCTCTCGAGGTAGACACTCTCGAGCTCGGCGATCGCCCGGGCCTTCACCTCCTGGAAGGTGCCGGCCAGCGGATCGCCCCCACCACCGAGCAGCGGCAGCTCCTCGCCGCGCAGATCCGGCGGCAGATCGGCGAGCCGCAGCTCCGGCGCCTGACCGAGCGCACAGGCGCGCTCGATCGCGTTGCGCAGCTGTCGCACGTTGCCGGGCCAGCCGTGGCCGCGCAGCAACGCCAGCGCCGGCGCCTCGATGCGATCGATGCCGACCGGCGCCCCGAAGCGGCGCAGGAAGTGCTGCACCAGCACGTCGATGTCCTCGCGCCGGTCGCGCAGCGGCGGCACCGCGATGCGCACCACGTCGAGCCGGTAGAACAGGTCGGCGCGGAACCGACCCTCCTCGACCTCCTTCTGCAGGTTGCGGTTGGTCGCCGCGACGATGCGCACGTCGATGCCGCGCTGCTCGTTGCTGCCGACCGGGCGGATCGACCGCTCCTGGATCGCGCGCAGCAGCTTCGGCTGGAACGGCAGCGGCAGTTCGCCGAGTTCGTCGAGGAACAGCGTGCCGCCGTCGGCGACCTGGAACAGGCCGAGCTTGTGCCGCAGCGCGCCGGTGAACGCGCCCTTCTCGTGGCCGAACAGCTCGCTCTCGAACAGTTCGGTCGGGATCGACGCGCAATCGACCGGCACGAACGGCTTGTCGGCGCGCGCGCTGGCATCGTGCAGGTGGTGCGCCAGCAGTTCCTTGCCGGTGCCGCTCTCGCCGAGCAGCAGCACCGAGGCGTCGGTGCGGGCCGCGCGTTCCAACATCGCCAGCTGGTCGCCGAACGCGGTCGACACGTAGACCAGCGCCCGCCCCGAGGGCCCCGAGCGCAGCCGTTCGCGCAGGCCCTCGTTGTGTTCCTTGACCTGGCGGTGCGCCATCGCCTTCTCGACCCGCTCGACCAGGTCCTTCTCGGCGAACGGCTTGGCGAGATAGTCGAACGCCCCGAGCTTGATCGCCGCCACCGCCGCCTTCAGGTCCGGATAGCCGGTCAGCAGCAGCACCTCGACGTCGGGATCGAGCTGCTTGATCGCCGCCAGCAGTTCCATGCCGCTCTGCCGCGGCATGCGCACGTCGCTGACCACCACCGCGAACGGCTCCTGCGCGAGCAGCGCCAGCGCGTCGGCGACCGAGGTGGCCCAGCGGGTCTCGAAGCCGGCGCGACTGAGGAAGTACGCGTTCGACTCGCACAGGTCGCGTTCGTCGTCGACCAGCAACACGCGTTCGCGCACCGGCATCAGCGGTCCTTGCCCGCGCGCTGGCAATCGCGGCAGAGCCCGTGGATGCGCAGGCTGTGCCGCTCGATGCGGAACCCGAGCTTCTTCGCGGCCGCTTCCTGCCGACGCTCGAGCTCGTCGTCGCGGAACTCGAAGATCGACGCGCACAGGCGGCACACCATGTGGTCGTGGTGCTCGTGGCCGAGCACGTGCTCGAAGCGGCGGCCGCCGTCGCCGGTGTCGAGGCCCTCCACGAAGCCGGCTTGCTCGAGCACCGCCAGCGTCCGGTAGACGGTGGCACGCGACACCTTCGGGTCGCTGCGCCGGCACAGCTCGAGCAGCTCCTCGGCGGTGAAGTGCTCGTGGCTGCCGAGCGCGGTGCGCACGATCAGCGAACGCTGGTTGGTCCAGCGGAAGCCTGTGCGGCGCAGTTGCGCCTCGACGATGCCGAGTTCCTGATCGAGCTTCACGCGGCGGCGAGGATAGCGTTCCGACCCCGCGGTCTCACGCCCGCAACCCGATGTCGCGCCGGTAGTGCATGCCGGCGAACTCGATCTGCTGCAGCGCCGCGTAGGCCTTGGCGCGGGCCGCCGCCGCGTCGACGCCGAGCGCGGTCACCGCCAACACCCGGCCGCCCGCGGTCAGCAGGTCGCCGCCGAGCCGCTGGCTGGTGCCGGCGTGGAACACCTGCAGGTCCGGCCCCTGCTGCACGCGGTCGATGCCGAAGATCGGCACACCCTTTTTGTAGTCACCTGGGTAGCCCTCGCTGCAGGCGACGACACAGACGGCGACGCGCTTGTCCCACACCGGCGCCTGCTGCTCCTCGAGCTTGCCCTCGGCGGCGGCCAGCAGCAGCGGCAGCAGATCGCTCTGCAACCGCATCAGCAGCGGCTGGGTCTCCGGATCGCCGAGCCGGCAGTTGTACTCGAGCACGCGCGGCCCCTGCGGCGTCAGCATCAGGCCGGTGTAGAGGAACCCCTGGTAGCGGCGGTTCTCACGGTTCATCGCGTGCACGGTCGGGAACACGATCTGGCTCTCGATCTGCGTGGCGATGCGCGGCAGCACCCCGACCGGCGTGATGACGCCCATGCCGCCCGTGTTCGGGCCCTTGTCGCCGTCGCCGACCGCCTTGTGGTCGCGGGCCGGATCGAACGGCACGATCGTGCGGCCGTCGGTCAGCGTGATCAGCGACACCTCCTGGCCCTCGAGGAACTCCTCGAACACGACCTGGTTGCCGGCGTCGCCGAACCGCCGCCGCTCCAGGCACTCGGCGACCGCGACCTGGGCCTCGGCGTTGTTCTTGCACACGGTCACGCCTTTGCCGGCCGCCAGCCCCGACGCCTTGACGACGATCGGACCATCGGGGCGGTTGTCGAGGAAGCTGCGCGCCTGGGCGACGTCCTCGTAGATCCAGAAGCCCGGCCCGGGGATGCGATGCCGCCGGCACAGCTCGCGCGCGAACGCCTTGCTGCCCTCGATCTCGGCGGCGGCCTTGTTCGGCCCGAAGCACAGCTTCTTGTGCTGCGCGAACACGTCGACGATGCCCGCGCACAGCGGCGCCTCGGGGCCCACCACGGTCAGATCGATCTTCTGGTCGACGGCGAACCGGACCAGCCCCTGCAGGTCGGTGGCCTCGATGTCGACCGGTTCGGCCAGCGGCTTGGTGCCGGGGTTGCCCGGCGCGCAGTACAGCCGTTTCAGCAGCGGCGACTGGCGGAGCTTCCAACAGAGGGCGTGTTCGCGGCCGCCTTGGCCGATGACGAGTACGTTCATGCAGGTGGTGAGAAGCCGGACAGGTTACGGAACCGCCCCGCCGATCGGTAGCCTGCGCCCGGCGAAGGCTCGAACTGGCATCCTCGCGGCCGGCTGGTCACGATGCGCGCATGGACACGGTCGTCGTGCTGAACCAGGACCAGATGGGCCACGGCGACCGCGCGCTGGGGCAGAAGATCCTCGGCACCTTCCTGAAGAAGTCGATCGCGCTGCCGGAGTTCCGCGCGATCCTGCTCTACAACGCCGGCGTCAAGCTGGTCGGCCCCGACTCGCCGGTGCTGGTCGAGCTGAAGCTGCTCGAGGAACGCGGCGTCGATCTG
>JALORC010000130.1 GCA_025459175.1 Planctomycetota bacterium | reverse complement strand
TGCCGGCGACGTGCTGACGCGCGCCGAGTTCGAGCGGCGCTACCGGTCGATGCCCCATCTGAAGAAGGCCGAACTCATCGAAGGAGTGGTCTACATGGGATCCCCGGTTCGCTATCTTCATCACGGCCAACCGGATTGGCTGCTGGCCGCCTGGGTCGCCTTCTACGTCAGGCGCACGCCAGGGGTCGAATCCGGTGCCAACACGACGCTGCGGCTCGACCTCGACAACGAGGTGCAGCCGGATCTGCTGCTGCGGTTGCCGGAGCGAGCTGGCGGCAGCTCGCGGATCGCCGCCGACGACTACCTCGAAGGCGCACCCGAGCTGGTCATCGAAGTGGCGGCGAGTTCGGTCAGCTACGACCTGCACCAGAAGCTCGCGGTGTATCGCCGCAGCGGCGTGCGCGAGTATCTGGTGCTGCGCGTCGACGACGCGGCCGTCGATTGGTTCGAACTGGTCGACGGTCGCTACGAGCGGCTCGCGCCGGACCAGCACGGTGTGCTGCACAGCCGCGTGTTCCCCGGGCTCGCGCTGGACTTCGCGGCGCTGCTGCGCGACGACCTCGTCGCGTTGGCCACCGCGGTCGAACGGCACGCCATCGGCCCCGCGCACGCAGCCTTCGTGCAGCAGCTGGCCGGGCGCGTCGATCCGTAGCCGGTTTGGCTTTCGTTCGGGTCTCTGCTACCGTCCTCGGCATGGGCGGTTTCCAGCGTGAGGTCAGGCCATGGACCTGAGCGAGTTCGTGCGGCAGCTGCGCAGCGGCAGCGACGACAACCCCGGCACGCTCGACGCGATCCACACCCAGGCGGCGCGGCCGGCGGCGATGTGTGCGTTCCCCGACTGGCTGCATCCCGCGTTGGTCGAGGCGATGGCCCGCCGCGGCATCCTCGAGCTCTACAGCCACCAGCGCGAGTGCGCCGACCTGCTGCACGACGGCAAGCACGCCGTGATCGCGACCTCGACCGCGTCCGGCAAGTCGTTGGCTTACCACCTGCCGGTGCTCGATGCGGTGCTGCGCGATGGCCTCGATGCGCGCGCGCTCTACCTGTACCCGACCAAGGCGCTGGCGCGCGACCAGATGGCCGACCTCGAACGGTTGCTGCAGGACACCGGGCGCCAGGATCTCACCGTCGCGGTCTACGACGGCGACACCCCGCCGCAGGTCCGTCAGGCGCTGCGCGAACACGGCGTCATGGTGCTGACCAATCCACACATGCTGCACCAGGGCATCCTGCCCAATCACACCAAGTGGCAGGGCCTGTTCACCGGCCTGCGCTACGTCGTCGTCGACGAACTGCACACACTGTCGGGCATCTACGGCAGCCACGTCGCCAACGTGCTGCGGCGGCTGCAGCGCATCTGCCGCCACTACGGCAGCAACCCGGTCTTCTGCGGTGCGTCGGCGACGATCAGCAACGCCGGCGAACACGGCAAGCGCTTGTTCGAGCAGCCGGTGCAGGTCGTCGATCGCGACGGCAGCCCGCGCGGCCGCAAGCACTTCCTGTTCCTGAATCCGAAGGTCGTGTCGGCGGTGTCGGGGCTGCGGGTGCCGGCCAGCGAAGCGGCGCGCCAGCTCGGTGGTCTGCTGCTGCAGAGCGAGCTGCAGTCGATCTTCTTCGCGCGCTCGCGCAACCAGACCGAGGTGCTGTTGAAGTACCTGCGCGACGACGCCCGGGCGCGGCAGATCGACCAGGAACGCGTGGCCGGCTACCGCGGCGGCTACCTGCCGAACCTGCGGCGTTCGATCGAGAAGGGGCTGCGCCAGGGCACCATCCGCACCGTGGTGTCGACCAACGCCCTCGAGCTCGGCGTCGACATCGGCAGCCTCGACGTCTGCGTGCTGGTCGGTTACCCGGGCACGGTGTCGAGCACGTTCCAGCGCGCCGGCCGCGTCGGTCGCCGCACCCAGGAGAGCGCCTGCGTGTTCGTCGCCCGCAGTGCGGCGATGGACCAGTACCTGATGCAGAACCCGGGCTATCTGTTCGACGCGCCGCGCGACGCGGTCAGCATCGACCCGGACAACGCGATCATCCTGTGCAATCACGTGCGCTGCTCGGCGTTCGAGCTGCCGTTCGACGACGGCGAGTCGTTCGGGCAGGCGCCGAACACCAAGGAGGTGCTCGAGTTCCTGTGCCACGATCTCGGCGTGCTGGTGCACCAGAGCGGCCGCTATCACTACGCCGATCGCACCTATCCGGCCGAGGGCGTGTCGCTGACCGCCGCCGACATGGACAACGTGACGATCCAGGACGTCGAGTCGAAGACGATCCTGGCCGAGATCGACCGGCCGTCGGCGATCACCGAGGTCTACCAGGGCGCGATCTACGGCCACCAGGGCGACACCTGGCTGGTCGAGCGCTTCGACTACGCCGACCGCCGCGCGTTCGTGCGCCGCATCGACTCCGACTTCTACACCGAGGCGGATACCGAGACCGAGGTCAAGATCCTGCACCTCGACGCCCGGGAGGAGCGAGCGGCCTACACCGCGCACCGCGGCGAGGTGCACGTCAGCACGCTCGCGAAGGCGTTCAAGAAGATCAAGTTCTACAGCCGCGAGAACGTCGGCATCGGCGAGATCCATCTGCCGCCCGAGGAGTTCGAGACCGAGGCGTGCGCGCTGGTGCTGCGGCCCGAACTGGTGGCGCGGCTGGGGCTGCAGAAGGGCGGCGAAGCGAGCTGTCTGCAGGGAGTCGGCGAACTGCTGCAGGGTCTGGTGCCGCTGTTCGTGCGCGTCGACCCGGGCGACGTCAAGGTGCTCGCCGAAGCGCTGCAACCGCACTTCCAGGCCCCGACCTTGATCCTCTACGACCGCATCCCGAACGGCGTCGGTCTCGCCGAACGCATCTTCCACGTGCATCGCGAGATCCTCGCCGCGGCGCTGGCGCTGGTGCAGCGCTGCAGTTGCCGCAGCGGTTGTCCGAGCTGCACCGGACCGCAGGCGAGCCTCGGCGCGCGCAGCAAGACCGTGGCCGTGACGATCCTGCGCGCGATGCTCGACGAGGCGCCGTTGGCGCTCGCCGGCCGCGCGACCGAAGCGGAGCCACCCAGCCTGGAGGCCGATGGTCGCACCGGATCGTGACAAGCTGCGCCGCGCGTTCCGGGTGCCGGCGCCCGAGGTCGCGCGCGAGGCTGCGCCGCCGCCCGCCGCGTCGGACGCGGAACCGCGGCTGCCGATGCGCGAGTTCCTGCTGCGGCGGCAGCAGCAGTTCCTGGCCGCGCCGCGGCCGCGCGTGGCGCTCCCGCCGGCATGCGAGGACGTGACCCCGCACGGCCCGTTGTGGCGGCGCGAACTGCGCTATCCGCTGGCGGCGGTGCACGGCACGGTGCCGCTCGGCATGATGCGCGCGCTCGACGGCGAACGGTTGGCGCTGCTGGCCAAGGAGCCGGGCTTCGCGACGCTGCGCCCGGAGCAGTGCTTGTTCCTCGACACCGAGACCACCGGGCTCGCGGGTGGGGCCGGCACGGTCGTGTTCGCGTACGGGCTCGGCTTCGTGCGCGGTGACGAGCTGGTGGTCGAGCAGCTGTTCCTGCGCGACTTCGGCGAGGAGCCGGCGATGCTGCACCACGTGGCGGCGCGGCTCGCGGAGTTCCCGGTGCCGGTCACGTTCGTCGGCAAGAGCTTCGACCGGCACCGCATCGCCGCCCGGTTGGCGGTGCACAAGATCCGGGCGCCGGTGCTGACGCCGTTGCACCTCGACCTCTACCACGTGGTGCGCCGCCGCTACGGCAAGGAATGGCCGGACACCCGGCTGCACACCGTCGAACAGCGGCTGCTCGGCCTGCACCGGCGCGACGACCTGCCCGGCAGCGAGGCGCCGGCGGCGTTCCTGTCGTGGATCCGCGATGCCACCGGGCCGGTCGACCGGGTGCTCGAACACAACCGGCTCGACGTATTGAGCCTGGTCGCGCTGCTCGGCGTGTTGGTCGGCCGGTCCTGACGCTGCAGGCCCTGACGCTGCAGGCATCGACATTTTTCTGCTGCCGGCGACGGTTCGCCGCCACGGCGGCGTCTGTTGTCTGTTGCCGTTCCTCCTTCGCGACCAATACCGATGCGCACGTTGCTCCTGTCGTGTTTGTTCTGCCTGCCGCTGCTCGCCCAGGAACCCGAGGTGGTCGAGCCGCCGCCGCCACCGCCGCCCGAAACCAACCCGATCAGCCAGCCGGATCGCCCGAAGCAGAACCAACCGGCCGGGCGCCCGCCGGTCGTGGTGACGCTGAAGTTCCCGGGTGGCACCTTGGGCGAGTTCGTCGCCATGCTGCGGCAGCTGGAGCCGAAGGCGAACGTGATGGTCGCCGCCGCCGCCGCCGATGCGGTGCTGCCGGCGCTGGAACTGCGCGGCGCCGGCCTGTCGCAGGTGCTGCAGAGCGCGTGTGCGGTCGCCGAGAGCCACCTCGAGATCCGGGTCAAGGAGACCCGCGGCGAGGGCGAGGCGGTGTTCGCGATCACCGCGCGCGCGCTGCCGCCGGCGCAGGATCCGTTCGCGGCCCGCGCCCAGCGCACCAAGGTGTTCTCGTTGTCGCGGCTGCTCGAGGGCAAGGAGAACGCGGGCCTGGCCCCGGCGACGGTGCTGTCGGCGATCGAGACCGCGGTCGGCGGCCCGGACCTGCTGACGGCGCTGCGCTACCACAAGGAGAGCGGGGTGCTGATCGTGCGCGGCACCGACGAGCAGATCGGCGTCTGCAGCGAGCTGCTGCTGCAGCTCGAGCGCGATGCCGAGGCGCGCCGCCGGCAGGAGAACACCCGCAAGGGCATCCCGAACGAGCCGCCGGTGGCCCCCGACGCGCGCAAGTGATGGAGCCCCGGTGTCGTCGCCGACCGAACTCGACTTCGCGGCGCTGAGCCGCGCGATCGCGCGCGGCTGTGAGCGTGCGTTCGTGGTGTTCTATCAGGCCTGGTTCGCGCCGGCGCTGGCGCTGGCGAAGTGCATGAGCCGGCGCGACGAGGCGTTCTGTCTCGACGTGGTCCAGGACGTGATGCTGGTGGTGGTGCACAAGCTGCCGCCGCTCGCGGACGAACGCGCGGTGCGCGGTTGGCTGACGACGACGTTGTCGCGCGCGATCGCCGATCGTCTGCGCGCCGAGCGGCGCCGGCAGCAGCGCGCAGCGCTCGCCGCCGCACCGGCACCGGAGCCGGAGCCGTGGTGGGAGCTGGCCAGCGACGAGCGGCAGCAGTGGTTGCAGGCCCGGCTCGACGAGCTTTCGGCGAGCGACCGGGCGCTGCTGGTGGCGCGGTTCGGCGACGTGGTGTCGGTGGCGGCGGCCGGGTCCGCGTTCGGCTTCGGTCCGGATGCTGCCCACGGGCGCCTGCGCCGGGTGTTGCAACGCATGCGGCGACAAGCCGCGGAGTGGTGGTATGGCGATGGAAGCTGAACTCAGTGCGCGCGCGGTGCGCTGTCGCGACGAACGTCTGCCCGCCCTGCTCGCCGCCGTGCGCCGGCGGCGGATCGGTCGACGCTCGGCACGGGTCGCGCTCGGGGCCACGTGCCTGGCCGCGTGCGTCGGCGCGTTCCTCTGCACGCCGATGGCCTCGCGCCAGGAGTTCTCCGGGCCGGCGCTGGCCCCGGTTGCGGTGGCTCCGGCGCCGAGCCGGATCGTGCGCGACGACCCGACCGTGCTGGCGCGCTGCGCGGTGCCTGCCGTCGAGCGCGAGGACTGGTATCTCGACGACCAGGGCCTGCAGCAGCTGCTGCAGCAGGCCGGCTGCGACTCAGGCCTGATCCGCGCCGGCGGTCGGCTGCTCGCCGTGGCCGCCGTCGACGCGTTGCCGACCGCGCCGTGACGGCTCGGGCACCGGATCGAACCCGGGCTCGGTGAACGGATGGCAGCGGCACAGCCGCCGCACCGACAACCAGCCGCCGCGCAGCGCGCCGTGGCGCTGCAGCGCCTCCAGCGCGTAGCTCGAACAGGTCGGCCGGAACCGGCAGGTGGCCGGCTTCCACGGGCTGATCAACCGGCGGTAGAGCCACACCGGCAGCATCAGCAGCCACTTCATGGCCGCTGCGGGCGGCGGCGGTCCTCGCCCTTCTGCGCCGCCGCGCGCTGCACCAGCTGCACCAGTTCGCTGCGCATCGCCGCCAGCGGGAAGTCCTCGCTGCGCTGGCGCGGGATCAGCACCAGGTCCGCGGTCGGCGGCAACCGGTGTTGCTCGAGCCGGAACGACTCGCGCAGCAGGCGCTTGAGCTTGTTGCGGCGCACGGCGCCGCCGTGGTCCTTGCTGACCGAGACCCCGAGCCGCGGGCCGTCGGGAACCGCCTCGCCGCGCCGCAGCGGCAGCCGGCGCAGCAGCATCACCACGGTCATCCACTGGCCGGCGGCCCGGCGGCCGCGCTGGTAGACGGCGCGGAAATGGTGCTGGCCGAGCAGCCGCTGGCGCGCCGGCAGCAGCGCCGGCGGAGGCACCGGTCCGGTCACCGGCCCAGCGCCTTCAGCGCGAACGTCGCGCGATCGCTGGTCGCCAGCAGCTGCGGGTCGGCGAGGAAGCGGCGGAAGTCGTGCTTCGCGTCGTCGGCGCGGCCGAGCTCGAGCAGCACGCGGCCGCGGTGGTAGTAGTCGGTGAACCGGCGCGGGTCGAGTTCGAGGATGCGATTGAGCTGGGCGAGGGCCGGCTCGAACTGGCGGCGATCGAAGTGGAAGTTGGCGACCAGCGCTCGCACCGCCAGCTCCTCCTCGCGCAGCTGCCGCTGGTTGGCCAGCAGCTCGACTTCGCGCGCCGGCGACTGGGTGTCCTCGATCCGCTTCTGGGTCGCTTCCTGGGCCTGCTTGATGACCGCCAGGCAGGCCTCGGCCTCCTGCACGAACTTCGGGTCGTCGCCGAGGCTGGCCGCGATCTGCATGCGGTGGTTGTGCGCGATGCGCAGCATGTCGCCGCGTTCGATCAGGTGCCCGAGCACGGTGTCGGCCTGCTGCAGCTGCGCGGTGGCGGCCTCGCGTTCCTGCTGCGCGCGGGTGCGCTTGTCGCTGGCCTCGGCGTCGGTGCTCCGGGTCGCTTCGCCGTCGAGCCGGATCGACTCGCCGAGATGGCGCAGGCCCTGCTTCTGCAGCGCGCGACCGTAGTCGAGCAGCAGGTAGGGCTCGTGGCGGTTGGGCGAGCGCCGGTCGTAGAGTTCGGCCAGCAACCTGGTGGCTTCGTCGAGCCGCCGGTGGTCGGTGCCGCCGGCGTTGCCGCTGGTCTGCAACAGGATGGCGCCGCGCATCGCCTGCAGCTTGTAGTCGTCGGGGGCCAGCTCGAGGCCACGTTCGATCTGACCGATCGCCTGGTCGAAGCGGCCACCTTCGTAGAACAACGCGGCGTTGCGTTGGTAGCTGGTGAGGCGGCTCTGTTCGTCGGACGACAACGAACTGCAGGCGCACAGGAGCAGCAGGAGAGCGAGTGGGCGCATCGTGTGGGGGGCGGGGCAGGTGGGCGAACGCCGGGGGAAGCGATCGCCGCAGCGGACGCCCGCGCAGGATACGGTTCGGGCCGAGCCCGGTCGAGGCTCGCCCGCCGCGGGTGCCGGCGGCCGGCGCGTTCAGCTGCCGAGGAAGTTGTGCATGCGCGCCGCCAGGTCCTTCAGGTAGGCGCGGTCGCCGCCCCGCATCTCGGCGGTGAACCAGCCGTCGTAGCCGGCGCAGCGCAGCGCGGCGACCACCTTCGGCCAGTCGGTCTCGCCGTCGTTGAGGCCGACATCGAAGCCCTCGAAGCCGGGCTGGCCGCGCCGGAAGTCCTTGACGTCGACCTTGCGGATCCGCGCGCCGAGCACCGGCACCCAGTGCTCGGGCCAGCCGAACTGCACCAGGTTGCCGGCATCGAAGTAGGAGCCGACCCGCGGGTGATCGAGCTCGTCGAGGTAGCGCACCAGCTCCATCGGGCCGAGCAGGAACTTGTTCCAGACGTTCTCGATCAGCACGTCGACGCCGAGTTCGGCCGCCAGCGGCAGCACCTGGCGGATCTCGTGCTGCGAGCGCGCCCACGCGTCCTGGTACGGCACCTCCTTCTTGACCACCGCCGGCACCAGCAGCACCGACGAGGCGCCGAGCGCGTTGGCGTCGCGCAGCGCCTGTTCGAGCGCCTTGCGCCCGGCCGCGCGCACCGAGGCGTCGGGGTCGCTGAGCGGCTGGCCCCAGTGCACCGAGTCGACGACGCCGTGGATCGTGATGCCGGCGCGGTCGGCCGCGGCGCGCGCTTCGTCGAGATCGAGATCGCTCGGCCGATCGAGTTCGACGCCGTCGAAGCCGCAGTCGCGCAGGCCGGCGAACTTGTCGGCGAGCGAGCCCGGCAGCCCGATCATGCCGAACTTGACCGCCTTCTTGGGCGCCCAGCCCGTGGTCCTCGGCGCGTGGGCATCCGCCGGCAGCGCGGCCGGTGTGGACAGAGCAGGTGGTTGCGCCGGCAGCGCCGCCGCGGTCAACGCGGCGGCCGAACCGGCGAGCAGATCGCGGCGCGAGAGGTGCATGGCGGCGGCCAAGGCTAGCGGCAGTTCGCGCCCGTTGGCGCCCGAGGTCGTCGCGGTGGTGTCACGAATCGTCACGCGGTCTGGGACGCAGAGCGGACAAACCGCGCCTTGTCGGCTCCTGCCACCGGGCTAGGCTGCGCGCGAGCCTCGCATCCACCATGACCGCACCGAAACCCACGCGCCGTTCGTTCCTCACCACGTCCATGGCTGCCACTGCGGCGGTCACCACCAGCGGGTCGCTCGGCGCGTTGCGGGCGGCGGCGCCGGTGCACCAGGGCGGCGGCCAGCTGCGGATCGGCATCGTCGGCGTCGGCGGCCGCGGCTCCGGCGCGGCGGTGCAGGCGGTCAGTGCCCACCCGGAGAACGTGCTGGTGGCCGCCGGCGACGCGTTCGCCGACCGGCTGGAGAACGGCTTGAGCGGCATCGAGGAGACGCTGGTCGAGGGCGGCCGCAAGGCGCAGTTCCAGGTCAGCAAGGAGCGCCGTTTCGTCGGCCTCGACGCGATCGACCAGGTGCTGGCGACCGGCGTCGATGCGGTGCTGCTGGCGTCGCCGCCGGGCTTCCGCCCGCTGCACATCGAGAAGGCGGTCGAGAAGGGCGTGCACGTGTTCGCCGAGAAGCCGGTCGCCAGCGATGCGCCGGGCGTGCGCCGCGTCGCCGCTGCCTGCGCGCTGGCGAAGCAGAAGGGCCTGTCGATCGTCAGCGGCCTCTGCTACCGCTACCACGACGGCCGCCGCGCGATCGTGCAGAAGCTGCAAGAGGGCGCGATCGGCGAGATCCTCAGCATGCACGGCAACTACGTGACCGGCGAGCTGTGGAACTTCGACCGCCAGCCGAACCAGACCGAGCTCGAGTGGCAGCTGCGCAACTGGCTCTACTACCCGTGGCTGTCGGGCGACCTGATCGCCGAGCAGCACATCCACACGCTCGACGTGATGGCGTGGATCAAGCGCGACGTCTACCCGATCGCGGCGATGTCGCTCGGCGGTCGCCAGACCCGCACCGATCCGAAGTACGGCACCGTCTACGACCACTTCGCGACCGTCTACGAGTGGGAGGACGGCACCCGCGGCCACAGCTACTGCCGGCAGCAGAACGGCTGCTGGCGCGACGTCAACGAGTACGTCGCCGGCACCGAGGGCAAGGCCAACGTGTTCCTGCACCAGATCACCGGCAAGAACGAGTGGCGCTACGACGGCAAGGCGCGCGACATGTACCAGGCCGAGCACGACGAGATGTTCGCCGCGCTGCGCGCCGGCAAGCGCATCGACAACAGCGACTACATGTGCAAGAGCACGATGATGGCGCTGCTCGGCCGCATGGCCGCCTACACCGGCAAGCGCATCACCTGGGACGAGGCGTGGAACAGCAAGGAAGTGCTGATGCCGGACCAGCTCAGCTGGGACGGCCCGCCGCCGAAGAGCGAGGTGGCGATGCCGGGGCGGACCAAGTTCGTCTGATTCAGGGTTTGCCTGGAGCGCGGGCGCATTCTTCGCGGTGTCCGCACGGGCGGTGCCATCGGCCGGAGGCGGCCCGAGTGCGGTGCAGCGCAGGCACAGCGGCCCGGGCCGGGGTAGCCTTTGGGCGTGATGACCGCCGCCTCCGCCAAGGTCTCTGCTCCGATGGCTCCCGTTCCTGCTGCGCTCGCGGCGGCGCCGGTCGACGCCCCGAGCCGGCGGCTGCACAGCGATCGCCGCCAGCGGCCGACGCCGATGCTGAGCCGCTACGCGCTGTTCGGCGGTCGGCGGCGCACGGTGCGGCGCGACGACGAACGCGAAGGCGCGTTCGTCGACGTGCACGGACCGCGCGTGCTGGCGGTGGCGCTGGCGATCGTGGCGCTGAACCTGCTCGATGCGTGGTTCACGCTGTTGTTCCTGTCGCACGGCGGCGAGGAGCTGAACCCGATGGTGCAGCTGGTGCTCGACATGGGGGGCCATCCGTGGCCGTTCCTGCTGCTGAAGACGGTCGGCATCGGTCTGGCGTGCGCGCTGCTGGTGGTGACGAAGCACTTCCGCCCGGCGCGCTGGGGCCTGGCGATCGTGCTGGTCGGCTACAGCGTGCTGTTGTGCTGGCACCTGTATCTGCTGCAGTGGCTCGACTCCGCCGCGTGACGGCGGCGGTCGGCCGGGCCATGATCGCACGGTGATGATCCTCCTGCGTGGCCCGGTGCATCGATGCGGGTGATGCGCGTGTTGACGCGGCCCAACCTCGGCGGGCCGTGCCGGCAGGCGATCGCGTTGTGGCACGCGCACCGCGAGCTCGGCGTGGCGACGCTGCTGGTCACGGGCGCCGTCGACGCCACCGAGACGCTGTTGTCGCCGGCCGCGGCCGGCATCCCGCAGCTGTCGCTGGCAGCGGCGGTGGCCGCCGGCCCGGCCGCCAGTGGTTGGGTGCAGATCGACGGCTGGACCCGCGGCTGGCTCGGCAGTGTGCTCGGCCGCGGCGATCGGCGGGCGCGGGCCGCGCTGCGCGCGCTGCTCGGCAGTCATCGACCCGATGTCGTGCACACCCACACCAGCAAGGCCGGTTGGTTGTGCCGGCCGTTGGCGCGCGCCGCGGCGGTGCCGGCGATCGTGCACACGTTCCACGGCCATGTGCTGCGCGACTATTTCGTGCCGCCGGTCGCGATGTGGTTGCGCCGGCTCGAACGCCGGCTGGCGGCGATCACCGACGTGCTGGTCGCGGTCAGCGGCAGCTGCGCCGACGAACTGGCGGCGGCCGGGGTCGCGCCGCGCGCGCGCTTCCTGGTGGTGCCGCCCGCGGTCGCGATCGCGCCACCGCTGCCGGCGGCCGCGGCCGCGGCGGCGCTCGGCTTCGCGCCCGGCGAACGGCGTCTGTGCGCGGTCGGGCGGCTGGTGCCGATCAAACGGCTGCAGGACTTCATCGACACCATCGCCGCGCTGCCCGACGGCCGCGGCGACCTCGTCGGCGACGGGCCGGAGCGCGCCGCGCTGGCGGCGCGCATCGCGGCGCGGGCGCCGGACCGGGTCCGGTTGCTCGGGGCGCGGCCCGGCATCGCCGGCGAACTGGCGGCCTACGAAGCGCTGCTGCTGCCGAGCCGCCGCGAAGGGTGGCCGCTGGTCGCGATCGAGGCGCAGGCGGCGGCGGTGCCGGTGGTCGGCTACGACGTGCCGGGCGTTCGGGATGCGCTGGCGGCGGGGGGCGGCGTGCTGGTGCCGCCGGCGTCCGGGCCGGCCGGGCTGGCGGCGGCGGTGCTGGCGCTGCGCCAGGACCCGGTGCGACGGGCCGAGTGTGTGCGCCTTGGCAAAGCCGCGATCGACCGCTTCGCGCCGGCCGCGGTCGCCGCCGTGCTGCGCGACACCTACGCAGCCACCCTTGCTGCCCGGCCGCGTTACCATGCGCAGGCCCCGTCGTAGTCGCCCGCAACCATGCGCCACCTGCTCACCACCGTGTTGTTGCTGCTCGGTTCCGCCTGCGGCGACATCCAGGTGCGTTCGGTGCGGGTCGGGCCGGTGGTGCCGGTCGACCTGCAGGGCGAATGGATCGGCACCTGGAACTCCGCGCGGGGCGCCGGCACCGGCCCGCTGCAGATCCGGCTGCAGGAGTTCCGCGGCGAACCGGTGGTGTCGGTGCTGATCGAGAACCCGTGCATCGAGGCGCGCGACTACCAGCTGGTGTTGCTGGCCGATTCGATCGAGCTGCGCGCCGAGGGCGAAACGGTGTTCGCGGCCTCGATCACCGCGGAGCGCGTGATGACCGGTTCGTTCCAGTGCGAGCTGGACCAGGGCACCTGGACCGCGGCGTGGGGGCGGGCCCTGCCGACGGTCGGCGATCTCAGCGGCCGCTGGCTCGGTACCCTGACGCCGGCGGTGCTGCCGCCCGCGGTGCCGACCGCGCGCCCGGTGCAGCTCGAACTCGAGCAGCGCGTGCAGGGGGGCACGCTGGTGCTCGACGGTGTACTCGATGCTCCCGACGTCTGGCCGCTGCCGGTCGTGCTCCGCGGCTACACGATCTTCCGCGACACCTCGTTCGACCTGCTGCTGCAGTCCGAGGCGGCGGCCGGGCCGGTGGTGGTGCTGTCGGCGCTCGGCGAACGCGAGCCGCTGCGGGTCGGGCTCGGCCTCGCGCAGGCGTTCGGCGGCGCGCCGCTGCCGTTCGCGCAGGCGGTGTTCACGCTGGAATGGCAGGCGCCGTGAGTTGTCGCCGCCGCCGGATCCCCGTCTGATGCGCGGATGAGCGATGTCTTCCGCGCCGACTTCCTCGGCGTGTTCGCGGTGGTGCGGCGCGGCCCCTCCGTGCTGTTCGTCGGCAACGACCGCACCATCGACGGCCGCACGGTGCGCACCTGGGACCTGCCGGGTGGCCGCGTCGAAGCCGGCGAACTGCTGCCCGAGGCGCTGCGCCGCGAGCTGCGCGAGGAGACCGGCCTCGAGCTGATCGGCGAGCCGCGCTTCCTGTTCGTGCAGGAAGGCGAACGGGTGACCGCGGCCGGCCGCCTGCACGCGTGGCGCTCGTTCTTCTTCGCCGCCGAGGTGGGGCCCGGCGAACCCCAGGCCGGCCACGAGGTGCTGGCGGTGCGTTGGCTCGACGAGGCCGCGATCGAGCGCGAGGTCGTGGCGCCCTACCACGACAGCTTCCGCCAGTGGCTGCGCCGCGGCGGCAGCTACTTCAGCAGCGTCTGGCGCGACCCCGGCTGCTGACGAATTCCGCGCCGAGTGCCACCGCGGCGGCCGTGCGTGCCACTGACGGGTGTGAGCACTCTGCTGATGATCCTGGCGGCGGTGGCCCCCGCCCTGTTGGTGGTGTCGTTGGACGGGCGATCGGTGCGCTTCGGCGCGCCGGTGCCGGCGGCGGCGATGACGCAGGGACTGCGGCTCGAGGGCCGCGGCGCACTGCAGTGGCGCCGGCTGCCGATCGGCCGGCCCGACAGCGACCCGATCTGGGTCGAACTGGCGATCAGCGGGCCACCCGGCACGGTGCGCGTCGTGCTCGGTGGCGACGGCCCGGTCGCCGACGGTCGCGGGCCCGTCGTCGTCTGCGAGCAGGCGGTGGCGCAACTGCCGTACGGGCGCGAGGAGACGACCACCTGGCACTGGCGCTGCGGCCGCGTCGACCAGCGGCGGCGGCTGGTGTTCACGGCGCCGTGCGAACTCGACGGCGAGTCGTGGGGCATCGGCGAAGCGCGCACCAGCGTCGACGAGGGCTACCTGCAGGCCGGCTCGGTGCTGCTGCGCCTGCCGCGTTCGCATTGGGCCGCAGTCGGACTGCTGCCACCGACCGGCTCGGCCGGCGCGCCGGCCAAGGCGCTGCGCCGCCACGTGCAGACGCTGCTGCCGGGCCTGCGCGAACTGCCCGGGGCCCGCGGGGCCGGCGACTACGGTCGCAGCGGCGGCGTGGTCACCAACCTCGAGTACGACACCACGCTCGGGCTGCTGCGCGCGGCGGTGGCGCTGGCCGACCCGCTGCTGCTGGCACGGGCGATGCGGTCGGCGTGCCATCTGCGCGATCGCGATCTCGACCTGCGCACCGGGCTCGCGTTCCCGCACGGCCCCGACCACCGCAGCGGCATGCCGGAGCCGGGGCACTGCTGGTTGCAGGGTCTGCTGTGGGTCGGGCTCGCGACTGCCGACGACGGCCATCTGCAGGCGGCGCAGAACCTCGCCCAGGCGCTGGCGGCACATCCGCCGGCCGGCACCGGCGCGCAGGAACGATTGCGCGACTACGCGTGGCCGCTGTACGAGCTCGAGGCGCTGCTGGCGATCAGCGCCGATCCGGTGCTGGCGCGCGCCGCCGATCGGCTGGTGGCGTCGATCCGCCGCCGCTTCGATCCGGTCGCGCGCACGTTCCGCTTCGGCGAGGGCGAGGTCGGCGACGGCGTCTATCTCGAGCGCGGTTGGCTGGTCGGTGGCCTGCTGCTGCCGGCGTTGCGGCTGCATCTGCAGCGGCGCCCCGACGCGCGGCTCGCCGAGCAGGTGCACCGCGTGCAGCAGGCGCTGCTCGAACGGGTCGGGCGCGGCGGCCCCGGTCTGCCGACGCACTGGCGCATCGCCCATGGCGCGGTGTTCGCCGAACACCGCGAGCAGTCGACCGCGGCGGCGGCGTTCCTGCTCGACGCGTTTGCCGTCGACGACCTGCAGCGGCTGCTGCGTCGGGGCTCGGTGCGGGCCGCGATCGCCGAGTTGCCGAGCGCCGACGATCCGGATCTGGCCACCGAGCTGTCGCTGCTGCTGCGCACGCAGTGGCTGTGGCGCTGAGCCGGCGGTTCGATCAGCGATTGGCGGCGGCCCGCACTTCGAGGGTGCCGCCGAGATCCCGATCGCCGCGCAGCACCGAGATGCGCAGGCTGCGACCGCGTTGCTGGTCGAGCAGCTGGGCCCAGTCGCGCAGCGAGTGGACCGGCACGTCGCGATCGCCGAACGGGCCGCGCGACAGCACGCCGAGCAGCACGTCGCCGGGCTCGAGCCCGATCGCCTCCGCCGGCGAGTCGGGCAGCACCGACTCGACGCGCAGCACGGCGGGGAACAGCGGCACCCGGCGCAGGTTGCTGTTGCGGTAGAACTTCAGCGTCGTCCGGCGCACCAGCTGCGGGTCGGTCTCGACGTCGACCTCGGTGAACTTCGCGCCGCAGGCGTCGAGCACGATGCCCAGCGTGCGCGAGATCGGCACCGGTTGCACCTTCAGCTCGCGGCCGCCGCGGCGCAGCAGCAGCGACAGCGGCTCGTCGGCGCGCACCGAGAAGAACCGGCGCACGTAGTCGAGCGAGTTGCGCACGTCCTGGTCGCCGATGCGCGCCAGCACGTCGCCGACCCGGATCCCGGCCTGGTCGGCCGGGCTGCCGGCCTTGACCTCGGCGATCGTGACCGCGCCGTCCTTCTCCTGCACCTCGAGGCCGAGCCACGGCGCGTCGGCGGCGGTCGCGAAGCTGGCGCTCTGGATCAGTTCGCGCTCGAACTCCTGCCGCACGCTGTCCATCGGGATCGCGAAGCCGATGTTCTCGGCGCCCATCGCCATCGCGTTGTTGATGCCGATCAGGCGGCCGGTGATGTCGAGCAGCGCGCCGCCGCTGTTGCCCTGGTTGATCGCGGCGTCGGTCTGCAGCAGGCCCGAGTAGTCGCGCACCGCGCCGTCCGGCGCGCGCACGCGGATCGAGCGGTCGATCGCCGACAGCACGCCGCTGGTCACCGTATTGGCATGGCCCTGCGGGTTGCCGATCGCGATCACGGTCTCGCCGATCATCAGGTCGGCCGAGCGACCGATCTCGATCGGCTTGACCTTCTCGTCGGCCTCGAGCTTGAGCTGCAGCAGCGCCAGGTCGCGTTTGGCCGACGACGACAGCACGCTGGCCGGGCGCGAACGGCCGTCGCGCAGCTTGACCATCACGTCGAGGTCGGCGCCGCCGCGGCGGTCGCCGAGCACCACGGGGGCGACCACATGCCAGTTGGTGATCACGAGGCCGCTGTCGTCGAGGATCACGCCGCTGCCCTGGCCCTCGGTGACCGCCTCGCCGCGGTTCGCCAGCTGGTGCTGCAGGTAGATGCTGACCACGCTGTCGGCGGCGCGCTGCACCGCGCGCACGACCGGCGTGGTGCGCAGGTCGCGTTCGTTGGCGTCGGGCTCGACGACCTGCAGCGGCGAGTTGCGTTCGACCAGGCCGCCGGGCGAACCGGCTTTCTGGTCCTGGGCGCAGGTGGTCGCGCACAGGCACAGGCACAGCGGCAGGACGGCGGGCAGACGGCGAGTAGGGGAGCTCATGCGGGGGCCTCGACGAAGCAGGGCGCGGATCGCTCCGGCCGGGATCGAAAGCGTGGGCGCGGGCGGGCACGATACCGGCATGTTCTTCCACTTCGCTGCAGGCCCGGGTCAAGCAGCTCGGCACCAGCAGCTTCCACATGGACTACGAAGTGCGGGCTGCCGACGAGGTGCTGGTCACCGCGACCGCGGTACTGGTGTTCGTCGACGCGGCGCTGCAACCGCGGCCGATCCCGGTGGACTGGCGCCAGACGATCGCGCAGTTCGAGGAACTCCCGGCCTAGCTGCCGGCTTCGTCGTGGCACCGGTCGCCGACCGTCCGCGCCGCCCGGAACGCCGCCGCCGGGTCGGCCGGCCGCGCCAGCAGCGCGGCCAGCGCCGAGCGCAGTTCGCGAGCGCCGCCCGGTGGTTCGGCGGCCAGCGCCGCGGCGGCGCCGAGGCCGCGCCAGAACGCCGCTTCGTCGCGCGGCACGGCGGCGTGGCCGGTCAACGCCTGCGCACAGGCGTCGGCATCGGTGCTGCCGAGGGCGCGGCAGGGCAGCGGGCGCGACGCATGATGGCGGCAGCGGTCGGCGGCCAGCAGCGGGCACGGCTGGCCGACCAGCGCCGACCACGGCAGCGCTTCGGTCGCCGCCGCAGAGGCCCGGATCGCCGCGCCGGATACCGCGTCGTCGGCGAGCGCGGCGGCGAGCAACAGCGCTTCGCCGTAGGTGATGCCGACCGGGAAGTGGCAGCAGTGGCTGCAGCCGGCCCGGCAGGCCAGTTGCTCGTGCCGCTCGGTGGTGGCGAACAGTCCGGTCGCGGCTGCCAGCACCGCCGCGGCCCGCGGTGCGGCGCCCTGCCGGCCCTGCAGGGCGGCGGTGGCGACCTCGAGCCCGCGGTAGTACTCGCCGAGGTTGGTCGCCATCGCCACATGCTAGCGGCGGCCGAGGTGGCGCAAACCCGCCAACAGGAAGCGGCTTCGCACAGTATGGTGGTCGTGCACATGGCTCCGCTCCGTCGCTGGTCCCGCGCTGCCGCGATCCCGTTCCTGCTGGCCTCGATGGCGTCGCTGCCCGCGCAAGAATCCTCGGCCGAAGCCGACGAGCTGACCTTGTTGCTGCAGGACGCGACCCAGAAGCTGCGCCGCGGCGAGTTCTCGGCGGCGGAGGCGGCGATCGACGAACTGCTGGAGGCGCTCGGCGAGGCCGAGGCCGGGCCGCGCACGCTGGCGCTCGGCGATGAGGCGCAGCTGTTGCTGTGGACGATCGACCTGCGCCGCGGCCGCTACGAACAGGTTCGTGATGGCATCACCGCCGCCGAGCCGCGGCGCCGCGAACTGCGCGCGACCGGGCTGCTGCTGGCCGAGGTGCAGCGGCGGCTGGGTGCCTACACCGACGCGATCGCCGGCCTGCAGGCGCTGCTGCGTCGCTCCGACGGTGACCTGCAGGTGCGGCACCTGCTCGGCGAAGCGCTCGACGCCGACGGTCAGCGTCGGGCGGCGCGCGAGCAGTGGCAGCAGAACCTCGCCGCCCCGCTGCCGACCGATGCGATGCAGCTGGCCTTCCGCGGCCGTTCGGCGTTCCGGCTCGGCGGCCGCGCGAATCTGGAGACCGCGAGTCGCCTGTTGGTCGACAGCCTCGGCAAGGCGCCGGAGCGGGCCGAGGCCCGCATCACCCTCGGCCTGGTCAAGTTCGCGGCCTACGGCGAGGCGATGGGGTTCCCGAGCGGCGAGAAGGACCTGGCCAAGGTGCTCGACAGCCACGGCGACGACGAGGAAGCGCTGCTGGCGATGTATCGCATCCGCAGCGCCAACATGGCGCTCGACGGCGGCAAGACCGAACGCTTCCTCGAGCGGGTGCTGGCCCGCAACGATCGCTGCCAGGAAGCGATCGTGCTGCGCGCCGCCAACGTGCTCGACGACCGCCGCTATCGCGACGCGGCGCGCATGCTCGACGCGGCGCTGGCGATCGACGCCAACGACCGCGTCACGTTGTGTCATCGCGCCGCGGCGGCGTGGCTGCTGCAGGACCGGACCGGCTACGAGCGGTTCCGCGCCCGCGCACTCGCCGGGGATGCCGGTTGGGGCGAGTGCGATCGCATCCTCGCCGAGCACCTGGTGGCGCTGTACCGGTTCGCCGACTCGCTGCCGTTCTTCGCGGTCGCCCTGCAGGCGGAGCCCGACTCGATCCCGGCCCTGCACGGCATGGCCAAGGCGCTCGTCTACACCGGCGAGGGCAAGCAGGCGAAGGAGCGGCTGGACAAGGCGAAAGCCCTCGCCGGCGGCCTCGTCGACCCGTGGCGCAACAACGCGCTGGCGGTGCAGGAACTGCTCGACACCGAGTACGTGGAGTTCGAGCACGAGCGCTTCAAGCTGCAGCTGCACCGCGACGACGCCGAGGTGTTGCGCGCCTACCTGCTGCCGATCCAGCTCGAGGCGGCGGAGACGCTCGGCGCGAAGTACTCGTGGCGGCCCGACCGGCCGACCCGCATCGAGGTGTTCCACACCTGGGACGACTTCTCGGTGCGCACGATCGGCTTCCGCGGCTTCACCGCGCTCGGCGCCTGCTTCGGCTCGTTGGTGACGCTGGTGTCGCCGGGCGACAGCGACCTGCGCCGGCAGGACTTCATGTGGGAGGCGACCGCGTGGCACGAGTACACCCACGTGCTGACGCTCGGCGTCAGCGACAACCGGGTGCCGCGCTGGCTGACCGAGGGCTTCTCGGTCTACGAGGAGAAGTCGCGCGACGTGTCGTGGGAGCGCGGCATGGATCGCGAACTGTTCGACGCCGCGGCCAACCAGGACATCCCGCCGGTGCACCTGCTGAACCGGCTGTTCCGCGGCCCGCGGATCCTGTTCGGTTACTACCAGGGCGGGTTGATCGTCGAGCTGATCGCGCGCGACTTCGGCTTCGGCAAGGCGCTCGAACTGCTGCGCGCGTTCGGCGCCGACCTCGACACCGACGAGGCGTTCCAGCGTGCGCTCGGGATCCGCGCCGCCGAGTTCGACCGGCGCCTGCTCGACTTCGTGCAGCAGAAGCTGCGCGGCATCCGGCTGGTGCCGCACCTCGACGAAGCCGGCATGCAGCGGGCGCTGCTGCGCGCGCAGCAGGATCCCACCAACCTGCAGGCGCGCATCGACCTGGCCTGGGGCTGCGTGCACCGCAACAATCCGGTCGATGCCGGTCGCTGGCTCGCCGAGGTGCTGCGCCAGGATCCCGAGCACGGGCAGGCGCTGTTGGTGCGAGCGGCGCTGTTCGCGCAGCGCAAGGAAACCGAGGCGGCGATCGACTGCTGGCGGCGCGGCTTCGCCGCCGGCGCCGACGACTTCGATTCGCGCACGGCCTGCGCCGACGCACTGCTCGCGAGCGGTGACCAGGCCGGCGCCATCGACATGCTGCAGCGCGCCAAGGCGTGCTGGCCGGGCTGCACCGAACAGGACACCGCGCCGGAACTGCGGCTGGCGCGGATCTATCGCGAACAAGGTGAGCAGGTGCAGGCGCAGATGGAGATGAAGGCATATTGCCGCCGCACGGCGCGTGCCTTCATGCCGCGCTACATGCTGGCCGAGTTCGAGCGCGACGCCGGCAACCGGGCCGAGCAGGTGCGCTACCTGGTCGAGTGCAATCGCATCGATCCGTTCCATCGCGAACTGCACGTGCGGCTCGGCGAGGGCTACGAGGAACTCGGCAAGAAGGCCGAGGCGGCGCGCGAGTTCGAGGTCGCGGCGGCGGTGCTGCCGAACATCGATCGTCGCTACCTGGTGCGGGGCGCCGAGGTGCCGGACGCCGATGCGCCGGCAGAACGGCAACAGCGCGCCGAGCTGCTGCTGCGCGCGGCCCGACTGCGCGCGGGCCTCGGCGATCGCGAGCTCGCGGTGGCGCTCGGCGAGCGCATCCTGCGCGAGTTCGCCGACACCGACGCGGCGGCCGACGTCAAGACGCTGCTGCCGGAATGGCGCGGCCGCTAGTCGACCCGGTCGACGGCTCGGGGTTCCTTCTCGGCGCGCAGTTCGCTAGCGTTTGCTCCCCCGATCGCGTCTCCGATCGGTCACCACGCCATGCTCCCGGTGCTCGAGGAAAGTTGGACCCGCGTGCAGGATGCCCTGCGCCAGCGGGCCGGCGCAGCCGCCTACGAGGCCTGGCTCGCCGAGCTGCGGCCGGTGCTGCTCGAGCGCGGCACCGCCTACCTGGAGGCCAAGAACCGGCTGGCCGCCGATCGCGTGCGGGCGATGTTCCGGCCGCTGCTCGAGGACGTGTTGTCGGCCGACATCGGCACCAAGCTGGTGGTCGAGCTGCAGGCCAACGAGCCGGCCCGGTTCGACGCGCTCGAGGTGTCGCCGCAGCAGCCGGTCGTCGACGACGGCAACCGCACCGCGTGGCTGGTGCTGAAGAGTCTCGGCGGCGGGCGCCCGCTGCCGTCGAACCTGTTCTTGTTCCACGGCCAGAGCGGCGTCGGCAAGACCTTCCTGTTGAAGTGGTGGCGCGAGCGGCTGGTCGTGCACCCGCGCACCGATCGGGCCCTGTGGTTCGACCTGCCGGCGCTGCTGAAGGCGTTCCAGTCGGCGCACCACGACGGCCGCGTCGACCAGTTGCGCGAGGAGCTGTGCCAGGACCGCGCGCTGGTCATCGACGAACTGCACCGCATCGCCGGCAAGCCGAAGCTGCAGGCGTTCGTGCTCGCGGTGCTGAAGGCGCGGCAGGAGTTCACCCAGCCGACCGTGCTGGCGTCGCGCTGGCACCCGAGCGAGGTGCGCGATCTGGATCCGGCGCTGGCGAGTTCGCTGCTGGCCGGCTTCGTGGCCAGCATCGAGCGACCGGGGCCACTCGGCCGGTTGCGCTACCTGCGCGCGCTCGAGGGCACGCCGTCGCGGAACGGTCGGGCCGGCCACGTCGAATCGCTGGCGCAGCAGGTGCAGGGCACGTTCCCCGAGCTGCGGGCGGCGTGGGCCAAGGCGCGCGGTGGTTCGCTGCCGCCGAAGTACCTCGAATTGATCGACCCGCGCTCGGTGTTCACGCGGCTGCGCGACCGCGTCGCCGACAAGTGTGCGGTGCCGGTGCAGGAGCTGCCCGGCAAACGGCAGGGGCGCACGATCAGCCGCGCGCGCAAGGTGCTCGCCTACCTGTGTCTGCAGAACGGGCTGTCCGGCAGCGAGGTCGGGCGCTTCCTCGGTGGCCGGACCCGGGCCGCGGTCAGCTACATGGCGCTGTCGCTGCAGCAGGAACTCACCGAGTCCGCCGACTTGCGGCAGTTGATCGAGGAGCTGACGTGAGCCGCTACTTCGTGCTCGACGGTCCGGACGGTTGCGGCAAGAGCTCGCAGGCGCAGGCGCTGTGCACCTGGCTGCGCGAGAGCGGCCATCGCGTGCAGCACGTGCGCGAACCGGGCTCGACCCCGGTCGGTGAGGCGCTGCGGCAGCTGTTGCTGTCGCCGCAGACCGGCGACCTGCAGCCGGTGACCGAAGCGCTGCTGTTCTCGTCGGCCCGCGCCGAGCTGGTGGCGAAGGTGATCGCGCCGGCGCGGCAACGCGGCGAAGTGGTGGTCGGCGAACGCGGCTACCTGTCGACGATCGTCTATCAGGGGCTCGCCGGCAGCGCGTTGGGGCTGCCGGTCGACTGGCTGTTCGAACTCAGTCGCCGTGTGCACGACGGTTGCCTGCCGACCGCGATCTTCCTGCTCGACGTGTCGCCCGAGCTCGCGCGGCAGCGGCGTTCGGCGCGGCAGCAGGATCGCTTCGAGGCGCGTCCGGCCGACTACCACGCGCGGGTCCGCGACGGCTACCTGCACGCCGCGCGACTCGAACCGCTGGCGCGCATCGTCGACGCGTCGGGTTCGTTCCGCGAGGTGCAGCAGACCCTGCGCGCGGCGGTGACGTCGCTGCTGGCCGGAGCGGTGCCGTGAGCAAGCAGTGGGTGCGTGAGGGCAAACGCGCCAACGACGCGGCCGCGGCCGAGGACGGCGGGGCCGGCCCGTTGCGGCTGGTGATGCCGCTCGGTCAGGGCGAGGCGATGCAGCGCTGGGTCGCGCTGGCGCGGCGCCTCGTGTTGCCGCACGGGTTCCTGATCGAAGGTCCACGCGGCGTCGGCAAGACCACGGTCGTGCAGTGGCTGACGGCGGCGCTGTTGTGCCCGTCGGACCTCGACCCCGACACGCCGTGTGGTCTGTGTCGCGTCTGCACGCGCATCGCCAACGACCAGCACCCCGACGTACACGTGCTCGACCTCGCCCAGGACGAGAGCGAACGCAAGGAGTGGAAGAAGAGCTTCTACGTGATCACCGTCGACCAGGTGCGGCAGGCGCAGCAGGCGCTGGCGCGACTCGCGGTCGAGGGTCGGGCGCGGGTGCTGGTCGTGCGCGCTGCCGATCACCTCGACGAAGAGGGCCAGAACGCGCTGCTGAAGACGCTCGAGGAGCCCGGCGAGCGCACGTTCCTGCTGCTCGAGGCCGCGATCCCCGAGCAGCTGTTGCCGACGGTGCGCTCGCGTGTGCAGCGCCTGCGGGTGCTGCCGCTCGCCGCAGACGTGTTGCAGCGCGAACTTTCTCGCCGTCTGCCGACCCGCGCCGATCGCTTCGCCGCCGCCGCCGCGGTCGCC
>JALORC010000003.1 GCA_025459175.1 Planctomycetota bacterium | reverse complement strand
TCACGGAGTGGGACCGCGTTTCATTTTGCGGGGGCTGGTTTCGGATCGGAGCGCTGCGGTCTGTCGAGCTTTGCTCGGAGCCCCGCAGCGGATCTTGGCCTCCCGCTGGAGCACTACCCGCATTGTCGTTGCTGTCGCCGGCGCGAGCCTCACCGCCGTGCGCCTGGCAAGTCGGAGGCGCATCACGCCGGCGTGTCCCGGAACGAAACTTGGGATCCGGATGGGTCCAAGTCCTGGTCGTGCGCGAAGCTCGCACTGGACCACGCCACATAACGACGCCTGGGCCCAGGCTCTCCTCGTCCGGTCCGCGACCAAGACCACCCGCACGAACCCCATCGAAGTTTCCCCACCAAGCATGTCCCCGTCTGTCCGCTCGATCGGTTCCGAGCCGGGTGACCAACTGACTTGGCGACGTATGCTTCCCTCGTCACCATGAAGATCGCCAGCCTGTTCGGCCGTGGTACTCCGGTCGTTTCGTTCGAGTTCTTCCCACCCAAGACTGCGGAAGGTGTGGAGCAACTCTATCGCACTGCCGAGGAACTCCGACCCTGCCGCCCGTCGTTCGTCTCCGTCACCTACGGCGCGGGGGGCAGCACGAGAGACCGCACGATCGAGCTCGTCTCCCGGATCCAGCGTGAATTGGGCATCACGACGATGGCCCACCTGACCTGCGTCGGCAGCACCAAGACCGAGATCGGAGAGACGTTGAAGCGTCTGGCTGACGGCGGCATCCGCAACATCCTGGCCCTGCGCGGCGACCCGCCGAAGGGGGAGACCGAGTTCCGCCCGACGCCCGATGGCTTTCGCTACGCGTCCGAGTTGGTCCAGTTCGTTCGTGAGTCGAAGTTCGACTTCTGTGTCGGTGCAGCCTGCTACCCCGAGGGGCACGTTGAGAACCGAAACCTCGAGACCGACCTCGCCCACCTGGTCACCAAGGTTCAGGCCGGAGCCGACTTCCTCGTCTCACAGCTGTTCTTCGACAACGAGGACTACCGGGCCTTCGTCCGACGTGCTCGTAGCGTCGGCATCTCGGTCCCCGTCATCCCGGGGTTGATGCCGGTCACCAACGTCAGCCAGATCGAGCGATTCACGCAGATGTGCGGTTCGCGCATTCCGCAGGAGCTCTATCGCCGACTGCGCATCGTCGCCAGCGACCCGGCCGCAGTGGTTGCGACCGGCGTGCAGTGGTGCGTCGACCAGGGGCGAGCGCTGTTGCGCGACGGTGCGCCGGGCATGCACTTCTACACGTTGAACCGCTCCTCGGCGACGCTCGCAGTCCACGCTGCTCTCGGCCTCTGAGCCGGCTCGCCCGCGAGGCGACCCGGCTCAGCGATTGCCGGGGCTCCGCCCGCGGGCCCATCCTTGGTCGAGAACGCGGCATGGTGGTGGCTCCGACCACTGCCAGCCTGCCCGTCTCGACGTCTCACATCTGCTCGCCGCGCGCGAACTTCGAGACGGTCTCCTGGAACCGGTGCTTGCCGTTCTCGACCACCCGCCGGATCTCCTTCGCGTTCTGCTCGCTCTCCTTGCGCAGTTCGGCGACCAGCTTCAGCGAGTCGACCTGGTAGTCGGTGATCGCGGTGACGAGCTTCTCGACCGACTTCGGATCGATGGTCGAGCCGTAGCCTGCCTTCAGCGCCGCGCGCTCGAGATCGCGACCCAGGTCGGCGATGTCCTCGAGGCCCTTGTTGACGCCCTTCTTCATCTCCTCGTGCGCCTGGGTCGCCTCGTGCAGCCCGTGTTGTGACGTGTAGACCGCGCCGAGGATCGTGAACACGTGCTCGTTGGTCGTGAAGAACGTCACCGAGCGGCGGTAGACCTGGTCCTTGACGTCGTGCGTCTGCTTGAGCTTCGCGACCAGCGTCTCGCCGACGTCGTAGCCGATCTGCAGGTTCTCGGCGACGTCCTTCAGCAGCTGGAAGTTGCGGTCCTCCTTCTGGAACGCGTGTTGCGCGGTGTCGCGAGCCAGCTGCAGCCGCGACCGCGTCGGGGCGTCGGCCGTGCCGGCTTCGTCGATCGCCTTCTGCGCCTTGGTCAGCGACTCGCGCGAACCGTCGAGGGTCACCGTCTGCTTCTCGAGCAGTTCGCGGCTGACGATCTCCGCTTCCTTCAGCGCGAAGCGGAAGTCGATGTAGCCCTCCATGATCGCCGCTTCCTTCTGAAGCTGCTTCTGCGTGTCGGTGGTCACCGACTTGTAGATGTCGGAGATCTTCTGGAAGCGGTCGCTCGGTGTGCCCCGGCGCATCTTCATCCACAGATTGGACATCTTCTCGCCGAAGCTGATCTTGCCGTCGTCGAGCTGCGCGATCAGCTTCTTGCTGTCGTCGCGGATGCTGTCGAACTGCTGCGAGATCTCCAGATAGCGATTGCCGATCTGGATGTCCTCGACGTTGTCGCGCACCATCGCGTTGAAGCTCTGCATGTATTGGATCGTGCGCGCGATCGTCATCACCTTCGGTTCGTCGACGTGGCGCACTTCCTCGAGCAGCTTGGTCAGCTGCGGCGGGGCGTCCTGCTTCGGCAGCACGCCGTAGCGCTGCAGCACCGAAAGGGCCTGATCGAGGTACTTCTGGACGGACGAACCCGTGGTTGCGGGCTTGGACGGGACAGGATTCTCTGACACGATGTTTCCCTTGGCGTGGTGGGCGCGGCAGCTTAGCGCCAGTCCACGCCCGAACCCCAACCGATCGTGAGCGAAGCCCCAGTTCCCCGGACTCAGGCCGCCATCGACGCCAGCATGCACGACATGCTGCGCATCATGGACGTGGCCTCGGCGTTGCGTCGCGAGCGCGAGACCGCCGAGGCGCAGCTCGATCTGGCGACCGCCAAGCAGCGTCTGCGCGAGCGGCTGCTGGCGACCGCCGAGGCCGGTGGCGAGAAGGTCACGCCGGCCGAGGTCGACGCGGCCATCGAGCACTACTTCGCACAGCAGCACCGCTATGCCGACCCGCCGGGGGGCTGGAAGAGCTTCTGGGCGCACTTGTGGGTGATGCGGCTCGGTTGCCTGAGCCTGCTCGTGATGGTCGGCGCGCTGGTGCTCGGCATCCTGGCGTTGACCGGCGCGTTCTCGTCGGCGCCGAAGACCGAGCCGAAGGTGCTGCCACGGCAGACCCCACCGCCGGTCGAGGCACCGAAGGTGCCGGGGCCAGGAACGGCGCCGCCGACACCCGTGCCGTCGCCGAGTGCCACCGACGCACTCGCCGTCGCGTGGGCGAAGTTCGAACGCACCGCCGCGGCGGCCGCGTCACTGGCCAGCGACGACGAGGCGCGCCAGCGGGTCCGCCGCGAGAGCGAACGAGGTGCCGCGGCGTACCAGGCCGCCGATCGCCGCCGGCTGGAGGCGGCGCAGGTCGACCTCGACCTGTTGGTGGCGCGCCTCGACCAGGAATACGAACTGACGATCGTCAGCCGCGCCGGCGAGAAGAGCGGCATCGACCGCCTCTTCGACGGCAAGCTGTCGGGCTACTACGTGTTCGTCGAGGCGCTGACCCCGGACGGGCGCGCGCTGCCGCAGTCGATCAAGAACAGCGAGACCGGCCGCACCGAGACCGTGAAGGTCTGGGGCGAACAGGTGTCGACCGCCGTCTGGGAACGCATCGTCGCCGACAAGCAGGCCGACGGGGTCCTCGACGACACGATCGTGGCCCGCAAGGTCCGCGGCGCGTTCGCCGAGGTGATGGTGATGCTCGACGAGAACGGCAAGCTGATGCGACGGGGGCGCCAGATCACAAAATGGTGATGGACTATGCCGGCAGTGACGTTCTGCATCACCTGATGCGCGCGGCCAGTGCAGCGCGGCGCGACGCCGACGGTGCGGCCGCAGCCGCGGTGCGGATCCGCGACCAGGTGCAGGCGCTGACGCGCGAACGCACCGAGACGCTGCGGCAGCTGGCGGCGATGCAGTTGCCCGAACTCAACCAGGCCACCGCCGCCGGCGCGATGCCGGAGCTGTCGGCCGAGCTGATGGAGTTCGAACGCCGCCGCCAGGCGCGCAGCAAGCAGTTGGCCGACCAGCTGGCGGTGCTGGAGGCGGAGATGGCCAAGGCCAACCTGGCCGCCACGCAGTCGACGCAGCAACTGGATGCTGCCACGGCCCGCCGCGACGAGCTGCTGCGCATGGCCGCCGCCGAGCTGGCCAAGGACCCGGCCTACGGGGCGTTGTCGGCGGAGGCCACCCAGGCCGAGGTGCTGCTCGCGCGCGACACCGCGCGCCGCGACGAGATCGCCGCCGAGGCGAAGGCGAAGCTGCCACCGTACGAGACCAGTCGCCTGTTCCAGTATCTGTGGCAACGCAAGTTCGCCACTGCTGAGTACGGCAAGCGTGGTCTCACCGCGCGCCTCGACCGTCGCCTGGCCGAGTACATCGGCTATTCGCGCGCCGTCGACAGCTACCGCTTCCTGACCACCACGCCCAAGCTGGTCGCGATCGAAGTCGAACGCCGCACCGGCGAAGTCACTGCGCTGCGGCAGCGCGTCGACGGGCGCGAGCAGGCGGCGGAGGCGGAGCTCGGGGTGCCGGTGGTGCAAGCCGAGGTCGATCGGTTGCTGGCCGAACGCGAACAGCGCCTGCAGGCTATCGATCGCCTGCGGCAGCAGATCGCGCAGGTACACGTGTCGATGCGCGAGGAAGTCGGCAGCCAGGGTGCGTTCCACGCCCAGGCGCTGCAGCGGCTGACGACGTTCCTGTCGCAGGCCGAGGCCTCGAGCCTCGAGCGCCAGGCGCAGCGCACCCCCGACCTGAAGGACGACCAGCTGGTCGCGGCGCTGCGGTCCTGCACGACCGAACTGGCGCGGCTCGGCGCGCAGGCCAACCCGCTGGAGGCAGATGCCGCCCGGCGCGACGCGATCGCCGATGGCCTCGAAGAACTGCTGGTGCGCTTCCGGCGCGCGGAGTTCGACGGCGGTCGCAGCGAGTTCCACGACCTCGACGTCGATCGCCTGCTGCAGGAAGCGCGCACCGGTGCGTTGCCGGCCGAGGACCTGTGGCAGGCCTTGCGAGCGCGACAGCGCTTCCAGCGCCCGGCCGTCGTGCACCACTCGCAACGCACCACCAACGTGCTCGAGGGCATCGGCCTCGCGGTCCGGGTCGGCACCGTGCTCGCCGACATCGCGATGAGCGGTCGCCGTTCGTCGGGGCGCAGCGGCGGTGGCTTCTCGAGCGGTGGAGGCTTCGGCGGTGGTGGCGGCGGCGGCTTCTCGAGCGGCCGCGGCTTCGGTGGCGGCGGCGGCGGCTTCACCAGCGGCAAGGGCTTCTGACGCGGCGCAAAGCCGGGCTCACGGTTTGCCTAACTCAGGGCACGGCGAGCTCCGTGCTGTGCGAGCTCAGCGCACGCCGAGCACGAACGCGACGACGAGCGCCGCGGTGCCGGCAAGCGCGACCAGCAGACCGGTGCGGCGCCGCTTCCGCAGGTAGAGCAGCAGCCACAGCCCGGTCAGCGACAAGAACGCCAGCACCACCGCGCTGGCATCGATCACCAACGACCACACCGGCCCGCAGTCGCGCCCCTTGTGCAGGTCGTCGAGCACGGCGAACAGCCCGCGCCGCGCTTCCTCGAGCCGGTAGCTGCCGTCCTCCCGCTGGATCGCGGCGTCGGCCGAATAGCCGGGGCCCTTCCAGACCACGATGCACTCACGATCGTCGATCGCGAACTCGCCGACCGTACCGCGCAGGCCGTGCTCGGCGCGCAGTCGTTCGGCGACCTCCAGCTTCTCGACCGGGTCGCCGAGCATCGTCAGCGGCAGCTTGCCGGTCACCGTTCGCACCGAGGGTTCGGCGCTCTCGAACCATTCGGCATGGTTCAGCGTCAGCCCGGTGACCGCGAACAGCAACGTCGCGCACAGCCCGAGCATCGACCCATAGATGTGCAACCAGCGGATCCAGCGCGGCAGGGCGCGGCCGCCGGAGCCGCTGAGTTGGCCGCTGACCTGGTTGCCGACCGGGCCGCTGGCAGGCGCCGTGCCGGTCATCGCACCTGGCTCCGCGCCGGCGGGCCGAACACCAGCCTGGCCTTCGCGATCTCATCGCCGCCCGCGACGTCGAGCGTCTGCGGCGCACGCACCAGGTCGAGGTCGCGGCGGATCAGCTGGTAGCCGCCGTGTTCGCGCACCACTTCGATGCAGACGGTGTAGCGGCCGGCCGCGAGCTGGCGGCCTTCGTCGTCCTTGCCGTCCCAGGCCAGCGTGTAGCTGCCGGCCTTGCGCGTCGCTTGCGAGACCGTGCCCACCAGCTCCGGCAGTTCGGCGTGTTGCTTCGACCAGCGCCGTAGATCGCGCAGCCAGCGTCGATCCTCGAGCCACAGGCACAGGGTGCGCGCCGGCGCCCCGGTCAGGTCCTCGATCCAGACCGCGACGTAGGGGCGCTTCCAGCCACCGCGGCCACGGCCGCCGGTGGTCGCCGGGGCCTTGATCTCGAACTCGACCTGCAGCGCGAAGTCGGTCGGCCACGAACGATCGTCGCCGTCGCTGCCGTCGCTGGTGATCGCCGGCGCGGTCCGGGCCAGCTCTTCGGCCCCTGGCAGCCGCAGGAAGGCCTCGCTCGCGTGCACGGCGCCATCGGCCGTCACCAGCACACCGCTGGCGCCGGGCACCTTCGCCAGCAGCGCCAGACCTTCGGTTGGGCCCAGCACACACAGGATCGTCGCCAACGCGTCCGCGGTCGTGGTGTCGTCGGCGACCACGCTGGCGCCGAGCACCGCATCACAAGGCTGGCCGGTGCGTGGATCCAGCAGATGCGAACGATGGCGGCCGGCGACCTCGAAGCCGCGCGCATGGCCGCCGCTGGTGGCGACGGCGCACCCGGCGAGCTGCAGCGTGCACAGCGGCGCCCGGTTGTCGGCCGGCTGCCGCGGGTCGGCGATCGCGATCGCCGACGGTGTCTGGCCGAGCCTGGTGTCGCCGCCGATCTGGAAGCTCTGCAGCGCCGCCCCCTCGATCCCGGCCACGGCGGCGGCGGCGCGGTCGACGATCCAACCCTTGGCCAGCGCGTCGAGCGAGATCGGGCCGTGGATGCGCAGCGCCTCGTCGTGCAGTTCGAAGCTCGGCTGTCGCAGCGCGCTCACGGCGGCCTGCAGCTCCGCCTCGGCAGGTGGTGTGCCCCGCTCGGCGGCCGCAGTCCAGAGCGCGGTCAACCGGGCGACCCCGGGTTCGAACGCGCCACCGCTGTCGCGGCGCCAGCGTTCGGCCAGTGCCAGCACCGTGCGCAGTTCGGTCGATGGCTTGCCGCCGCCGGTGCGGATCAGGCCGGCCAGTTCGCTGTCGTCGCGCCAGGTGCTGAGCACGCGGTCGAGCCGCTCGACCTCGTGGAACACCGCCGCTTCGGCCCGCGCCGCCGTGGCGGCGTCCGGCGCCAGCACGATCAAGCGGCCGCTGCTGCCGAGCACTCCCTCGCGGGCGCTGGGGAACGCCGGCGTTGCCTGGGCGACAGCTGCCGGGGCGAGCAGCAGGGCGGCGAGGAGGGCGGCGAACGAAGGCGAGAACGCAGGGCTTGGGCGAGGTAGGTCGGTCACGGAGAAGCGCGCGGCAACGTACCCCGCCGCCATCAGCACACCGCTGGGGCGGAGTCCGACATTCTCGTTACGCACTGGGCAGGACGCGCTGCCGTGGCAGCATGCGCACATGCGCCGCGGAGTTGCCCCGATCGCCCTCTTGGTTCTCACCCTTGCCGGTCCGCTGTGTTGCCAGTCGCCCGACTCGGCGGCCGCCGACGAACGGGCGCAGATCACCGCCGCCGCGGCGCGGGTGCGCAGCTGGCAGGCGGCGGTGAAGCCCTTCCGGCCGGCCTGGAACTGGGCTGCCGACGGGCGCAGCGTGTGGTTCGAGGATCCGCGCGGTGGTCCTGTGCCGTTCGTGCGGGTCGGTCTCGACGGCGTACCGCAGCGGGTCGCCAGCCGGGCCGAGCTCGGCCTGCCGACCGAGCCGCAGCCGTTGCCGCCGCGGCGCGTCGGCGGCCGCAGTCGCAGGGGTGGTGGGGCCACGACGCTGGTGTTCGACAACCGCAGCGATCGCGCGGTGCAGCTGGTCTGGATCGATCTGCGCGGGCGCGACAAGTCCTATGGCGAGCTCGAGCCCGGAGCCCGGAAGGAGCTGTCGACGTTCGCCGGGCATCTGTGGCGCGCGGACTTCGCCGCCGGCGAGCCGGCCGGTGTGTTCGAGGCCGCCGCGTTCCCTGGCCTCGCCGTGCTCGACGCAGAAGCGCAGCAGCAGGCGGTGGCGCCAGCACCGGAGCGACCGCGGCCGCCCGCGCAACTCGCCGTGCGCGACCATCAGGTCGTCGTCACCGCGGCCGACGGGACCGAGCACGTGTTGACCACCGACGGCAGCGCCAGCGACCCGTATCTGCTGCCGCAGTTCTGGTCGCCCGACGGGACCAAGGTGGTCGGTTTCCAGGAACGCACGGCGTCCACGCATCAGCTGCACCTGATCGAGACGGCGCCGAAGGACCAGCTGCAGCCGCGCCTGCACACGCTGCCGTATCGCAAGCCCGGGCAGGACCTCGAATGGCGGCGCCCGCGCCTGTTCGATCTGACCACGCGCCGGCAGGTGCCGATCGACGATGCGCAGTTCGCCTTTGCGTGGGCGATCGACGAACTGCGCTGGTCGGCCGACGGCCGCACGTTCTACTGCCGCTACAACCGCCGCGGTCACCAGCTGCTGCAGCTGCTGGCGATCGATGCCGCGACCGGTGCCGTGCGAGTGGTCGTCGAGGAACGCGCCACGACCTTCATCGACTACTCGCAGAAGTCGTACGTGCGGTGGCTCGCCGACGGCCGGCGCCTGTTGTGGACCAGCGAACGCGACGGGCGCAATCACCTGTATCTCGTCGATGCCGACACAGGCGCCACGACGCAGCTGACGCGCGGCCCGTGGCTGGTGCGCGAGGTCGAGTATGTCGACGATGCGGCCGGCGTGGTGTGGGTGCGTGCGTTCGGCTTCCATGCCGACCAGGACCCGTATCACTCCCACCTGCTGAAGGTCGGGCTCGACGGCGCACCGCCGATCGCGATTACCACCGCCGACGGCAGCCACGAGTGGGAGTTCGGTCCCGATCGCACGCTGGTGCTGGTGCGTTGGTCGCGCGTCGACCACCCGTGGGTCACCGAGTTGCGTGCCGGCAGCGACGGCCGGCTGCTGGCCGAACTCGGCCGCGACGACGTCGCCGGCGCGCTCGCCGCCGGGCTGCTGCCGCCGCAGCGGTTCGTGGCGCCAGGGCGGGATGGTGCCACACCGATCCACGGCATCCTGACGCTGCCGTCGACGTTCGATGCCGCGCGCCGCTACCCGGTGATCGAGGACATCTATGCCGGCCCGCACGACCACTTCGTGCCCAAGCAGTGGGGCATCGAAGGTCGCACCCGCGAACTGGCCGAGCTCGGGTTCGTCGTCGTGCAGATCGACGGCATGGGCACCAATTGGCGCGACAAGGCCTTCCACGACGTCTGTTGGCGCAATCTGAAGGACAGTGGGTTCCCCGACCGCATCGCCTGGCTGCGAGCCGCCGCCGCGACGAGGCCGTGGCTCGACCTCGACCGCGTCGGCATCTTCGGCGGCAGTGCCGGCGGCCAGAGTGCGCTGGCGGCCCTGCTGCACCACGGCGACTTCTACGATGTCGCGGTCGCCGACTGCGGTTGCCACGACAACCGCATGGACAAGATCTGGTGGAACGAGGCGTGGATGGGCTGGCCGCTCGGGCCGTGGTATGCCGACAGTTCCAACGTCACGCACGCCCCGAAGTTGCGTGGGGCGCTGTTGTTGACCGTCGGCGAACTCGATCGCAACGTCGATCCGGCGTCGACGATGCAGGTGGTCAAGGCGCTGATCGAGGCCGACCGCGACTTCGAGCTGCTGGTGGCGCCGGGCGGCGGCCACGGCGTCGGTGAGTCGCCGTACTTCGATCGGCGGCGCAAGCAGTTCTTCCGCCGGCACCTGCTGACGGAGAAGTGATCGCGGTCGGAACCGGTGTCTGGCTGATGCCCGGTCCGGGTGCGACAGCTAGCATGGGCCGCCGACATGCTGCTCCGTCTGCTCGCTCCGTGCCTGTGCGCCGCGATCGCCGCCGGTTCGTCGGCGGTCGCGCAGCAGGTGTTGGTCGATCGCCTGTCGCCCCGGTTCGCCGCCGCACCGGTCGGCAGCGAGACGTGGTTCGGGCTCGGCATCGAGCTGGTCGAAGCCAAGCTGCTGTGTGATGTCGCTGCCGCGATGGCGGCGGCCGAGCAGCTGTGGAAGGTCGCCGAGGCATCCCCATTGCCAGGCGCCCGTCCCGCGATCGGCGCCCTCGCCGAGCTGGTCTGCGCGCGGCTCGAGGGCGAGACCGCGGCGGCGATCTGGCGGCAGCGGGCTGGTGATCTCGTCGGTCCGGTCTCGCAGCGGCTGCTCGCGTGCTTCCACCTGTCCCGCGCGCGCTGCCTCTGCCTGCAAGGGGACCATGCCGAGGAGTTGATGCACTCGGTGCCCGGGCAGGCCGCCGCCGACCAACTCGGCGACGCGCTGCTGCGACTGCGTGCGGCGCAGATGAACCTGCACCTGACCCCGCGCCGCGGCCTGCCGTTCTTCCGCTCGGTCTACGACAGCGCGCTCGCCGGGCCCGACGGCGAGGCTGCCGCTTCGTTCCTGCCCTGGCTGCTGCTGAACGAATATGTCGATCTGTTCGAGGAGGGGCGCCTGGAGGAAGCGCTCCAGCGACTCGATCAGGCCGAACGTGTGGCCCGGCACGACGGCAACCGTCGGGCTCTCGTCCTTGCTCATCAGTACCGGGCCGACTACCACAAGAACGAACACGAGATCGAACTGGCGATCGAGTGGTATGCGAAGGCGACCACGATCCTCGAACTGTTGGGGGATCGGACCATGCATGTCGCCAACCTCGACATGCGCGCCTACCTGATGCTCAAGGTCGGCGAGATCGACGCCGCGTTGCCGATCCTGGCTGCCGCCGAGGCGATGGTGGCCGGCCGCGGCATGCTTCGCCTCGAACGCGAGATCCTTCACACACGCCTCGATGTCGCCATCCGTCAGCGCGACGGCGACCGCGCGGCGCAGATCTCCGGCGAGCTCGACGCGATGGCGGCCGCGGATGCAGCCACCGAGAAGCGCCTGGTGCAGGTTCGCGCCGAGTTGCGGAAAGCGGAGTCGGATCGGGCCGCCGCCGAAGAACGACTGCTGGAGGCTTCGCAGCAGGCGCTGGAGCGGGCGCGCAGCCAACGTGCGTGGGCCGGGGCCGGCATCACCCTGGCTCTGGCGGTGGTCGCACTCGTGACCTGGCGCAGCCGCCGCAAGCTGCTGGTGGCCAACGCGGCGCTCGCCGACCAGATGCGTCAGGTCGAGGTCGCAAGGGCGCAGCAGGCGCAGCTCGAGGAGCGCATGCGCGCGATCGAGCGCACCGAGAGCCTCGGTACGATGGCTGCCGGGGTCGCGCACGACTTCAACAACCTGCTGACCGGGATCCTCGGCAACGCCGAATTGTTGGCCGCCGGCAAGCACGAAGGCGATGCCAAGGCGATGGGCGAACGCATCGCGATGGCCGGGCAGCAGGCGGCTCGCCTGTGCCGCCAGCTGCAGATCTACGCCGGCGGGGCGCCGTTGCAGCAGGTGCCGCTCGACCTGGTGGCGGTGCTGCGGGCGCTGTTGCCGGTGTTGCAGTCCTCGGCGCACGGCGCCATCGACGTCCAGCTGATCCATGCGCGTGAGTCGATCGGGGTGCTCGGCGATCGGGCCCAGCTCGAGCAGGTGCTGCTGAACCTGGTCATGAACGCGCACGACGCCAAGGCGCGCACGGTCCGTATCGCCGTCGCCGGCGTCGGAGAGGGCGCCGAGGCGCGCACGCGCATCGAGGTGACCGATGACGGCGAGGGCATGCCGCCCGAGGTCGCGCAGCGGGTTTTCGACCCGTTCTTCACCACGCGCTTTCCGGGCCGCGGCCTCGGTCTGGCGGTGGTCTACGGCGTCGCGCGCCGCCACGGCGGTTCGGTCGAGGTCACCAGCGCGCCGGGCCGGGGCACGACCTTCACGCTGCTGTTGCCGGCCGTGGCACCGCCCGAACCGGTCGCCGAACCGATCGTGGTGCTGCCAGCACCATCGAAGCCCGGGGTCACCGCGTCGGTGCTGTTGGTCGACGACGATGCGACGGTGCGGCAGATGCTGCAGCGCATGCTGCGCGAACTCGGCCGGCCGTCGACGGCCTTCGCCGACGGGCCGGCGCTGCTGGCGGCGTTGGCCGAGCTGCCGAGCGGTGGTTCGATCCTGCTGTTCGTCGATCTGGCGATGCCGGAGATGGACGGCAGCGAAGTGGTGCGGCTGGCGCGCGAGTGCCGGCCCGAAGTGCGCATCGTGTTGATGAGCGGCCACGACCAGGCCTACGTCGATCAGATGGCCGGCGTGCTGGGACCGGACTACGTGCTGGCGAAGCCGTTCCGGTTCGACGCGCTGCGGGCGGCGATCGATGCAGCATTGCACGTCGACCGGCCACAGCCCCGCAGCGTCTGAGTCGCGGTGGCGCCGGCGGCCCCGCCTCGCGATCATGCGGCGATGGCGACCATGCGCTGCATCGTCGTGCGCGAGCACGGCGGCTTCGACCGACTGCGTCTCGAGGAACGGCCGGTGCCCGAGCCAGGGCCCGGCGAAGTGCGCCTGCGCATGCAGGCGGTCGGGCTCAACCACCTCGACACCTGGGTGCGGCGGGGGGTGCCCGGGCACACGTTCCCGCTGCCGTTGATCACCAGCAGCGACGGCTGCGGCACCATCGACGCGCTCGGCGCCGGCGTCACCAGCCTGCGCGAGGGTGATCCGATGGTGGTGCTGCCGGGTCGTTCGTGCGGCGCCTGCGAACCGTGCCAGACCGGCCTCGACCAGTTGTGCCGCCACTACCACCTCCTCGGCGAGAGCGGCGATGGCACCGCCGCCGAGTTCGTCTGTCTGCCGGTCGCGAACGTGGCGCCGAAGCCGCGCGCGCTGTCGGCGGCCGAGGCCGGCTCGATCTGTCTCGTGTTCCAGACCGCGTGGAACATGCTGGTCCGCCGCGCCGAGCTACGCGCCGGCGAGACCGTGCTGGTGCACGCCGGACTCAGTGGCGTCGGCAGTGCCGCGGTGCAGATCGCGGCGCTGCTCGGCGCGCAGGTGATCGCGACCGCCGGTGGCGCCGCGAAGTGCGAACGCGTGCGCGCGCTCGGCGCGCACCACGTCATCGACCACACCCGGCAGGACGTCGTCGCCGAGGTGCGTGCGCGCACCGGCAAGCAGGGCGTGCCGGTGGTGTTCGAGCACACCGGGGCCGCGACCTGGGAGGCGTCGTTGAAGGTGCTGCAGCGCGGCGGCCGACTCGTCACCTGTGGAGCGACCACCGGCGGCAACGTGTCGCTGTCGCTGCACGCGGTGTTCTTCAAGAGCCTGTCGATCCTCGGTTCGACGATGGGCAGCAAGGGCGATCTGCGCGGCATCCTGCGCCTGTTCGAGCAGGGCAAGCTGCGGCCGGTGCTCGATCGCACGCTGCCGATGGCCGAGGTCGCGACGGCGCATCGGCTGCTCGAGGAACGGCAGGCGCTCGGCAAACTCGTGCTGGTGCCATGAGCCGGTCGCGTTCGCACGCCATGCAGCGACGTGTGGTGCTGCTGTTCGGCTCGCTGTCGGCGGTTGCCACGGCGCAGTCGCCGGCGGTTCCGGTCGCCGATCTGCTGCCCGAGTTCGTCGCCGCCTGCGCGGCCGACGACGGGGTGCGTGGGGCCGCCGTGCTGGCCCGGATCGCGGCGGCGCCCGATGCGGTGCAGGCGCTGCCGATGCTGCGCGAGCAGCGCGATCGGGTGCCGTTGGCGGCGATGGTGCGTTGGGCGAAGCTGTGCGCCGATCTGCTGCCCCAGGCACCGCTGTCCGAGCGTGAGCAGGCCAATGCGCTCGCGGAGGCGATCGAGGCGCGCGCGGCCGCGTTCGCGAAGGTGGTCGCGGCCGACCAGCTGCCCGAACTCGCCAATCAGCAGGCGCGCATCTTCAACCGCGCGCGCGTCGACGCGAACGCATCGCTCGAAGTGCTGCAGCAGCAGCTCGACGAGGCGTTCGAGCAGACGCGGGAGGCGGTCTGTGAAGTGCTGGCGTCCCGCGGCGCCGCGGCGCTGCCGGCGATCGATGCGCTGCAGCACCTGCTGTCGCGCGAGCTGCTGCCGAACGGGCACACCAAGCTGCTCGGCGAGTACTACCCGATGCGCGACGCGCCGCGGCTGGCGGCGGCGCGGGCGCTGGTGGCGATCGCGCCGCGCGACGATCGCTGCATCCCGGCGCATGCGCACCTGCTCGATCACGGCGGCGCCGGCGAGCGCATCGCGGCGGCGACGGCGCTCGGTGCGTTCGGCGGCAAGGCGGTCGATGCGGTGCCGGGCCTGGTGGCGGCGACGCGGGCCGAGGCGCGGCCGTTGGTGCGGGCGGCGATCGTGGCGCTCGGTCAGCTCGGCGTGGTCGCCGGGGCGCCGGCGATCGAACGGCTCGAGGCGCTGGCGGCCGGCAGCGACACGGAGTTCGCGGCGTTGGCGCAGGCGGCGCTGCGGCAGGTGCGGCGAGGCTAGCCGCAGGGTGCGGCTGCGAGATTTTTGTTCTCCGTGCACGCCAGCCGCGGGCGCCCGACATCAGCAGGCACCCCGAAATGGGGCCTACACCATGAACATCTTCTTCCACACGTTCCTTCCCTGGGCGTTCCTGGCCACTCTCGGTGGCAGCGCACCGACCGGCGATTGCTGCAGTTCCTGCTGCCCGCCGGCCTGCTGCGCCCCGGCCTGTTGCGAGCCCGGTTGCGGCGAGGTCGCGGCGAAGCCCGCGGCTCCGGCACCCGCTCCGGCTCCGGCCGCCGGCGGTTGCTGCGGAACCAGCTGCGGCACCGGCGGCTGCCGCTGACCGATAGGCTGAGGAAGTGCGAACCGAGCCGCTTGGCGCCGACGCATTCACCGCGGCGTTCGCCCAGCACGGGCGGGCGCTGTGGGTGCTCGCGGCTGCATGGGTCGGTCGCGGCGAGGCGCAGGACCTCGTACAGGAAGCGGCGCGCATCGCGTGGCAACGGCGCGAACGGTTCGTGGTCGGCACCGACTTCGGCGCGTGGGTGGCGCAGATCGTGCGTCACGAAGGCGCCAACTGGCGGCGTCGGCGGCGACCGCACCTCGGGGTCGAGTTCGCCGAGCCGGTCGCCCCGGCACCGAACCCGGCCAGCACGCCGATCGATGCCATCGACTGGCCGGCCGAACTGGCGCGGCCGCTGCAGCAGCTGGCCCCGGAGGCGCGTGCGAGTCTGTTGCTGCACGTGATCGCCGGGCTGTCGTTCGCCGAGATCGCAACCATGCTGGAACGCAACGAGAACACCGTGACGAGCCTCGCGCGCCGCGCCCGCTCGGCGCTGCGCGAGGCGTTGACCACCACCGACCCGGTGGTGGCGCCGAAGCTGGCCAAGGAACCGCGATGAACCCCGATCCACGAGATGCCCTCGACCACGAGCTGGACCGTCAGCTGCGGTCCGCGTTCACGCCGCCGAGCGACTTCGATGCGGTGGCGCTGGCGCGCGCGGCGGTGCGCAGTGGGCCGCGGCCCACTTCCCGCCGGTGGCCGTGGTTGCTGGCGGCAGCGGCGTTGCTGGTCACGTTCGCGATCGGTTGGCTGCAACGGCCCGCGAGTGCGCCGCCGGCCGATGGCGAGCAGCTGGGCTCGATGTGGGCCGCTGCCTACGAGCACGCGCTGGCGAACGACGCGCCGCGCGAGGGCAAGCGGCGCATGTGCTGCGATCCGGGGCAGGACTTCGGCGCCGCGTGCGAACAGAAGTTCGCGGTCAAGCTGGCGATCGGTGGTGAGGATGTGCTGCTGCGCGGGTGCTACTGCGGGCTGCCGACCGGTGGTTGTGTCGCGGCGATGGCGGAGACCCGCGACGGGCCGATCGGGGTGTTCGTGGTCGGGCGCGATGGGGATCCGCGGCCGGAACTGCCGGCGCAGGCGCCGCTGCAGCTGGTGCGGCGCGAGCTCGGTGGGTTGGTGTTGTACGCGGTGGCGCGGCGGCAGCAGGCGTCGCCGGCGGCGGCGTTGCAGCGGTTCGAGTTGCGGCCGTGAGGGGTGATCCTCACCGCCGGCCGAGGCCTTCGAGCACGCTCGCACACCGCGCCTCCAGCAGCCCCATCACCCGGTCGAGCAACGGCTCGGCCGCGAGCAGCGGATCGTCGTTCTGCACCGCCCGTGCGTGAAGCGGCAGCCGGGCCGCCATCGTGCCGAGTCGATCGCGCACCACCGGTGGTGACAGTCCGACGGCGGTGGCGAACTTCATCCAGTGCGCCACCGTCACCTCGTCGAACGCGTAGCGCGTGTCGATCTTCATCGCGAGCCGCGGCGCCAGGCTCTCGTAGACCAGCGTGCACAGGGCGTCGTAGACCGGAGCCAGCCGCACCTCGTCCGGGCCGAGCAGCAGCGAGAAGTTCTTCGCGTGGGCGTCGGCGTTGCCGAGCAGGAAGTGGAACACGACCATCTGCAGCAGCAGCAGGCGATCCACTGCCGGCCGCGACGAGTGCTTCGTCAACAGCTCGAACATCGCCGGCAGACCGGGGCCACCTTCGGCCTCATACTTCATGTCCGGTGGCACCCCGAGCGCCTGACAGAAGTCCTCCTGGTGCCGGCGACGCAGCGCGCCATCGTTGTCGCGGACCCGGTCGAAGCGCTCGACGAGCAGGATCGGCATGCCGTGGATCACCCGCATCGTCGTCGCGGGTACCGGCAATCCCGCACGAGCCGCCAGCCGCATGGCGAAGCACTCGTTGGCGACCGTCGCGTCGAAGTTCGCGATCGGCACCTTCAGGATGTGCGTCGTCGGCTGGCCGGAGTGCGGTAGCGCGAGCGCACCGTCCTGCACGATCACCGCGATCTTGTCCTGCGCCCCGGCCAGCGACAGTCGCAGTTCGCGGCCAGCGAGCAACGGGCGTTGCGGCAGGTCGCGCAGCAGACGCACGAGCGTTGCGTCGTCGATGGCCGTGGCTGGTGGTGTCGCCGCCGGCAGCGGTGGCACTTCGTCGGGTGGGTAGAGCGCCAAGGCGCCGGCACACTCGCGGCCGACTTCGGCGAGCAACGCGAACTCGTTGCGGGCCGAAACCTGCAGGTGACGGGCCAGGCGCTGGCGGGCTTCGTCGTCGGGCAGCAGGCCGCCGAAGAAGGCGCGGGTCTCGCGATCGCCGAACGCCTCGGCCCGCAGCGGCAGCGCCAACGAGATGGCGAAGGAGTCGGGGTCGGCTCGCCACGAGTCGCGGTAGGCGAACTGCTGCCGACCATCGTCGCGCTGCGTGAAGTCGCCGACCGTTCGCTGGTCGAACCAGAGCACGAGCTGGCGCGTCACGACTGGCGACCCGGCGCGACGTCGACGCGCAGTCCGAGCATGGCCAGCACGTGCAGCACCTTGCCGACCTGCGCGGTCGGCTTGCCGCGCTCGAGTTCGACCACGAACCGCACGCTCGTGCCGCAGGCGCCGGCCAGGTCTGGCTGCCGCATTCCCTGGGCTTTGCGCGTCGCGCGAATCAGGGCTCCGAGTTGCTCGAGGGAGGTGATCGTGGTCATGGATGTCCCGATCGGGAAATCGGCGGCTGAGGCGAGCGGTCTGGAACAGTAATGTCCCGATCGGGAAAGAATAGCCCTCGAGGTCGAGCGCGCCGTCGAAATGTCCCGATCAGGAAAGTCGTGGCGTTCTATTGCCGTGACCGCTCAGCGGGTGCAGTCGACGGCGTAGACCAGTTCGCCGAGCCCCGCCGCCTTGCCGAGTTCGCGATACGCCGCGGCCCCGTCACCCGCCTGCACGCGCTGCAGCAGCAGGTCGAACTCCGCCGGCGTCAGTTCGAGTTCCTTCGGTTGCCCCATCAGGTGGAACGGCGGGTGGACGTACGGCACCAGCGTCACCCAGGGCAGGCAGATGCCGGCGAGGGCACCGACCGGTCCGCCGCGCACCTCGAGCCGATCGTCGAACGGGGCGGACACCGCGACGCAGGTGCTCGCGATCACGTCGACGGGATACAGCAGCAACGCGACGAAGGCCTCGTACAGCGGCGTCTCGCCCGACAGGATGCTGTCCGGTGCGCGGCACCACAGCGCCAGCTCGGCCGAGCGATCACCCGCGTGCACCCGCTGGTCGACGCGGATGCCGGCGAGGGAATGGCAACCGGCGAGCAGCGACAGGGCGAGCAGTGGCACTGCGTTCCGCGCGGCGCGGGCGAGGGACGGGTGGTGCTGGCTCTTGGCGCGCATCGCGGACCTTCCTATCGCGCCGCGTGCCCGCCGCCAACCGCACGAAGGCCCGATCCAGCGCCCTTCGTCACCGCTCGCTCGTCAGTTGGCGTACCCGCTCGCCGAGCGCCTGGAACGCCCGCACTTCGGCATCGAACGCTGCATCCTTGCGGCGGGCATCGTCGATCGCCGCGGCATCCTCTTCGCTGAGCGCGCCGTCGGCGTAGAGAGCGAACAGCGCGTGCGCCTGCTTCGCGGTGTGGCGGCGGATCAGCTCCATGCCGCCGCTGAGGAAGGCGAGCATGCCGCCCACGTGCACGAACGGCTGCCAGACGAAGCGCTCGCACCAAGGCAGCAGGCCGAGGCCCAGGGCGAACGCGATCACCGCGGGCCGGAACACACGACGGTAGAGCAACAGCGGTCGGTCGTGCTGCAGGTGCGCGAACAGCTGCGCTGCCGGCAGCCGCCGACGCCAGTCGCTGAGCGTGCCGTAGAGACCGCCGAGGCAGCCGCCGGCGCCGCCGAGTCCGCCGCCGATGGCGCCCCAGCGGCGCGCCGGTTCGTCGATCCAGCCGAGGCCGTAGACGACGATGCCGAGGCAGAACAGCAGCAACACGGCACACACGGCGACACTCGTTCGCACCACCCAGCGCGGCAGGATGCACACGCTGCGCACGGGGATCGGCAACTCGTTCTTGTTCATGGTGCGAGCCTCCGCCGCAGGGTCAGGATCGCCGCGGCGCGTTCGCTGGCGACGGTGCCGAGCGAGCAGCCGAGGATCGCGGCGACGTCGCGGTAGCCCAGGCCGTCGACGGCGGTCAGCAGCAGCACCTCGTGCTGCACCCGCGGCAACGACGCGAGGGCTTCGCGCAGTTCGAGTCGTGGCCGGTCGTCGGGCGCGATCGGTTCGACCGCCGAGGCGGTGGTCCTGTGTTTGCGCCGGCGATCGATGCAGCGACGGCGTGCCAGCGTGAACAGCAGTACGCCCGGATCGCGCTGCAGGTCGAACATGGCGGCCTTGGCCAGCAGCGTGGCGAACACGTCCTGCACGATCTCCTCCGCGTCGTGGGCGTTGCCGAGCAACTGCGTGCAGAACCGCAGCAGCCGGTGGCGCCAGGCGTGGAAGGTGTCGGCGATCACGATGCCCTGCACACGATCGGGTCGCAGGTCGTGTTCAGGAAATCTCGCGAGCCACCGTGCCCGGCGACCCGAGGGCCGCCCCGCCGCCGTGCCCGGCGCGACACCGCGTCACTTCTTGGCTCGCCGCGTGCGTTGGCTGGAGGCGGGAGGCCGGCGTGCAGGCCGACTCGGTGCCGGCGCCTGATCCGCGTCGAACAGCATGCCGACGAACGCGCGGAAGTTCTTCGCGACCGGCACCGTGTGCGGCTTGCCCTCGCGCGAGCGATCGTGCACCCACAGCACCACCGGGGCGTCGTCGAACTCGGTGAAGTCGAAGCACAGGAAGTCGCCGCCGTACACCGCCGCGAACGGCAGCAGGAACTCGTCGAGGCGGTCCTCGATGCTGGACCAGACCACGCCGATGTCCAGCTCGCCGAGCGGGTGCGTGCGGTAGTTGCGGACCAGGCACAGGAAGCGTTCGACGACCTTGACGTTGGTGCCGAGGCGGAAGTTCGGCGTCGCCGGCACGCCACCGTTGTGGCGATCGAGGAACTCGAGGAACTCGTCGGAGAACTCGAGCTCCATCAGGTCCTCGGTGTTGCTGGCATGGACGCGGTTGACCTTGCCGGCGGCCGTCTTCGGGACCAACGGGACCTTCAGGGCGGGTTTGGTGCGTGGTGCCTTCGCCATGCCGTCAGGGTAGCGCGAGCGCGGAATCCCTGAAACGCCGCGGGCCGGTCAGGCACAGTATCGACGCATGATGCGCTCCCGCCTCGACCGCGCCTTCGCTCGCTACGCCCGCACCGGCGATCCCCGGGCGTTGGGCCGCGTGTTCGACGGCTGCGCCGTGGAGCTCTACCGGCTCGCGTTCCATCTGCTCGGCGATCGCCACACCGCCGAGGACCTGGTGCAGCAGACCTTCGTCGTCGCGATCGAGCAGGCGGCGACGTTCGACCGTTCGCGCGCGGTGCAGCCGTGGTTGTGTGGCATCCTGACCCATCGCGCGCTGCAGCTGCGACGACAGCTGCGGCAGCGGGCCGCGGCGGCGCCGGTGGCACGGCTGAACACTTTCGATCCTGCGGTCGAAGTCGTGGCGCGCGAGACCGAGGAAAGGGTCGCCGCTGCCGTGCGCGCGTTGCCCGAACCGTACCGCCAGGTGCTGTTGCTGCATCTCGTGCACGACCTGTCGGGTAAGGACATCGCCGAGGCGTTGGCGCGGCCCGAAGCGACGGTGCGCACCCAGCTGGCGCGCGGGCTCGAGCGCCTGCGCAAGGCGTTGCCGGTCGGCATCGGCGGCGTCGCGTCCGCTCTGGTGCCACCGCCGCTCGGTCTGGCTGCGGTGCGCGAAGCCGTGATGGCGAAGGCGGCGGCAGGGGCGGCTGCCGGCTCGCTGGTGGTCGGCGGAGGAACGTTGGCGCTCACCGGAGTCTTGCTGATGAAGAAGGTCGTATTGTCGGTCGTCGTCGTGTGCATCGCGTTCGCTGCGTGGCAATGGTGGGCTGTGCAGCCAGCACTGCCGGTGGCGGTCGGTTCGCACGCAGCGACCGTCACCAGCGCCGCAGCGCAGCAGGCGCCGCTGCCGACTGCGGTGGCGACGGATGTCGCTGTCGTCGATCGGGTGCCAGTACCTCAGGATGCCGATGCGCGCACGGCGGGGCTCGAAGTCACCGTGCTCTGGCACGATGGCACGCCGGCCGCCGACGCCGCGGTGCGCTGCCGGCCGAAGCCGCTCGACTACGAGGCGTGGCTGCAGGTCGCGCGCAGCGGCGACGATGGTGTGGCCCGGTTCGACGGCTTGCCGCCCGGTCCGGCGAACGTGCTGACCGGGCGCGGTGCTGCCGCCGACGTCGAGCTGCTCGCGGGGCAGGGTCAGCGTCTGACGATCACCGTGCCGCAGGGCGTCGATGTGCACGGTCGCGTCATCGACACCGACGAACGGCCGGTCGCCGGCGCCACGATCTGGCTGTCGGTGTCGGACAACAGCGACGACTGCGAGTCGGCAGCGGTCAGTGACGCGCTCGGGGCGTTCTCGATCCGCGACGCTGGTCCTCTCCGCAACCTCACGGCGACCGCCCCAGGGCTCGGCTGCGCCAACATCACCCACGTGGAGGGCACTGAGATGGTGCTGCGGATGCGCGTGGCTCCGGGCACGCTGCTCGGATCGGTGGTCGATGCCGAAGGGCGGCCGATCGACGGTGCGCGCGTGCTGCTCGGCGTGACTCGGACGGAGCCGCAATCTGGCTTGCATTCGCGATTCCTGGGCCGGATCACGGGCCAGGACATCTGGCCGTCGCGTTTCCTGCGCACGGACGCCGCCGGCAGCTTCCGCAGCGAGGGCCTGCCGGCATTGCCGTGGCCGCTGTGGGTCGGGGCGCCAGGCTTCGCGACCGCGTGCCAGGTTGTGACCGTGTCGGCCGATGCGCCGACCTCGGTGACGATTCGCCTCACGGCAGGTGCCACCGTCAGCGGTCGCATCACCGATGCGGCGGGCCGCGCGATGGCCGGCGTCGAGATTCATGCCTGGCCCGAACAGCCGCCGCTCGACGAGCGGATCGCGCCCGGCCCGAGTGCAATTTATCATCGGCCGTTGTGGGGGCGGAGATCGGCGGTCACTGGCGATGACGGTGTCTATCAGGTCAAGCACGTGATGCCGGGCAAGATGAGGTTGCACGCATGGCATCCCGACGGTCACGTGACCGAGGCCTGCGAACTCGCCGATGGCCAGAGCTTCGTGTGGAATGCGGTGCTCGAGTCCGAAGCGGCCAAGGGCGAACCGCTGCATGGCACGCTGGTCGGCGAACGTGGTGAGGCTCTGACTGGCTGGATCGTGCGCGTCGATCGCCCCGAGTCCTATCACGCTTCTACCTGGATCTCTGTCGACGACGACGGCAGCTTCCGCACCAACCGCGTGCCGCCGGGTCCGCAGCGCCTGTTCGCCATGCCCAACAGGCCGATGCGGGGGGATGAGCTGGATCTGGGTCTGCACGATGTCGCCAACTGCCCGCTGCGGCTGGTGGTGCCGAGTTCCAGGGTGCCGACGGCCCGCGTGCGCGGGCGCATCGTGGCTTCGGCTGACTCGTTGCCCGAGCGTTGCGCGGTGTGGGTGACGCGCCGCGATGGAGGCGAATCGATGCGCGTTCGCTGCGATGCCGAAGGTCGCTACGAAGCGGGCCCGCTGCAGGCCGGCGACTACCGGCTGCGGGTAGAGGTGGCCGACGGTGCTCAGTTCGTGATCGGCACGTTCGCCGTCGCGCACGGCGGCGAAACCGATGCCGGCACGTTCACACTGCCGCCGATCGGCAGGCTCGTCGTCACGCTGGTCGATGCCGCGGGCAAGCGTCTGGTCGATGGTTGGGTCCTGGTGTGGCCGGTCGGCGACCAGGATCGCGGCGGCAGTCTCGAACATCGCGAAGGGCGCGCTTCCGGCAACCTGCCGGCTGGTCGTTGGCGCATCGAGACCCGAGATCTGACAGCGCTCGCCGCGATCGAGGTCGATGTGCGGGCGGGGGAGACCCGTGAGGTGGAACTGGTCGTCGCGGCCGGCGTGCGATACGCGTTGCGGGTGCCGAGCAACCTGCCGGCAGGGGATCGTTGGCGTCTGCGTCAGTACGCGGCGAGCGGCATGCTGTTGCGCGACTCGTACGTGAATGCGCACGACGCCGGCAAGGACCTGTCGTTCGCGGCGCCACCCGGCCGCTACACGCTCGAAGTGCTCGACACCGCGGGTCGCCGCGCGACCACCGTGTGCGACCTGCGCGCCAGCGAACCGCCGATGGTCGTCGAACTGAAGTTCCCGGCGCGCTGACCGGGCGGCGCGGAAGACGAGCCGCGACCACGACGATCGACCGAGGCTCCCGAGGCGGCATGCTGCCGCCGCTGACCCGCTACATCACGGCCGCGGCGAGAGCGGCATGACGACGTCCATCACCTTCGCCTTGCTGCCGACCTTCCAGCCGTGCACGCGCCCCTGCCAGTCGCCGGCGTGCAGCGCGCCGTCGTCGCCGAACGCGACCGCATACAGCCATTCCCCGGCCGCCGGCGACTTGCCGAGCGCCTTGCCGGCCGCGTCGAACACCGCGATGCGACCGTCGCTGCCGGCGCTCGCGATCCGCTGATCCGGCCCGATCGCGATGGCGAGCGCCTGCCCGCTGTGCGCCGCTTGTTGCCACAGCTGCTTGCCGCTGTGCGGATCGAACGCGCGCACCGTGCCGTCGGCGCCGGCCGTGAACAGACGGTCGCCGCGGCGGTTCCACACCAGCGCGTGCACCGCGCCCTGATGGCCGCGCAGCGTCTCGACGAGGCCACCGCCCTGCGCTTCCCACAAGCGCACCTCGCCGGCGCGGTCGCCGGCGGCGAGCAGCGTGCCGTCGGGCGAGAACTGCAGGGCCAGCACGAAGTCGTCGTGCGCACCGACCAGCACTTCGCGGCCGTCGAACGCGCGCACCATCGCGCGCTTGCCGGCGCCGCCGAGTGCGATCAGGCCGGCGTTCTTGTGCACCGCGACCGCCAGCGGCACGTCGCGTTCGTCAGCGACCCGCGCGCGTTCGGCCCCGGTCGCGATGTCGAACACGACTGCCTGCCCGCGCCGGCCCGGTTCGCCGATGCCGGCGACCAGCAGCGTGCCGTCGCTCGAGAAGCCGAGCGGGTCGATGGTCGGGCTGTTGACCGGCAGCACGCCGAGCGGTTGCAGCGACGGGGTGCACAGCAGCACCTGTTCGTGGCCCGGGAGCGCCAGCAGCGGCGCATTCGGACTGCGCACCAGCGCCTTGAGCGGGCCGGGGCGGGCAGGGGATTGCAGCGGCACCGCCGGCAGCGCGTGCGGCAGCGGCCCGTTCGCTTCGTCGGGCTCGTTGGTGGCGCCGGCGGCGGCAGCGGCGCGGGCGGCGAGGAACGCGCGCCCCGCTGCGGTCGACTCGGCGGCGCCGTGTTCGATCCAACGCCGCAACAGCGCCACCTGCTCGACGGTCAGCGGATCCTCACCCTTGGGCATGAACGGCCGTTCCTGCTGCGCGACCATGCGCCACAGCCGGCTCTGGTCCGGATCGCCCGGCACGATCGTCTTGCCCGAACCGCCGCCCTGCTGGATCGCCGCGAACGTCGTCACGTCGAGGCCGCCCTTCTTGTCGCTCGGCTCGTGGCAGCCGGCACAGCGATCCTGCAGCAGCGCCTCGACCTGCGACCACGCGACGATGGTGGCGTCCGGCTCGGTGGCGGCGAGCGCGGCCGGTGGCGCTGCGGGCGCGGACTTGGCGTCGTTGCTGACCTTCGGCCTCTCGGGTGGTGGTTGGGCTGGCTTCTCGGCGGGTTTCTCCGCTGGCTTCGCCGCGGGCTTCGTCTCGGCCTGCTTCGCTTTCGGCGTCGGCGGCAAGCCACCCAGCAACTGCTGCAGCTCCTGCAACCGCACCGCCTCGGCCCGCCGCTGCTTCGCCTCGGCGTCCTGCGCCGCGGCCTGTTCCTGCAGCTTCGCCGCGTCGGCGCGCAATGCCTTCGCTTTGCCGTCGGCAGCGGCAGCGGCCTGTTCGAGAGCGGCGAGCCGCGCCTTCCAGGCATCCGGGTTCAGCTGCTGCAGTTCGTGCAGCAACTGTTGCAGCCGCTGCGCCTCGGCGCCGGGTTCCTGCGCGCGCAGACCGGCGAGGCCGAGCCACGCCGCACAGATCACGATCGGGAGTCGGGCCATCGGGATACTCAGTGTTGGAACAGGAACTCGTGCGAGTTCAGCACCGCCCAGTAGACGTCCTGCCACGCGGCCGCGAGCGCCTTCGGGTCCGCGCCGGCGCCGGTGATGACGGCCAGCAGATGCGCGCGTTCGTCGCTGCGCGGCGGCCGGGCGTAGGCGCGCAGGAAGAGGTCTTCGAGCATCACGTCGGCGGGTGCTTTCGCCGCCAGCGCGCGCTGCAGATGGCCGTCGCGGTGCACGATCTTCTGCGCCATCGTGTCGCCGTTGACGAGGTGCAGCGCCTGGCCGAGCGTCGGTTCGCTGCGGCGATCGCAGGTGCAGGCACTGTCGCGCGCGGGCCGGCCGAACACGTCGAGGAAGCGCACGTTGGTGCGACCGCCGGGCAGCGACGTGGCCGGCGTGCCCGCAGGCAGGCCCGGATAGCGCGTCGGTACACCGGTGACCGAACCGATCGCGTCGAGCAGCGCCTCCGCGGGCAGGCGCCGCGCGTGGTGACCGGCGTAGAGCGAGGCCGGCACGCCGTCGGCGGCGCGGGCCTGCTGGTAGGTCGCGCTGTTGCACAGGCGGCGATAGAGCGAGCGCAGGTCGAAGCGTTCGTGCACCACCAGCTCGGCGAGTGCCTGCAGCAGTTCGGGGTGCGACGGTGGATTGCCGAGGCGCACGTCGTCCGCGGGTTCGACGAGGCCGCGGCCGAACAGGCGGGCCCAGGCGCGATTCGCCAGATTGCGCGCGAACCACGGATTGCCGGGGGCAACCAGCCATTCGGCGAGGGCGGCGCGGCGGTCGACCCCGACGGGCAGCGCCGGCCGTTCGCCACCGAGGAAGCGCGGTGGCGCGATCGCACCGTCGCGCTTGTTGCGCACCTCGCCGCTGCGACGGTCCCAGACGATCTGCTCGTTGCCGTCCTCGGCGCGCTTCTTCGCCACGTGGCCGAAGAACGCGGCGAAGCCGTAGTAGTCGTCCATCGTCCAGTTCTCGAACGGATGGTCGTGGCACTGCGCGCACTGCAATCGCAGGCCGAGGAAGTTCTGCGCCGTGTGTTCGGCGAGCAGGTGCGGCTGGTCGGCGGCGAGCCAGTAGTTGGCCGGTGCGTTGGTGAACGTCGCGCCGTCGGCGGTCAGCAGGTCGCGCACCATCGCGTCGAACGGGCGGCCGGCGGCGATGCCATCGCGCAGCCAGTTGCCGAGCAGAGCCGCACCCTTCGGCTCCATGCGTTCGGCGTCGGCGAGCAGCGTCTCGGCCCACGCCATCGCCTCGGCGGCGGCGAACTCCGGCCGTTGCAGCAAGGCGTCGACCAGCCGCGCCCGCTTGTCGGGGCTCGGGTCGGCGACGAACGCGCGCACCTCGTCCGGGGTCGGCGGCAGCGCCAGCAGGTCGAACGTGACGCGGCGCACGAACACCGCGTCGCTGCAGCGTTCGGCCGGCAGCTGGCGCGCGCGCTGCAGCTTGTGGTGGATGTGACGATCGACGAGGTCGTCGGTCGGCGGCAGTGGCCAGGTCCATGGCGTGTCGTCGGCCAGCACCTGCACCTGCACCATCGCCGCCGCACCACCGTAGCGGGCCAGCAGCGCCGCTTCGCCGCGGCCGCGCGCGGTGACGAGCCCGGTGACGTCGACGGTGGCGGCGCTGTCGTCGCTGCTGGTCCAACGCGTCCACGGCGTGACGTCGCGGTCGCTGCCGTCGCGATAGTGGGCGCGCACCGACAGCGGCATCGTGCCGCCGGCGAGCAGCAGCAGGTCGCGCGGTCCGAGTTCGAGCCGCAGCAACTGCGGCGCCGGATCCGGATCGGGCGGGGCACCGGCCGCGATCCAGGTCAGCAGCCGACGATGCGCTTCGCTGCCCGGCACCAGCTTCTTGCCGCCCTGGTGCGGCACCGCGCCGGTGCCCTTCTGCAGCAGCAGGCTCTGTTCGGGATGCGACGGGTCGATGCGGCGGCCGCGCAGTTCGCGCGTCAACATGCGGAAGTCGGTGGCCGGATCGTAGGCGAACAGCGACAGCGCAAAGCCGTTCTTGCCGGCCGCGGCGCCATGGCAGCCACCGCTGTTGCAGCCGGCATGCGTCAGCACCGGCAGCACGTCGGCGATGAACTGCGGGCCTGGTGCCGGGGCCGTGAGCACCTGCACCGGGGCGCTGGTGGTGAGTTCGCCGAGCCGCAGCTGCAGCGTCGTCGAGCCGTTGGCCTTCGCGCGCAGCGTGCGCCGCGGTCCGTGTTCGCCGACCTCCGCCAGGGTCGGATCGGCGAGGGTCGCCTGCACTTGCAGGGTGACGTCGTCGACGACCCCGCTGGCCCGCGTCGCCAGCACGACGAAGCCAGGTCGGTCCTCGGTGTGATCGAGCACGAACGCGGTCGGCACCACGTGCAGCGCGGTGTGCTGGCCCCGCAGCGCCGTCAGCAGCGCCACGGCGGCGATCGAGAACGTCGCGAGCGGGTTCATGGCTTGGCTCCGGCGCGATCGAGGCGCAGTTCGCCGGCGGCGAAACGGTGCAGCACCGGCCGACCGTCGGCGTCGGGCAGGCGCAGTTCGACGCGCAGATCGCGGTGTTTGCCGACCGGCGCGTCGGCGGCGAGTTGGATCACGAACACGACTTCTTTGGCCTCGGGGGCAACCGTCACCGGCTCGGCCGTGGCCCCGCGCGGCAGCCCGAGCAGCACCGCCGGCGCCGGGCCGCGGCGCGGCAGCCGGTCGGTGATCGGCAGGCGCAGTTCGGCGGTGCCGCCCTGGCGCCCGCGCGCGCTGCCGCGTTCGAGCTTCGACCACGGTTCCTCGATCTGCACCGACACGAACGGCAGCGCCTGCTCGACGCCGACCTGCTCGCGGCGCGTGGATGCCACCAGCAGCAGCGGGAACGTGCCGAGCGGCGCATCGGCGGCGGCTTCGAGCGGCAGCTCCGCGTTCGTCGCATCGCGTTCGAGCGAGGCCTGGCCGGTGGTGAGTCCCGGCGGGCTCCAGGCCGGCTTCACGCGCACGCGTCCATCGAAGCCCTGGTCGCGCCGGATCGCCACCGCGAGCAAGAGCGACGCGCCGCGGATCAGCGGCACGACGGGTGGGGTCGCGTGGACCGCGAACGGCAACGGGGCGGTGACGACGACCGGCAGCACGCCGCTGGTGGTCTGCAGCAGCGGCGCGTCGTTGCGGCCGTTGAGCAGCGGAATCGGTTGCCGGAACACGCGCCCGTCGAAACCGCCGTCGCCGGCGGCGAGGCCGATGCGCGCGGCGGTGGCCGCGAGTCCGGCGTCGGGTGCCGCGGACAGCAGCACCGCGAGCTGGCTGCTGCCGGGCAGCTGCGGGCCGAGCTCGGCGGTCACGCCGGCCGGCAAGCCGTCGATGGCGAGCCGTTCGTCGGCGCCGAGCCCGGTGCGCTGCAGCACCAGCGCGGCATGGCCACCCTGGGCCACGCCGACCACCGCGTCGCCGAGACGCCCGGTGACCATCGTCACGCGGCGCGGCCGTTCGCGCGGGCCGGCCTCGAGCCGGAACCAGTGCCGCGGCGAACCGCGCGGCACCAGATCGCGCACTTCGACCGTGTGCGCGCCGTCGCTGGCCGCGGTCGCGCGCAGCACGCTGTCGGCGCCGCGGCTGTCGTCGTTGCTGCCGAGCACGCGGCCATCGGGAGCGCGCACGGTCAGCACCGGATCGAGTTCCGACCGCAACGAACGCGCGAGCACGCGGAACTCGACCTCCTCGCCCTTCTTCGCGAGCCAGCGGTAGCGCACCGGCTCGCTGCCGGTGACGGTGCCGTGCACGGTGCTCGGCACGGTCAGCGCGAACATGCCGTCGTCGCCGGCCACCGGTGCCGCGTTGGCGGGACCACCGATCGCCAGCCACAAAGGGCTGCTCGCCACCGCATCCGGCCATTGCGGCACCAGCGCCATTCGCTCGCTGCCGTCATCGGGCAGCCGCACGCGCACCGGGCCGAGCGCTTCGGCGCCGAGCAGCAGCACGTCGAGTTCTTCGCCTGGCTGCCCACCGCCCGGCACGGCTCCGAACGGCAGCGGCAGCGGCCCCAGGTGCAGCCGGTAGCTGCAGTCGCGGCCGTCGCCGGGCACCGCCCCGCGCAGTTCGATGTCGAGCGGCCCGCTGCGCGGTGGGGTCACCACGAGGCGCGGATCGCGATAGCCGAGCGCGCTGTCGTCGGCGCGCGCCAGTTCGTGGCCATCGGCGTCGCGCACGCAGAGCTGCAGATCCATCGCCACCAGGCCGAGCCGCATCGCTTCGACGTCGATGCACAGCGGCACGCCGGCCTCGGCCTGGATGCTATAGCGATCGAGCTCGCCATCGCGCAGTGCACCATCGACGGTGAGGCCGCGGCCGGGTTCGAGCCCCATCGCCGCCTCGCCGTCGCGCGCCTCCGCCACCGATGGCAAGGCACCGATCTGGAACGACAGCAGGTTGGACAGGCCGTTCGGCGTGCGCAGCCGCAGAGCGTGCGGGCCGAGGCGGCAGTCGGCGGCGATGCGCAGTCGCAGCGTGCACTTGCCGGCGTCGCCGGCGTCGACGCCGAGCAGCTCGAGGCCGGGTTCGACCAGCAGCAGGTCGCAGGCGCCGGTCAGCCGTTCGCCGCGCAGCGCGATGCGCACCTCGGTGCCGCGGGTGCCGCCGGCGGGCAGCGCGTTGGTGATGCGCGGGGCCTGCGCCGCGGCCATGCCTGCGCACGCGAACGCTGCGACCGCGTGGAGCTTCATGCGAGGATCTCACGCAGCACGCGGCCGCCGCGCACCAGGTCGATCGGGCGATTGCCCGGCGCCAGCAGCCGCAGTTCGGGATCGATGCCGAGCTGGTGGAACACCGTCGCGGCGAGGTCGGCGGGCCGCACCGGATCGCGCGCCGGTTCGGCGCCGTTCGCATCGCTCTGGCCGAACGCGAGACCGCGCTGCACGCCGCCGCCGGCCAGCAGCACCGAGAACACGCGCGGCCAGTGATCGCGGCCGTTGTCGGCGTTGAGGCGCGGTGTGCGGCCGAACTCGCTGGTCAGCAGCACCAGCGTGCGGGCCAGCAGGCCCTGCGCGTCGAGATCCTGCAGCAAGGCAGCGACCGCCTGATCGACTTCGCCGAGCAGCGGTGGCAGGCCGTTGGCGAGATCGGTGTGGTGGTCGAAGCCGCCGCGGCCGACGACGACATAGCGCACGCCGGCGCCGACCAGCCGCCGCGCCAGCAGGCAGGCCATGCCGAGCGGGCGGCGGCCGTAGCGGTCCTTCATCGCGTCGGGCTCGGCCGCGAGATCGAACGCGGCGCGCGCCGCCGGCGCGTCGAGCAGCGCGTACGCCTGCCGGTAGTAGGCCTCGAGCGCGGTCACCGCGTCGCCACCGCCGAGCGCAGCGAAGCCCTGGTCGAGTTGCTGCTGCAGTTCGCGGCGGCGCTGTTGGCGGATCGCGTCGACGTCCTTCGGGCCGTTCAGGTCGCGCACCACGAAGTCGCGCGCCGCCGGATTGCCACCGACCGCGAACGGCGCGTTGCTGCTGGCGAGGTAGCCGGCGCCGAGGTGGCGGTTGCTGCTCGGCACGCACACGTACGGCGGCAGGTCGGCGCGCCCGCCGAGCTGCTGTGCCACCACCGCACCGAAGCTCGGGTAGGCGATCGCGGGGCTCGGCTGGTAGCCGGTCAGCACGCTGTGCTGGCCGCGGTCGTGATCGGCTTCGGTATGCGTGAACGAGCGCAGCACGGTGAAGCGGTCGGCGATCGCTGCCAGCTGCGGCAGCAGGGCGCCGAATGCGTCGCCGGTCTTGCCGCGCACGGTGCCGAACGGGCCGCGCACGTCGATCGGCGCATCCGGTTTCGGGTCGAAGCTGTCGAGGTGGCTGAGGCCGCCGTCGAGGTGGATCTGGATCACCGCATCCGCCTTGGCGTCGCCGCGGCGGGGCCCGGCGGGTGGGCGCAGCGCGTTCCAGCGCGGCCAGAGTCCGAAGCTGGCGCCGGCGGCGAGGCTGTGGCGGAGGAAACGACGGCGGCTCGGTTCGTTCATGGTGGCCGGGGACGAGGTGCGCGATGGTAGGCGGTCGCCGGCGTGACAGGGCGGTAGGCCCGGTGACATTCCTGTCGCCGCGTTGCGGGTGGGCGCGTCCGTGGCGGGGCCGCGGATCGGCCGGAATCCGTGGTTCGGGCGCGATACCGGCGCGCATTCGGGAGCTACATGACGGCACAGCCAGCTTCGGAAGACCCCAGGAGCTCGAAGGAGATTGCCATGAAGCCCGATCGTCTGGTCCTTGCTCTGTTCCTTGCCCTGGCGTCGCCGTTGGCGGCGCAAACCACGGAGCGGGGAGGTTTGGAACTCGAGGTGCGCTACCCCGTGGGCCGCGTGTCGTTCGAGATCAGCCATGCGGCGCAGCAGCCGTATCTCGGCGCCGTGATCGTGGCGCTGCAGCCGCAGCTGACGCACTACCTGGTGCTGCTGCCGCCGCTGCTGACCGATCACGTGCTGCTCGGTTTCGGGGTCGGCGATCCGCTGGCTGGCTTCCAGCTCGCACTGCCGACGACGGCGTTCCCGGGGGGGCTGCCGCTCCATGCGCAGGGCGTCGTGATCGACGGCCCCGCGATCCTGAGCTCCGAGGTGTTGCCGTTCGTGGTCAATGACACGTCGGTCGCCGACGGCTGAGAGGCGTTCAGCCCGCGCCCGCTGCCAGCCGGCGATGCAGCAGCAGCGCACCGAGATAGCAGGCGAAGCCGGCGCCGAGGGCGGCGGTGAAGCCGAGCTGCATACCGATCGCCACCGCGAGCACCGAGGCCAGCACCGAGGCGGCGCCGTTGAGGCCCCAGGCCCACGGCACCAGCGTCGAGCCGCTGGCGTGCAGCGCCTTGATGCCGAGTGGCAGCGCCTGACCGAGCGGCCAGCCCAGCGGCGCCAGCACGGTGACCGTCAGCAGCACCCGCAGCGGGAACGGCCAGGTCAGCGTCACGGTCAGCAGCCACGGGCTCGCCGCCGCCAGCACGACGAGGGCGAGCAGGACCGACCACAGCGTGCGGCGCAGTGCCGTGAGGACCTCGTCGTCGCGGATGTTCGTGGTGCGCATGCCGCCGCAGCCGGCACCGAGCAGCAGCGAACCGAGCACCGTGCTCAGCGTCCAGGTCGGGTGACCGACGTAGAGGCTGAACCGCTGCAGCATCGGGATCTCGACCAGCATGAAGCCGATGCCGAGGCAGCAGAAGTACGCGAGCTGCACGGTGGCCCGACCGCGGTGCTCGCTGCCGCGCAGCGAGAACAGCATCGGCAGCAGGAACGCGAGCAGCGTGATCACCAGCACCGTCAGCAGCACGGTGCCGAGCACCGCGACCGCTTCCTCGTTCTCCAGGCCCTGCTGGCCCTTGGTGATCAGGTCGCCGAACCGCACCGTGTGGAAGAAGAACGGCCGGTCGTCGGTGACGGCGCTGACCTCGTACGGGTACTCGGCGAGGAAGCGGTCGCGGTCGGGGCTGCGCAGGAAGCGCGACAGCGCGTTGTCGTGGCTCTCGCCGGGCCAGCACAGCACCTTCACCGGCGCGATCTTCTGCCGTTCGGCGAGGGATGTGCGCAGCCGCTCGAGCGCCTCGGCCGGGAACGGTCGGCGGCTCCACAGCACCGAGGCCATCGGTGGCCCCGGATCCGGGAACTGCGGCTCCTCGATCACCACCACGTGCCGTTCCGGTTCGGGGTCGCCGACGCGGCGCATCGCCTCGGCGATCAGCGCCAGCAGCCGCAGCGACTGCCGCGGTGGGTCCTCGTTCCAGCGCATGAAGTGCACGATGCCGCGCTCGCTGAGATGCGCGTGGTAGTCGAGGAACGCATCGACGGTGTAGAGCGAGTTCTCGGCCAGCGCGAACGCGCCGCCGGCGGTCGCCGCCCAGGTGTCGATCATCGACGCCTGGATCAGGTCGAAGCGCTGGTCGCTGCGACGCACCCAGCTGCGGGCCTCGTCGTGCACGACGCGCACCCCGGGCGCGCGATAGACCGAGCCGGCCCAGGTGCCGATCGGGCTGTCGCTCATCAGCCCGTGGATCAGGCCGTTGAGTTCGACGGCGGTGACGTCGGCGCCGAAGTAGATGCCGTTCAGCAGGTCGAGGCCGCCGCCAGGGCCGATCAGCAGCACCTTTGGCGGCTCGCCGAGCGCGACGTACGGCATCGAGCCGGCGCGCAGCGGCATCCACGGCAGCTGCTCCTGCACCGCGGCGCGGGTCGCCAGCCGGTCCATGCGGTAGATGCCGGTGGTGGCGTGGCCGTCGATGTTGATCGACTTGGCCCAGTCGGACACGCGCGTCACGACGATGCGCGAGTGCGAGTTCCAGCCGGCGTAGTCGCGGGTCTGGCCGGCGGCCGGGTTCTCGTCCGGGACGCCGTGCATGGCCTTCGGTTCGAAGGCGCCGGTGGCGAGGTTCCAGCCGCACAGACCGAGCCCGGCCGACACCAGCAGCGCATCGACGAAGCGGCCCCGGCCACCGGCCAGCAGCGGGCCGCCGAGCAGCAGCAGCACCGCGCCGGCGAGGATCGCCGTCGGTGCGCCACCGAGATCGAGCAGCGGCACGGCGACGATGCAGCCGAGTCCGGCGCCGATCAGATCGCGGGCGTAGAGGCGACCGATGTGCCGTGCGTGGTAGGCGAGCGTCGCCGAAACGGCGAGGCCGGCGAACGTGAACGGCACCAGCAGGACCAGGTAGAGCACGGCGATGTCGCCGCTGAGCATGCTGCCGCCGCTCGCGGTCGGTGGGGCCAACAGCAGCCACACCAGCGCCAGCAGCATCGACACGCCGCCGGCCCGGCAGTACCACGGCAGCAGGCGCGGGGTCGCGGCGAGCAGGCGCGGCAGCAGGTAGAGCGCGACGCCGGCCAGGGCCAGGCCGAGCATCGCCAGCGAGATGGCGACGAAGGCGAAGTGGTACCACAGCACCACCGACATCAGCCGGGTCAGGCCGATCTGCAGCACGAGGATCGACAGCGACAGGACGAAGATCCCCCAGTCGACGCCACGGCCCGGGCTGGTGGTCTGGTTCGGCAATGGCATCGCGGCATGGTTGCCGCTGGCAGTCGCAGTGCCAAGGACCGTCTGCGGCGGTCGGCGGATCGGCTCGGATTCCCCCGGTGGCACCGGCTGGCGCAGTTCGTGACGAATGCGCGTCACGCCGGCGCCAGGGTGGTGATTGCCCTGGCAGTCATGCACACTTCCAACCTCGCTCTGTTCCTCCTCCCCCTCTCCCTGCTCTCCCTGGCCCCGGCCCAGGTCCAGATCCCGGTCAATCCGCGCGCTACCTACCTGCGCATCAACAACGATGCGTCGGCGTTGCCGGCTCCGGCGGTGCCGATCAGCGCGCTCGGCGTCAGCGTCGGCCAGTGGGTGCGGATCACGACCACCGGCGGCTTCTCGCAGAGCGGCAGCCCCGACACCGAACGCAACCTGATCGCCGTGTTCAGCAGCACCCCGACGCTGCTGGCCAATGCCACCGGGCAGGTGAGCCGGGTGCCGAACGCGATCGTCGCTGGCCCGAACTACGTCAGTGGGAACACCAGCAGCGGTGCGCTGTCGACCGACATCCCGCAGGACTTCATCGTCGGCCGCACCGGCTGGAGCAACGGTGCGCTGGTGCAGGTCCCGGCCGGGGCGACGCACGTCTTCCTGTCGACGTTCCGCAACACCAGCACGACCTCCTTCTCGGGCAACACCGACCCCAACAACGACTACTTCGCGGTGTTCACTCCGGTGTCGCCGGCGACTCTGCAGGGCACCGCGGAGCACGTCGAGCTGCGCACCGCGGTCAACGGCACGCCGTCCGTTTTGCCCGACGTCAAGCAGGCCAGCCCGTTCACCACCCTGTCGGTCGAGGTCGCGCAGCGTTCCGGGGTCTCGACCGGGGAAGTGTGGTTGCTGGCCGCCAACATCTTCCCGACCGGCAGCAGCGCGCCGGTGGGGCCGCTGCCGGGCTTCCACATGGGCAGTGGCTTCGTGATCGTGCAGGTCGGTGTGAACACGACGGCGGCGGGCCAGTGGAGCTTCTTCGTGCCGCCGGGCAACGCCGGCACCACGCTGGTGCTGCAGGGTTGCTTCCTGTCGAACGCGGCGCGCAACGGCTTCCTGCAGGGTTCGGACGCGCACCGCATCCAGCTGCAGTGAGTCTCGACCGGAGCGGGCGACCTGCACAGACATCGTTCGCTCCGCCGTGTTCCCGTTCGCAGCGACGCGACACGAACGGGATGCCGCCGCCGCGGGCGCGAGGTATCCTGCCCGCGCGGCGCTCGCTGGCGCCGCATCCTCGATGGCTGTTCCGTTCCGGGCGGTGCCACCGACGCGAGCGCGTCGGCATGGGTGGTGTCGATCGTTGCTCGTCGCTTCGCTGGCGGCTTGCGGCGGGGGCGGCGCCCCAGGGCCCGACGTGCTGCTGCCCGGGGAAGCGATCATCGGGCCCGAGGGCGGCACGCTGGTGCTCGACCTCGGGCCTCAACCCGGCGCGTCGCTGACGGTGCCGCCCGGCGCCGTGGCGGCGCCGACCCGGTTCCGCATCCAGGCCGAACCGACGAGCGACCTGGTCAGCCTGTTCCCGGTCTACCGCTTCGAACCGGCTTCGTTGCGCCCGGCGTTGCCGCTGCGCATCGCGGTGCCGATCGGCAAGACGCTGTTCGAGGATCTCGGCGGCGAAGGCCTCGCCTGCTTTCGTCGCGACCGGCAGGGTGCACCGTGGGCCTTGCTCGGCGACAGCCAGCTCGACACCGCCCAAGGCCTCGTCAGTGCCGCGACCACCGAGCTCGGTGAGGTCGTCGCGTGGAACGGTGGCCTGCATCGCCTGTTCACGCAGCTGCCCACGTTGGTGGACCCGGCCACCCCGGTGGCCACCGAGAACCTCGGCGGCATCGCGATCACCATCGCGGGGGGCAGCGACGCCGCCGTCATCGGCCGCGGCAGCCTGCAGTCGTTCTGGAGCTCCGGCGCCGACGAGAACCTGCTGATCGTGCACGGCCTGATCGGCTCGCCGCTCGACTTCCTCGGCCCCGACGACCTGGTCGCCGGCCTCGGCCCGCAGTGGAAGAACGTGGTGTTGCTCGCCTATCCGTCCGCGAGCGGTGTCGCCAGCAACGCCAACTGGCTCTACGACGAGATCCAGGCGCGGCGCGAGCCGGGTTGGGGCTGTTCGGTCGTCGGCCACAGCCTCGGTGGCCTGGTGGCGCGTTACCTGCTGGAGCGCTCGGCGGTCGATCCGGCGCGTCCGGGCTTCGTCGCCGGCGACGAGCCGCTCGGTGGCGCGGTCCGGAACCTGCTGCTGCTCGGCGTGCCGAGCGCCGGCTCCGATCTCGGCAGCGCGCTGGTGGCGACCATCCTGCCGCGGATCCCGGCGCCGGAGCAGTTCCGGCTGCAGGCGGCGATCGACCTCAGCTTCCGCCCCGATGCGGTGACGATGTCGTTGAACGCCAACTACGTCGACAACCCGACCCGCTATCACGTGCTCTACGGCGACCTCGGCGCGCAGAGCGACGGTGTCGTCACGGTCGCCAGCGCGTTGGCGCTGCCGCTGTTCGGACCCGAGACCGCGACCGCGTTCGCGACCGGGCATGTCGAGCTGCACGCCCAGGCCGCGCAGAACGGCGTGCTCGCGCGCGTGCAGCAGCTGCTGTCGCTGCCGTGAGCGCCACCCGCTACAGCTTAAGGTAACCCTTCAGGTCGTCGTAGAGGCCGGCGTCGTTGGCGTAGAGCACGTAGTTCTTCGCCGTCGCGAACCACTCGGCGGTGGTGGGGCGCTGCACCTTGGCGGCGGCCAGCAGGTCCTTCGTGCGCAGCGGTTCGGGCACGCCGCTCGCCATCGCCGCGTCGAGCTTCTGCTCGATCGCGCGATCGACCAGCGCTTTCAGGTCGGCGCCCGAGAAGCGGTCGGTCTTCTTCGCGATCGCGTGGTGGTCGATCGCCTCCTGCGGCTTGCCGGCCAGCAGCAGCCGCAGGATGTCGGCGCGCGCTTCCTCGTCGGGCGGCGGCACGAAGATCACGCGGTCGAAGCGGCCCGGGCGCCGGAACGCGCTGTCCATGTGCCACGGCGCGTTGGTCGCGGCCAGCACCAGCAGCCCGTCGTTGTCGGTGCCCATGCCGTCGAGCTCGGCCAGGAACTGGTTGATCGTCTGCCGGCCGGCACCGTGCTTCATGTCACTGCGCGCGGCGCCGAGCGCGTCGACCTCGTCGAAGAACAGCACACACGGCTTGTGTCGACGCGCGGTCGTGAACACCGCATGCAGGTTGCGCTCGCTCTTGCCGACCCACATGTCGAGCACGTCGTGGATGCCGATGTTCAGGAAGTTGGCATCGATCTCGCCCGCGGTCGCCTTGGCGAGGAACGTCTTGCCGCAGCCGGGCGGGCCGTACATCAGGATGCCGCCGCCGGTCTTCTTCCCGTACGCCTTGTAGAGATCGGGCCGCTGCAGCGGCAGCACGATCTTCTTGCGGATCTCGTCCTTCAGCTGCGCGAGGCCGCCGACGTGCACGAACTTCACGTCGCTGCGGATCGGCCGCAGGCCGAGGTCATTGCTGGGGTCGCCGGGCGCCGCGCCGCTGCCCGCGTCGGGGCGGTCGTCGCCGGACTGGTCGTCGAACGCCGCCCCCGCGGGCCCCGCCGCCTGCAGCTCGACCCCGAGCCGGTCGCCGAGGTCGGCGTCGTGCAGGCTCGGATCCGCTTCGACGCCGGCGCGGTAGTGGCGGCGCGCGCCGTCGAGGTCGCCCTCGGCGAGCAGCACGCGGGCGAGCTCGATGCGGGCCTTGTGGCTGCCGCGCGTCACCAGTTGTTCGAGCACGATCGCGGCCGGGCTGTGCTTGCCCTGCGCCCGGTAGGTGCGCGCGAGCAGCAATCCGGCGGGCTCGTCCTTGGGCTCGGCGCGCAGCAGCTGCAGCAGTTCCTGCTCGGCATCGGCGTAGTGGCCGTAGGCGAACAACGTGTCGGCGAGCAGGCGGCGCAGCGGCGTGTTCCCGGGACTGTGCTGCAGGGCTTCGCGCAGCGAGCGGATCGTGGCGTCGGCGTCCATCGCGGGCCATTGGGCCAGAGTCGCGACCGGGTGTCCAGCCGCGCACCGTGGGTCGAGCCGGAGCCACCGCGGTTATGGTGCGGCGATGTTCGCTCGTGCGCTCGCCGTGCTGTTCCCGTTCGCGTGCGCATCGGCGCAGGGTCCGGACTGGTTGGTCGACGCCGGTTCCTACCGGGCCCGCATCGACGTGGCGGCCGACGGCAGCGCGGTGACGCTGACCAACGGCCTGATCGCGCGGCGGATCCGGTTGCAGCCCGGGGCGGCGACGGTCGCGTTCGACGACCTGATGAGCGGGCGGGCGCTGCTGCGCGCGGTCGAGCCGGAGGCGACGGTGACGATCGACGGCCGAGAGTTCGCGATCGGCGGCCTGATCGGGCAGCGGGTGCGCAACTTCCTCGGCGTCGAGGCGGAGGCCGAACTGCAGCGCGATCCACAGGCGTTCGTCTGCACCGGGCATCGCCAGCAGCCGATCGAGGCACCGATGGCGTGGTCGCCGCGGCGTGCGTGGATGTCGCGCGCTGCGGCCTGGCCGCCGGCCGGGGTCGCGCTGGCGCTGGACTTCGAGGCGCCCGCCGGTGGGCCGGCCATCGTGGCGACGATCGTCTACGAGCTCTACGACGGCTTGCCGTTGCTGAGCAAGCGGCTCGAGCTGCGCAACACCGGCGAACGGCCGCTGCAGCTCGATGCGTTCGCTGCCGAACGGCTGGCGCTGACCGAGACCGGCTCGACGGTCGGTGGTGACCCCGATGTCGGCCATCGCGATCTGCGCGCGCTGCACGTCGAGACCGACTACGCGTTCGGCGGCGCGATGGAAGCCACGGCCGACAACCCGTCGGTGCATTTCGAGATCGATCCGCAGTACCCGACCCAGGTCCACTACGAACGGCGCACGCCGTGCCTGCTGCGCTGCGCGCCGCGGCTCGGGCCCGGCGTCACGCTCGCGCCCGGCGCTGGCTGGCAGTCGTTCCGTGTGCACGAACTGGTGTTCGACGGCACCGATCGCGAGCGGCGCGGCATGGCGCGGCGGCGCATGTATCGGACCCTGGCGCCGTGGGTGCACGAGAACCCGCTGATCTTCCACGTGCGGCAGGCCGACGATGTCTCGGTGCGCGCCGCCATCGACCAGGCGGCGGCGGTCGGGTTCGAGCTGGTCTTGATGACGTTCGGCAGCGGCTTCGACGCCGAGGACGACAGCGATGCCAATCTCGAGCGGCTGAAGAAGCTCGTCGACCATGCGCACGAGAAGGGTGTGGCGCTGGGCGGCTATTCGCTGCTGGCGAGCCGTTCGATCGATGCGAAGAACGACGTCGTCAACCCGCAGACCGGCGCGCCGGGCGGCTTCGCCACGTTCGGCAACTCGCCGTGCCTCTGCAGCGCGTGGGGTCAGCGCTACTTCGCGAAGCTGCGGCGGCTGTACGAGTTCACCGGGCTCGATGCGCTCGAGCACGACGGCAGCTATCCGGGCGACGTCTGTGCGTCGACCGCGCACCCGGGGCACCGCGGGCTCGCCGATTCGCAGTGGGCGCAGTGGACCACGATCCGCGACTTCTATCGGTGGGCGCGCGGCCGGGGCATCTACCTCAACGTGCCCGACTGGTACTTCCTCAGCGGTGCCAACAAGACCGGCATGGGCTATCGCGAGACCAACTGGTCGCTGCCGCGCGAGGACCAGCTGCTGATCGAGCGCCAGAACGTGTTCGACGGCACCTGGAACAAGACGCCGACGATGGGCTGGATGTTCGTGCCGCTCAGCGAGTACCACGGCGGTGGTCCGGCGGCGACCATCGAGCCGCTCGATGCGCATCGCGACCACTACGCGGCTCGCTTCGCCAACCTGCTCGGGGCCGGGGTGCAGGCGTGCTGGCGCGGGCCGCGGCTCTACGACACCGACGCCACCCGCGCGCTGGTGCAGCACTGGGTCGGCTGGTTCAAGGCCCGGCGCGGCATCCTCGAGGCCGACGTCGTGCACGGCCGGCGGGCCTGCGGCCGCGACCTCGACTGGTTGTTGCACGTCGATCCCCGCGGGCCGATCCCGGCGCTGCTGGTGGCCTGGAACCCGCTCGGTGAGCCGGTGCAGCGCGGGCTCGACCTGGACCTCGCCCTGACCGGTCTGGTGGGGCAGGCAACGGTGACCGGGCCCGACGCCAAGGCGGTGGTGGTGCCACTGGACGGGCGGCAGCGGGCGCGGGTGCCGGTGGTGGTCCCGGCGCGCGGCTTCACCTGGCTCGAGTTCCGCTGATGTAGCGAACGCGTCACGAAGGTTGCCGGAGAAGGCGATGGCCGCCGGCTCTGGCATGATGTCGAATCCGGTCTGCGCCCAGAGGCGGCCCCACCCGCGCATGTACTTCTTCGACAACATCGGCTTCTTCTCGCTGATCTGCCTGCTGATCCAGTGCGGCATGGCCTGGATCTTCGCCGGCTTCTTCGGGGTCCTGGCGCGCGGTCGTGGGCCCTGGATGTACAGCTGGCGCTCGGCGTTCCTCGGCCTCGGCATGGCGCTGGCGGCGTTGGGGATCCGGTTCGCGCTGGCGCACCACAGCATCGCGCGGCACTGGGTGATGTCGGAGGGCGACCTGCACGTGCGGTTGCTCTACGGCCTCTACTTCACCGGCAAGCTGCTGTTCGGCATGTGCCTGTTGTCGGGCGCCGCGTCGATGCGCGGTGAGATGCCGTTCCGGAAGTGGTGGTCGCCGCCGGTCTGGGTGCTGCTCGCCTTCGCGTTCGGGGTGGCGTCGCCGACCATCGAGGTGCTGCTGTTGGCGCAGGGCATCTGGCTGCCGGTGATGTTCTGGCGGGCCGCCTCGTTGCTGCGACCGCGCGCCGGCGACGAACCGGAGGCCGCGCGTTGGGTCGCCGTGCGGGTGCTGCAGGTCTGGGCGTTGATGTGGTTGCTCTACGGGGTCGCGGTGCTGATCTGCGGCCCGCTCCATCCCGCCAAGGTCTGGCCGTGGAGCTTCCTGCTGCGGGTCAATTCGCTGATCGACCTGACCCTGCAGGTGGTCGCCGCGTCGAGCCTGATCGTCGTCGTGATGAGCGACACGCAGCGCACGGCGCTGTCGGCGCTGCGCGAACGCGATCGCCTGCGCGAACGGGTGCAGCGCGACGACAAGCTGCGCGCGCTGTCGACGTTGGTCAGCGGGGTCGCGCACGAGATCAACAATCCGCTGACCGCGATCCTCGGCTTCGCCGACGACCTCGACGACCCGGATCCGGGCGTGCGTTCGCGCGCTGCGGCGATCGTGCGCGAACAGTCCGAGCGCTGCCGCGGCATCGTCAAGCGCATGTCGCTGCTCGGTCGGCGCGCCGGGCTCGAACCCACCGAGATCCAGGTCGGCGAATCGGTGCGGCGCGTCGCGCGCGGCTTCGAGCCGCAGATCGCCAAGGCCCGGCTGCAGCTGCAGCTCGACCTGCCGCCGGCGCTGCGGCCGCTGCTGGCGGACGCGACCGGCTTCGAACAGGTGCTGGCGAACCTGATCGGCAATGCGCTGCAGGCGTCGCCGCCGGGTGGTGTCGTGACCGTCGGCGCGCGCGCGCTGCCGGCGGGGCTGGAGGTGACCGTGAGCGATCAAGGCCGCGGCGTGCCGGTGGCGGCGCGCACCCAGATCTTCGAGCCGTTCTGGACCACGAAGAAGGACGGGCAGGGCACCGGTCTCGGGCTCGCGGTGGTCGAGGCGATCGTCGCCACCCACGGTGGTCACGTCGACGTCGGCGATGCCCCTGGCGGCGGGGCGCGGTTCGCGGTGCTGTGGCCGTGGCAGCCAGGGCTGGCGGCGACGCCGCCGACCGAGCTGCCAGTGGCGGAGTCGATGCCGACGCTCGCCGCGCACGGGGCGCCGGCGGGCCGGCGCCTGCTGGTGATCGACGACGAGCCGCTGGTCCGTTCGATGATCGCGCAGCGCGCGCGCACCGACGGCTGGTCGGTCGAAGAGGTGGCGTCGGGCGAGGAAGGGCTGCGCTGCCTGCTCGAGCAGGGCGACCGTTTCGATGCGGTGGTCTGTGACGTGCGCATGCCGGGCCTGTCGGGGGCGGGGTTCCACGATGCGCTGGCGCGGCAGGCGCCGCAGTGGCTGCAGCGCCTGGTGTTCGTCACCGGCGACCTGGCGTCGCGCGAGGCGGCGTCGTTCGCGGCCCGCTGTCGGGCCCCGATCGTGCCGAAGCCGTTCGAGGTCGGCGAGCTGCTCGGCCGGTTGCGCGAGGTCGCGCGACCGGCGTGAGTCGGTGCGTCAGCGTCGCTGCGGCGCGAACCACGCGATCGCCGCGATCACCACGCACGGCGCCGCGATCGACCACACCGGGATCCAGCGCACCGGGGATTCCGAACGCAGTCCCACCAGCGCCGCGCCGGCGATCGCCAGCAGTGCGAACGCGCCGATCCGGGGCCGCCACCAGGTGAGCGCCGTGGCGGTCCAGAGGCCGGCCAGGATCAGCACCGGCGGCCACGCGAGCCCGTCGCTGACCAGGTTGGCGAGCACGAACCAGCTCCAGAACAGGCACCAGACCACCAGCAGCGCGGTGCCGCTCCAGTGCAGGGCGGGGAGCAGCGATCGACAGGGGAGTGCCGCGGACATCGTTCACCTCGATGAGTTAGTATACACTGACAAAACGAAGTGGCCAGAGCCGTCGCCATTCCTGTCGCGGTCAGCGGTCGAGGTCGCTGCCCAGCAGCTGACGTCCCACCTGCCGCAGCAGGTCCGTGCGCCGGCCCTTCGGCAGCAGCTCGAGCTCGCGGCCGATGTTGACCACGGTGCCGAGCCCGATCAGCGCCCAGGCCGACAGTTCCGCCGGCGGCAGCGCCGCGTTCGGCTGCTCGTCCCGGTGCTCCCGCAGGCGCGCCAGCAGGAACGCGTGGAAGCGGCGGTAGGCGCTGCGCAGGGCTTCGGCGACGTCGGCGTCGTCGGTCTCCGACAGCCCGGCGAACAGGATCCGGTAGAGCCCGAACTCGCCGAGGTGCACCGCTTCGTGTTCGAGCACCGCCTCGGCGGCGGTCATCGTCGCGGGCCTCGCCGCGGCGCGCCGGGCCCAGATCGTCTCGGCGTGCTGCACGACGTGTTCGATCGCGGCGAGGAACATCGCGCGCTTGTCGGGCCACAGTCGGTAGAGGATCGTCTCCTGCACCGCGCACCGTGCGGCCAGGGCGGCAGTGGTGGTGCGGCGGTAGCCGAGTTCGGCGAACACCGCGGCCACGATCGGCAGCAGTTCGGCGCGGCGCGCTTCGCTCTGGTTGGGACGACCCACGCTCCGCAGCGTAGTCGGCGCCGCCGCGGATCGCCCCTCCCGGCAAGCAGCAGGAGAGGGGTATGGTGTGCCGATGCCCACGAACTGCCGGCCGTGCCTGCCATCCGTGCCCTCGTTGCTGCGCGTCGCTGCCGCGATCATCAGCGTGCTGCCGCTCGCACCCGCGCAATGCCTCGTGCAGCCGCTCTCGACGCCCGGCAATCCGGCGCCGCTGCCCGGGTTGCTCACCTGCCTGTGCGAGACGAATCCCGGCTCCTACCTCGCGGGCTATCGGAATCCGGCCGCTACCGCCGCATCGTTGGTGAGCGGTTGGTTCTCGCCCACGTCCACATCCGGGGCGTGGAGCGTCGTGTCCACGCTGACACCGAACCAGCGCGGCTCCTTCGCCAGCGCGATCGTGTCGCTGCCCACCGGGCAAGTGGTCGTCGCCGGCGCGTTCACCGCCATCGGCGGCGTCGCTGCCGGCAACATCGCGATCAGCGTCAGCGGCGGCTGGGCACCGCTCGCGGCGGGCACCGGCCTGGATTCGCCGTGGGCCACCGTCGTCGCGCTCGCGGTCGCGCCGAATGGCGATCTGATCGCGGGCGGCGAGTTCGTGCTCGCTGGCAGCACCCCGAGCTACTACGTCGCGCGCTGGAACGGGACTACATGGCAGCCTCTCGGCGCCGGCCTCGATCCGTTCCATCCGTGCCGGACCCTGCTCGTCGAACCCGACGGCAACGTGCTCGCCGGCAGCGGAGCGGGAGTGCAGCGTTGGGATGGAACCACGTGGTCGCCAGTCGGGACCGGCTTGTGGATGGGCCCCGTACCGTTCAGCGGCAACGGGGTGAGCAAGCTCGTGCTCACCCCCGCAGGCATGCTCGTCGCGCAAGGTGTCTTCTACGTCGGTGGCAGCCCGAACTGGACCGTGCTCGCCCGGCTCGTCGGCACGACCTGGCAGGCGTTCCCGGCGCTGCCCAGCCACATTGCCGCTTCGACGGCGACCGTGATGCCGAACGGAGACCTCGTCGTCGGTTTCGACACCTCACTGCAGCGCTGGGACGGTGCGACCTGGACGACCTTGGCCAGCTCGGTGGGACTCCCGCTGCTGAACTGGTTGGCCAAGGAGGGCTACCTGGTCACCGCGCGCACCCCGTCCGTCGCGGCCGGCACCACGACCTTCCACTCCTACGAATCGACGTGCGCAGCGTTGGCCTCGCCCTCCGGCTCGCCGTGCAACAGCCTCCTGCTCGAGCCCGACAACCTGCCGTGGCTCGGCACGACCTACCAGGCGACCGCGCAGGGGCTCGGGCCGAACGGGATCGCTCTGGTGTTGGTCGGTTTGCAGGCGTTGGGCATCCCGTTGTCGCAGGTTCACCCGGCCGGTTCTGCGCAATGTCTGCTCCGTTCGAGTGCGGAGCTCTCCTACCTCGGCCTGGCGCCGCATGGCCAACTGCAGGTGCGGTTGACGATTCCGGACACCGCCACGCTGATCGGTGCCAGCTTCCACGAGCAGGTGTTGCAGCTCCACCCAGGGTCGCAGTTCGACCTCGCCTGGATCACATCGAGCAACCTGGTGACCTTCCGGCCCGGCGTGTTCTGACCGTTTCACCACAGCGACAGCGTGCTGCCGTCCGGCCACGCGCGGCACGGCTGCGGGTGGTGGCGCGTGCGCCCGAACCAGCTGCGGGTGGCCGGCGCCGCGAACAGGAACCGCAGCCGCGCCAGCGCGCCGTCGCAGGCCGGTGCCGGGATCTCGGCGTCGCCACTGCCGAGCCAATCGGCGGCAGCGGCGGGCCAGCAGCGCCGGCGCACGTGCACCGGATCGAGTCCGTACCATTCGCCGCGCGGGGCGTGGAACGTGGCGCCGACCCGGTGCGCGCGCGCGGCGAGGCCCTCGTGCAGCTGCCGGCTGCCATCGATCGCCTGCTGGAAGGTCAGTGGCGAGCGCGGCACCAGCACGCGCTTCACGAGTCCGAAGCGCCACGGCGGCAGTGCCGCGATCGCCGGCAGCGGCAGGCCTTGCACGACGATGTCGGCGCCCAGCGCGACGAACTTCTCGAGCACGGTGTCGACGGCGGCGAGGATGCGCGGCACGGCCACGCCGTAGAGCAGGTCGTTGCCGACGTCCATCAGCAGGGCGGTGGTCGGTGCCGTCGGGGCCGCCGCCAGCGCCTGCCACAGCGGGGCGTTGACGAGGTCGCCGAGGCCGCGGCCGAGCAGGCGGCTGTGCACGCAGTAGGCGCGGCCGCGGCCGAGGGCGAAGTGCGCCTCGATCGGGCCGCCGGCCGCCGCGCGCGCCGCGTCGAGCAGCGGCAGCGCCATGCGCGCCAGGTTGCTGGCGCCGGTGGCGATCAGGCGCTGCGCGGGCTGGCTCAACGCCCGTGCGGCGGCGTCTGCAGCGCGGTCAGCAGCCGCTGCGCGCGGGCGCCGACCTTGCTCCCGGCATCGCCCTTCAGCAGCGCCTGCAGCGCCTTCGGGGCCCCGTCGCCCTTCTTGTCGCGCAGTTGCTTCTCGATCTTGTCGAGCTTCTTGTCGAGCGCGAGCTCGGCTTTGGCGGCCTCGGTCTCGAACTCGGCCACCATCTGCGCGGCTTCCGGTTGCCATTCGGCGTGCTTGCCCACGGCCTTCAGGTGGTCCTTGGCGCGCTCCTGTGCCTCGAGCCAGCGGCCCTGCTCCTTCAGCTCGGTGACCGACTTCTTGGCGATCGCGACCCGGGCGTCGATCTCGGCCTTCAGCTGGGTGCGCAGTTCGCCCTCGGGCACCGCCTCGAGCAGCGTCAGCGCGCCGGCGAGGTCACCCTTGCCGAACAACGCCGCGCGCACCTTGCGGGCCTCTGGAGTCGGGCCCCAGCCCTTCTTGACCTTCTCCAGCTCGGCGTGCACGAACTCCTCGACCGGCTTCGGCGTCCCGGCCGGGTTGCCGACCCAGAGCAGCGTGCCGTCGACGCCGATCACGGCGGCGTGCGGGATGCCGCCGGACTGCGGGATCGGCACGTTGGTGTTGGTGCACGAGAAGCAGCGGTTGTCCGGGAAGGTCCTCCACAGGAAGCCCTCGAGCTGCTCGGCGTTCGAACCCTGCGACTCGATCAGGATCGTGACCAGACCCTTCGACCGCAGTTCGAGATCATGCTTGATGGCGCTCGGCACGGAGCTGCCAAGGCAAGGAGGTCAATGAGTGCCCCAGAGATCGATCACCACCGGGGAGCCGTAGAACTCGGCGAGGCTCTGGCGACCGTCGCCGTTCAGGAACTGCGGGAAGGTCATGTCGGGGACCTTGTCACCGACATTGGCCGTCTGCTGCGCCGCGAGCGGCAGCGCCAGCAGGGCGGCGAGCAGGAACATGGAGTGATGCATGGTCGAGTACGGGGGGCGTGGAGCGGCGAGAGTCTAGCCGGGATCGACGCTCGCATCGGGCAAGACATCGGGCTTTGCCGCAGGACCACGAGTCCGACTCGACCTCCGACCGGGCGGGGCGGCGACCCGCCGGTCAGGACGGCCCTCGTTCAGGCCGGGCGCTCCGCCACCGACAGCAGCCCATGCCGACGCCAGCCGATCGTCAGCAGCCAGGTGTGCGCGTCGGTCACCGGTCGCACGATCGCTTCCAGGCCGCGCACCACGATCGTCTCGCGGAAGCCATCGAACCACGGTGCCGACGTGAACGTGTCGATCGCCTGCGGCACCGCCACCATGCGGCCCTCGGCGGCATGGTGGTGCGCATTGCCAAGCACGTAGCGGAGAGCGTTCCGCACCTCGCGCGGCGACCGCAGGATGTGGTCGTGGTAACGATCGGCGAACACCCGCCCACGTCGTTGCCACAGCCGGTTGAGGGTGCGTGCGATGCGGATCAACAGGCCCTGCACGCCGCGCGACAACGCAGTGCGGCCGCCGGCTTCGACGACGAAGTGCAGGTGGTCGTTCAGCACTGCGTAGTGGATCAGCCGGAAGCCGTTGCGGTCGCAGCCGGCGGCGAAGGCCGCGCGCAGCGCGGCATACGCATCGCGGCGGCGCAGCGGCGGCAGGTGCTCTCGAAGCTTGACCGTCACGTGGACCGGGAAGCGGGCGGCGAGAGCCTTGCGGGCGTCGTGCGACACTCCGGCGCGATCGCCGTTCGGCTTGCGGCCGGCGCCGGCGCGGCGGCCACCGTGGGAGGCACGGAACGGCAGCAGCTGGATGCCCGGTGCCTTGGTCTTCCTGCTGCGAAGTGACTTCACCTCTGTCGCCATCTTGATTCAGCAATATTATGGCGACGAGCTGCCAGGTGCAAGGGCCGAGGTGTGTTCTTCGTCCGGCTCGCCCAGGTGACCGAGCGTGGAAGTCCCTGGTCGGGGCAGATCCCTCGGGTTGCGGTCCGAGGTCCGCGCAGGCGAGGCCGCGTCAGGGCATCGCCGCGGTCGTCGGCAGCTGCCACAGCTTCGCCCCGCCGCTGAGGCCGGCGAGGTTGTCGACGATGGTCGCGAGGCCGGGCAGTTCGACGGACAGCCGCCGCGCGTTGCCACCGCCGATGTAGAGCCGGTCGAAGTGGGTCAGAGTCTGCAGGTTGTCGATCGCGCGCAGCACCCGCTTCTGCCACTTGCGGTTGCCGATCCGTTTGCGCGCGGCGTTGCCGAGCTGCTGGTCGTAGGTCTCGCCCTTGCGGAACGGTTGCTGCGAGATCTCGAGGTGCGGGCACGGGCGGCCGTCCTCGTAGAGCGCGGTGCCGAAGCCGGTGCCGAGTGTGATCACCATCTCGAGGCCGCGGCCCTCGATGACGGCGAGGCCGTGCACGTCGGCGTCGTTGCCGACCCGCACCGGCTTGTGCAGTGCCGCTTCCAGTGCTCTGGCGAGATCGAAGCCGCGCCAGCCGTCATGGCCGAGGTTCGGCGCCGTGAGCACGCGGCCGTGCCGGACCATGCCGGGGAAGCCGACGGCGACCCGTTCGTGCTCGGGTTGATCGCGCACCAGTTCGACCAGTAGCGCCACGATCGCGCTCGGCTCGGTGCCGACCGGCGTGTCGATGCGCACGCGTTCGGACCGCAGGTTGCCGTCGAGGTCCAGCACCGCGGCCTTGAGGCCCGAACCGCCGATGTCGATCGCGAGCGTGTTCACGGTGGGAGAGGCTAGCGCCTGACGGCGCGCGAGGCTGGGTCGTGGCATGGCGGTTCCTGGCCCCGAGGTCATCGGTCCGAGCGAGGCGAACGCTGGACCTGGCGCCAGGGGCCGCTCAGCCGGTGCCGATGCGCAGCTGCAGCAGGTCGGCTGCCAGCACGATCGTGCCGTCGAAGCGGGCGCGCGCCATCGCCAGCAGGTCGCGACCGTCGCAGGCCGGATAGAAGTGCGTCGGCACCAGCCGCCGCACGCCGGCGCGCGCGGCGCAGGCCGCGGCGAGGCCGGGTGTCAGGTGGCCGTCGAGCTTCTGCTCGTCGGGGGTCGCCGCGTCGCAGACGAAGGTGTCGACGCCGCGCGCCAGCTCGACCAGCTCGTCGCATTCGTCGGCATCGCCGGAGAACGCGATCGCACCGGCGGCGGTGGTGACGCGGTAGCCGAGGCTCTGCGCGGTGTGGCGGATCGCGATCGCGCGCACGGTGGCGCTGCCGAGCGCGAACTCGCCGGGCGTGCGTTCGTGCAACACCAGCTCGTAACCGCGCGGCTGCAGCCACGGCCACGCCACGGTCAGCGTCTCGACCAGCCGCACGAGGCCCGGCGCGCCGTGCAGGTGCATCGGCTTGCGACCGGCGAACTGCGGCGAGCGCAGCGCGAACAGCAGCGCGGCGAGATCGGCGCAGTGGTCGGTGTGGTAGTGCGTCAGCAGCACCGCGTCGAGCTCGTGCAGCGAGCCGCCGGCCTGCGCGAAGCGCCGCAGCACGCCGGGGCCGCAGTCGACCAGCGCCGTGGTGCCGTCGAAGGTCAGCAGGTAGCCGGCCGGGAAGCGCTCGGCGACCGGGATCGCGGTGCCGGAGCCGAGGATCGTGAGCTGCATCGGGACACGGTATCGGCGGCGGGTGCGGCGGTCGCGTCGCCGTCGCGCCGCATGCCGCGCGAGCACGGTGCATGGCGATCGGTCGGCTCGGTGCCGCGGCCGGCTTCCGGGCGGCCGTCCCGATGCGAAACGGAGCGGGTCAAGGGCCCAGTCGCACGGGTCGAACAGCCGATGCAAGTGCCGGCGAGCGACTGCCGGACGTCCCGAACCGAATCACCATGCACCGAAGCTTCGCATCCCGCTCTCTGCTGTCGTCGTTGCTCCTGCTCACTGCCTGCGCGTCGGGCAGCGGCCGTGAGGACTCTCCCGAACAGGTCGACGCGATGGTCACCTGGATCGAGCGCGTGCACGTCGAGGCCGAACGCGGCCGCCAGGCGATCAGCGACTCGTTCGAACGGTTGAACGTGCTCGCCGCCGGTCGCTTCGGCAAGGAGCCCGCCGCGGTCGCCTACGCGAAGTTCGTGCAGTCGATCGACGGCGCCGAGCAGCAGGCCAAGCGCTTCCGCGAGGTGGTCGGCCCGATGCTGAACTCGGCCGCGCCGGTGTTCGCGCAATGGCAGAAGGACCTGACCACGATCACCAGCGAGCGGCTGCGGCAGCGCAGCGAGATGCGCTACGCGGTGGCCAAGGAGCGCTACGACGCGATCACCGCCACCGCGGTGCCGGCGCAGGACCAGTTCGACGGCTACGTGAAGGCGCTGCGCGACCACGCCGCGTTCCTCGGCCACGACCTCAACGCCGGCTCGCTCGACGACATCCAGGACGAGGTCAAGCTGGTCGCCAAGACCGCGCGCGAACTCGATCGCAGCATGGAAACCTGCCAGGCGGCGGCCCGCGCCTACGTCGAGCAGTCGGCGCTGCCGGCGGCCCCGGGGCGCTGAGGTCCTGCCGCGATGACGTTGCCGCTGCTGCTCGCCGGCGTGGTGCTGTTGGCGTTGCTCGCGCTCGCCGCCTGGCATCGTCGCCTCGACCTGCAGCGTCAGCGCGAGGTGGTGGTCGAGCGCGCCGAGATGGCGGCCCGCACCGCGTCGCAAGCACCGCTGCAGCTGCCGGTCATCGATCTGCAGAAGTGCCTCGGTTGTGGCACCTGCGTGCGCGAGTGCCCCGAAGCCGGGGTGCTCGAACTGGTGCACGGCCAGGCGGCGGTGGTCAATGCCGCGGCCTGCGTCGGCCATGCGCGCTGCGTCAGCGAGTGTCCGGCCGGCGCGGTGACGCTGTCGCAGGGCGACCTCGGCGCGCGGCGCGACGTGCCGGTGCTCGATGACGACCTGCAGGCGATCGACCAGGACGGCCTGTTCCTGGTCGGCGAGATCACCGCGCGCTCGCTGATCCGCACCGCGGCGGTGCAGGGGGCGCAGGTCGCGGCGACGATCGCTGCGCGGCGGCGTGCGGCCGGCGCGGCGGCCAGCCATCCCGGCGTGCACGATGTCGTCATCGTCGGTGCGGGCCCGGGTGGGCTCGCGACCGCGCTCGGTTGTCGTCAGCACGGCCTCGACTTCGCCTGGATCGACCAGGAAACGCAGGTCGGTGGCACGGTGGCGAAGTACCCGCGCCACAAGCTGGTGCTGACCGACGCGGTCGAACTGCCGCTGCACGGCACGCTGGCGCAGCGCGAGTATTCGAAGGAAGAACTGATCGCGCTGTGGCACGACCTGCAGCAGCGCCATCGCCTGCCGTTCCGCGGCGGGGTCGCGTTCCAGCGGGTCGAACGCGCGGCGGACGGCACGCAGGTCGTGCACACCGACCAGGGTGAGCTGCGCGCGAGCGCCGTGGTGCTGGCGATCGGGCGGCGCGGCACGCCGCGGCGCCTCGGCGTGCCCGGCGAGGAACTGCCGCATGTCACCTACGGGTTGCTCGACGCGGCCGCGTTCCAGGACCGCCATTGTGTCGTCGTCGGCGGTGGCGACAGTGCCGTCGAGACCGCATTGGCGCTCGCCGAGCAGCCGGGCAACCAGGTCCGCATCGTCTATCGCCAGGACGCGTTCTTCCGGCTGCGCAGCAAGAACCGCGAGCGGATCCAGGCGCGTCTCGCCGACGGCCGCATCGAGGCGCTGTTCCGCACCGAGGTCACCGCGATCGGACCCGGCCAGGTCGAACTGGCGCAGCAGGACGGCGGCGGTCGCATCGCGCTGCAGCTGCAGGCCGATCACGTGTTCGTGATGATCGGTGGCGACGCACCGTTCGCGCTGCTCGAGCGCAGCGGCGTGTCGTTCGATCCGGCGCGCCGGCCGGCGCCGGCCCCGGTCGCGGCCGCCGACGCGCACTCCGGTGGTCTGCTCGCCGCGCTGGCGATCGGGCTGCTGCTGGCGGCGAGCACGCTCGGCTTCGTGCTGTGGCATGCCGACTACTACTTCGCCGCGGCGGCGTTGCGGGCGGCCGAGCCCAAGCACGCGTTGCTGCGGCCGGACCGCGCGCTCGGCCTGTGGTTCGGCCTGTTCGCGACCGCGGCGGTGTTCGCCAACCTGCTCTACCTGGTGCGCCGGCAGCAGTGGTTCGGGCTGCGCCACGGTTCGCTGGCGAGCTGGATGAACGCGCACGTGGCGACCGGGGTCGCGGCGGTGCTGCTGGTGATGCTGCATGCGGCGATGGCGCCCAAGCAAACCGTCGGCGGCTTCGCGTTCTGGGCGCTGGTGGTGCTGCTCGTCACCGGCGCGATCGGGCGGTGGTTCTACGCATGGCTGCCGCGCAAGGCGAACGGCCGCGAGATCGAGCTGGTCGCGCTGCGGCGCGAGCTGGCCGGTGGCGACGGCGGCGAGCCGTTCGCGGTCGCGGCCCGCGCCGAGGTGCTGGCGCTGCTCGAGCGCCGGCAGTGGCACTCGACGTGGCTCGGCCGCGTGATCGCGCTGGTCGGCCTGCAGTGGGACCTGTGGCGCACGCAGCGACGGCTGCGCCGCGCCGGCGCCGAGGCCGGCGTCGATGCCGCGACCGTGGCCGCCGCGGTGCTGCAGGCCGAGCAGGCGCATGCCGGTGCCGTCGCGGTGGCGCACCTCGAGGACCTGCGGGCGGTGCTCGGCACCTGGCGCTGGCTGCACCGCTGGCTGGCGCTGCTGATGGTGCTGCTGCTGGTCGTGCACGTCGTCTATGCGGTGTTGCACGGCGCCTTCGCCGGCGGAGGTGGCCTGTGAACCTGCGTCGCACCGGCGTGCTGCTCGGCATCGTGTCCGCCATCGGTGTGTTGCTGGTGGTGATGGCGGCGACCGAACGCAAGTCGCCCGGCCGGGTGTCGTCGGTGCACGGCCGCATCGCCGAGCTCGACGGCGGCGAGTCGTGCAGCAAGTGCCACGGTGGCTGGTTCGGCGACATGCGCAGCGCCTGCAGTGAGTGCCACGGCGACATCGCCACGCAGCTCACCGAGCGCCGTGGCCTGCACGGCACGTTGGCCGTCGAAGTCGCCTCGAACTGCTCCAACTGCCACGGCGAGCACCATGGCGACGAGTTCCAGCTGGTGAACCGCCTCGCGTTCGCGCAGGCCGGCGTGCCGGACCACAAGCGCTTCGACCATGCGCGGATCGGCTTCGTGATGGCCGGGCGCCATCTCGAGCTCGAGTGCCGCGAGTGCCATCTGCACGCCGACGCGACGCTGCTGCCCGAGGGACAGAAGCGCTACCTCGGTCTGCAGCAGCAGTGCGCGAGCTGCCATGCCGACCCGCACGGCGGTCGCATGCAGTTCGACTGCACGACCTGCCACGGCCAGCACACGTTCGCCGAGCCCGGGCTCGCCGACCACGATCGCTGGTTGCCGCTGCACGGCGCGCATGCCGCGGTCGGTTGTCGGCAGTGCCATGCCGAGAGCACCGCGCACGCGCTCGAAGCGCTGCGGCCGGGCGCCGCCGAGCGCGGGCGGCAGTGCGCCGACTGCCATCAGGCCCCGCATGCACCGGCCTTCCTGCTCGGCAATGCCGCCGCGGCCGCACAGACGCCGACCGGTGTCTGCGTGGTGTGTCACGCGCTCGATCTGCCGAAGTTCACCGACCCCGGCGTCACCGTGACGCCGGCCCAGCACGCGCACGGCGGCTTCCCGCTGCAGGCGCCGCACGACGACGTCGCCTGCGCCGATTGCCATCGCCCGGGCACGACCTGGACCGAACGCCATCCCGGTCGTGCGCCGCAACAGTGCCGGTCCTGCCACGGCGATCCGCACCACGGCCAGTTCGACAGCGGGCCGTTCGCCGCCGACGGCTGTGTCGCCTGCCACGCCGCGACGCACTTCGCGCCGCACGAGTTCGATCGCGACCATCATGCTCGCGCCGCGCTGCCGCTCGACGGCGCGCATGCGCAGCTCGAGTGCAAGCAGTGCCACGCCGATCCGGCGCCCGACGTGCCGCGCACGTTCCGCGGCACGCCGTCGCGCTGCGAACAGTGCCACGACGACGTGCACGGCGACGCGTTCGCCGCCCACGGCGAACGGCTGCGCGCCGCGCCGCGCGGCAGCTGTGCGCTGTGCCACGGCACCGAGGCGTTCGCGGCGCTCGATCACGCTCGCTTCGACCACGCCGACTGGACCGGCTTCCGCATCGACGGCGCCCACGCGCAGATCGAGTGCACCGATTGCCACGCGCGCACGTCGGCCCCCGATCCACTGGGGCGGCGCTTCGGGCGCATCCCCGAGCACGGTGCCGGGGTCGCATCGTGTGCGACCTGCCACGGCGACCCGCACGCCGGGGCGTTCGATCGCGGCGCGCTGCCGACCGCGATCGACGGTCGATCCGGCTGTGTGCGGTGCCACGACACCGCGTCGTTCCGCGCGTTGCCGCACGGCTTCGACCACGGCGCCGCGACCGGCTACGTGCTGGCCGGGCGGCACGCCGAGCTCGACTGCACGAGCTGCCACGAACGACTGCCGACCGCGGACGCGGCCGGTCGCACCTGGCGGCAGGCCGCGGGCCGCGACTGCGCCGATTGCCATCGGGATCCGCACCAGCGGCAGTTCGAGCGGCTCGGTCAGACCGACTGCAACCGCTGCCACAAGAGCACGACCACGTTCGCGACGCTGTCGTTCCGCCACAACCTCGACTCGCGCTTCCAGCTCGGCGACCAGCACAGCAAGGTGCCGTGCGCGAGCTGTCACAAGCCGGAGTCGATCGAGGGCAAGACGGTGACGCGCTTCAAGCCGTTGCCGGTGGAGTGTGTCGACTGTCACGGACGGGAAGAGGGCGGTGCGGCGTTCCGGCGCCGGAGGCAATGACGATGCGAAACGAACCACGATCGCTGTTGGCCGTGTTGGCGACCGGTGCGCTGGCGCTGGCCCAGGACGGCGCCGTCGAGCAGGTGGCGCTGCGCGTGTCGTCGCTGCGGCCGAACGGCGCCTGCGTCGTCGATCGTGGCAAGCGCGATCTCGTCGAGGTCGGCGACCGGGTGCTGCTCGCGCCGCGCAACGGTCAGCCGCTGCCCGGCACCGTGGTCGAGGTCGGCGATCGCGTCGCGGTCGTCGAGCTCGCCGATCCGAGTGTGGTGATCCAGGTCGGCACCCGCGGTCACGTGATGGTGCCGAGCGCGCGGCGCGCCGCCGCGGCGCCATCGACGTCCGTCGCTCCGACCGCGCCAGGGACCGCCACGGAGCCGGCACCGAAGCCGGCGCCGGCCGAGGACGAGTGGCAGCCGGGCATGCCGCTGCTCGGTACCACGCGCCCGCCGCGGCCCGCCGAGCGGCCGAGTTCGATGACCGGTCGCCTGTACGGCTCCGCCAACCTCGTGCGCACGCTGAACTCGTGGTCGCAGTCGTTCCTGAACACCGGCGCCGACGTCGAGATCGACAACCTGCGCGGCGACGGTGGCATCCTGCGGTTCCACGGCGATCTGAACTGGAGCACCGAGACGTCGGAGAACACCGGCACCGACCTGCGCCTCTTCGAACTCAGCTACGAACGCGGCGGCAACCGCTTCGAACCGTGGCGCTGGCAGGTCGGCCGCTTCCTGCAGCGCGACATGCCCGAGTTCGGCATCCTCGACGGCGTCGAGGTCGGCCATCGCAGCGAGGGCGGCGATCGCTTCGGCGCCAGCTTCGGCTACCTGCCCGAGCTCGACGAGGATCTCGAGTCGTTCGCCGACCTGCAGCTCGCGGCCTGGTACGTGTGGAACCAGGACGTCGCCGAGCGCTTGAGTTTCGCCGTCGGCTACCAGAAGACCTGGCATCGCTGGGACGCCGATCGCGACCTCGTGGTGCTGAAAGGCCGCTATCTGCCGCTCGAGGGCTGGGACCTGCAGGGGGCGCTGTGGATCGACTTCTACACCGCCGGTGACGACCTCAAGGACGAGAACGTCGAGCTGTCGCGCGCGAACTTGTTCGCCAGTCGGCGCTGGGCGAAGCAGGGCGGCCTCGAGTTCCTCTACGACCACGAGGAGTATCCCGAGCTGCTGCGCAGGGAGCTGCCGCAGACGATCCAGCCGGCGACGCTGGTCGACGCGCACCAGGACCGCATCTCGCTGCACGGGTACGTGTTCGGCAGCGATGGCTCGCGGTGGTTCACCCGGCTCACCGGCTGGATCGACGAGGAGCGCAGCGGCGGCGCCGCCGAGCTCGGCGTCGAGGTCGACGGTCTGCTGCAGGAACGGGCGCGCACGACGCTGGCGCTGTTCCAGGTGCAGGGGCTCGCCACCAACCTGTTCGGCGGGCGCATCCAGCACGGCGGGCAATACTCGTTCGGGCGCCTGGACCTGCTCTACGAGCTCGGCTTCGTGCACCACCAGGGCTTCCCGAACGACCGCGACGACCTGTTGCAGCATCGGCTCGGCGGCCTGTGGACCACCGACCTCGGCGGCAACTGGAACGCGACCTTCTTCGGCGACGGCACCCTGTGGGACGACCAGCTGTCGTTCGGCATCGGCATCTACGTGCAGCGGCACTTCTGAGGACGACCGCCATGGACAAGAAACCTCACTTCGGTCTGTTCACGATGCTGGCGATGGCGCTGGCGATCGTCGCCTGCACGGTCACGGCCCCCGGTCGGGGGGAGCTGCATCGGTGGTGGGCCGGCTTCGGCCTGGTCGTGCCGCACGAGTCGTTCCCCGGCGACTGCAAGCTGTGTCATGCCGGCGCGTCGTGGAACGAGATGGTCACCGACTTCGTGTTCGACCACGGCGCGCGCACCGGGGTGCCGCTGAACGGCGCGCACGCCGAGGCGGCGTGTCTGCGCTGTCACAACGACCGTGGTCCGGTGGCGACGTTCCACGTGCAGGGCTGTGCCGGCTGTCACGCCGACGTGCACTACGGCGAGCTCGGGCTCGACTGCGCGCGCTGCCACGACGAGTCGACGTGGTTCGTGCCGACCGCCCGCACCGCGCACCTGCACACGCGCTTGCCGCTGACCGGCGCGCACCTGCAGGTCGCCTGCCATCGTTGCCATGCCGGGGCGTCGGTGCAGAACTTCCGACCGACCGATCCCGACTGCTCGAGCTGCCACTTCGACGAGGCGGCGCGCACGACCAACCCGCCGCACATCGGGCTCGGCTGGGTCGATCGCTGCGACCGCTGTCACATGCCGGTCGGCTGGCGGCCGGCGACGGTGCGATGAGGGGATCCCGGCGCGGGACGGCTGCCGTCCCGTTCCGGGACCGGGGACTTCGTGAATGACGTCCGCGTGTCGATGAGTTCGACACTCGGGCAACCGGGGCCCGTGCGCGGGTCCGAGAAGGGGAGCACAACCATGCATCATCCGATTCGCTATCTGGCTCTGGCCGGCACCGCCGTGGTGCTGGTGACCTCGGCCTTGCAGACGTCGTGCGTCGACCAGTCGGGCCGCACCGGTGCGGTCACCACCGCCGAGTCGTGCATGAAGTGCCACAACGGCTCGCTGCACAACGACTACGCCGGTCCCGGTCTGGAGAACCCGCACGCGTTCCCCGGCGATGCCGAGATGCTGCTGTGCACGAAGTGCCACGGCGGCAATCCCGACGGCATCGACATGCTGAGCAGCCACGTGCCGCCGCCGCCGTCGATCGGTGACCGTGCGCAGCAGGACATCGACGCGCATGCGTGGTTCAACAAGCTGACGCTGGCCGGCATCGACAAGGTCGCCGACTACACGGTCAACGGCGTCACCTACACCGGCATCGACTACCTGCAGTTCCTCAACCCCGGCGACCTGCGCGTCACCAGCCGCGAGCGCGGTTGTGGTGAGTGCCACCCGGCGCACGCGACCAGCATGAGCCGGGCGCCGCTCGGCACCGAGATGGGCATCTTCTCGGGCGCGTTCTATGCCGTCGGCATCGAGAACGCGATCCCGGAGCACCGCGGGCTGTTCGAGGACAACGCCGCCGACTACGGCTGGCGCGCGGTCGAGGACCCGACCCATGTGCACGATCCGCTCAACGAGGGCAAGATCGGTCGGCTGATCGAGCCGCAGGTGTGGAGCAAGCGGGTGCAGGCGCCGGAGAACATCTTCCGCAACCAGGACTTCACCGCCGCCAACCTGGTCAACGACGTGAACCCGGATGGTTCGCTGATCAGTGGCTCGCGGCTCGCGAAGCTCTACCAGGAGCAGGTCGCGTTCACGTGCGGTGACTGCCACCTCGGCAGCAGCGGCGCCAACAACCGCTACGGCGACTTCCGCCCGTCGGGTTGTTCGGCCTGTCACATGCCGTACAGCCAGGACGGTCGCAGCCGCAGCCAGGACCCGAACGTGCCGAAGAACGAGCCGCTCGACCCGGACGACATCGACGACCCGGAGCGCGCGCACATCCGTTCGCACCGCGTGCGCGGCGTCGCCCGCACACTCGCCAACGGCACCACGGTGCAGGGCATCGACGACCACACCTGTGCGGGCTGCCACCAGGGCAGCAACCGCATGGTGATGCAGTACTGGGGCATCCGCCTCGACCAGAACCAGGACGTGGTGCGCGGCTTCCAGTACCCGGCCAACCCGGTCAGCTTCACGACCACGCGCAACGACACGCGCCTGTTCGACCCGGCGGTCGACAACCGCACCTTCAACGGTCGCAACCACAACCAGTACCTGTTGCGCGAGGACTACGACGGCGACGGTCGTGACGACACGCCGGCCGACGTGCACTACGAGGCCGGCATGGGCTGCGTCGACTGCCACGGCACCGTCGACCTGCACGGCAACGTGAGTGCGCCGAACGGCGGCGACATCGTCAGCCGCATGGGTCACGCGATCACGATCCGCTGCGAGGACTGCCACGGCAGCGCCACCGCCTACGCCAACACGACCACCGGCGAGAACTACAGCGGTCAGACCGCCACGCTCGGCGTCGACAGCGAGGGCAACCCGCTGCGCCACGTCGAACGCGACGCGTCGGGCAACTTCTGGCTGACCAGCAAGCTCGACGGCCGCCGTCACTACATCCGCCAGGTCCGCGACGTGATCGTCGACAGCGGCAAGCTGCACCCGACCACGGGCGAGGCGATCTACACGGCGATGGGCAGCTTCGCGATGGGCCGCGACGACGGCGACCCGGCCACGGGCATCGGCCCGCAGCAGAACAACCCGCACGCCGGCTTCAGCCACATGGACTCGATGCAGTGCGCGTCGTGCCACTCGGCGTGGAGCAACAGCTGCATCGGTTGCCACCTCGAGGGTGAGTACAACGAGGGCAACAACTTCAGCAACATCACCGGCGAGCGCATCGTGTTCCGCCAGCGGTTCGCCGAGTTCGTCTACCAGTCGCCGGTGCCGTTCTTCCTCGGCATCGGCATGGACAACAAGGTCCGCACGTCGGCGACCAACACCAAGGTGTTCTTCCGCTACAAGGACCTCAACGACGACCGCACGCCGGTGTTCGCGTTCACCGACCGCAACGGCGGCGGCGGCAACACGCAGGCGCGGCCGTATCCGTCGCTCGGCCACAACGCGTTCCTCGCGCACAGCATCCGCGGCCGCGTGAGCCCGACCGACGAGGGGCCGCGCTACTGCGTGTCGTGCCACCTGACCGACAACTCGGTCGCGACCTATGGCGCGCAGTACCAGCAGTTCCGCACCACCCTGGCGAACAACGACTTCGGCAACCTGCCGTTCCAGCTGCTGAAGCAGCACATCGGCCGCAACCCGGGCAACCAGATGGACTCGCCGTTCTTCGTGCACATGGTGGCGGGGCTCGGCACCGGGCTGTGGTTGTTCGACCAGAACGGCGCGGCGCAGAACCCGCTCGACCAGAACCCGAACCGCTACGGCAGTGACGGTGTGGCGCCGGCGAATCAGTTCAACCCGGCGCAGGTGAAGTACGACCTCGACCGCGTGGTCGACAGCAACGGCGTCAGCAACGGTTCGAGCAACCAGCCGCTGGACCTGCCGGTGGTGGGGCCGAACCGGCGCGACGGGGCGACCGATCCGAACATGGCGGGGCCGCTCGGCGGGACGCTGGCGCGGAAGCTGGCGGATCCGGCGACGGGCATCGTGCTGAACAACTGGATCGATGCGGACCGCACGCCGCGCGGTGGGGCGGGGGCGATCGTGAATCAGTGAGGCGGCGAGGTCCCGAGCGGGGGCGGCGCTTCGGGACTGCCGAATGCCTGATCGCGGGGCGGCTTTGCGACCGCGCCCGCGTAGCTGTCCGATGGTTGAAATATTGCACTGTGAGTGCATGATTTCACCCATGATCTCGAGGGATAGCTACAAGCTGGAGCTGCGTGTGGCCCTCGAGCGCAGCCCCGTGGCCTTGCTGGTCGGGCCGAGGCAGTGTGGTAAGTCAACCATGGCAAGGGACTTATCGCCGTCAGGTGAGGTGCACTTCTTCGATCTCGAAGACCCGGCCGCCGCGGCGGCACTGGCGCAACCGATGACCGTGCTGCGTTCGCTCCGCGGGTTGGTCGTTCTCGACGAAGCCCAGCGCCAGCCCGACCTCTTCCCGGTCCTGCGCGTGCTGGCCGACCGGCCGGAGGCCCCGGCGAAGTTCCTGGTGCTCGGCAGTGCCTCGCCCGAGCTCTCGCGCCAGTCGGCCGAGTCCCTCGCCGGTCGGGTCGACATCGTCGAACTGCGCGGCTTCGACCTCGGCGAGGTCGGTGGAGGTGCCGTCGACAAGCTATGGGTGCGCGGCGGCTTCCCGCGCTCGTTCCTGGCCGCCGATGACGGCGCCAGCTACCGCTGGCGGCAGAACTTCCTCACCACGTTCCTCGAGCGCGACCTCGGTGTACTCGGCTTCGGCATGGCGCCGGCGGCAATGCGTCGCTTCTGGTCGATGTTGTCGCACTACCACGGCCAGATCTGGAACGGCGCCGAGATCGCATCGGCGATGGGCGTCTCGCCACACACGACGCGCAAGTATCTCGACGCGCTGGAGCAGACGTTCATGGTCCGTGTGCTGCAGCCCTGGCACGAGAACCTCGGCAAGCGCACCGTGAAGAGTCCGAAGATCTATCTGCGCGACAGCGGTGTGTTCCACGCGCTGCAGGGCATCCAGGACTCCACCCAGCTGTTGATGCACCCGAAGCACGGCGCCTCCTGGGAGGGATTCGTCGTCGAGGAAGTGCTACGAGTGTTCCGCCCGGATCAGGCGTGGTTCTACTCGGTGCACGCGGGTGCCGAACTCGATCTGTTCTTCCTGCACCGCGGTCAACGCATCGGCGTCGAGATGAAGCGCGAGGACGCGCCGCGGGTCACCAAGTCGATGCGGGTGACGCAGGCGGACCTTCGTCTCGATCGGCTGTTCGTGATCTATCCAGGGACGCGTCGGTATGCGCTGGACGAAGGCATCGAGTGTGTGCCCTTGACCATGTTGCGTGACCTCGTCGCGCCGTCGTGATCGGACTACGGCAGCGTCAGCCCGACCAGGGTCTGGTTGTCCGGCACGGTGGCCGCCGTGGTCACCGGACCGGCCGCGTTGCTGGCGAACACGAAGCTCGCCTCGGTGCTCTGGTGCAGCGGGCAGCCGGGGTGCTGGCGGATGCCGTGTGTCGAGTGCTACCCCTGGTCAGGCATCCTGGCGTCCATTGCTTGCGTTCCGTGAAAGCGCCGCACGTTCACGAACCCGGCGCAGGTCGGTTGCCAGCGCCGATTCACGAAGTCGGCGCCACCAGAACCCGACGAGCGCGCCGGGAACCAGCACGATGTTGATTGACTCCAGTGTCCGCAAGAAGCGGAGACGTCCTGCAACGTGCATCCTGGGCAAGGGCACCCTACGAGAAGCGCTGGTTGACGTTCGAGTCGCTGGGAGATGGCGAGTTGGCGCTCTCGGCTCCTGTGTCATGTCATCCATCGTATCCTCCGCTCTACGCTGAGCTCTTGGCCCAAGCCGGCGTCGCGGCTCGGATCTCGGGTTGGCCAGCAACAAGCGGCGTGACGTCCCGTGCGTACGCTGGTCGCGGCGGATCGCGCGTTCCGGCAACGCGAAGGCACTCTGGCGGAACGTCTGCGGTAGAGTCGTCGTGGTCCGACCCGAAGTTGCGATGGACTTCTCTGCCTACAAGAATCGGCTGCTCGCGATCTACGGAGCGATGGACGATCCGGATCAAGACCCGGGTCTGCGTGCACCGGCCAACACGCGCGCGCTCGAGAAGCTCGACGCGACGATGCGAGGCTGCCTCGATCCGGCACTTCGCGAAGCGTGGACGGTGGCCGATGGCGGGGGCAGCTATGCGCCCGTGTTTGCGCGGCCAGGCTTCCTGACCGGGTTGGACTTTCTGACCATCGAGGACGCGCTCGACGCGCGCGAGGCGATGGCCAGGCGCGCCCCGCAGTATCGCGACTACGAGGCGGCGGAACCGCGTGACGCGCGCATCAGGGCCGGCTGGTTCGAGCCGGGTTGGTTGCCGTTCGCGGCCTTCGGCGGTGCCACGCTGTTGTTCCTCTCCGATGGCTCGCCGTCGGCGAACGGCAAGAGCGGGCAGATCCTCGCCTTCGTGCACGACCCTGACGAGATCGTGCACGTCGCACCGAGTTTCGCCGAGTTCCTGGATCTGTCGATCGAAGCGCTGCAGGACTGCATCGACGACGATTAGGTGCGGCCGAAGGTCGGTCGCGAGGTCACCGCACCTCTCCACGACAGAGACTTCGAACGACGTCGTCAGCCGGCGCCGAACCGCGAAACCGCGGGGCTTTGACCACAAGGCCGGCCAACGCCAGCATGCCCGCTCCGATGACGGAAACGCGTGCGGACGAGGCGCATGGCGGCAGCGACGACCCGATCACCGCGCTGGTCGAGGCCGCCCTACAAGCGCACGTCGAGGGCGGCGATGCCGCGCTGGACTCGTCGTGCCGCAGTCGCGGTGTCGAACGCGACGTTGGACGGGGCGGGGTTCGGGCGGCAAGCTGCGGCGGGTGGGTTCCGGGTGGTTCGGGACTGCTGCTTGAACTTCCTGCCCCTGCCCAACGCGATGGGATTGCACACCCCGACCGACCTGCGAGCGCAGGTCGGTCTATAGTCCCTGGCGATCGTCACGGCGAAACTGTCCACCCACCTGGAGCCACACAATGCGTTGTCATTTGGTCTCGTTCGGGCTGTTGCTGCTCACCCCGCTGTCTGCGCAGGTGGTCGGCATCGACAGCACTTTCACGACCGGCTTCCCACTCGGCCCCTTTCTCAATCCAGCCCCCAACGGCCGCACATCGATTCACTTCTACCCGGCCTCGCGCCTGAAGGTCTCGGGGGTCTGTGCAAACTCCCAGCTGCTCGATTTCGCGATCGCCGCTTCCGGGGTCAATGCCAATGGCCCGAGCGGCGTGTTCCAGTGCAGTTCGGCGTTGGTCCAGATCGGCCACCTGACGGTGTCGCCACCGATCCCGGGCAACTGGAACACCAACCTCGACCAACCGGTGACCGTGTTCGCCCCGGCCCAAGGGCTGTTCTCGCTCCCCTGGGTGGCCAACCAATGGGTCTCGTTGCCCGGTGTGCAGTCGGCCGGCTTCGTGTGGGACGGCGTGCGAGACATCGGCATCCGCATTTCGATCGCCGCCAATCCGTCCGGCACCCTTTGGCTGCGCACATCCGGCCATTCATGGATCTCCACCGAGACGGCTACCCCGTCGAGTCAGGTGCCGATCACGGGAAGTGCGCACAGTGCCATGCAGGTGCGGCTCACCTTCGCGCCGTCCACCACCTGCGCCACCGTCAACACGGTCGGCAACGGCTGCCTGGACAGCAATACAGGTTACTACAAGATCTTCTTGTCGCCCGGAACCTTCGATCTCGGCAGCGCCCCGGGGCAGGAGCGGCGACTCATCCACACGCGGAGCGCGGGCGGCTACAGCGTCAGCAGTGGTGTCGGCGGCTGGTTCCAACCCGGCGGCGCGCCGCTGACCACCAATGGCAGCGGTCTGCCGCTCGGCCAGGACTCCATCACCCGACCGCTGGTCCTGCCGTTCGCGTTCCCGATCGGCGGCGGCAGTACGTCGGTCGTGCACGCATCGGTGAACGGGCTGCTGCTGCTGGGCCCCAACAGTGCCACGTCCGACGACTTGCAGGCGGACGGCAACACCCTCGTCAACGGCCTGCCGAAGATGGCGCCGCTGTGGGCCCCGCTGCGGCCCGACGTGAACGGCGGCGCGGCCGGCGTCTACTTCGACGTCGCGCCGGACAACCAGACCGCCTTCGTGACCTGGCGCGAGTGCGCCCTCGACGGCGCCAGCGCACCATTGCCACAACAGTCGCTGATCACGTTCCAGATCGCGCTGCGCAGCAACGGCGACTTCGAGTACCGCTATCGCGTGGCGCAGATGCCGCCGACGGCGACCGGCACGATCCTGGTCGGCTGGTCGCCCGGCCCCCAACCGAATTCGACGCACCGCCTGCCGCTGCCGATCGACATCTCGCAGCCCTCGGTGCAGTTCACGCTCGGAACCGCGAACGTGCTGCCGCTGACCCTTGCCGGCAGCCCGCCCGCACTGGGCACCACGATGCTGTTCACGACCACCAACGTGCCGGTGTTCGCCCCGTTCGGGCTGCTGATTCTTGCGTCCGACACTGTCCCGGGTGTGGACCTCGGCGCGACCGGTGCGCCGTCCTGCTGGATCCACCTCAGCGGGTTTCTGGGCTCGGCGGTCCTGCCGATCAACAACGGGAGCGCGACGTTCCCGTTGACCGTGCCAGGCAGTGCCAGCCTGCTCGGCAGTTCGTTCGGCGGGCAGTCGGTGGCGTTCTCGCCGCACACTGCAATGGGACTGCAGACCTCCAACGGCCTGCTCTGTACCATCGGCAACTGACTGGCGGCAACCAGCTGCGATCGACCTGCGGCGCGGCGCCCCGCCCGGCACCCTCGCGCACCATTCCCGGAGCCTCCATCGGCCAACTCCTGCTATTGTGGGCCTGCGCGGACGAAATTCGGAAACCCGATCATGCCCACAGTCCGTTGCCTCTTCGTGGCGCTGGGCTGGAGCCGCGCGAACTTCAATGGCGCCCCGATCCCGGTGTCGCTCGCCCCGATCGGGATGCCCGGCTGCGATCTGCTGCATTCAGCAGATCTCGGCGCTGGCTTCGGCACCACTCCGGTCGGCGCTGGCGGGCTGCAATATGAACTGGCGCTGCCCAACTTGACGGTGGCACTCGGCTAAAGCCTGTACCTGCAGGCGTGGGCGGTAGCGCCCGGCGCGAACCCCATCGGCGTCATCCTCAGCAATGGCCTGGAATGGCGTCTGGGGAACGTCTGAGTGACGGCCTGCCTGGATGGCGATGCGTGCCAGTCGATGGGCGTGGTCGCGTGTGCGCGCGCGACCGCGACCGCGACCTTCAGCGGTCGATGTCGATGCGCAGCCCGGGGCTGACGGCCAGCACGCCGCCGAACGCACCGGCGGGGTCGAGCCCGGCGATCTGCGCGAACAAGGTGCCGCCCAGCAGCGCCGGCACGTTCGGGAGCGGTAGGTTGAACTCGAGCTGACCGCGGGCATCGGCGAGGCCCCACAGCAGCGTCGGTGCGTCGATCAGCAGAGTGCAACCGCCGCCGATGGGTGCGTTCCGCGGGCTGCTGGCGAGGCCGACTACCGTGAATGCGTTGGGTGCCATCGCCGACACCTGCAGGCCGAACCACCGGTTGCCCGGAACTGGCAGCCCACGCCCGCGCAGGTGTGGCACCCCGAACGTGCCCGGGCAGCCGGTGCCGTAGCTCGCCACCGCCACTGCCGAGACCGGCCCCAGCAGCCATTCGTCGTTGCGCAGGTCGCCGCTGAACAGCACCGTGCGTCCGAGGCCCGCGTCGTAGAACAGTGGGATGTGTCGGCGCGTCGGCGGCGGCGACGCAACCGGAAGCATCGTCCAAGCCACACCGTTCCATTGCCAGGTGTCGTTGCGAGGCATCCGGAAGCCGAACACCAAGTAGGAGCCACCATGCATCAGCACGACGCCGCGCTGCGCGTCGAAGACCAGGCCGGGCGCTATGCGATCGCCCGGTGCTGCTGCCGGACTCCGCTGCAACCACGTGGTGCCGTCCCATTCCCAGTGGTCACTGGCAGCGGTCTCCGTCGGGGTCGAAGTACTGCCACCGTAGAGCACGATGCGCTGACGCAGCGAATCGTAGGTCATGCCGGCCCATATGCGCGGTGCCGGGGCTGTCGCTGGCTGCCGCAGGCTCCACACGGTGCCGTCCCACTCCCAGGTTTCGCCGCTGATCGTCCCGAAGAAGTTGGCGCCGCCGAACAGCACGATGCGGGAACGCGCGAGGTCGGTGGCCATCGCATAGCCACCCCGCCACGGCGGCACCACCGCCGGCTGCCGTGAGGTCCATGCGTTGCCGTCGAACAGCCACACCGCGTTGCCCAACCACATGAGCACTGACGCGTTCACCGGGTCGTAGGCCAGTGGCTCCTGCCCGGGAGGCCACGCAGCGGTGGGGATGCGGCGCCAGACACCGCCGCGGTAGTCGTAGGTGTCGTTGAAGGAGATGCCTGTGCCGGCGCCACCTCCGAACATCACGCCGACGCCACGCGCCGGATCGTAGGTGCAGGTGTTGAAGTCGCGTGCTCCCGGCTGCGGGTTCGACAGCACGGAACGCCAGGTGGAACCGTCGTACGCCCACGTCTGCAAGCTGCCGGCTCTGCTGCGGACGGTGACCGCTTCGCCGCGCGCGGGATCGAAGCAGAGTCGCACCGGCACCTCGATGGGTGGAACCGTGCCGCCGGTCGGCAGCGCCGTCCACGTCGCGCCGTCATAGGCCCAGGTGTCGGTCACGTAGCCCGTGACGCTCGTGCTGATGCGACCGCCGTGCAGCAACACGCGCGCCTGGGCGCGGTCGTAGGCGAGACCGGCGGCGTAGCGCGGAGACGGGTTCTGCGGCAAGTTGCGCAGCGACCAGTTGGTGCCGTTCCACTCCCACGTCTCCGCCAGCGGGGTTGCCAGCGAGGAGTCGAGGCCGCCGAACAGCACGGTGACCCCCCGGAGTTGGTCGTAGACGAGTTCGTGGCCGAGTCGCGCCGTCGGCGAGATCGTGGGCGTTGCCAGCGACCACGCCGCGCCATCGAACTCCCAGGTTTCGCTCGACAAGCCCGTCGGGGTGCGACCGCCGTACACCACGAGCCGGTTGCGGGCCGTGTCGTGCGCGATCGCCGTGTCGTAACGAGGTGCGGGGCGCGGCGCCGCTGGCGCCGCGACTGCGGTCCAGGCCGCGCCGTCCCATGTCCACAGATCGTTCTGCGCGGCACCGGAGAGCAGGCCGCCGAACAGCCACGTGACGCCGCCTGTGCGGTCGTAGGTCAGCCCTGGTAACGTGCGGTTGCCGGGGGCGTGGGTCGCAGCGGCCCGTATCCACGCCGCACCATCGAACTCCCAGGTCTGGTCGTCCATCACCAGCACCGCGCGATTGCGACGTTCGTCGAACGCGAGATTGGGCGTGCCGAACGGTTCGACGGCCGTGCCTGGAGTCCAGTTGAGCTGTTGCGAGCGCAGTGGCCCGAAGGCGCACAGCACCAGCACGAGTGTGAGTCGAGGCATGGTCGCCCATGGTAGCGGCCCGGCCGCACCAGCATCAGACCCCCTGGCTGATCGGCTGATCGACGGATCGGGTATGCCCTGAAGACGCGCTGGCGCGACGGTACGGCCATCGGAGCACGCAGCGCGGCTGCATCAGGATTCGCTCGCAGCGACTCAGCCGCCGCCACCTCGACCACCGCCGGCGCCAGCCCCCCGCCCGCCGAGTCCCCCGAGACCCGCACGCGGCACCACCTCGCCGAGCACCTGTTGCAGGAAGTTCTTGAACGCCGCACCATCGCCGCCGCGCACCACCTTGGCCGCAGCTTCGAGCCATGCCTTGGTCTCCAGCTCCTCTTCGCGCGCAGCGGCCTCTTCGAGCGTCAGCGCGAACTCCGCGTCACGCCGCGAGGCGAGCACGAACGCCGCTGTCGACCGCACCTTGGCCGACGGATCGCGCAGCGCGGCACGCAGCCCCTCGTGGACTTTCGGCTTGTCGTCGACCTGGGCCAGCGCCAGCAACGCCTGCGAGCGCATTCCCGCATCGGGTTCCTTCGCCATCACCTTGTCGATCTGGGTGAGAGTCTCCTTCTGCGTCGGACCACAACTCGCCATCGCCCGCAGCAGACGACCGCGCACCTTGTCGGCCTTCTCCAGCTTGTACTGTTTGGCCAGCGCCGCCCAGGCCTTCGGTTCGGCCAGGCGCTCGAGTGCGCCGGCAGCGGCGAGACGAACGGACTCGTCGCGGTGCGACAGATGGCCGCCGATCACGGTGTGGTAGGCCTTCGGCGATATCATGCCCATCGTGTCGAGAGCGCCGGCGACCCAGTTCGCCTGCAGGCCGTTCAGCGTGGAGTCGACGAAGCCGATCGCCTCGGGTTGATCGCTCTTCATCAGCAACTCGATCTCGGCCAGGTTGCGCATCGCTGCCATGCGGGACTTCCGGACCTCCTTGAGCGCCTCTACCACCTCTTCCTTGGTCGGCGGCTTGCCGTTCTGACCACGTTCGACGGCACCGAAACTGAGTCGACCCGGGGCGCGGGCGCTGTTGCTCAGTTCCCACTGGAACCCGGGATCGACCTTCCTGATCGCGTCCACCCAGGCCCACTCCAGCTCCCCCTTGGTGATGCGGTACGAAACCGCACTCAACACCGCGCCGTCCGGACCGACGAACACATGCTGTGGCGCGATGACGTCCTCGCCCGGGCCGATCTTCAGCACCTGCAGCCGCGCCTGCTGCTCGGCGGACTGCTGCTGTTGGGCCGTGACCCCGGGCACCCGTGGCTCGGTCGCGATCGAGCAGAACACGTTGACGGTGAACTGCGACAGCTTGCCCAGGACCGGGTCCTTGTAGTGATCCGCGACCAACTCGTCGTTGGCTCGCTCCCCGGCGAGGTTGAAGGCGAGCAGGACCACCTTGGATTCGGCCCTGGCCAACTGCATGGCCTCCTCGAAGCGCGGGGTCCAGCGGACCTGAGCGACCGCGGACGACAGCAGGGTGGTGACGACGACAACCGCAGCCAGGGAACGTGCTTGCATGGTGACAGGCGCAGGGACGGACAGGTCTTGGTCGGAGCAGCGGACGGGGACAGGCGAATGCCGTCGTGACAAGGTGCTGGCAACGGACAACCGCTGGCGATCACCACCGGCTTCTTCCTTCGCACTTCGGTCGCGGTCGTTCGTCGGGACGCACCGTGGCCCAGGTCTGGCGGAACACTACACTACCCAGCCGGACGAACTACCCGACTCCGATGCCCACGATGGAGCCCACGGCCAGCGACCCATCTGTAGAGCTCCCCCTGCCGCCGATGACGATTGCGCAGAGCATCGTCGCGGTTCTGGGCGCAGTCGCGGCCATGATCGTCAGCGCCCTCGCCTTGCTCTTGAAGCCCATGCTCGGGCGGGAAGCCACTCTGCTCATCTATTACTCGCTCGGCATGGGCCTCGCAGTGGTGATCGCCTGCAAGATCCGCCGGCTTCCGCTCGAGTGCTCGTCCTTCGACCTGCGAGTTCCGCCCGTGTCGACCTGGCTACCACTCGCGTTGGGCAGCGTCGGCCTCTTGCTCGGCGTCGTCGCCCCGGTCGCTTCGTTGCTACCGATGTCCGAGGAGTCCGCAGAACAGCTCGCCGAGCTGGCCGGGCAAACGGGGGTCGCGAGCCTGCTGGTGTTCGTGGTCGCGGCCCCGGTGCTGGAGGAGGTGCACTTCCGCGGCGTGATCCTCGACGGGCTGCTGCGCGGTTACTCGGCGCGCACGGCGATCCTCGTCTCGAGTCTCCTTTTCGGCATCATCCACATGAACTCGATCCAGTTCGTGACGGGCACGATCCTCGGTGCATTCGCCGGCTGGGTCTACTACCGCTCCCGGAGCCTGCTCGCCTGTGTCCTGATCCACATGGCGGCGAACGGCACCGGGTTCATGCTGCGTCTGTGCTGGGACACGGCGGAGGCGGTTCGGGAGCAGCCTCCGCTGGTCGAGTCCTACGGGGGGGTAGCCCCCATGGTGGCGATCCTCACCGTGTGCACGCTCGCCGCGGTAGGTTCTGTGTGGTTCCTGCACCGCCACTGGCGGGGCACGGATCCAGCGTCTCACTGGTCGTCGCACTGCCGCCGCATTCGCTCCGCTCGGACCACGGCGCCGCCGAATCCATAGAACGGCACCTGTTCACGAGGGAGCGCGACGGGCTGGCGGTTTGACGCTGCCGCGTGGAAGACGCTTAGTGGTCTCGTGCTCGGACAAACCACTGTGAAAGCGAAGCGGCGGTGCAGCGGCCGGTCGCATTGGCATGCTCGATGGCGTCTGGCGGAAACGGCCGGCAGCCAGCGCCCGATGTCCGTCGCGAGATCACCCGAACTCGACGTGGGTGGCTCAGAAACTGCCCACGCGCCCGCGCAGCCCATTGGTCGTGAACGCGCCGAACGGGTTCTCCGCCGGCACCGTCCACAGGGCCGCCGTCGTGAACACATCGAGGCCGAGGATCGTCAGCGTGTTGGGGATCGGCAGCGAAGCGGCTTGGGTCGGGCCGCTCGCCGGCCACGACACCACCGCGTCGAGCGTGGCGCGCAGGCCGCAGCGCGGCAAACCAAGGGCCGTGAGATCGTCGAAGCCAGGGTCGCCGAGTCCGAACACCTGGACACCGAGGACGCCGCTGGCCGGCAGCTGATTCGCCTGCAGGCTCCACGTCGTGCCCACCACGGGGCGATTGGCCGCGACCAGCACGAGGCCTGGCCGATCCGGCCCGAGCTGCAGCGATCCGGTCCAGGCCGACAGATCGGTTGCCCCGGGGTCGGCGTCGGGTCCGGCGGGAGAGAAGCCGACGACCAGCGGCACCATCCCGGGATGGGTGCTCAACGCCAGCGACGCGAGCACCAGTCGCACCTCGCCGGTCGCGAGGTCCAGCTGGAACTGGAAGGTGCTGGGCGCCCAGGCCAAGGGCTGCAGTGGCATGACGCCGTTCCAGGTCGCGTAGGCAACGCCGCCGAGGACCTCGAAGGTGACCGGGCCGCTGCCCGGCAGGGCGGGGTTCCAGTCGTGCCAGCAGGCGAACACGGCACGCGGCCACGCGAGCAGCGCGGCCGGCGACGGCTGGTCGGAGGCCGCGGGCAGCGCCGCGGTGCCGAGTTCGAGTTGACCGAACGTGGTCACGTTGAGCGTGGTCACCGGGCCGAACGGCGTCGGCAGCGGCGTGGGCAGCACGAACTGCTGTTGATTGGTCGGCGAACCCGCCACCGTCGTCGCGGCTGCGGTCGGCGGCACGATGTTGGCACCGGCGATGACCTCGAACCGGTAGTTGCCAGCACCGGGTTGCCAGCGCAGCGTCGTGTTGTTCAGGTCGAAGCCAGCGGCGAGGTAGGGTTCGTAGACCGACGCATCGACGTCGCCACAGCCGCGCCCCAGCATCGTGTTGGTCGCCATGGCGCCGAAACCGAGTGGCCCGCTGACAGCGAGGTTGAACGAGCCAGAACTGGCGGGGCCGGTGCCGAAGCCGCCGACGCGGATCCAACAGGGACCGGGTGCCACCGAGACCGTGACGCGGCTGCCCGCTCCGGAGGGGCAGCCGTCGTCGTTGAATCCCAGCGACGTCAAGGCACCGCAGTAGCCGTCGAACACTTGGATGACGGTGTCGAGCCCCGAGCCGCAGGTGTCGACGGTCAGCAGGCCGGTCGTGCCGGCCGAGTAGGAGAACCACACGTCCTGGCTCGCCGGGATGGGCCAGGCTGGTGCCGAGGTGGTGGCGCCGAAGTTGTCGAAGGGGCCGAACACGCCGTTCCCGACCGGGATGGCGCCGACGCATTCATCGTTGGCGACTTGGGCGAGCAGGGGAGAGCACCAGAGCACGAGGGCACAGGCGAGGTTGGTCGTATTCATGAGCTATTCCCGGTTCAGCGGTCCCAGTCGGTCGGGAGGCGGAGCTCCACGGTCGTGGTTGCCCCGACGCAAGCCTCGGCGGTGCCGAGGGGGATCCACAAGGAGCATAGTGTGCCCAGCCGCCTGCGGGCAGCACCTCATTGGGCGCCGTTGTCGACTGCAGGCGTTCGGGCAGCATATGCAGCGCCATGGTGCCGGCGTCGAGCTCGAACATCGTCCTGCCGGCCCATCCGGCCCGAAGCAGCGCTGGGTTACGCCGAATGCGGACGCGACCGAAGAGTTGCTCTTTCGCGTGTCAGTTTACTTGCGGTTGCGATTGGATGGGAAACGAGGGGAAGGAGATTCCAAGCAGGCATTCGCAGTCTTCGTTCGAGGCGAGCAAGAGGGGCCCCGAAGGGAAATGACGGCGAGTCGGTGTAGAGCATCAGCATGCAGATGGCTCGGCATCCTCGACAGCCATCCAAGGCGATGGATCGTGGTTCCGCGAGCCCCATCCGTCGTCTGTCGCTGAACTTCCAGAGGTCGACGCGCCTGAGTCTGTGGGATTTCTGGCTCGTGCGCACAGGGCCTCGTCCTTGCGCATCTTCCGCGGGCGCCGTCAAGGCTCCGCGGCGTACTGTGGTGCGTCATGGACGCCGACTTACGAGGCACCTTTCCCGGGGTGGGAAGATCACCGGTGTGGCGGCTCGCCCTGATTCGCCAGCTGGCCCGCGGCATTCGCTTCGAGGGGGTGGTCCGATGACGACCCAGAGGTAGCTTGCTCGCTCGCGCAGCCGAGATACGCAATCGGCACATGCCTTTGGTCCGGCCGGTTGCCGGGTCATCGGGTCCATTCCCTCAACAACTCGTCACATCATGATCCGCACGTCTGTTTCCTTCGGCGTTCTGTTCAGCGCGGCTCTGGCGCTGCCGGCCCAGCGGCAGCTCCTGCTGCCGGACAACCACCACCTCACGGAATCCGCGACCCAGCTCGGCAGCGCCGGGGCGACCACCTGGTGGCGCGCACCCGCCACGGGTGGCGCTGGCGGCCGGTTCCAGATCATCTACGAGGCCAGCCACTTCACGGGCAATGCCGGCATCACCGGGCCCATCGTGATCACCAAGCTCAAGTTCCGCGGTGAGGATGGCGAGCAGAACTCCGGCGGTCACAGCTGGACCGGGGTCACCGTCGAACTCGGCTCGACGTCGCTGGACAACACGAACATGAGCACCACGTTCGCGACGAACCGCCTGGCCGCGACCACGACCATGGGGGCGCTCGGCACGACCACGGTGACCGAGCTGCCGTCCACCGGCTCGACGCCGAACAACTTCAGCATCGAAATCGACCTCGCGGCGATCGGCGCCTCGATCGTCTTCGATCCGACGAGCGTGCAGCGCAACCTCCTCATCGACATCACGATGCCGACGGCGGGCACGCTGCCGCCGTTCGCTGGCGCCATGATGCCCATCCAGGACACCAGCGGCGGCGCGGCGCTGGTCCGCGGCGAAGGTGTCACCGCGGCGACGCCTGGCGCGGTGACCGGCACGACCTCCGCGGCCCCACCGGTGGTTGGCCTCGAGTTCGCCGGCGCTGGCGGCTACGCCGCGCTGATTCCGGCCCGCAATGAGTTCTACGGCGCTGCCTGTGGCGGTTCGCCGTCGACGTTCTACCAGTCGTTCCTGAATGGCCAGGTGGCGGATCTGACCGGGCTCACGCTGATTCCGGACAGTGTCTCGGCCCCGACGACCTACACCGTCGTGGGCGGCGCGCCGCCGTTCGACGCCAGCAAGGTCAATGCGGCCCCCAACACGCTGTTCAGCGGCTCTCTCGACGACGGCCTGGTCAGCCACGCGCTCGGCTGGACCTTCAACTTCCCGGGTGGCTCGACGGCGACGATCAAGCCGTGCACCAACGGCTATGTGTGGTTGGACAGCGCGCCGACCATCGCGGACTTCACGCCGACCGTGGCCGAGATGCTCGGGTCGGCGGCGGGTCTGACGGCTCGCATGATGCCGTTGTGGTTCGACTTCGACATGGCCGAGAACGTCGCCACCAACCCGAACTCCGGCTTGCACGTGTTGACGGAGGGCCCCGTCGGCAGCCAGATCTGCTATGTGACGTGGTTCGATGTGGCGCCCTTCAACGTCGTGTCGGCCGTGGGCGTCGGCGGTCACTCGGTCAACCAGCTGCAGTGCGTGTTCTTCGAGGCGACCGGCATCGTCGAGTTCCGCTACGGCACCTTGCCGGCGATGGCCAACGCCAGCGCCAGCACGTCGGCGGCCCTGGTCGGGTTCACGCGCGGCCGCATCGGCACCGTGAGTTCGGCCGATCCGCAGTCCCGCGACCTCTCGATCGAAGTGCCGTTCACGACCAGCGTCGAGTTGGCCGGTGCCAACAACATGGGCCAGACCGCCGTGGCGACGCCCGTGGCCGGTGGCGCGCAGTACTCGGGTCGCATGTTCGCCGGCCAGACTCTGCGTTGGAACGCCAACAACGTGGCGGGTGTGATCGGCGCGCAGCTGCTCGACGTCGGCGCGACCCGGCCGGGCTTCCAGGTCCCGGGCATCACTGCGCCTGGGTGCGTGCTCAGTACGACGACGGGCGCGCTCCTGTGGGAGACGTTCATCCTGCCGCCAGCCTCGGTGACCGGCACGGTGCCGTTGCTGGTCCCGAGCGGCCTGCTGGGCGTCGACATCTACGCGCAGTTCGTCGTGCTCGATGGTGTGTTGCCGACCGGCGGCAACCTGATCACGCGCTCCAGCAACGCGATCAAGCACACGATCGGTCTGCAGTGATATCGGTCTGCGTGATGTTGCCGGCGTGATCTGCCTGCAGGTGGTCCTCCTGCAGTGAGCTCCGGCTTGCCGCAGAGAGTGAGAGACAATCGGTTTCGAACTCTCTGCGTGGCCCCGGCCGGCCTGCAGCGCAGGACCACTGGCCCGCGCCGGCCGAGCTCGGCTGCTAGGTTGGCGCGAAGCCGGCTGCGGAGTGGCGCGAAACGCCGGGATCGGGCGATCGGGCGAGTGAGCGGCTGGCCGCGCGGCTTCTGCCTGTGCGGCGAGCGCGCTCCAAGACCTGCCGAAAAGCTGAAGGGCGGCGTCGCGTGCTGACGTGAGAGGGGATGCTGGCTGCGGGTTCCGGATGATCCGGGGCCGCGGCCTGACTGCTTTGAACACGATGACCTGCGGCGCCGGGCCCACCGCGGACTCGATCCCGGCTGGCGCCAGCTCGAGCCCGAGCAACAGCATGAGTGCCTTGTTTTCTGCTACCTTCCAGTTCTTCCGTTCGAGCGGGACCTACCAGGCTTCAACCCTGGCCTCGAGCGCGTCGCGCAGGTCACGGCGAGGAGCGCTGTGCCCGTGGACGCGAAGGCGGCTCCGGCGGGGTGCGAAACGGCGGGACCGGGCGGGAGTGAACGGCCGGACGCGGTCGTGCGGGTGTGGGAGGATGGCCCTTGGTTCGAGAGGGCCCGGGACCGCAGTTTGTTTCACCACGATCGGTGCATTCGGTTCCCTTTTCGCTCGGCACGCCTCATGAACTCCCCGGCATCTGGCTTCCTCTCCCTGCACTGTTCGCGCCTGCGCAGCCTCCTGATTGCAGGCGCGCTTTCTTGGGGCGCTTCGTCGGCGATGGCTCAGTGCCAACCACAATGGCTGCCAGGGGATGGGGTGCCTGGAGTCGCTGGCACGGTGAGCGCAACTGTGAGCTGGGATCCAGATGGCGCGGGCCCAGCGGCCCCCTTGCTCGTCGTCGCTGGATTCTTCGCGCTGGCCGGCAATGTACTGGCGAGCCAAATCGCCACCTACGACCCGCTGCTCGGCACGTGGTCGGCGCTCGGCAGCGGCATGAACTTCCAAGTCCATGCCCTGACCGTGCTGCCGAACGGCGACCTCGTGGCGGGCGGTGATTTCACGACCGCCGGCGGCACCGCCGCGAACCGCATCGCGCGCTGGAATGGCAGCACGTGGTCGGCGCTCGGCAGCGGCATGAGCGGCACGGTCCGCGCCCTGACCGTGCTGGCGAACGGCGACCTCGTGGCGGGCGGCAGCTTCACGACCGCCGGCGGCACCGCCGTGAGCCGCATCGCGAGCTGGAATGGCAGCACGTGGTCGGCGCTGGGCAGTGGCATGGACAACACAGTCAACGCCCTGACTTTGCTGCCGAACGGGGACCTCGTGGCGGGCGGCAGCTTCACGACCGCCGGCGGCACCGCCGCGAACCGCATCGCGCGCTGGAATGGCAGCACGTGGTCGGCGCTGGGCAGCGGCATGGACAACACTGTCTCTGCCCTGACCGTGCTGCCCAACGGCGACCTCGTGGCGGGCGGCTTCTTCACGACCGCTGGCGGTGGTTCCGCGAACTTCATCGCGCGCTGGAGTGGCAGTACGTGGTCGGCGCTCGGCAGTGGCTTGACCAGCACGGTCAATGCCCTGACCGTGCTGGTGAACGGCGACCTCGTGGTGGGCGGCGCCTTCTCGCTCGCAGGCGGCCTCAGCGCGAGTCGCATTGCGAGCTGGAATGGCAGCACGTGGTCGGCGCTGGGCAGCGGCATGGACAGCTCTGTCAATGCCCTGACCGTGCTGGCGAACGGCGACCTCTCGGCAGGCGGCGTGTTCGGCACTGCCGACGGCACGGCCGCGAACAACATCGCGCGTTGGAATGGCAGCTCGTGGTCGGCGCTCGCCATCGGCATCGGCATCAGCCACGATGTCCTTGCCCTGACCGTGCTGCCGAACGGCGACCTGGTGGCGGGTGGCTCGTTCACGACCGCTGGCGGCGCCGTCGTGAACCGCATCGCGCGCTGGAATGGCAGCACGTGGTCGGCGCTCGGCAGCGGCATGAGAAACGATGTCCACGCCCTGACCGTGCTGCCGAACGGCGACCTGGTGGCGGGCGGCAACTTCACGAATGCCGGCGGCGTGTCCGCGAACTGCATCGCGCGCTGGAATGGCAGCACGTGGTCGGCACTCGGCAGCGGCGTGAGCCCCTTCGGCTCGGTCAATGTCCTGACCGTGCTGCCGAACGGCGACCTCGTGGCGGGCGGCTTCTTCACGTCCGCCGGTGGCACCGCCGCGAGCTACATCGCGCGCTGGAATGGCAGCACATGGTCGGCGCTCGGCAGCGGCATGGGCGGCATTGTCTATGCTCTGACCGTGCTGCCGAACGGCGACCTCGTGGCGGGCGGCTCCTTCACGACTGCCGGCGGCACCCCCGCGAACAACATCGCGCGCTGGGATGGCAGCGCGTGGTCGGCGCTCGGCAGCGGCATGACCGGCATCTTCCCTACCGTCAATGTCCTGACCGTGCTGCCGAACGGCTCCCTCGTGGCGGGCGGCTCCTTCACGACCGCGGGCGGCGTGGCCGCGAACCGCATCGCGCGCTGGAAGGGCGGCACCTGGTCGGCGCTCGGCAGCGGCATGAACGACTCTGTCCATGCCCTGGCCGTGCTGCCGAATGGCGACGTCGTGGCGGGCGGCGACTTCAGTACCGCCGGTGGGTTCGTCTCCACCCATTTCGCACGCTACGCACCAACCTGCCCCGCCACGACGGTCACCACCGGCATCGCCTGCCCCGGCTCCGGCGGCCCCAACACCTACAGCGCTACCAACCTGCCCTGGATCGGCACGATGTTCCGGGCCCGCAGCACGACCATTCCGTCGCTCGCATTGGTCGTCGTCGCCACCGGCTTGACGCAGATCAGCGTCCCGCTGTCCAGCCTGCTGCCGCTGAGTCCACCGACGTGCAACCTGCTGGTCACGCCGGACCTCTACGAGTTGGCCGTCGCCACCGCCGGCACCATCGACACGCAGCTCGCCATCCCCGACATCGTGGCTCTCGCTGGCCTCCAGCTGTACCAGCAACTCGTCCTGCTCGAGGTCGACCCGAACCTGCTGTTTCTCGAGAACACCAGCAGCAACGCCCTGACCCTGACGATCGGCGCGCTCTGAAAGCAGGGCGCTCGACGCAGCCGCGCCCGCCTGCACCGCCACGTCAGTTGCCGATCGACAATCCGGTGGCGTGCGAGCCGCCGAAGGTCGCAGTCGCCGGGTCCGACCGCCTCCCTGCCGCCCCACGCTGAGGAAGCGGTCGCCGCCGTCACGCGGGCAGTGACCCCTGCACAGGCCGATCAACTGGCCCAGCGCGCCGGCCAGCGACCCCAGCAGCGCGTGCTGTTCGACCGCCCGCGCGCCGACGACCCGCTGTGGGCGATCGGCACCGCGTGGAAGGCCAGCTTCGACAACACCGGCTTCACGGTGATCCCGTTCTTCGGCTCGCAGGCGCCGCGCAACTTCCCGCTGCGCTTCGAACTCGCCGGGGCAGCCGTCGGCGGCGTTCCGCTCGCGCTGCCCGCCGGCGAGCCGGTCCAGACCGACGGCATCGTGCGCACCGACCGCGGCGCGCTCCGAAGTCGTCGCCACCAGCCTGGAGAGCATCGAAAACTCCTACGTGTTCGACCGCCTGCCCAACCGCGGCTGTCGGGCGTCCGAGCGCGACGTGTTCGGTCAGCGCAGCACGAAGTCGCGCACTACCGCGTCGGTGCCCGCCGGCAACGTGAACTCCTCCTCGAGTGCGGGCTTGCCGGCCCCGGGCCACACCCGCAGACGATGGCGCGGCGCCGCGGCGACGTTGCCCCGGAGGGCGCCGTCGTGCCCCGTACGCTGGACCCCTTCTGCGGCAAGCACGGCGAGCACGCCGGCGGACTGCGGGTAGAGCGATTCGATGATGTACTGCACGCCAGCGATCGGCCCGTTCGCATCCGCCACGGTGCCGGTCAGCAGCCGCGAACCTTGCGACGGTTCGTTGCCGAGTGGGATGCGTAGTGCCAGTTCGACGCCCGAAGCAGTCGGGGGCTCGGCAGTCAGGAAGCTCTTGCCCTCATGCGGCGGTTGATCCCCGAAGCTGATGCGGTGGCGCACCGGCAGCAGACCGTCGAGCCGGAACGAACCGTCCCGCTGCGTGACGACTTGCGTCCCCCCGCTGAGCCCGATCGGGTAAGCGCGCACGGAGACTCCCGGCAACGCGTTCCCATCCAGGTCCTGCAGAGTGCCGAAGTACGCGAGCCCGCGCCACTGCAGCCGCAGCGTGTGTTCGCCGACAGCATCGGCCGGGATCGTTCGCGTCCACGTCCTCGACCCAGGGCCGAGGATGGCGACTTCCGTGTCGGGTGGTGCTTGTGCCTCGACGGTGCCGTCCGGCGCGACCGGTGACGGCTCATACTGCCCGTACCAAGTGGCGCGGAAGCCTGCGAGGCCTTCCGGCGGCGCGTCGCCGTCGAAGGCGATGCGCACGCGAAGGCGGGGTGGTGGTGTGATGCGAAGTGGAACCGTCCGACGCTCCCCTCTGCCGAGCGTGAGATCTTCGGTGAGGCGGTCCTCCCAACGACCCGCCACCCGTTCCGCGAACATCGTCACCGGGCCGGGCTGATAGGGCCCGATCCTGGCGTTGCCGACGGCATCCGTCTTCGCGCTGTGCTGCTGTCCCGTGGCGCCTTGGGCGGCGACCAGGTGGCCGACGGCTGGTGAACCCGCCGCGTCGGTCAACTGCACCTCGAGGAACGCGCCGTCTTCGATGTCGAGCACCAACGCCGCTGATGGGACCGTGACTTGCTGCTGGATGCGCAGACCGCTCGCATCGCGGGCTTCGAACAGGTGGTCGCCAGCGGGTGCCGTCAGTTCGAATCGGCCGTGCTCGTCCGTCGTGGCTGCCGCGATCGTCTTCCATTCGTGGTCGCCCCATTGCAGGCGCGCCGCCGGGCGCAGCAGCGTGGTCACACCCGACAGCGGGGTGCCCGCGCGCGAGATCGTTCCGCGCAGCGCGGCCACCGCGCCTCGATGCAGTCGCACCTCGATGGTCGCAGGGTCCTTGCCCGGCATCGGCAGGTCGCGCAGTTCCTCGCTGCCATAGCCATCGCTCCAGACGACGAGCCGCGGCACGAGTGGGTCGCGCCGCTCGTTCGGCCGCGGGTGCAACCCTGCCGACAGGCCCTCTGGCGAATGCAGCCACACATAGCCGTTCGGCGCGAACAACGCGGCCGCCCGCTGGGGGTACCCTGCGGTGTCCCACGACACCAGCCGGACGATTTCGATCGGGCGCTGGGTGGCTGCATCGACGACGTGCAGGCGCGGGCCGCCGAAGCGCGTCAGCACGAGCTCCTCCTCGCCGTCGAAGCTGCGCAGCAGCTCGCCACCGACCACGACCAGACCGTGAGTGTGGCTCTCGGTGCTCAGCTGCGGCGCCGCGACGTCGACCGTGAAGCGGCCCGTGGGATCGGTGGTGGCGAACCACACGCCCTCGATCGCGCGCAGCACCAGTTGCACGGGGTGCGGCAGCGGCGTGCCGTCGTCGGTGCGCACGTGTCCGCGCACCGTGCGCAGCTTGCACAGTTCGATCCGCACCGGGTGCTGGGGTGCCTCGGCGATCGACTCGTAGCGGACCCCGTAGCCAGCCTGCTCGACGCGCACCATGCCACCGGTCGGGGGCACGGCGAGATCGAACCTCCCGGCGGCATCGGTCGTGGTCGTGGCGAGCCGCGGCATCGACGCGGTCGGCGGCAGCAGGAAGTCGTGCGGCACATCGCCACTGAGCACGGCAGGAGGTGGACGAAGTGTCCGCCATGGCGCGCCGCAACCCACCGGCACACCGTCGGCCTGCGGTGGGGCAGCGGCGCCGAGTTCGCGCTGCACGTCGAGCAGCGTCAGCCGCCGCGGCCCCGTCAACGACACGATTGCGCCCGCGATCGGCGCGCCGGTCGCGCCATCGACGACCTGCCCGCGCAGCGGCCACGGCGTGCCCGCGTGCGACGGGGTCGAGTCCGTGCGTTCGGGCGCGGGCAGCGTCACGGTGGACGTCGGCGCCGCGGTCGCCACCTCGCTCTGCGTGACCTCCGGCGTGCTCGCCGTGACCAATGCCACGGGTTCCGCATCGGTTTCGTCAGGCCACGCGGCGGCCCATGCGAACCAGCCGAGCCACGCGAGCAACACACCTGCACCGACGACGATCTTCTTCCCCATGAGCATTCCCGCGATGAATCCGGAGGTGGTGACCACACTCGCTGCGACCACGTGCGTGTGCGACGCGGCGAGCACGGCCTGCTTCACGGCCGCCATTCCACGGCCCGCGAACGCGCCGACCGCCAGCGACGTCGCGATGCCGGCCGGCAGCAGACGCCGCAGCTGTTCGAGCCCGCGATGCAGTTGCGCCCGCACGGTGCCGGGGCTGCGCTGCAGCAGCAACGCGATCTCGGCCGGTTCCATGCCGTGCACGAGGCGCAGCATGGTGGGCTGGCGATACGGCTCGCGCAGGCGATCGATCGCCGCGCGCGTGCTCGCGTGCAGTTCGCTCGATTGCGCATGCTGGAACGGCTCCGCGCCGCCGCCCGCACGCTCCCCGTCGGCCGCCGCCACCGGCAGCCGCTGCCGCCGCCGATGCTCCGCCAGCGCTCGGTGCGTCAGGATCCCGGTCAGCCACGGCATCACGCGCTGGCCGCGTTCGAAGCGCTGCGCACTCTCGATCGCCGCCAGGAACGTCGCCTGCAGCACGTCCTCCGCGTCGACCGCGTGCCGGCACAGGTGCACGGCCAGGCGCAGCAGCTCCGGGGCGGTGCGATCGAACAGTTCGGCCAGCGCCGCGGCATCGCCGCGATCACGCCAGCGCAGGAACAGTCGGGTCGGCCGATCGAACATCGCCGATACTGGATCGTGCGGGCGGCCGCGTTGCAGGATTTTGCGAAGTTGGCGCCCCTGGACTCAGGTGCCGGTCGACCGCGAGCAGGCCGCGAAAGCGATCGTGAACCAGCTGGTGTGGGTGGGGGCGGGCGCACGAGCAGAAGCCGACGCCTTGGTGGGGATGAAAACGGATCCGCTCCGCCCGCTGGGTACGAGCCGGTCCGCAGGGTGGTGGTGATCGCCCTGTCCCCTTCACACGACGGGCGACTGCCTTGCTGCGTGTGATGTGGTCCCGCCCGCAATCGGCCCATGCTCGTCCCATTCCGACTGTTCTCGTCCCTGCTCCTGCTCACGGCCTCACTGTTCGCCCAGGTCGGGCGCGACGTCGCCGTGCGACCATCCGGCCCGGGGGAGCGCACCGAGCGCCGGCTCGCGCTGGTGGTCGGCTGCAACGACTACGAGACCCTGTCCCCGCTGCGTTGCGCCGAACGTGACGCCGATGACGTAGGCCGCGAACTGGAGCAGATCGGATTCTCCGTGGTGCGCATGCGCGTCGGTGGCGCGGTCGGCGAAACCAAGCCGCTGAGCAGCGGGGCGATTCTCAACCAGGTGGAGAACCTGTGCCGCCTCGCCGACCCGGACACGGTGCTGTTCTTCTTCTTCTCCGGCCACGGCTTCGAGCTCGCCGACGGGCGTGTGTTCCTGTGCCCGTTCGGCGCCGACCGCAAGCAGCTGCCTAGCACTGCGCTGGACCTCGATGCCGTCCGCGATCGCTTCCAGGACACCGGTTGCAAGCAGTCGGTGCTCATCATCGACATGTGCCGCAAGCGGAACGACAAGTCGGCGGACGACACCGGTCCGTCACTCGCTCGCTACGCGGAGGCGCGCGGATCGATCATGCTGTTCTCGACCTGGGCAGGCACCCTGTCGTACGAACCGGATTCGGGAATGCAGGACGAGTCGGGCAACACGATCGAGAACGGGCTGTTCACCCACTACCTGCTGCGCGGGTTGCGCGGCGAGGCTGACACGGGGCGCCGAGCACGCACGGACCGAATCGTCACGTTTCGCGAGGTCGCCGACTACACGACCGACGGTCTCGCCGAACTGAGCATCAAGTACGGGCACGTTCGGCAGCAACCACACCTGTTCTGGAATGGCTCGAGCACGGACCTGCCGTTGCGCCAACTCACTGCCACCGAACCTGGGCAGCCGGCTCAGCCCACTGACGAGTCCCTCGAAGACGACATCCGCGAATGGCTGCGCCACGTGACTCTCGGCGATACGACGCCGTTCTACGATTCCCGGGCTCCGGGCCGCTACGAGGCCTGGATGCGGTTCGCGCAGCTCGGCAACCTTCGCGCACAGGGATTCGTGGGGCGCTGCTTGATGGAGGGCCTTGGTGTCGAGAAGGACCCCGTTGCAGGTCACCGCTGGATCGCCAAGTCTGCCGCGAGCAACGACCCGCACGCGCTCAATACGCTGGCCATCAACTACCTGTCGGGCACCGGCACTCCCGTCGACATGGCGCGCTACACCCGCTTGGTGCAGCAAGCTGCGGATGCCGGCGCGCCATTGGCGATGACGAACCTTGCCGACAGCTACCGTTGGGGGCAGAACGGCTTCGCGGTCGACCGGCCCCGTGCCATGGGACTCTATGAGCGTGCGGCGGCGCTCGGCAGCACGCGCGCGATGCGGCGGCTGGCGTCGTTCCATGCCGACACCGGTACGGGAGCCAAACCGGACGCTGCGCTCGCCGAGCAGTGGCTGCGCCGTGCCGCCGATGCCGGCGATTGGCGAGCCAAGGCACAGCGGATGGCGCCAACCCTGGCGAGCCAGTTGACGGCTGCCGTCGGCCCGGATGCCGAGCGCCCTGCGGCGCTCGCGGTCCTCGCCGAGACGGCTCAGGAGATCGAGGGCATGCCGATGGTCGGGGTGCTGACCCTGCTCGATCACGAACAGGTCCGTCTGGCATCCGACCAGCTGAACACCGACCAAGCCCGCCAAGCAAAGTCCCTGTACGTTCGCATGCTCGATCGCCTGATCGCGACGTATCGACGCGAGGGGCTGCTCGCCCGGAGGGATCACCTGGCGACCTTCACGAACTTGACCGTCGATGTGGTCAAGGCGTGGATCGCCGATGGCGACTACCGGCGCGTGGCAGGTTTGTGGCGGGATGCGTTCGGGGGCATCGATGTGAGGAGCTGTATCGATGGCGAAATCGAATCGCTCGTCTCCCACGCGAACTTCGGCGTCATGGCCATGGTGCGCCTCGATCGACAAGCGGAGGCGTTCCGTCTGCTCGACGACATCGTGGCAGCGGCCGAATCGGTCCTCGAGTTGCGCCCCTGGGAGTGGTATGTGCGCAGCAACCTGCAGGCGACGTTCTTCGACGTCGCCGAGGCCTGTCGTGCAGTCGGCGCTGGGACCCGACAGCAAGAACTCCTGCGGCGAGGCTGGCGCGAGATCCTGTGGATCGACGGCAAAGAGGAACTTCTCGCGAAGTACAAAGTCCTGTCCCCCCGCGGTGTCGCTCCTCCCGACGTCGAAGAGGGCGACCGGGGGGCTTTCGAGAAGCGGCCCATGAGGAGGTGGACGGTGCCGGTCGACTTCTCCGGCAAGAAGCATCCCTTCTTCATCTACGTTCAAGACGGCAAACGCGCCTTGCGCCTGATCCAGGACCAGATCCGTTGGGTCGAGGAGTACCGCGGTGGCAAGTTCCCCGTCGAGGTCGAGGAGAGTTTTCGCCGGCTGTTCGCGATCGCCCAGGAGAACAAGGTCTCGTTCGTCGATCTGTGTGTCTACGCATTCGATGAAGCCAACAAGGGCGAGAAGTCCGGCAAGTGACGCGGGAAGCGCTGATCGTGAGTTGCCGATGGGCAAGCGACGGCCGCGCGCAGTCGCCGTGACCGCGCAGTGGGTCAGGACAACTGCGTAGACCAGTTCGCCGAGCCCCGCGCCCTCGCCGAGTTCGCGACAGGACGCGACCTCTTCACCCGCCTGCACGCGCTCGACAGCAGGTCGAACTCCGCTGGCGCCAGTTCGAGTTCCTTCGGTGGCACCATCGGCCCTCGCGCCAATCCGCAGCTACTGCTTGCCGCCGCGAACCCTGGCCGCGACCAGCTGCTCGGCCGCCTGGTAGGCCTGATCCATCGCGCGGCGATACGCCCAGGCCCGAGCGCGCGCATCCTCGATCGCCGCGGCCTTCTTCGCGGCGCCCTCGAGTTCGGCGAGCAGCTCCGGCGCCACGCGCCCGCGGGTCAGCTGCAGCGCGCTCTGCACTGCCACCTCGTAGACCGCTGCACAGCCCTCGACCTCGCCGCGATTGAACAGCGGAATGCCGCGGTCGATCGCCAGCTCGTAGATCGCGCGCAGCCCGGGCAGCACCGAGACGTCCGCGGCGCTCGCGACCGCGCGTTCGCGACCGGTCGCCCCGGCCGAGCCGCCGCCGGCCGGCTCCGTGATCACCGTGTCGATCAGGTGGATGACGCCGTTGCCGGCCTGCAGATCGGTGGCGACGAAGCCCGCACCGCCGATCGTCAGCTTGCCGCCGACCAGGCGCGCTTCGATCGGTGCGCCCATCAGCGTCGTCAGCTTCTGCTTCTGCAGCAGCTCGCGCGCGGCGATGCGTCCGGGCACGACGTGCAGGCCGAGGATCTGGGTCAGCGCCGCGCGGTTCGCCGGCTGCAGCAGTCCCTCGAGCGTGGCCTTCGGCAGCTTCGCGAACGCGCTGTCGACCGGCGCGAACACCGTCCACGGACCGTTGTCGGGCCCGAGCTGGTCGACCAGGCCCGCCGCCTTCACCGCGGTGACCAGGGTCTTCAGCTGGTCGCTGGCGACCGCCAGCTCGGCGATCGAACGGCTCTCCGGCAGCAGCACCTTGTCGATCACGTGCACGATGCCACCTTCGAACGGCACGTCGGTGGCGACGAAGCTCGCCCCGCCGACGCGCTGCAGCGCGAAGTCGACCGCGAGCTGCTGGCCCGCCAGCGTCGACAGCGCGCGCTGGTTGAGCACTTCGGCGGAACCGAGACGCCCCTCGACGACATGCTGCAGCAGGATCGTGCGCAGCTTCGCCTTGTTCTGCGGCCGCAGCAGTGACTCGACGGTGCCGGCCGGCAGCGCGTCGAATGCGGCGTCGGTCGGGGCGAGGATCGTCACCGGTCCCTCGGGCAGCTCGAGGCCACTCGCCGCGACGCAGGCGAGCAGCTTCTTCAGCCCGGCGCGGCCGGCCACCGCCGCCAGTCCACGCTCGTCGCCGGTCGCCGCGTCGGTCGCGCCGAAGGTCGCGATCGAGCGCACTTCGAGCGCGAACGCGCCGGCCTTCTTGTCGGCGAGCGTGACGCCGATCGACTCGATCTTGGCGGCGTCGAGGGCAGGGGCATCGCGCATCTCGCGACCGAAGCTGTAGAGGCGGAAGCCGTCGAGCGGCAGTTCGACCTTGGTCCACTCGCCGGCCACGGTGTCGAACTTCTGTTGGAACGAGCCGGCCATCATGCGCACGTTGCTGACGCGCACGTCGAACGTGTAGCTGCGGCCGTCGCCCTTGACCTCGATCAGGAAGCCGCGCGCGCCGGTGCAGCTGCCCTCGCGCACCGCGGTGCGCATCTGCGAGAAGCCGCCGTTGTTCTCGAGCGACAGTTCGCCGGTGAAGCGCAGCAGGCCCGGCTGCGGCTGGCTGACCTTGCCGGTCGAGAGGCCACCCATGACCCCGTCGAGCACGGTGCTCCACGCACCGATCCCGTCCTGGAAGTCGAGGCGCAGGGACTGCGCCAGGGCCGTGGGCGTGAGGACGGCCGTGGTGGCCAGGAGGATCGTGGTGAGGTGCAGAGGGAGCGGCATGGTGGGCGGTTGGTTCGGGCGTCGGGGCGACGCACCGCGCAGCCTTCGCTGTCGGGGTTCGCGCGGATGCGTGCGGCGAGTGACGCGGGCGAACTGCCCCGGCCTCGTCACTCGGTCGCCAGCTTCGCGATGCGCGCCAACGCGCGCGACAGCAGCACCCGCGAATGGGCCTCGGTGATGCCCAGGCGTTCGCCCACCTCCCGGTGGGACAGCTGCTGGAACCACGCCAGCTCGACCACCTGGCGCGACGTGCCGTCGAGGCGCTGCATCGCCTGTCGGAAGCGCACGATTTCCTCGTGGTCGGCGGCGGCGCGGCTGGGCGTTCGCGAGTCCGCCAATTGCGCGGTGATGCCGGAGTCGAGTGGAACGGCCCGATCGGCGTCTCGCTTCTGGGCCGAGAACCAGCGCGCCCGCCCCTGCACCTTGTGCAACGTCGCCTGCTTCAACCACTCGCGGAACTCCGCCTCGCCGCGGAACTCGAAGATCTGGCGGCGGAAGTCCTCGAGCACTTCGCGGCAGACGGACTGCACGACGTCGGCGCGGGACTCCTGCTGGCGCAGGTGCTGGCCCATCTCGCGGTCGACGCACCCCTGGATCACCGGCAGGCAGAGCCGGAACAACTGCGCCAGTGCCTGCTGTTCGCCGGCGAGCGCGGCCTCCACCAGCGGGCCGAACGGGTCAACCGAGCCTTGGTCCACGGCCGCAGTCTACCCACTCGGAGCAAACGTCGAGCGCATCGGTGTCCGCGCCGCCGCCAGACCTGGATTCCTGTTGCGCGGCCAGCTGCCTCGGCACTCCTGACCGCAGCCCCTTCGTGGGCCGTACAAACCATGCACATCCTGCCTCAATTCCTCTCGCTCGCCGCGACCGCGGCGATGGCCATCGCGCAGACCCCGCCGTCCTGGACGCAGTCGCTCACCGGAACCCAACCCGGGCTGCGGTCGCTGCAAGGCATGGCCTACGACTCCGCGCGTCAACGCACCGTCATGTTCGGCGGCTGGAACTATCCGAACGGTCTGTTCAACTCGCAGACGTGGGAATGGGGCGGCACGGCGTGGAGCCAGATCCAGACCGCCAGCGCGCCGTCGGCTCGTTCCCACTGCATGCTGGCATTCGACAGCGTGCGCAACCGCATCGTGCTGTTCGGCGGCTACATCGCGGGCTCCACGTTCGGCGACACCTGGGAGTACGACGGCAGCAACTGGCTGCAGCGCCAGCCGGCCAATTCGCCATCACCGCGCAGCGGGTCAACGCTCGCCTACGACCCGGTGCGGCAGGTCACCGTGCTGTTCGGTGGCTACTTGTCGCCTTCGGTCGAGGACAACCAGACCTGGGAGTGGAACGGCAGCAACTGGACACGACGTTTCCCGGCCCAGCAGCCCTCGGCGCGCAGCGACATGACGGTCTGCTACAACCCGGTCACCCAGCGTTTGCTCGCGTTCGGCGGCAACGCGGCCGGCGTCGACTTCCGCGACCTGTGGGCCTACAACGGCACCAACTGGACGTTCCTCAGCAATGCCGGGCCGCTGGGCGACAGCAACGCCGGTCTGATCTGGCACCCCGGGCGGCAGCGCGCGATGTTGTGCATGGGCGAAGGTGGCCAGCTCTGCCAGTGGACCTGGGACGGTGCCGTCTGGCACCGCGAGTGTGGCATCAATGTGCCGTCGTCGCGCCGCGTGTTCCAGGCTGCCTACCACGCCGCGAACCAGCGCGTGGTGGTCTTCGGTGGCGATGACGGCGCCACGACCTCCAACCAGACCTGGTTGCTCGACGCCGGCAACCCGCAGACCTTCTCGTTGAACTCGGTCGGAGCCGGCTGCAACTCGAGCCTCGGTCCGGTGGTGCTGCAGGCGACGACCTCGCCGATGATCGGCACCTCGTTCACGACCCGCATGACGGGGTTGCCGAACGGGATCGCGCTGTTCCTCTACGGGGTCACGCCGCTGCCGGGTCTGGCGGTCGGTGGCCTGCCGGCGGGCTGCCTCGCGTACGTGCAGCCCGACGTCAACGTCGCGGTGGTTCACAGTGGCGCGGCGAGTTCGACGCTCCCGCTGCCCTGCGACCCGGCGCTCTACGGATTCAGTTTGCGGGTGCAGGGGGCGGCGCTGGATCCGCTGCTGCCGGCGGCGCTGCCGCTGGCAACCAGCAACGCGTTGGCGGTCGTCGTCGGCTCCTGAGGTCGTCGGTGCCGCGGCGCCCCGAGGTCACTGCGCCAGTGCCTCGGCGATCTTGCCGTGGAGCCGGTGTTCGGCCGGCAACACGCGCAAGGCGAATGCCCGCACCCGCTCGAGTCGCGTGCGTCGGCTGCCGGCGTCGGCCTGCCCCTGCGCGATCAACAGCGCGGTCTCGATGGTCTGGGCCGACAGTTCGAGGTGGACCCGTTCCCATTTCTCGAATGCCGTCAACGCCAGGTCGATCTGCTCGGTGGCTTCGTCGTGGCGGCCGAGCTCGTGGAGAACGCGGCCCAGCATCGAGTGGCGCAGTGGCCGCGGGGAGGTTCCCGGCGGCGGGTTCTCGATCGTCAGCGATTCCCGCAACAGCGGCTCGTTGGCGGCGAAGCGGCCCAGGCGGAAGTTGGTGGTCACCAGCATGTCGACCACTTCGCCGCACTGCGCTGGTCCGTGGTGCTTGCGGATCAGGCCCAGCGCCTGCTCCAGCGATGCCGCTGCCGGTTCGAACTGTCGGGACTGCATGCGGATCCAGCCCAGATACCTGGCGGTCAGGGCGCCGGTGGGACTGTCGGTCGCTCGGCACGCTTCGAGCATCGCCCAGGCCTGTTCGGCCAACGTTGCCGCCGCCGGCAGGTCGCCCAACTTGGCGGTCGTCCAGCAGCTCAGCGCGAGCACCTGTGCCCGCAGCACCGACGGTTCGGTCGCAGCGCCAGCCATCCGGGTGCGCAGTCGTTCCATGACCGTCGATGCCTCCGGGGAACGGCCGGCTCGCACCAGCGCCTGCGCCAGTTCCGCCATGGCTCGGCTGATCAGGTCGGGCTGCATGGTGGGGGCGTTCGCCGCGTGCTGCAGCATCAGCTCGTACTCCGCGATGCGTTGTTCGCGTGTCAGCGGGAACGCCGGCGAGGTGGCGCGGGTGAAGTGGATCTGCGCGAGCAGCCGTTCGTCTGGTTCCGCCAGCTTGCTCGCGACCTGCAGCGCTTCGTCCGCCCATTGCCGACCGCGGGCGGCATCGCCGAGGAACAGCGCTGCATCGGCGGTCACGTTGAGGGCGCGGGCGAGATGCACGCCGGTGGCGGTGGACGCGCCGCGCAACAGATCGATCGCTCGCTCGCCGTGCACCATGGCCGCCCGCCGGTCGTTCAGCAGCGAGGTCTGCGTCGCGATCAGGCAATGCAGGATCCCACGCAGCGGGTGCCGTGGCGCGATGCCGCCGGTGTCGGCTTCGGCGAGTGCGACCTCGGCCAGCTTGCGCGCCTCTTCGTAGCGCGCCCAGGCTTCGTAGAACCACGCGATCCTGGCCAGCGCCCAACCGCGCTCGGGCAGGTGGATCGGGATCCGTGCACTGATCGCGGCGGCAGCTTCGACGTGTGGCACCGTGGCCCCGGCGCCTTCGGTGTGCAGCAGCAGTTCGGCGTAACCGAGCAGTGGTCTGACCAGCGCGCGATCCTCGGTTCCCGCCGTCGCTCGCATCGCCGACAGGCCAGCTTCGAACCGTGCTCGGGCCTCGTCGAACCGGCCGTCGCGCCGCGCCAGTTCGGCGAGCTGGAGCTGCAGCGTGGCCGCGAACGCCGGCTGCACTCCCGGTTGGTCCAGCAGGTTCTGCACCGCCTCGCCGTAGTCGTGCCACCGCCCTTGGAGGCGCAGCAACTGCGCTCGATGCCACGCCCGCTGCTCGCGTTCGCGTGCCTCGGGCGCCGGCAGCTGGTCGAGCAGCGCATCGGCTTCACCCATCAGCGCCACCGCTTCCTCGGCCCAGCCGGTCTTCAGGCACGCGCGCGACATCGCTTCGAGCAAGCGAGCGCGCAGCGCGGGATCGGCGTGCACACCGGAACGGATCTCGCGGATGCCCCGTTCGAGGGCATCGCGCAGGGTCGCGTTGCTGCCGTCGCCGTACTCCGGCGCCGCCTCCTCGAACACGTTCTCGAGGAACCCGACCACCTGCCAGGCCGCCGACGCATCGGCGCGACTCTTCCGTTCGGCCGCGGCGGCGCGATCCGCTTCGCGTTGGATTCGGAAGCCGGCCTGGCGCTCTTGCCACAGCAGTGCCGTGGGCAGCAGCAACAGCGACATTCCGGTCAGCGCCAGCAGGGTGCGCACCGGGTGGCGCCGGCACAGCCGCGACAGGCGCACGAACGAACTCGGCTGCCGCGCCGCCACGGGTTGGTGAGCCAGCAGCGCCCGCAGGTCGCCGGCGAACGCGGCCATCGTCGCATAGCGGCGGTGGCGTTCGGGGGCCAGAGCGGTCGCGACCACCGCCAGCAGGTCGGCCGTGACCCGCGCATTGTGGTCGCGCAGCGGGGCAGGACGGGCCGACAGGATGCTCGCCCGCGTCGCCGCCTCCGTCGGCATCAAGAACGGCGAGTGCAGCGTCAGTGCTTCGTACAGCACCGTGCCGAGCGACCACACATCGGTGCGAGCGTCGACCGGTTCGCCGCGCACCTGTTCGGGCGACATCCACGCCAACGAGCCCGGCTGCGTGCCGGTCCCCGTCAAGCTGTCGGCACCTTCGAACCAGGCCAGGCCGAAGTCGATCAGGCGGGTGCGTCCGCCTGCCTCGACCATGATGTTGCTGGGCTTGATGTCGCGGTGCACGACCCCGCGGCCGTGCGCGTGCACCAGCGCCTCGGCGACCTGCGACACCAGGCGCACGACGGCATCCGCGTAGTTCCCCACTGGGTCGCCGGCCAACGCGGCGGCCGACAGCGTCGCCGGGTCGGCAGGGCGCAGTGTCTCGAGACGGGCCTGCAGCGAAGTGCCTTCGACCAGCTCCATCGCCAGCCACGGCACGTCGTCCGTCTCGCCGGCGCCGTAGACCGTGGCGATGCCCGGGTGCGACAGGGCGACCACGGCGGCGATCTCGCGCCGGAAACGTGCCCGGGCTGCCGGCAGCCACTGTTGCTCCGGGCGGATCTGCTTCAGCGCGACGCAACGCCCGGTCGCCAGCTCCCGGGCGCGATGCACGATCCCCATGCCACCGCCGCCGATCCGGTCGCCGAGTTCGTAGCCGCCGAGCCGCGTCGCGAAGGCCGATGGTGGGGGCGGCGTCACCGCCCGCAGAAACCGGACCCGCTGGCGCAAGGTCGCCGCATGCTCCGGATGCGACGACACCGCCGCCTCGACCTCGGCATCCGAGGGCAGCGGCGAGACCGCGAGCAGGGATGCCATGATCCGCTCGATCGGATCCTCGTCGTCTGGTTCGGCCATCGTTCCGCGCAGAGGCTACCGTCGCGGCAGCCGTCCTGGTGAGTGCCGTCACGGCGCGAACGCAACAGGATCCGCGGCCGTCGGCGGCGTCATGCCGCGACGCCCCCGCTCAAGCCCCGCCGCCGAACGCCCGATAGCACCGCGGCATGCTCGACCTGCGGCGCCTGGCCAAGAAGCTGGTGACACCCTTCCGCCAGTACCTCGGCCGGCTCACTGTCATCGATCGCCATCTGCGTGGCAGCGGGCTCGAGATCGGCGCGCTGCAGGACCCGATGCCGATGCCCAAGGGCGTCAAGGTGCGTTACGTCGACATCGCGCCGACCGAGGCGCTGCGGCGCATGTATCCGCGCAAGGCGCGCCGGCACCTGGTGCCGGTCGATGTCGTCGACGACGGCGAGAAGCTCGGGACGATCGCCGACGGCAGCCAGGACTTCGTCGCCGCCAATCACTTCTTCGAACACTGCGAGGACCCGGTCGGCACGCTGCGCAATCTGCTGCGCGTGGTGCGGCCGGGTGGCGTCGTCTACCTGTCGGTGCCCGACATGCGGCACACGTTCGATCGCGAGCGCACGCCGACCAGCGTCGAACACGTGCTGCGCGATCACGAACAGGGACCGGCCGGTTCGCGGCACGAGCACTATGTCGAGGTCGTGCGTGACGCGATGAAGGTCGAGGGCGAGGCCGCGATCGCGACCGCGGTCGCGGACCTGGAGACGAAGGACTTCCGGATCCACTTCCACTGCTGGTCGCAGACCGGGTTCCTGCAGCTGCTGACGACGCTGCAGACGCGGTCCGGGTATCCGCGCTTCGAGCTCGCCGAGTTCGTCGCCAACGAACGTGAGATGGTGGTCGTGCTGCGGCGGCTCGGCTGATCGCGGGGCCCCGGGGCACTCGACGACCCCGCCATGCCACGGGCCGGCCGCGGTCGGGGCGTCGCGCGATGCGGCCGCGGCCGCGCCGCCGGGTGGGTTGGCGGGGGCGCGCGGGCCTCGTATCGTCTCGCCGCTGCCTGCCCGCTCGCCCCCGGACCGTTCGATCATGCGCCGACTGCTTTCCGCCCTCCTCGTCCTGCCGTTCCTGACCGCCGCGCCCGCCGCGCAGAGCGCGGGCCAACCGATCAGCGACCTGCACCTCGTCGACTTCGGCACCGACCTGACCGTGCGCACGGCGCTGATCCAGGCCGGCGCGTTCTACGGCGACCTCGGTCGGACCGGCCTCGCCCGGCTCGGCTCCGCCGCCGCGCAGGCCGCGGTGGCCGGCGTCACCACCGAGCTGCTCGGTCCGGTCCAGCCCGGCGAAGTGCTGGTGGTCTCGGCGCGCACCCGCAGCGGTGCGGGCGCGATCCACGGTCGCCTGCTGCGCGCGCGCCGCAGCTGGTTCGTCACGGCTGCGGTGCCGGCCACGTTGCCGAGCGACTGCCACAGCTCCGGCTTCCACGGCGGCGTGCAGGTGTTCTCGCTGGCGCAGCCGTATGCGGCGCCGCGCGGAACGGGCACGGCGCCGGTCGCCGCGACCGCGAGCTTGCTGGGCACCGGCCCTGATCCGCGGATCGCGACCATGGTCGCGGAGGTCAATCAGGCCAACCTGTCGAGCCACGTGCAGGCGCTGGCGGCGATCTTCACCCGCCGCGCCAATCGGGCGGAGAACGCGCAGGCCGTCACCTACGTGACCAACCGGCTGACGCAGCTCGGCCTGCCGTTCACGACGCAGACCTTCAGCACCCAGTACGGCCCCAACATCGTCGTCGAGATTCCCGGCACCGAACTCGCGAACGAGATCGTGATGGTCGGGGCGCACCTGGACTCGATCGCGGGCACCGCCGCCAATCGTTCGCCCGGTGCCGACGACAACGCCTCCGGCTCCGCCGCGGTGCTCGAGATCGCGCGCATCTTCTCGACCCGGCAGTTCCGTCGCACGGTGCGCTTCGCGTGGTGGAACGCCGAGGAGTTCGGACTGGTCGGATCGCGCGCATACGCGCAGAACGCGGCGGCGCAGAACCAGCAGATCGTCGCCTACATCAACACCGACATGAATGCCTACCGGGCGCCCGGGGACACCTACTCGGTCGACTACGTCACCAACGACTCGACCCCGAGCCTGATCACCGCGCTGGTCGGCTGGACGCAGACCTACGTGCCGGCGCTGCAGACCAACGTCGGTCCGCTGAGTGCCGGCACCAGCGACCACCGCGCGTTCTTCGAGAACGGCTTCGCCGCGGCGTTCCCGTTCGAGGATCTCGGCAACTGGACGCCCTTCATCCACACCAGCAACGACGACTTCGTGCAGTCGACCAACGACTTCGTGCGGTCGCGCATGATCACGCAGTCGGTGCTCGCCGGCCTGGCCGAGCTCGCCGAGCCCGCACTCGCCAATCCGGCGCTGTTCGAGCCGTACGGGCAGGGTTGCGCCGGCACTGGCGTGGTGCCACCGACCTGCGTCGGCGTCAACACCGGCGGCGGTGTGCTCGAGGGCCTCACGCGCAGCTGGGAGTACGCCTATCGCGTCAGCAGCGCGCAGCCGGAGACGCTGTCGTCGTTCGACGTGTTCCTGCGCAGCACGACCGGCGGCAACGTCACGGTCGGCGCCTACGTCTACGCGACGAACGGCACGCTGCCGTCGGGCACGCCGCTCGCGTCGACCAGCATCACGGTCGGGCCGGTGGGTGCCTTCTACACGGCGACGCTGCCGACCCCGGTGGCGGTGAACGGCACCTTCTGGGTGTCGATCGACCACTCGGCGCAGACCACCACGGTCAGCGAGTTGACCGCGGGCAGTGCGGGCGTCGGTTGCTACCGCACGCCGGGCACCGGCACCTGGCAGCAGTCCACGTTGATCCAGCAGCCGGCGGTGCGCCTCGGTTGCGGCGGCGGCGTCAACAACGCGGTGCCGACCCTCGGCAACGCCGGGTTGCCGATCGTCGCCAGCACCTTCTCGATCACGTTGGCGCGGGCCAAGGGCCTGAGCCTCGGGGTGCTGGCGACCGGCTTCTCGGACACCAGCTACGCCGGCATCCCGCTGCCGTGGACGATCCCGGGTGCGGGGCCGTGCCAGCTGTTCGCGTCCGGTGACCTGTCCGCGGTCGTCGCGACCGACGCGGGCGGCAGCGCTGCGCTGCCGTTGCCGATCCCGGACCAGGCGGCGCTGATCGGCGGTCGGCTCTACCACCAGTGGCTGGTGTTCGATCCGAGCGTCAACTCGTTCGGCTTCGTCGTCTCCGGCGCGGCGCGCAGCACGATCGGCGGCTGAGGGGCACACCAGCCGTTCGGCGCGGCGATCAGCGCGAGTCCGCCGTCAGCAGCTTGCGCTCGATCAGGGTCTCGGCGAAGAACTTCGAGAACCGCTGGGCACCGGCTGCTGTCAGGTGGTCGGAGTCGAAGTAGTCCTCGTGCCGGAACAGGTCGGGGAACTCGTCCGGGCGGTCCAGCACGACGATGTCCAGTTCCTTGGCGAGCTCGGGCAGCGCATCGCGCCCCTGCAGGCTCTGCGACCAGACCGGCATGACCACGAAGATCGGCCGGATGCCCACCTCGCGCAGCAGGCGAGCTTGCTCGCGTATCACGGCCGTCGAGAGTCCGCCGACCAGCGGCGGCGGTAGCGGCACCTTGACCTTCCAGTCGAGATAGCCCTGGGCTTTTGCCGGGTTCCCGAGCCACTCCTCGTTGTTGCGCCTGCGTTCGGGCTGTTGCAGCTCGGACTTCACGTCGTCGAACCCCTGGTAGCCGGGGGATGGAGGCCCGAACGGATCGGTCCGCAGCAGATCGTCGAGCAGGCGCGTGCCTTGTCCGACGCGCAGTCCGTTGACCAGCGTGTGCGCACCGATGTTGCCGAGCAGTTCGAGCCGCTTCCGGTTCGTGTACGGATAGCAGAAGGCCGCCTCGACCCGGAGCGGGAGCAGGCTCGGCGGGTGCACTTCGATGATCGTGTCGGACATCCGGTTCGCCTGCGCGCGCACCTGGTCGTGGCCGTGGATCTCGATGATGCAGCGCTTCGCCCGCAGCTTCGGCTGTTGGCACAGCCATGCGATCACCTGGACGAAATCGATCGGTCGCACGCCGGCGAGGCCCAGGTTGTACGAACTGGTGGCGACGCCGAGCTCGGCGGCTCGCCGGTCGAACTCCGCCGGGTCGATGCCGCGGTGCACACGACTGCTGCCGACGAACAGGGTGTCCCACTGATCGAGCGTCTGTTGCGCGTAGCCCAGCTTCTGGCGCGCCCAGCTCCAGAACGGCAGCGCATCGCAGTGGAGGACGGTGGCCGCAGTGCCGAGCAGCCCGGCGAGGAACAGGAGGACGTGCAGGAGGGATCGGAGCATGTGCACGTTCGTCTTCGGCAGTGGCAAGAGGCCTGGCCAGTGGGGCCGAACAAACCGCGACCGTCCGGCCGACTCGCCGTGTCCGGCGCACCATACCACCGGACGTCAGCTCGATCCCGCGGTAGATGGCAGGGGATTCGCGTCGGTCGCGTCGTCGTTCTCGCGTCGTGGGAGTGCAGCCCGATCCGTCGCCCGAACCGCCATGGCATCGCGCGGTGCGACAGCGGCTCGTTCAGGGCGTCGTGAGCACGGTGCGGCCCGCGACCTCACGCCAGCGGCGTACGATGCCCGGTGCGCCCGGGTTCGCATCGGCGACGCGGAACGGATCGACCGGCCAGGCGGCGGTCGGCAGGCGCACGACTTGCAACGCCTCGGCCGGCAGCCTCGGCAATACGTACAGCTGCAGCGCCCCGTGGCCCGGTGACTCACACTGAACGGACACCCGCGCCGGGTCGAACACCAGCAGGGCGCCGGCCGCCAGCGACAGATTGGATGCAGTGGTCGATTCGTCCCTCGGCAGGCAACGAACCTGAAGCGGCTGGTCCGCGGCGTAGATCGCCGCGCGGGCCGTGTCCGCCTTGGTTGGCGTTGCATGGTGATCGGATCCGGTTCCGTCGGTGATGCCGATCAGGCCGCACTCGCGGGACCAGCCGGCCTCCAGCAGGTCGCGCAGCGCCGGCTGCGTGAGCGCGGCCGCGACCCGTTCGTCGCCAGCCCCGGCGCGCAACGGCTCCATCGGTGCCGGCCACAGCGAGTAGCCGGCCGCGGCGAACGTCGCGCTGCGCGGCTCCGCCGCCGGCTCGCGCTCGACCGCCAGTTCGTGCAGCAGCTCGTACTGGGCGTCGTTGATGCATGCGGACTCCAGCCGCGCGAGCGCCGCCGCGATCGTCGGCAGCGACACTTCGGTGGCGAGGTGATTGGCGTGCAGGCCGTCGAGGTCGAAGCGCGGATCGAGATAGCCCGAAGTGGCCAGCTCGGGCCAGACGTCGACGAAACCGATGCCGGCGCGCTGGCACGCCGCGGCCAGCAGCCGATTGCCGACGATCGCCAGCTTGCTGCGCAGGATGGCCGGCAGCTGCGTGCCGTGGCACCACTGCGCGTTGCGCGCGTCGTCGCGGACCCGCGGCAGCAGACCGTGCACCAGCGTGCGGTCGAAGCCGGCGTCCCGCAGCATGCGCAGTCCCACTCCGAACGGTTCGAGCCGCGCCGCGAACGCGGCCTCGACGGTGTCGTACGGCACCCTGGTGGCACCCGTCACGGCGCCGTAGCCCGGATCGCCCGGCAGTTCGAAGTCGACCGCGGGCCCGATCGCCATCGCCAGCGAGTGCAGTTCCTTGTCGCCGGCGAACAGCAGCAGCGCCGGCGCCTGCAGCGGTTCGTCGGCGAGGGCCGCGTGGCGCGCCGCCAGCACCCGGGTCGCGAACGTGGTCGGACGATGGCTCGCTTCGACCGTGACGCTGCCGTCCTCGTGCCGGTGCTCGCTGCACAAGCCGGCCGCGAGCAGTGCCGCCGCCAGGTCCGCGTGCAGGCCGTCGTCGGCGGTGAAGTTGTTCGCCTCGACACCCGGCAGGAAATGGCTGCGCGCGTGCAGCAGCCGCGCCGGTCGTTCGCCGCGCCACAGTCGATCGCGGAAGCGCAGGCAATGACTCTCGCCGAGGCAGTGCAGCGGTTCGATCCGTTCGACCGGCGTCATCGGCCGCGTTCCTGCAGCATCGCGGCGAGGATCGTGTCCTCGTCACATACCACGGGCCGCGGCGGGATCCTCGTCACCGGTTCGGTCGCCGGCGCGGCGCTCGGTAGCTGGCCGAAGGCCGGTGCCACATCGAGCCCGAACTGGGCCGCGAAGCACGCCATGATGTGCGCGACCGCGCGCGGCTGCACCGTGCGCCGATCGTCGGCGAACGCCCACCCGGGGCCACCGGCCTGCACCAGCTCGAAGGCCGGGAAGTAGTCGATGCCGCGGTGGCGGCGCCGCAGTTCGTCGCAGGCGACCCGCAGCACGGCCTTCGCCGCGGTGGTCGCGGTCAGCACGTGGCGCCGGGTGAACGTCGCCAGCAGCGGCACCGGCGACACCGTCAGCACGAACCGCAGGTCGGGATTGTGGTGACGCGCGAGCGTCACGAAGCGATCGAGTGCGGCGACCACTTGCTCCAGGCGGAAGTCGACGAACTCGTGCCGTTCCGGATCGAAGTCGCCACCGTGACCGCAGCCCGGACAGGCCGGGAACACGGCGCCGTCAGCGCGGCTGCGCCACGCCTCGGTGAGGCCGAGCGTGACCACGAACACCTCGGCGCGCTCGATCAGCATGCGCACCGCGGCGAGGTGCTGGCGGCGGTCCTCGAGGCACTCGTCGACCGACACGAACCCGGTGTGGTTGATGCCGGGCCGGAACGGATCGACGTGGCGTTCGCCCTTCCGCCACGGCGGCTCGCTCGGAGCGAAGTGGCCGTAGGCGCGTTCGAGCAGCTGCGCCAGCTGTTCGGCGGTGTAGACGTTGCCGTAGCGCGCCGAGTAGATGCCGTAGCCGAGCTGCTTGCGTTCGGGTGGCGCGAGGAAGGACGGCCCCGGCTCGGTGACGAGGTGTTCGAGTCCGAGTCCTGCCACGTGTTCGGCGATGCGTTGCGCGAAGCAGCTGCCGGCGGAGGCGATCTTGGTGCCGCGGGCGATCGGCGCCGAGTCGTCGTCGAGCGGCAGGATCGTCTCGATCGTGCGCCGACCGACGCACTGCCGCCACACGGCGCGGTCGGGCAGGCCGCGATACGGGCAATTGGTCTCCATCGCCGATGGCATCGGCCGCGCCGGCGCGGCGACCGGAGCGAATCATGGTGTTGGCGATGGGCCGGCGGCGGCGGTGCGGATGGTCCGGGTATGTTCCCCGCTCGTCATGAAACCACTCACGCTGCTGCTGCCGCTCGTGTTGCTGTTCGCCTGCTCGAAGCCCGATGCCGGCACCCAGGGTGCGGGCAAGACCCCGGCCGCCGACAACCCGGTGCCGCAGAAGAGCATGACCGACAAGGTCAAGGAAGCGGCCGCCAACATGAAGGAGGCTGCCACCACGCCGCTCGACGACAAGTCGCTGACGCGGCTCGCCGCGGTCGCCAAGGACCTGCAGGCCGAACTCGGCAAAGACGGCGCGGCACAGGCCAAGGACATGAAGACGCTGGTCGCCAAGGCAAAGGACATCAAGGTCATCGCCGAGAAGAACGGCCTCAAGGTCAGCGAGCTGACCGGCCTGGTGGCCCGCCTCGGGACCGTGATGAGTGCGGTCAAGTCGGGCAACGTGCCGGACAACCTGAAGGCGGATGTCGCCGCGATCGAGAAGCACAAGGATCTGCGCGCGCTGTTCGAGCAGTGATGGGCGCGGCTGCGAGCCGCGACCGGTAAGGTGCGCGGCCTGCCATGAACGTGCCTCGAACCACGACCATCGTCTGCACTGCCCTGGTGGTCATCGGCGCCGTGCTGCTGGTCAAGCCGCAGCTGCTGGCGGCGCGACTGTTCGGCGCCGGCAGTTCGACGGCGGCCGCCGCCGCCAGCCTGCGGCTCGCCGAAGCACTCGCCGGCGCGTTCGTCGCGATGGGGCTGGCCGGAGTGTCGGGCGGCCTGCCGCGGCCGTGGCCCGGGCGGGTGCGGCTGCTGGCGACCGCGGTGGCGTTCCTGCTGCTGACGCACTGCCTGCACGACTGGATGGTCGACGACGCCGGCATCACCTTCGCATACAGCGAGAACCTCGTGCGCGGCCACGGCCTCGTGCTGCATCCGGGACTGCCGCCCGAAGAGGCGTATTCGAACACGCTGTGGCTGTTGTGGCTGGCGCTGCTGCGCTGGTGCGGTGTGCCGATGGCGGTGGCGGCGAAGTGGTCGTCGCTGGCGATCGGCTTCGCGACCGTGCTGGTGCTGCATCGCGCGCTCGATCAGGGTCGCAGCGCCGCGGCGTGGCTGCTGGCCAGTCTGGTGTTGCTCGGCGCGCCGCAGTTGGTCTGGTCGGTGTCCGGGCTCGAGCACGGTCTGCAGGGGCTGGCGATGTTGCTGGCCGCGAGCCTGCCGTGGCTGTCGTCGCGGCACGCCGCGGTCTGGATCGGCATCGTGCTGTGCGTGCCGGTGCTGGTGCGACCCGAGGCGCCGCTGGCGGTGGTCGCGTGCTTCCTGGTGCTGGTCGCGCATCCGTCGGTCGGCCGCGACTGGCGGGTTCGCCTGCGCGCCGCGCTGCCGGTGGCGCTGTTGCCGTTCGTCGCCTGGACGGCGTTGCTGGCGTTCCGGCTGTGGTACTTCGGTGATCCGCTGCCGAACCCGTTCTACGCCAAGGCCGGCGAGGCGACCTTCCTGTCGCTGCTGAACCCGTTCGGGGGGCACTGGCACTATCTGACCTCGTGGGCCTTCGGCAGTGGCGTGCTGGTGCTGCTGCCGTCGCTGCTCGCGGCGCTGCGGCGGCGACCGCTGCCGCTGCCGATCGCACTGGCGCTGGCGCTGCTCGCGGCCCAGGCCGTGTTCGTGCTCTATGCCTCGGACTGGATGGGCTGCTGGCGGTTCGTGGCGCCGGCCCTGCCGTGCCTCGCGCTGCTGGTCGGTTGGGCGAGTGGCGCGCGCGACGGCGTGAACGCCGTGGACAGCGAGGGCGATTCGCTGCCGGAACGAGCGGAACGTGCCTCGCTGGGGCTCCCGGCGGTCGCGGCGTTCGTGCTCGTGCTCGGCACCACCAGCCAGTACTTCGCCTTCCTCGCCGCGCCGACCACACCGCTCGCGGTCGTCGCGACGATCGGCGGCGAGATCAAGCGCCTGTGCAGCGACCTCGGCAGCGCCGATCCGCTGCTGGCGCACCACGACGCCGGCGGCACCAGCCACGACGCCGGCATCCGCCTGCTCGACCTCGGCGGCCTCGGCAGCCGCACCATCGCCAAGAACATCCGCGACCCGGAGTTCCTGCGTCGCTACATCCTCGACGAGCAGCGGCCCGAGTTCGTGTTCGGCGTCAAGGACCGCTTCGCCGCCGGCGCCTCGCGGTTCTGGGCCGACCCCCGCTTCGAGCGCGACTACGTGCCGGTCGAGTTCGTGGCGCAGCCGCTGCTGCAGTCGGACCTGTGCCACGTGCGGCGCGACCTGCTGGCGCAGCCGCCGCGTTCGACGCGGATCCGGGTGATTCGTCGCGAGGGACTGGCCGCACGGGTCGTCGTCGAACGCTGATCCGTGCAGCTGGCCGTGGCTGGCAATAGACTGGCGTGCGGAACCGACCGCGATCGGTGGCGTTGCCGCGCGCTTTCCTTGCCGAAACGGAGATCGATCCATGCACCCTGTCGCCTTGCCTCTGCTCGCCGCCCTGTCGCTGCTGCCGCCGCCGGACCTCGTGGTCGCAGGAGTGCGCAGCGTCGCCATCGAGTCCCACCTCGACGCGTCGGTGCTGGCGCGCACGCACTGCCTCGCCCACGTCGTCGGCAAGGACGAGACCCTGATGGCGATCGCCCAGCTCCGGCTGGGTGACGCCGGTCGCTGGCAGCAGATCGAACAGCTGAACCCCGGACTCGACCCGACGCGGCTGCAGATCGGGCAGCTGCTCTGGTTGCCGCCGGCCGATCCGAAGGTCGCGGCGGCCGAGCCGGCGACGCGGATGTTCGTCTACTCCGACGCCGAAGACGGTCACCAGCGCACGGTGCGACCATTGGTGGTCGGGGCGCAGCTGGCCGTCGGCCGGCAGGGCGGCATGTTCCGCATCTATCTGGTGCCAGCCGCCGAGCAGGCGTCCTTCGAGGCCGAATGGCGCCGCCGCGGCCCGGGTTGGAAGCTGCCGGAAGGCGTGCAGAAGCAGATCGATGCCCGGTTGGTCACCCAGCTGGTCGCGAAGAACGCCGACCACAGTGTGCCGACCGAGCACCCGATGGTGCGCCGGGTCGATCGCCATGTCGTCGAGGCGAAGGGTGACGGCTCGTTCGCGATCGGGTGCAAGAGCACTGGCTTCGACAAGAACGGCAAGGAAGTGTCGGTCGAGGTCCCGGCCAAGCAGCGCGAGGACGCACTGCTGTTGCTGCTGCTGGCCGCAGCCGGTGGTGGGGCGCTGCTGTGGCGCGCGCGGCGGCCGGAGCTCGCGCCGGCGTGACGTTCGCAACGGCGCTCGCGCTCGCGGTCGGCGTGGCCGTGACCGCGGCGGTCGCCACCGCGGCGCCGCTGTGGACCTATGCGCTGTCGCTGGCTGCCTTCGGGCTGCCCCACGTGCTGGTCGAGCTGCGGTATGTCGACGAGCGGTTCGGCGCGCGCATCGGGCGCACCGCGGTGTGGCTCGGTGGTGGCTTGCTGGCTGTGGTGGTGGCGATCCGCGTTGGCGCGGCGGCGGGGGTCGGCAGCAGCGAGTTGCGCATCCGCGGTGAGCTGCTGGCCGGGTTCGGCCTCGCGGTGCTGGCGGCAGCCGGGCTCGGCATGCGGCGCGGCAACGGCCTCGCGTGGGCTGTGGCGATGGTGCTGGCGGTCGGTGTGCTGTGGTCGCCGCTCGACACGCTCGCCGCGTTCGCGGTGCTGCACAACGTGACCCCGGTGGCGTTCCTCGGCGAACGGCTGCGCGGCCGGACGCGGATGCTGGCGATGCTCGGTTGTGCGGTCGCGTTCGGGATCGTGCCGGTGCTGATCGCGAGCGGCACCGCCGCCGAACTGCTGCACGCGGTCTGGCCGCGTACGGACTCGGGGCCGTTCGGGCTCGGTCCATTGACCGCCGAGCTGCCGGCGCTGGTGCTGCCTTCGCTGCTCGGCAGCGAGCGCGCTCCCGACCTGTTCGCGATGGCGGCCTACCTGCAGTGCCTGCACTACGCGGTCGTGTTGCACGTGCTGCCGCGGCTCGGCGGCGGCAGCGAGGTCGCCGGCGCCCGCTGGCGTTGGCCGCGGCACGGGCGGCTCGTGGTGGTCGGGCTCGGCGCGCTGATGACGATCGCGTTCGCCGGCGCGTTCGCCTCGGCGCGCAGCGGCTACGCGATCGCCGCGGCACTGCACGCGTGGCTGGAGATCCCGGTGCTGTTGCTGGCTTGCGGGATGGCTGCGCGTGGTGCGGTGGGGAACGGTACATGACCTGGCTGTCGGCGTTCCTGTTTACGCTCGCCGTCGAGCTGCCGTTGCTGGCGCTGCTGGCGCCGGCCGAACGGCGGCGGCGAACGCTGCTCGACGGCGCCGCCGCCAACCTGCTCACCCATCCGCTGGCCTGGTACGCGGTGCGCGAACTCGGCGCGTCGTGGTGGCTCGTCGAAGGCGGTGTGGTGGTTGCCGAAGCCTTGGTCTACGTCGGCTGCACGCGGTTGCCGATCGGAAGGGCATGGCTCATGGCCGCGCTCGCCAATGCCGTCACCGCCGCGCTGTCGTTCGCCGTCTGATCGCCGTACCATCCGCGCCGAATGAGCAAGCTCCTCGTCCTCGCCGGGTCGACCCGTTCCGGATCGTTCAGCAAGCAGTTGGCGCGCGCCGTGGTCCGCCTCGCCGAGGCCTGTGGCGCGGTGGCGACGTTCGTCGATCTGCGCGACTTTCCGATGCCGCTCTACGACGGCGACCTCGAGGCGGCGCAGGGACTGCCCGAAGGTGCGGTGCGGTTGCGGGCGCTCGTGCGGCAGCACCAGGCGTTGCTGGTGGTGACGCCCGAGTACAACGCGTCGCTGCCGGCGGTGTTGAAGAACGCGCTCGACTGGCTGTCGCGGCCGTACGACAAGGAGCCGAACGTGTCCGCGTTCGGTGGGGCGGTGGCGGCGGTGATGGCGGCTTCGCCGGGGGCGCTCGGCGGCATGCGCGCGCTGGTGCACCTGCGGCAGGTGTTGATGAACCTCGGGGTGCTGGTGATCACCGAGCAGTTCGCGCTCGGTGGGGCAAGCACGGCGTTCGCGTCCGACGGCGCGCTGGCCGACGGCAAGCAGGCCACCGCGGCGCAGAAGGTCGTGCAGCGACTGCTGCAGGTGGCCGGCAAGCTCGGTGGCTGAACTACGCACGAAGGCCGCCGGGCTCTGCGCACTCGTCGTTCGGTGCCGGGGTGAATCCTCGCTGCCGCTGCGGGACTCCCTTGGTTGTGCCCGCCGTCGCGGGCCGCGAACGAGGACCCGATCATGAACATCCTGCCCAAGAACGAACACCCGATCGACCGCGTCTTCCGCGTGCTGCTCGGCATCGGCCTGCTCAGCATCACCTTCGTCGGCCCGGTCACCCCGTGGGGTTGGCTCGGTCTCGTGCCGTTGCTGACCGGCCTGATCGGTAGCTGCCCGCTCTATACCGCGCTCGGGCTGAGCACCTGCTCGGGCGGGGTCTGCAAGGCGTCCTGACGCGAGGACCGCATGCCGGAATCGGGCTCACGAACCGACGCGGAGCTGCTGGCTCGCAGTGCCGAAGGGGATGACTCTGCGTTCGCCGAGTTCGTCGTCCGGCACCGCGCGGCGGTGTATCGCTTCGTCGGGCTGCTGCTGCACGATCGTCAGCTTGCCGAGGAGATCCTGCAGGACACGTTCGTGCAGGCGTGGCGGCACGCGAGCTCGGCGCGGGTCGAGCTCGGGGCCAGCGCCTGGTTGCTGACCATCGCGCGCAACGCGGCGGCGCGGCGCTGGCGCCAGGTCGCAGCGGCGCCGACGGTGTCATTGACGACGCTCGGCAGCGAAGCCGGCTTCGCCGACCCGGCGGCCAACCCCGTCGCCTTCGCCCAGTTGTTGGAGTCGCGTGCGATCGTGCACGAGGCGCTGGCGGCGCTGCCGCCGGCCGATCGTGAGGTGCTGGTGTTGCGCGAGCTCGAACAGCGCAGTGGGGACGAGGTGGCCGAGGTGCTCGGCCTGTCGCTCGAGGCGATGAAGAGCCGGTTGCACCGGGCGCGCTTGCGTCTGGTCGCGGAGTTGCGTCGGCGTCTGCCGACTGGAGAGGAAGCATGAATGCGGTTCCGCTCGGTGGGCTCGGCTGTGCCGAGGTGTTGGCGAACCTGTCGGAGTTCCTCGACGGGGCGCTGCCGGCGCCGTTCGCGGCTCGCGTCCGCGAACACGTGGCGGGCTGCCGCGACTGCGAACGGTTCGGCGGTGCCTTTGCAGTGGTGTTGGCCGGACTGCGTGAGCGGTTGCGGGCGGGATCCGACGGGCGCGAGCACGACGTCGATCCGTCGGTGGCAGCGCGACTGGACGCGGCCTGGCGCCGATCCTGAGCTTCGCACCCTACAGTTTCAGCTTGACCGAGCCGAAGATTGGACGTAGTCTAAGAACGTCGTGAGCAGCACTCCCCAGCAACCCCTGATCGACCGCCTCGAGCGCGCCGGCATCCGGCCCTCGGCGCAGCGCGTCGCGATCGCTGCCTACGTGCTCGACACGAAGGACCACCCGACCGCCGATCAGGTGTGGAGCCGGGTCAAGGCCGAGTTCCCGATGGTGTCCCGCGCCACCGTCTACAACACGCTGCAGACGTTCCGCGAGCACGGGCTCGTGCAGCAGCTGGTGCTGGCCGAGGGCAGTGTCGTGTTCGACCCCAACGTCGAGCCGCACCACCACTTCGTCGACGACGAGACCGGGATCATCGAGGACATCCCGTGGCAGGCGCTGCGGGTCGGCAAGGTAGACGAGCTCGAGGGCGTCGACGTCCGCGAATACATGGTCGTCGTGCGCGGGCGCCGCAAGCCGGGACGCCGCCGCTGAAGCGAGTGGAGATTGCCAGCTTCGCTCGCAACCTGAGATTAGACAAAGTCCAAAACAACATCGTATCCAACAAGAGGACGCAGACATGCTGACCGTAGGCAACCACTTCCCGCACTTCCGCCTCCCCGCCGCCGTCTCGCTCGAGGCCGGCAAGCAGTTCCAGGACATCCAGAACGACACCTTCCCCGGCAAGTGGATGGTGGTGTTCTCGTGGCCGCTCGACTTCACGTTCGTGTGCCCGACCGAGATCGCCGAGTTCGGCAAGCGCAACGGCGACTTCGCCGATCGCGACGCACAGCTGCTCGGCCTGTCGTGCGACAGCGAGTTCGTGCACCTGGCCTGGCGCCAGCACCACCCGGACCTGAAGGCGCTGCCGTTCCCGATGCTCGCCGACAAGAAGCGCGAGCTGTGCCAGGCGCTCGGCATCTTGCACCCGCAGGAAGGCATCCCCCTGCGCGCGACGTGGATCGTCGACCCGCAGGGCGTGATCCGCTTCGTGTCGGTGCACGACCTCGACGTCGGTCGCAACGTCGACGAGGTGCTGCGCACGCTGGACGCGCTGCAGACCGGCGAGCTGTGCCCGTGCAACTGGAAGAAGGGCGACAAGACCCTCGAGGTGAAGTGATGCAAGCGCTCCAGGAACTCGTGGCGGTGCTGCCGGACGCCGCCAAGGACATCCGCCTCAACCTCGGCAGCGTGCTGCAGGGCGGCGCGCTGACCGGGCCGCAGCGGTTCGGCGTGGCACTCGCGGTTGCGTTGGCCGCGCGTTCGACCCGGCTCGCCGCCGCGGTGCAGGCTGCCGCCGGCGCCGAGCTGCCGGCGGCCACCGAGGCCGACGCGCAGGCGGCCGCCGCGCTGATGGCGATGAACAACGTCTACTACCGGTTCCGGCACATGGTCGGCAAACCGGACTACGAACAGCTGCCGCCGCGGCTGCGCATGCAGCGACTGGCGGCGCCGGCCGGCGACAAGCTCGACTTCGAGTTGTTCGCGCTCGCGGTCAGCGCGGTGAACGGCTGCGGCACCTGTGTGCAGGCGCACGAGAAGGTCGTCACCGACGGCGGCCTGACGACCGCGCAGGTGCACGACGCGATCCGCATCGCCGCGGTGGTCAACGCCGCCGCGGTCGCCCTATCGTGGTCGGAGCAGGTGATCCCGAACCAACCGTCCCCGAACTCGCCATGAAGAACACCCCGAGCCACTTGTCCGCCGACGCTCGCAAGAAGGTCTGCGAAGCGCTGCGCGCGGTGCTGACCGACGGTCTCGACCTCTACACGCAGATCAAGGTCGCGCACTGGAACATCAAGGGCCCGCAGTTCGCCGCGCTGCACCCGTTGTTCGACACGTTCGCGACCGACCAGGCCGCCAACAACGACGAGGTCGCCGAGCGCATCCTGACGCTCGGTCACCTCGCCGTCGGCACCGCGAAGCACGTCGCGAAGAAGTCGCGGCTGCCGGACTACCCGCAGGACGTGACCAAGGACCTCGAGCACGTGGCGCTGCTCGCCGAGCGCATCGGCACGCTTCTCGACGGCATGCGCGCGGCGCGCGAGGTCGCGAAGGAGCACGCGGACGAGGACTCGTTCGACCTGCTGACCGGCATGATCGCGCAGTTCGAGAAGCACGCGTGGTTCCTGCACGCGACGCTCGGCGGCTGAGACCGGTGCCATCGGCGTGTGGGGGGACGCGCTGACCGGAACGGTGCTCGGGGCGATCGCACGGCGGCCGTGGGATAATGTTGAAGGCTCGAGGGGCGGCATTCCGCGTGGACCCCATGGGCCTCTCCATCCCGATCCCATGCGCCGTACCTCACTGTCCCGGTCCGTTCTCGCTGTCGCGACGCTGTCGGCTGCCGCTGCCGCGCAGTCGCTGGTCGGCAACCTCGTCACCACGACCAGCGGCCAGGTCGGCAGCGCGATCCCGGCCTTCCACGTGATCGGCAATCGCGCCGTGTTCCGCGCCACCAGCGGCCATGGCATCGAGCCATGGGTCACCGACGGCAGCCAGGCGGGCACGCATCTGCTGCTGGACCTGATGCCGGCGGGCAACAGCTTCCCCGACGACTTCGTGGTGCTCGGCAGCGAGGTCCTGTTCGCCGCCGAGGTGCCGGGCTTCGGCCGCGAGCTGTGGAAGACCGACGGCACCACCGCCGGCACCGTGCTGGTGCGCGACCTGCGCGCCGGGACCGCCGCCAGCAACCCCGACCATCTCGTGCGCATGGGGGGCTTCGTCTACTTCAGCGCCAGCGATGGCAGCACCGGCACCGAGCTGTGGCGCAGCGACGGCACGGCGGCGGGCACCACGCTGGTCGCCGATCTGGTCGTCGGCGGACCGTCCTCGAGCCCGGCGCAGTTGACCGTGGTCGGCTCGACGTTGTTTTTCGTCGCCCAGACGACCGCCACCGGTTTCGAACTGCATCGCACGGACGGCACCGCGCTCGGCACCACGCTGGTGGCCGATCTGAACCCAGGCACAGGGAACACGACCTACACGCAGTTGGCGGCCTTCGGCGCGCGGCTGTTGTTCGCAGCCGAGGTCGGCGGTGGCCAGGAACCGTTCGTCAGCGATGGCACCCCGGCCGGCACGTTCCAGCTCGCCGAACTGCAGCCGGGCGCCACCGGGTCGCTGCCGCGCGAGTTCGTCACCACCGGCAGCACTGCATGGTTCTCCGCCGATGGCGCCGGCGTCGGCCGCGAGCTCTACCGCACCGACGGCACCGCGGTGGGCACGCAGCTGGTCGCCGACCTGCAGCCGGGGCCGGTCGGCGGTGATCCTGTCGAGCTGACCACGATCGGCAGCGTGGTCGTGTTCAGCGCGGTCGACGCAGCGGGGCGCGAGCCGTGGCGCAGCGACGGCACCGGTCCGGGCACGTTCCGGCTCGCGGATCTGATCCCGGGCTCGGGTTCGTCGAACCCCGGCGCGTTCGCACCGATCGGCACCGAGCTGTGGTTCGCGGCGCAGGCGCCGTCGGTAGGCGTCGAACTGCACCGCACCGATGGCACCATCGCCGGCACCGCGCTGGTCGCCGATCTGTCGACGGGCAACCTGTCGACGGTACCGGATGCGATCACCGCGTTCGGCGCGTCGGTGCTGATGACGTCCGCGTTCGGCGGTGCCGGTGACGAGCCGTGCCGCACCGACGGCACCGTGGCCGGCACGCTGCTGCTCGCGGACGTGAATCGGCCCTACACCAGCAGCTCGCCGCGCGACTTCCGCGACTACGGCGGTCGGGTCTGGTTCGCCGCCGGCAGCAACAACAACGGCACCGAGCCGTACGTCAGCGACGGCACGCTGGCCGGGACGTCGATGCTGATCGACCTGCAGCCGGGTTCGTTCGGCTCCAACCCGGAGTATCCGACGACGCGCGGCAGCGACGTGTTCTGCGTCGGCAATCTGTTCCAGCAGGGGCAGCAGCTGTTCCGCAGCGATTCGCTGACCGGGGTCACGACCAGGCTGACGTTCCAGGTGCCGGCGGTGGCGCCGCGCGGCCTCGCGACGCTGGGCTCGCTGGTGCTGTTCTCGGGCATCTCGGCGAACGGTCGCGAGCTCTGGGTCAGCGACGGCACCGCGGTCGGCACGTTCGAGCTGCGCGACATCCGGCCGGGCAGCGCCGACAGCTTCTCGCTGTTGGCCGAGAACTTCACCGCCGCCGGCAGCCGCGCGTTCTTCACCGCCAACGACGGCCTGGCCGGTGCGGAGTTGTGGATCACCGACGGGACGGCGGCGGGCACGTTCGGCCTCGACCTCAACCCCGGCAGCGCGAACTCGCAGCCGGACGAACTCTGCGCCGTGGGCTCGATCTGCTACTTCACCGCACAGATCGCCGGCTCAGGGCGCGAACTCTGGCGATCGGACGGCACGCCGGGCGGCACGATGCTGGTGCGCGATCTGGCACCGGGCCTCGTGAGTTCGACGCCGGACCGACTGGTGGCTGCCGGCAATCGGCTGTTCTTCACGGCGGTGGTGGCGGGGCAGCGCGAGCTCTGGGTCAGCGACGGCACCGCGCTCGGCACGGTGCCGGTCACCACGACCGCGTTCGGCCGACTCACTCCGTACACCGATCTGGTGGCGACGCAGGCGGGGCTGTTCTTCCTGCACGACGACCTGACCGGGGCCGGCACCGAGCTGTGGCTCACCGACGGCACGACGATCGGCACGCGCCTCGTCGCCGACGTCGCGCCGGGGCTCGCGAACGGTCCGCTCGCCGGCACCGTGACCGCTGCACTCGGTGGCACGCAGGTGCTGTTCGGTGCCGTCGATCTGGCGAGCGGTCTGCAGCTGTGGCTGTCCGACGGCACCGCGGCGAACACGCGCCAGGTCTCGAACTTCGGTGGTGGTGGGGTCGGCGCGGTGTCGCTGAGCCAGTTCTTCAGCCTCGGCAGCAAGACCTACTTCGCCTGCGACGACGGCATCAACGGCATCGAGCCGTGGGTCTACGACCCGAGCGGGGCCGGCATCGCGTTCGTGTTGCCGTACGGGCTCGGTTGCGCCGGGTCGAACGGCGTGCCGGGCAACGGTGCCGCGGGGCTGCCGACGGTCGGCAACGCGGCGTTCGCGAACACGATCGCGCAGGGCCTGCCGAACTCCGCCGCGGTGCAGTTCTGGTCCGGTGGCTCGTCGAACATCGCGCTCGGGCTGTGCCGCGCGCTGCTCGACTTCCCGATCGGCTCCGGCGCGACGGTGTTCCTCGACGGCGCGGGCTCCGGCAGCGCGCCGGTGCCGATCCCGGCGGTGCCGACGCTGGTCGGCAGCAACCTGTTCTTCCAGTGGGCGGTGCTCGACCCGGCTGGGCCCTTCCTCGGCCTGGCGTTGAGCGGTGGGCTGCAGATCCAGATCGGCAGCTGACGGCGAGGTCCCGCCCTGCGCCAGCCGCTCAGGCTTCGTGCTGCCGCGGCGGCGCACCGCCAGCCGCGCGCTCCGGGTGGATGCCGTCGGCGCGCACGAGGTCGCGCAGGCGTTCGCGCAGGCCCGAGTAGCGGTGCCCGTCGTCGGCGTTGTGCACGGCCTGTTCGAGCGCCTTGCGCGAGCCGACCACGACCACCAGCTGCTTGCCGCGCGTGATCGCCGTGTAGAGCAGACTGCGCCGCAGCATCAGGAAGTGATCGGTCGTGATCGGCAGCACGACCGCCGGGTACTCGCTGCCCTGCGAGCGGTGCACCGAGATCGCGTAGGCCGGCACCAGGTCGCCGAGATCCTCGAAGCGGTACTCCTGTTCGCGCTCCGGGAAGCGCACGAACGCCTTCGCGGCGCCGGTGTCGATGTGCGTGATGCGGCCGACGTCGCCGTTCCAGACCTCGCGGTCGTAGTCGTTGCGGATCTGCATCACCTTGTCGCCGGTGCGATAGATCTTGCCGCCGCGCTCGATCTCGATCTGGCCGGGGTTGAGCAGGTCCTGCAGGTCGCGATTGATCGTGTCGGCGCCGACCTCGCCGCGGTACATCGGGCACAGCACCTGCACGTCGCGCTGCGGATCGAGCCCGAACCGGCGCGGGATGCGCTGCATCACCAGCTCGCGGATCAGCAGCCTCGCGTGCGCGGCATTGCGCGCCTCGACGAAGTAGAAGTCGCTGCCCTCGCCGCCGCTCGCCGGCACCTCGTCCTGCAGGATGCCGTGCGCGACGCGCACGATGTCGGAGCCGCGCTGCTGGCGGAAGATCTGCGTCAGGGCCGTGGTCGGCACGCGGCCGCTCGCCAGCACGTCGGCGAGCACGTTGCCCGGGCCCACCGACGGCAGCTGGTTGCAGTCGCCGACCAGCACCAGCGACATCGTCCTCGGCACCGCCGCCAGCAGCGAATAGGCGAGCTGGATGTCGAGCATCGACGCCTCGTCGACGACCAGCAGGTCGCCTTCGAGCAGGTTGTTCTGCGACCGGGCGAAGCGGCCGATCCCCGGCGTGAACTCGAGCAACCGGTGCAACGTCGTCGCCGGATGACCCGTCGATTCCTCGAGGCGCTTGGCGGCGCGCCCGGTCGGCGCCGCCAGCAGCAGGCGCCGGTCCTTCTGGGCCAGGATCTGCACCAGCGCGCGCACGATCGTGGTCTTGCCGACGCCCGGACCGCCGGTGATCACCGACACCGGTTCGGACAGCGCTCGCACCAGCGCCGTGCGCTGCCCGTCCGGCAGCGCCATGCCCGAGGTCTGCTCGAACCACGCCACGGCGGCGTCCGGCCGCACCGGCAGACGTTCGCGGTCGCCGCGCAACAACCCGTCGAGCGCGCGCGCGACGCCCGCTTCGGCGGTCGCCAGCGTCACCGGGTAGACGATCGGGCGCGGATCCTCGTGCAGCAGCGCCGGCCCGGGCGGCAGCTGGCGCGCGATGCGGCCCGCGTGCGCGAGCTCGACCACGTGCGGCTGCAGCGCCGCGGTGGTGCTGGCGAGCAGTTCGGCCGTGCGTTCCAGCAGTTCGTGCTCCGGCAGGAAGCAGTGCCCTTCCTTCGCCGCCTGCGCGAGCGTGAACTCCAGTCCGGCGGCGAGTCGTTCGGGGGCCTCCGGCGCGATGCCGAGCTGGCCCGCCAGGCGGTCCGCGGTGCGGAAGCCGATGCCGATGCCCTCGTCGGCGAGCCGGTACGGGTTGGCCTGCACCAGCGCCGACGCGTTGGCACCATGGCGGCGCACGATGCGCGCCGCCAGCGCCGCGCCGAGCCCGTAGGTGCGCAGGAACACCAGCACGTTCTGCAGGTCCTTCTGCGCCCGCACCGCTTGCTGCAGGTCCTCGATGCGCCGGTCGCCGAGGCCGCGCACCTGGCGCAGCCGCTCGGGCTGCTCCTCGACGACCCGCAGCGTGTCGAGCCCGAACGCGGCGGTGATCTTCTTCGCGGTGCCCGGGCCGATGCCCTTCACCAGCCCCGAGGCGAGGTAGGCTTCGATGCCTTCGACGCTGCACGGCGCGATCGCCTCGAACTGGTCGACCTTGACCTGGAGCCCGAACTTGGCGTGGGCGGATTCCGTGCCGGTGATCTTAAGCCTCTGTCCTTCCTTGAGTTCTGCCATCGATCCGACCGCGGTCAGCGGCCGCCCGGTGGCTTCGTCGATCAGCTTCACGACGGCCCAGCCGGTGTCCGGGTTGCGGAACGTGAAGCGCTCGATCGTGCCCTGCAAGGTCACCGCGCGTTCGGGGCTGGGAGTCGTCATCGCGGCGGGTGGAAGGCAGCATTGCCCTCCGGGCGCGATTCTGTATCCTGCCTCGCCCTTTCGCCAGTCCAGGGAGTGTCGTCAACGTCAGCGACGCCACTCGTCGGTGCCAACCGGTCCTGGCCGCGGCAGTCCGTCCGATCCGCTCCGAGCGTTCCTCCCTTTTCGCATGATCCGAGTCCAGGTCCGTCCGAACGAGCCGCTGGAAGCTGCTCTGCGTCGCTTCAAGCGCCAGTGCAACTACGCGGGCATCTTCCGTCTCGCCAAGAAGCACGCCTACCACGAGAAGACCAGCGATCGCCGTCGCCGCGAAGAGCGTGAGCGTCTGCGCAACATCGTCATGGCCGAGCGCAAGCGCGGTGGTGGGGCGCCGGTGGGGCGTTCCAACAAGAAGCGCCGCGCCAAGGCGGGCAAGGGCAACGATCGCCGCAACTCGGATCAGCCGGATTTCGATCCGTTGACCGCCGACACGACGATCCAGAAGTCCGGCGAATAGTCGGCGGCGGCCTGCGCGCCGCCGCTCGATCACGGTGCTGCCAAAGTTCCCCGGCGAAGGCCCGCGCGATCTCAGCAAGCCTCTCGAGCAGGTGAAGATCCTGGTCGACGGTGCGCTCGATGGGCAGCGCCTCGACGTGGCGCTGGCGACCGTGCTGACGTGGCGCTCCCGTTCGAGCATCCAACGCTTGCTCGAACAGGGCATGGTCCGCGTCAACGGGCGCGACATGGCGCCCGGTCGCCGCGTGAAGTGCGGCGACGTCGTCGTCATCGACATCCCGCCCCAGCTGCAGGCGCAGCCGGACCCCGGCGTCGTGCTCGACTTCCCGATCCTCTACGAGGACCAGTGGATGCTCGCCGTCGACAAGCCGCCCGGCATGGCGGTGCATCCGTCGGGCCGCCACCTCGCCGGCACGCTGATCCAGGAACTGCATCGCCGCTACCGCAAGCCGGACGATCCGCAGAGCGACATCGCGCCGCGGCTGCTGCACCGGATCGACCTCGAGACCTCGGGTCTGGTCGCGGTCGGCCTCGACGAGCAGTTCCATCAGTTCGTGTCGCGCCAGTTCGAGGATCGGCTGGTCAAGAAGAGCTACCTCGCGGTCGTGCACGGGCGGCCAGCCGAGTCGGCCGGCGTCATCGATCGGCCGCTGGTGCCCGATCGGTCGTCGACGGTGCGGCTGAAGTTGACCACCGGCGAGCCCGGCGAAGGTCTGCCGGCGGTGACCCGCTACGCGTATGTGCGCGGCAACGATCGCTACTCGCTGCTGGACGTGCGGCCGGAGACCGGTCGCACCCACCAGATCCGCGTGCACCTCGCGTCGATCGGTTGTCCGCTGGTCGGCGACAAGCTCTACGGCCACGACGAGCGGCTGTTCCTGCACCAGATCGCCGGCACGCTGGACCAGGCCCAGCGGCAGCGACTGGTGCTCGATCGGCACGCGCTGCACTCGCACACGCTGCAGTTCTTCCACCCGATGCTGGCGCGCGAGATCAACTTCACCGCGCCGCTGCCGGCGGACATGCAGGCGTTGCTCGACGCCCCGGACGGCGATTGACGGCGCGCGCGTCGCGCGCAGTTGCTCAGCTGAGCGGCTGCTGCTCGATGACCTCGAGGATCTTGTCGAGGAACACCAGCTGCGTCGGCGAGCACGAGCTGCTCCAGTCGAGGCCGACGTCGTAGAAGTTGGTGGTGCCACGGCGCCGCACTCGCATCGCGCGGGCGCGCATCTCGTGCATCTCGTCGTCGAGAGCGAGGCGGACGATGACGCTCTGGCCGGCCAGCGGTGGTTGTCCGGTCTCGAGGCCGATGCCGGTGCGCGAGACGTTCTTGACCGTGCACAGCGCCTGATTGTTTTGGTTCAGGGCACCTTCGGTCACCAGCGCGGCGATGGCAGCAACCCGGACGCGGGAACCCCGGCGGCGGTTGTCGTCATGTTCCATGTGCCTGGATCGGCACGATTACCCGCGCGAGTTGATTCCGACCGGTGCCGGCCGCGGGCTGCCGTCAGAGCCGCTGGGCGTAGGGCATCACCAGGCGGTAGCGGTCGGTCGTCCGCAGTGGATCGAGGCTGATCCGGGGATCCCGGTCGACCCGTCGGCCCGCGGCGGGCGCAGCGGCGGAGGATGGAGCGGGACCACCTTGGACCGCTCGTTGGCGCCGGTGCGGTGGCATGGGATCGGGACCGGCCTCAGGCGCCAACTCGGCGGATGTGTCCATGGGCAATCCTCGGGCTCTGAACGTCGAGACGTTATGGAGTCGACGCGACGCTGACAACCACCCGGCCGGCGCCGATCACCGCGCGAACATCGTGCCAACCAGCAGCGGCAGCACACACACGGCGACGTAGAGCACCCCGATGGCGCGCAGTTCGCGGCCGAGCGAGGTTGGTGCTGCCGCCGGCGTTGCGCGTCGATCTTCTGCCGCTACAGCCGCTTCCGGCGCCCCGGCCGCCTCGATCTGGGCTCGCTCCGGGGTCCGTTCCTGCCGGCCATGCAGCGGTTCGGCGCTGGCCTGCGGCCGCGATCGCAGCGCCAGCGCGGCCGCCGCACACGCGGCGATCGCCACCGGCCACCGCAGATTCGTCGGCAGCGCGATGCCGAAGCCGGTGCCGAGCCCGCCGAGGATCAGTGCGGCGGCGAACGCCGAGCCGAGGTCGGCGCCCTGGTCGCCTTCTTGATTGCGCGTGAACGGCACCCCCGGCAGCGCGCGCACCATGAGTCGCGCCGCCAGGACCGCGAGACCGGCCGCGAACAGCGCGGCGCTGGTCGCCGCGAGCGGGACGCGACTCGACAGCAAGAGCAGCACCAGCGTCAACGCCTGCACCGGCAGCAGCACATGGCTCACCAGCGCGCGCCAGGTCGCGTCGCGCACCAGCGCCGGATCGAGCGTGGGCGCCTGGTCGAACACCCAGCTGGTGCCCGGTTGGTCGGCGCGCGGCAGGAACGCGATCAGGAACGGCAGGTAGATCGCCGGCAACTGCAGCAGCAGGCACAGCAGCACGAAGCCCTCGCCATCGCCGCTGCCGCGCAGCGACAGGAACGCCATGCCGGCCGGCACGCCGAGCAGTGGCAACACCCGGGCGCGGAAGCCGGCGCTGCGCCACATGTTGGTGGCCGTGAACTCGGCGATGCCGAGCCGCGGTCCGCTGCCGCACAGCCGCCGCAGCAGCCAGCCGAGCGCGCCGCTGTGTCGGTTGCGCCGCGCGCGCACCGCGGTGCGGCCGCCGAACAGCATCGCCAGCAGCAGCAGCACGGCGCCGCCCAAGGCGAACGGCACCAGTCGCCAGCTCTCGGTCGCCGGGGCGCGCAGCCAGAGTGCCGCCTGGTACGGCGGCAGCAGTTCGGCGCCGAACCGACCGATCGGCAGCGCGTCGGCGGTCGCCTGCAGCCGCTGCAGGCCCAACGCGAACAGCACCAGGCCGCCGCCGAGCAGCAGCGCCTTCGAGGTGCCGAGCAGCAGCGCGGTGCGGTCGGTGCCGAGCCAGCGCTCGGTGGCGCGCGCGACGACGCCGAGCGCGCCGGTGGCGAGGCCGCTGCAGGCGCAGGCGCAGCCGACGTAGGCCAGCGCTTGCATCGGTTCGTCGAGCCAGCACGCCAGCAGGATCCCCGGCGGCAGCGCCATGCCGATCGTGACCAGCACCACGTAGAACGCGGCGTGTCCGGCGCGAGCCATCGCCACGGCGAGGCGCGGCACCGGCGAGGTCGCCAGCAGCAGTTCGTCGGCGGCGCGGCGCCCGGGCCGGCTCTCGTCGCCGAGCGAGCCGATCGCCACCAACAGCGACGACAGGCACAGGTTGGCGGCCGCGAACGGCACCGGCGGCACTTCCGGATACAGCATCGCCGCGAACAGGAAGGCCAGGAACGACTGCGCGAAGATCGTCGTCGTCAGGCTGCTGCTCTGGTTGCTGCCCAGTCGCCGCGCGTCGCCGAAGAAATCCAGGTGCAGCCAGTTCTCGATCAGGATGCGGGCCTTGTTCACGGTCGCGCCTCGGTGCGGGGTCGCAGCAGCGCCAGCACCGCCGCATGGCCGTGCAGGAACGTCGACGCCCCGAGCGGCGCGATCTCGCCGTTGCAGTGGAAGCCGGCCAGCGGCACCTGGCCACCGATCGCGGCGAACGTCTCGCGATCCGCACTCTGCCGCCCCAGGCACCGGAACATCAGGGCCGCCGCGCAGCGACCCAGATCGGCGCGCTGCAGGCGCCGCCGCAGTTCGCGACTGCTGGTGCCGCTGTCGCGCATGTGCAGTTGCACCGAACGCCCGACCGTGACCGGATCGGCGATGACGAGGTGACCTTCCTGGTCGACGCCGACCACGTGGCGGACCAGGAACTCGTCGGCCGCCGGGCGTTCGGCGAACGGATCGCAGGCGATGCCGAGGAACAGCGGGCTCTGCTCGGCGATCGAGCGGTCCGACTCGCCGAGCGCCGCCAGCTGGTCGGCGACGAACTGGCCCGCGGGAACGTTGTCGACCATCAGCAGCCGGTTGTGATCGGCCTTGGTGACCCGGCCGACCCGCCCGAACGGCCGGCCGCCCGGGGCCACGATCGTGTCGAGCTGCACGTCGCCGGCCAGCGACACGATCACCGCGCCATGGTGGAACGTGCTGCGGTCGACGAACAGCGCGTGGCCGTCGGGGTGCCGGCTGCCGCTGGCGATACCGCCGACCTTCGGCAGGCCCGGAAAGCCGAAGTCGAGGCCCGCGAGCAGCGCCTGGGTGTCGAAGTGGAACGGTTCGCCGAGGACCAGGAAGCCGGCCCTCGGGCTGGCCGTCGGCGGCAACAGATCGCGCCACGCCGAGGGGGGTGCGTCGGCGCTCGGCAGATCGGCATTGCTGACCGCGACCGCGTCGATCCGGACCCCGGGCAGTCGACCGGCGAGCACCACCAGCGCGTGGCGGTTGTCGACCGTGCGCCGGCGATCGGTGATGGCGCCGCCGCTGCAGCCGACCAGGGTGCGCGCCCCCAGCAGGTCGTGCATCAGGACCGGCAGGCGCTCGATGACGGCGCCGTAGCGCGGCTGTGCGAACACGATGGCGAAGTCGACCGGGCCCGGGCCGAGCCCGCTGCGCACCGCGATGGCCGTGCTGCGGCAGGCGGCTTCGAGGTCGGCTCCGGTGGCGATGGCACTGTGGAACTGCATGACGGCAGCAGCGATGGTCGTTACGCGCCTGTTCCTATACTGCATCGAGCCACCGCATCCGAGCGCGAGCCGCTGGCGATGAGCCGCCGTTGGTCATGATCGAAACCCGTCTGCTGCAGCGCATCGCCGTCTGCCATCGCGCCGACCTCGACGCGTTCGTGCCGTGGTGCGCCGGCGGCGAAGTGGTCGGCCGCGTGCACCGCGACCGCGTCGCTGTGCTGCTGGCGCCGCCGTCGCCGTTCCGCGCCGGGGCGGGCGGCCTCGAACTGCCGGGCGCCGATCCGGACGCGCGCACGGCGGCGGTCGCGGCGTGGTGCCAGCAGCTGGTGGCGCTGGGCGCGATCCGGCCGCTGACCGGCGAGCGCTACGCGGCCAGCGGACCGTCGCTGGGGCCAGCGCAATTGCTGGTCGACCGGGCGGCGGTCGCCTGGTTGGGGGTGCGCGCTGCGGGCGTGCACCTGAACGGCTACGGGCGCGGTCCGCAGGGCCTCGTGCTGTGGGTGGCGCGGCGGGCCCGCGACAAACGCACGTTCCCGGGCCACCTCGACAACCTGGTCGCCGGCGGCCAGTCCAGCGACCTCGATGCCGCGGCGACGCTGCGCAAGGAGTGCGTCGAGGAAGCAGGCCTGCCGCCCGAGCTCTCGGTGCTGGCGCGCGAGATCGGCGCGCTGCACTACGTGCAACAGGACGGTGCGTCGCTGAAACCCGACACGCTGACGGTGTTCGACCTCGAGCTGCCCGATTCCTTCCGGCCGCGCCCGCTCGACGGCGAGGTTGAGTCGTTCGAACGGTGGCCGGTGTCGCGCGTGCTGCAGTCGCTGGTCGCCGACGAGCCGTGGAAGCCGAACTGTGCGCTGGTCGTCATCGACTTCCTGTTGCGGCACGGTTGCCTCGACGCCGAGCTGTCGGGTGAGGCCCGCTGGCGCCTGTGGAACGCGCTGCACGATGCCGGTTCCGGTCGGGTAGCCTGACCGCGTGCGCAGCGTCGTGATCAGCTCGCCCGGTGCCGGGCCCGGTTTGCACTGGAGCCACGCGGTCGCCGCCGAACTCGCGTCGCTGCTGGCCGCGGACGGCTGCGACGTGCTGTGGTTCGCCGCCGTGCGGCCGGGACAGTTGCCGCCGTCGCCGCCGTCGGGTTGCGAGGCGCGCGTGGCGCTGACGCCGGCCGTGCCGCCGCTGCACCGCGTCGCGGTGGACTGCAGCGACCTCGGGCTCGAGCAGACGCTGCAGCGCTCGCTGCGCGAGCAGCCGGCCGATCACGTCGTGCACGTAGGCGCCGGGGCGCGCGGCTCGCCGAACCTGGCCTGGCTCGCCGACCGCATGGGCAGCGCCGCGTTCGCGGTGGTCCGCGCGGCCGAAGTGGTCTGCCACCGCGGCGACCTGGTCGACGACCGCGGCGCGCCGTGCCACGACTGGCTCGATCCGCAGCGCTGCCGCCGCTGCTGTGCCGGCGGCCGCTGGCGGCAGCCGCCCGCGGAGGACTTCCGCAGCCGCTCGGATCTGCTGGCGGGCAGCCTGCTGGTCGCACGCGCGGTGTTCGTGGCCGACGCCGCGGACGTGGCACCGCTGGTCGCGTTCGGCCTCCTGGAGCGCAGTCTGGTCGTGGCCGACCCGGCCGCGATCGCCGCGGCCGTGCGCGGGGTCGAGTCAGCGCGCTGAGCGGCGGCGGAAGTCGAGCGCCGCGAAGTCGAAGTCGGCGATCGGGCAGTCGATGCGAAACCCCGCCACCGCGCCCTGGTGGTCGAGTTCGAATCGCACCAGCCCGAACGGCAGGAAGCGATCGGGCCAGTCGACCCGGAACGTGTCGTGGTGCCAGTGCTGCAGCGAGCCGCTGAGCCGCCGCTTCGACGGCAGCAGCGCGACGTGCAACCGATCGTCGACCAGCGTGATCTCGGCGGCGCCGTGCACGGCGTCCTCGTACTGGCCGGTGTAGGCCGCGGCGTCGAGGCTCGGCTCGGTGTCGGGGCGCCGCGCGGCCTCCCGATCGGCGATGGCCTTGCGTTCGCGTTCCTTCAGCCGCGGCACCAATTCGGCGATGCGCTGCAGCTCGGCGAGACCGTCGCCGCCGGCCCGCTGCAGCAGCAGGGCGCGCTTGCACGCCTCGTTCAGCACGCCGTCGTTGGCGTTGTTGAGCACCACGAAGCCGAACCGCTCGGCGGGCAGCAGCGACACCTTGCTGAGGAAGCCCGGCATGCCGCCGTCGTGCTCGACCAGCTTGTGGCCGCGCTCGAGCGACAGGAACCAGCCGAGCCCGTAGCTGCGGAAGTCAGCGGTGCCGGCGCCGGCGCCGGCGGCGAGCAGCACCTGCGGCCGCCACAGTTCGCGCAGCGAGGCCTCGGTGAGGATGCGGTTGCCCTGCCATTCGCCGCCGGCCAGCAGCATGCGCATCCACGCGGTCAGTTCGTGCACCGAGCTGTAGATCGAGGCCGCCGGTTTGCACGCCGCGAACTCGTGGTCGGGGATCGCTTCGCCGTCGATGTGCGGCAGCGCCTTCTCGGCCCCTGCGGGCAGGCGCTGGGCCGCGGCGCGGCTCGTGGTCATGCCGAGCGGGGTGAACAGGCGCTGTTCGACGAACTCCTCCCAGCTGCTGCCGCTGCAGCGCTGCACGACCTGGCCGGCGACCAGGTACATCAGGTTCTGGTAGCCGTACTGTTCGCGGAAGCGCTGCGTGATCGGCAGCTTCGCCATCCGCGCCATCACCTCGGCGTCGTCGCGGTCGCTGCCGTACCACAGCAGGTCGCCGGCGAACGTCACCAGCCCGCAGCGATGGCACAGCAGGTCCCGGATCGTCATGTGCGCGGTGATCCAAGGATCGGCGAGGCGGAACTCCGGCACGTGGGTGACCACCGGATCGTCCCACTGCAGCTTGCCGTCCTGCACCAGCAGCGCGACCGCGGCGGCGGTGAACGCCTTGCTGCACGAGGCGATGTTGAACAAGCTGGTCGGGGTCATCGCCGCACCGGTCATGCGCTCGCCGCGGGCGACCTCGGCGAGCACTTCGCCGTCTTGGATCACCGCGATCGACAGGCCGGTGGCGGCGAACTGCTCGTGCGCCGCGGTCGCGATCGCGACCACCTGGGCCTCCGTCAGCGGGGTCGGGGCCTGGGCGAGGACCGCGGTCAGCAGCAGCGGGAGCGGTGACAGGGCGTGGAGGGTCGGCATGGTTCGATCGGCGGGGAAACCGCCGCGTCATCGTGGCTTCGGCGTCGACGGTGGCAGCAGACCGGCAATGCCTACCCGAAGTCGGGTCGGCATGGCCAGTGCCACGCCGCCGCAGCATGCAGCACCGCGACCGGGGCAGGGCTATGCTCCGCGCCGCCGCATGCAACTCGCCTCGCTCCTCGTCGTCGGCATGGTCGTGGTCCACGCAGCGGCGCAGTCGTGTACCCGTCCCGAGCCACCGGCCGGTGGCTTCGCGACGCAGATCGAGCTGCTGGTGCCGGTCGTCTACTCCGACGGCTACCAGACGTTCGGTTCGATGATCCGGCCGCAGGGCACCGCTCCTGCGTGCGGCTGGCCGCTGGTGGTGCACGTGCATCCGCTCGGTCAGTCGCGCGGCTTCGACCTCGGCCTGCAGTCGTTGCTGGCCGGTCAGGGTTACGCGGTGTGGAGCTACGACGTGCGCGGTCACGGGCAGGCGCTGGCCGCCAACGGTCAGCATCCCGGCAACGGCACCACGCTGTGGGGGCCGGTCGAACGAGCCGATCTCGCCGAACAGATCCTGTTCGTCGCCGGCCACACCGCGTGGACCGGCGAGATCGATGCGGCGCGGGTCGCCGTGATGGGCAACAGCCAGGGCGGTGGGCACGCGTGGAACGCGGCGGCGTGGTCCGGGTTGCCGCTGCAGGTCCCGGGGCGCACGGTGACCATGTTCCCACCGGTCCGGTGCGCGATCGCCAACGAGCTGGTGCCGGACGCGATCGCGGACTGGTTGCGCGGCGGTCAGTTGTTCAGCTCGTGGTTCGTCGAGGCGATCAGCGTCTCGAACCAGGCCGTGGCGTTCGACCCCACGTTCCTGCAGGCGTGCCGCACCGCGTTCCTGAACCAGGATCCGTCGGCGTTGGCGACGCTGTTCACCAGCGAAGGGCGGGAGCTGGCGCCGATGCTCGCGCAGTCGACGGTGCCGGTGCTGTGCAACCATGCGTGGTTCGACACGGTCAGTGCGCCGCTGGCGTCGATCACGGCGCTGGAGAACGCCACCGCGCCGCACCGGGCGGTGCTCGGCACCCTCGGGCACGGCACGGCCGACAACACCGGTGAACGGCAGCTGCGCAACAACCAGATGCTGCGCTGGCTGAATCGCTTCCTGTGGGCGGTGCCCAACGACGTCGACATCGAGCCGCGGTGGGTGCTCGCCGAACTGCCCCTGCCGGCGTTGCTGCGCGACGACCCGCAGCATCGTTGGAACCACGACTTCACCGGCGCGGTGACGACCCCGGCCGGCAGCGATCGCCTGTGGCTGCACGACGATGCCGCGCTGCGCGACCTCGCACCGGTGGCGCCACAGCTCGACGCGATGATCCAGCAGACCGTCGATCCGCTGGCGACCACTTTCAACGCCGCCGACTACCTGAATCAGGCCGTTGCGCGCGACGTGAACGCGGTGCTGGCGGCGTGCCCGCTGCAGGAGCGGGTGTGGTCGTACGTGCTGCCGACGGACGCCGAGCTCGGTGCCAGTCCGGGGCTGCATCTGCAGTTGGTGCCGCAGCAGGCCCGCTGGATGCTGACGGCGCTGTTGACGGTGCAGCCGGCGGAGCCGGGTGCGGCCGAGGTGCTGCTGTCGAGCAGGTCGCTGGCGCGGAGCGACAGCGTGGCCGGCGTAGCCGAGACGCACGATCTGCGGCTGCCGCCGATCGCGGCACGGTTGCCTGCCGGCGCAGTGCTGCGGTTGCGTCTGCGCAATCTGTCGCTGCGCGCGGAGCCGATGCCGGTGTCGCTCGACACCGCGCCGATGTTCCACGACTTCCGCGTCGACATCGTGCACGGCGACACGACCGGGTCGTGGCTCGATCTGCCGCTGCAGCCGCAGGCGCCGCGGCTGGTGACGGAGAACGCGGTGCTCGAGCTCGCGGCGCCAGCGCCGGTCGTACTGCGGTTGCGCGGTGGGGCGGGGCGCGAGACCTTTCCCTACTTCGCCACCGTCGGCCTAAGTGGCATGCAACCTGGCATCACCTACCTGAACGACATCGTGCCGGTCGAGGCCGATTGGCTGGTGATCGCCTCGGCGGGTTCGAACGAGGCGCCGATCTACGGCAACTTCCTCGGGCACCTCGATGCGCAGGCCGAGGCGGTGATCACGTTCGACCTGAGTTCGATCGCGCCGCTGCCGCAGGTGCTGAACGGGCTGCAGTTCACGTTCGCCGCGTTCGTCTGGGACGGGCCGTGGGCGCCGACTGGCGCGGCCAGCAATCCGTGCGACGTGATGTTGCGCTGATCGCGCTCGGCGGGCTGCGCACGGCGCGCCGCGTGCGCCGCCGGGGGAGTTGCAGCAGCGCTGGCCGCGGCTACCGTCGCCGCCATGGAGCCACCTGGATACCGGGCAGGATTCGGTGCCATGCGCGTCTCGCGCTACCTCGCCGACGAGGTCCGCTCGCCGGCCCGTCGCGAATACGTGGGCGGACACGCCTACGGCATGGCGGGGGCGAGCAACGCACACAACCAGATCGCCACGAACCTGCTGATCGCGCTCGGCGTGCGGCTGCGCGGTTGCCAGTGCCGGCCCTTCCACTCGGACACCAAGGTCCGCGTCCGGCTCGGCTCCGAGACCCGTTTCTACTACCCGGATGTCTCGGTGACCTGTCGTCCCAACCCGCCCGAGGACACCTGGCAGGACGAGCCGATCCTGGTCGCCGAGGTGTTGTCGCCGCAGACCCGACGCATCGATCAGGGCGAGAAGCTGCTCGCGTATCAGTCGATCCCCTCGCTCGCCGTCTGCGTGCTGCTCGAGACCGATACCCCCTGCCTCAGCGTCTGGCGGCGCACGGCGAACGGCTTCGTCGACGAGATCCACGACCGCATCGGTGCGGTCGTGGCGTTGCCCGAACTCGGCATCGAACTGCCGCTAGCCGAGATCTACGCCGAGATGCGCGGCTGAGCGGGGGGCCGCCGGCAGGGGTCGCTCAGGCGTCGCCGGCGGCCTGCATGCGGCGCTGCCGCCGTTCGTCGGCGGTCATCTCGCTGTCGAGCCGGCCGAGGAACGCGCTGCCTTCCTTGGCGCGGATGAACTGCGCGAACAGCGGCGAGCTGCGCCGCACGTGCGCGAGCATGTCGAGCGCGACCTGGCGATACGAGAAGTGGCCTTCGGGGCCGCTGCGTAGCTCGATGAAGTAGGCCAGCTGGCGCGGGTCGAACACGATGCGAACGCGCTGCAGGAACCCGAACGGCGCCACGTAGCCGGCCGCGTGCGGGAAGTCGCGCGCGATGCGCTGCTGGCGCTCGGCGGTGCGTTCCATCACCGCCGTGTAGTCGCCGGCGAGGCCGGCTTCGTGCAGCAGCGGCGGCACCGCGAAGCCGTGCACGGTGGTCAACAGCTGTTGCTGCTGGAAGCCCTTGCGATGGCGGCCGATGTCGCGGTAGGCGCCGAAGTCGAGCACGGTCTCGAACTCGAACGGCATCGCGCCCTCGAGCCCGATCGGCCACGGGTCGTGCGGGCCGCGCGCCGCCATCACGCGCTGCAGCAGTTCGCGCCGCTGGCCGTCGGTGAGGGCCTTGCAGTGCGCGTGCAGCACCGCGAACGGCTGCTGGCTGTGCTCGAACAGCAGCGAGGCCAGCAGGCGGTCGTCGAGATCGCGGTCGAAGCCGAGCAGCGCGGTGTGGCCGGTGGCCGGGCCGCGGTGCACGGGAGCCGCGGCGACGCCGAGTTCGGCCGCCACGGTCGGCAGCGTGGCGTACTGGTGCTGCAGGAACGCGTTGGCCTTCGCATGGCGCAGCAGCGTCGGCAGCACGATCTCGGCCTGCTGCTGCATGCGTTCGCCGACCAGCCGGAACTCGGCGAGCGGATGGCTCTTCAGCTCGGTGACGACGTCGGCCATCGTGCGCGCGTCGGCGACCATGCCCCACTTGGTCTGGATCGCCGGGGT
>JALORC010000215.1 GCA_025459175.1 Planctomycetota bacterium | reverse complement strand
CCGGCGCCGCCACGTGCTCGCCGCGCTTGCCGCACAGGCTCGCCATGTCCTGCACGACCTGCAGCAGCCGGCCGCTCGCCAGCGGCTTGCTCAACCAGCGGAACACCTCGGCCTCGGCCATCTCCGGCAGCCCCGGCCTCGTGCCGAGCGAACTGGCGAGCGCCACCGGCATGCGCGGGATCGCCGGGTCGTTGCGGATCGCCGACGCCAGCTGCATGCCGTCGATGCCGGGCATCGCCATGTCGAGGATCGCCATCGAGAACGGCCGGTCGGCGCGCGCCGCGGAGCGCAGCACCTCGATCGCACTGATCGCGTTGCTGGCGACGTCGATGCCGATCCGTGTCGGCAGCAGCTGCATCACCATCAGCTGGCGATTGGTCTCGTTGTCGTCGACGACCAGCACGCTGTGCCCGGACAGATCGACCTCCTCGGCGCGCGACCGCGCGTTGGCCGGATCGCCCTTCGGCAACCGCAGTTCGAAGCCGAACGTCGAGCCGCGCCCCGGCACGCTGTCGACCTGGATCCGCCCACCCATCATCTCGACCAGGCGCCGGCAGATCACCAGCCCGAGGCCGGTGCCGCCGAAGCGCCGCGTGGTCGACGCGTCGGCCTGCGCGAACGGCGCGAACAGCTTCGCGATCGCCTCCGGCGCGATGCCGACGCCGGTGTCGTGCACCCAGAACCGGACCGTCTGCGCCTCGGCGCCTTCGTCGAGCAGGTCGATGCCGACCACGACCTCGCCCTCGATCGTGAACTTCACCGCGTTGCTGAGGAAGTTCAGCACGATCTGACGCAGTCGGGCCGAGTCGCCGCGATGGCAGCGCCACAGCCGCGGGTCGACGAACGTCATCAGCTCGACACCCTTCTGGTCGGCGGCGTGGTGCAGCAGGCCGGCGCAGTCGTCGATCAGCTGCCACGCATCGAAGTCGACGGTCTCGAACTCGAGCTTGCCGGCCTCGATCTTCGAGAAGTCGAGGATGTCGTTGAGCACCGACAGCAGCGCGTCGGCCGACGCCTGGATCGTCGTCGCCATCTGTTCCTGTTCGGCATCGAGCTCGGTGCGCACCAGCAGCTCGGCCATGCCGAGGATGCCGTTCATCGGGGTGCGGATCTCGTGGCTCATGTTGGCGAGGAACTGCGCCTTCGACATCGCCTCGGCCAGCGCCGACTGCCGCGCCACCTCGAGGCCGTCGACCTCGGCGAACACGATGCTGCGGAACGCGTGCGCGCGGCGCACCACGCCGACCGCATAACCGAGCACGACCGGCACCAGCAGCAGGGGCGTCACCTGCAGCCAGTGCACGCCCAGGATCGCGAGCACCAGCACCACCGCGCCACCGATCGCGGCCAGGCCGAGCTGACGCGCCCGCAGCCGCACGGCATGCGTGGACCCCGCCTCGGCGGTGGTGCGGTGACCGTTCGGCTCTCTCTCCATCGGCACGGAGATCGACCACCGCCCACCCGCCGGTGGAGTCGACTACGGCCTACGACGTCGGAGCACGGCCGCGAAGAAGCCGTCGGTGCCGTGGCGATCGGGCCGCAGCGACAGGAAGGTGCCGGTGCCATCGGCGATCGGTCGTGCCGTGGCACCCCCGAGGATCTCGGCGAGGCGAACCACCTCCAGCTGCGGTCGGGCCAGCAGCAAAGCCTCGATGCGCTGCTCGTTCTCGCTCGCCAGCAGCGAACAGGTCGCATAGATCAACCGTGCGCCCGGCTTCAGCCAGCCCGCCGCGAGACCGAGCAGCCGGTCCTGCACCTCGCCCAGCTGCCGCAGCGCGCGTTCGTCGAGCGACCAGCGCGCCTCCGGCCGCCGCCGCCACGAACCGGTGCCGCTGCACGGGGCGTCGACCAGGATGCGGTCGGCGTGGGCCGCGAAGCCGGCCACCGCGTCCGGCACCTCGCCGCGCTCGCCGAGCGCTTCGACCTGCACGTTGTCGGCACCGGCCCGCGCCTTGCGTTCGCGCAGCGCCACCATTCGGCCTCGATGCACGTCGGTCGCCAGCACCGCACCACGATTCTGCAGCGTCGCCGCGAGCGCCAGCGTCTTGCCACCGCTGCCGGCACAGAGATCCAACACCTTGCCACCCGGCGGCGGCGCCACCGCCGCGGCGACCAGCTGGCTGGCTTCGTCCTGCTGCTCGAACGCGCCGCGCCGGTAGGCCGCGGTCGCGAACAGATCGGCCTCACCGTCGACCGCCAGCGCGGTGGCCGCGAACGGCCCCGGCCGCGTCGGCACCCCTTCGCCGGCGAGCTCGCTCGCGAGCACTTCGCGCGAAGCCACGCGCAGCAGGTTGGCGCGCACGGTGCGCGGGGCCGGCGCCTGCAGCGCGCGCACCACCGCTTCGGCCTCGGCGCCGAACTGCTGCTGCACCGCGGCCGCGAACCACTGCGGCAGCGAGTGGCGACGGCCGAACGCCAGCTCCGGTTCGCCGGCGGCGACGATCGCCTCGGCGCGCAGCAGGCGGCCGAAGTCGGGCGGTTCCTTGCCGTAGCCGTCGAAGAAGCGCTTGGCGCCGTCGGCCAGCACCAGATCGGCCTCGACCGCGGCACCCAGCACCAGCGCCATCGCGCGCAAGCGGCTGCCGAGCGGTTCGAGACCGCGCGGGCCGCCGAGCACGTATTCCAATCGCCGCATGCCGGCGATCGCCAGCACCGCGGCCCGCGCCACGGCCGCGCGTTCGCCCGGCTCGGCGACCCGCAGCACCGGCAGCTCGGCCATGATGTCGCGCGGGGTGCGGCCGGTGCCGAGCCACGCCGCGACCACGTCGGCGGCCCACGTCCAGACGTTGCTGTTCATCGTTTCACTTGTGGTAGGGATGGCCCTGCAGCAACGACGCGGCGCGGTAGAGCTGCTCGACCAGCACGATGCGCACGAGGCCGTGCGGCATCGTCATCGCCGACAGCGACAGCCGCGCCTCGGCGCCGTCGCGGAACGCCGGCTCGAGGCCATCGGCGCCGCCGATCACGAACGCGAGGTCGCGGCCGTCGTGCTGCCAGCGCTGCAGCAGGTCGGCGAAGGCGCGGGTGTCGAACACCTTGCCGCGTTCGTCGAGCGCCACCACGCGGGCGCCCTTCGGCACCGCGGCAGCGAGGCGCTTGGCCTCACCCTGCTGCACGCGTTCGGTCGAGGCGCCGCTGGTGCGGGCCTCGGGTTTGATCTCGACCAGCTGGAAGCCCCACTCGCGCGGCAGGCGCTTCTCGTACTCGGCGCAGCCCTCGAGCACCCAGGCGGGCTGTTTGTGCGAGACGGTCAGCAGGCGGATCTTCATCAGCGGCGCACAGCCTATGCCGCCGTCGTCCGCGGTGACAGCTACTGTCGGCGACGTGCCGGCTAGAACTGCCCTGTGGTCAACCGCAGCGCATTGGTCGCGGTGACCTCGAGGATGCCGAGCTGCGGGTCGAGTTCGAACGGGATCATCTGCTGGTAGAAGATCGTGCCGACGAGCGACGGCAGGTTGGGCAGCAGCAGCTGCGACCGGGCCGTGCCGTTCGCGGTGACCAGCAGCTCCAGCAGATCCGGGGCAACATTCAGCGCGCAGCCAGGACTGGCCTCGACAATGGACGGGAACAACGAGAAGCCGGGCACGATCGGGTTGACGCTGCTGGCGGCAATCACGAACGCAGTGGCTGGCAGTCCCGTGCCGGTGGCGCGGAAGGTGCTGCCGAGCCACGGCAGCGACGTCGCCGTCAGCGTGTTGCTGCCGCCCGAGCTCGCGCAACCGGCGCCGAACGCTGCGGACAGCGCGGGACAGGTGCTGGTGAGCCGAGCCACGTATGCGGACGCGAGGCCGCCCGCAGTGGTGAAGTCGCCACCGGCGACGAGGTCCCCGTTCGGCAGGGTCGCGAGGGCGCTGACGTAGGAGGACAAGCCGGAACCCAGCGCCGACCAGTTGGCGCCATCCCAACGAGCGATCGCGTCGGCGGGCACGCCACCCGGGGCAATGACCCAACCGCCCACCGCCAAGTCGCCGTTCGGCAGCGTCAGCAGGGCGTTGACCAAAGCGCTGATGCCCGTGCCCAGCGGCGACCAGCTCGTGCCATCCCAACGCGCAATGCCGTGCGCGAGCACTCCACCCGCAACGTAGAAGTTGCCGCCGGCTACCAGGCTCCCATCCGGCAGCGTCACCAGGGCGTTGACCCAGCCGCTGATCCCCGTGCCCAGCGTCGACCAGCTCGTGCCATCCCAGCGCGCGATCCCGTTGACGCCGCCCGGCACCGTGAACTCGCCTCCCGCCACCAGATCCCCGTTCGGTAGCGTCAAGAGGGCGTTGACGTAGGGGGACATCCCGGAGCCGAGCGGCGACCAGTTGGTGCCGTCCCAGCGCGCGATGCCGTTGGCGGATACGCCGCCCGCCGTGGTGAATGCCCCGCCCGCGACCAGGTCGCCGTTCGGCAGCGCCACAAGAGCCCGGACGCAGGAGTCCACCCCCGTGGCCAGCGGCGACCAGTTGGTGCCGTCCCAGCGCGCAATGAAGTTGGCAGGCAAGCCGCCCGCCGTGGTGAAGGTGCCACCCGCCACCAGGTCCCCGTTCGGCAGCGTCGTCAGGGCCATGACGGAGTTGTTCATGCCACTTCCAAGCGCCGACCAGCTCGTGCCATCCCAGCGCGCAACACAGTTGGCGGCGACCCCGCCCGCCGAGGTGAAGAACCCACCCAACACCAGGTCGCCGTTCGGCAGCGTCGTCAGGGCTTGCACCTGGCCGTTCGTCCCCGTGCCCAGCGCCGACCAGTTCACG
>JALORC010000129.1 GCA_025459175.1 Planctomycetota bacterium | reverse complement strand
CTATCACGTCGAGGCGATTTGCGACGCGGCCTTCCCCGTCGTGGCCGTCGAGCTGGCCCCGTTCTTCCTCGGCAAGTTCGAGGTGACGCGCTCCCAGTGGGGGGCGATCGGTGGCGAGATTGCTGATCGAGAGGACTGGGATGGCGCAGGTGGGATCGGGTTCGGGCCTGATCATCCGGTCGGTGATGTCTCCTGGTGGCACGCCGACCTCGCGCTGCGCCGCTTCGGGCTCGTGTTGCCGACCGCGGCCCAGTGGGAACATGGCGCGCGCGCCGGCACGACCACGCCCTGGTGGGTGGGCGACGAGCCGGCGGCGATGGAGCGGTTCGCCAACTTCGCCGACCACTCGATGCGCAGTGCGCCCGAGGCTGTCCTCGGGGTGATGCATGCATCAGACTTCGATGACGGGTATCCGGGCATGGCTCCGGTCGGCAGGTTCCCGGCCAATCCCTTTGGTCTGCACGATGTGTTCGGCAACGTCGCGGAGTGGTGTGGCGACATGTGTGCGAGCACGCTGCTTCCGGCGCGAACCGGCGATGGGGCCCGCTTCGGGCCCCGGCTGCCTTCGAGAGCCCGCGTGGCGATGGCGATCCGCGGCGGCGGCTTCGAGGATCGGGCGCGAATGTGCACCGCCGCCAAGCAGCACCGTGACGTGCCGTCTCATTGCCGGCCGAGCGTCGGGCTGCGCGCTGCCCGACCGCTGGAGCTACCCTGGTCCGGCTTGTCAGGGCGTTGATGTCTGGTCGTCCAGGCTCCCCGGGAGGGCCGAGGCCGCGACTTGCAGCAGCTGCTGCAGTTCGTCGCGGAACGCCTCGTCGTCGGTGCAGCCGTCGCGCAGCTCCTGCTCGACCAGGCTCCGCAAACGTTTCCTGCCCCGATGCAACAGCATGTAGACAGCTTGGCGCGATACGCCCAGATCCTCGGCGACCTGCGAAACCGGCAGCGGCGAGGCCGTCTGGCCGTCCAGGCCCAGGCCGTAGAACCGCGACATGGCGAGGCCCTCGGCCTCGTGCTCGGCGAACAGCGCGCGCAGGCCGTTGGCGATGACGTTCTGGGTCCAGGCCAGCAGGTCGGCCTCTTGCTCGGTCCGACCCGGCAGGCCCTCGATGGCGCCCCCTGGTGCGAGCTGCAGGCCGCGATCACGAGCCTGGCTGCGCGCGAAGTTGCGCACGATGCCGGCCAGGAAGGGGCGGAAGCGGCGTTCGACGTTGGCTCGGGGGATGGCACCGCTCAGGAAGGCATATCCCCAGAAATCCTGCTCGGCGAGTTCAACCGAATGCCGGTCGAGCACGGTCATCAGCACGCCGCGGACGAAGGGGCGATAACGGCCAACGAACCACCGCCAGGCTTGGTCCGCTTCCAAGCCGCTCAATGCATGGATACGGCTCCACTGGGTGGTGAGGCTGGGGGTGGGGCCGGAGCCGCTGTCCAGTGCGGGGCCTGAAGGTGGTTGCATGCAGCCGAGAGTGTTGCACGCGGTCGGGTTCTGGCAAGGGTCGGATCGGGGATCTCCAGCCGGAGTGGATTTCTTTAGTTGCTCGGAAAGACCATCGTGATTCGGAGCAAACGGGGTGGTCGAGCGCGATGGTGCAGCAGGAATCTCTGCTTGCAGCATCGCGCTATTGCGCCGTTCTGTAGCCACGCACCTTGATGTTCAGCCATGAGACTCTGGCTCCACCTGTTCGCTTCTCTGTGTCTGATCGCCGCGCTGCTCGAGGGCGCACCGCTGATCGGGCAATGTGCAAACGTGTGGGCTCCGAGCGACGGTCTTCCCGGTACCAATGGAAGTGTGGCGGCGACTGTCATGTGGGATCCCGATGGTCTCGGGCCGTTGCCGGCTAGGCTGGTCGTCGGCGGTGACTTCACGGTTGCCGGGAATGTGCAGGCGAACCGAGTTGCAGCCTGGGATCCAGTTGCGGGAACGTGGTCGGCAATCGGTTCGGGCGTTGATCAGTTTGTCAGAGCTCTTGCGACCCTGCCGAATGGAGAGCTCATTGCGGGTGGTGATTTCTTGTTTTCGGGTAGCATATCCGTCAACCGAATCGCGCGTTGGAATGGGGTCAGCTGGGCGCCTCTGGGGGCAGGCGTGGATGGCACAGTCCGGGCTCTGGCAACCATGCCAAACGGGGATATCGTAGCAGGTGGCGCCTTCTTCTCTGCGGGTGGCGCCGCTGCAAACCGAATTGCGCGTTGGAATGGAACCAGCTGGTCTACTTTGGGCGCTGGCGTAAATGGTCAGATATTTGCATTGGCGGCTCTAGCCAATGGTATGCTGGTGACGGGCGGCGGATTCACCTCCGCTGGTGGGGTCAGCGTCAATAGTATTGCTGTATGGAATGGATCTGGCTGGGCGCCGCTTGGATCAGGAGTTGACGGCACTATCATCGCTTTGTCCATTTTATCAAATGGAAGCATTGTTGCAGCGGGTTCATTCTCCAGCTCCGGCGGCGTGAGCGCGAACCGGATTGCGCTCTGGAATGGATCTTTCTGGGTAGCGCTTGGGGCAGGTATGGATAGTAGTGTCAGATCTCTGTGTAGCTTACCCAACGGAGGTCTTGTTGCAGGTGGTGGCTTCACCCTGGCAGGCGGTGTTCCCGCCAACCGAATCGCCTTTTGGAACGGGGCTTTCTGGGCGCCGATGGGCTCGGGAATGGACAGTGATCCCGTGGTTCTCGGCGTCCTCCCAGACGGAGACATTGTTGCCGGTGGCGGATTCTTGACCGCTGATGGAGTGGCTGCGAGCAGAATAGCGCTATGGAATGGATCCGGATGGGGAGCGGTTGGATCGGGCTCGGCAACGAACAATTGGATCGACGTCGTGGAGACACTGGTCAACGGTGATCTTGTTGCTGGAGGCGAATTCTCGACCGCTGGTGGCGTGGCCGCCAATCGGATAGCAGTCTGGAACGGCTCCGTTTGGTCGCCACTCGGTTCGGGCCTCGGTTCCCGAGTTAAAGATATCTTAGAGCTTTCAAATGGAGACATAGTGGCGGGAGGGGAATTCGCTTCGGCAGGTGGGGCGCCGACTAACAATATCGCTCGATGGGATGGCTCCGCCTGGTTGCCACTGGGGTCGGGCATGAACAACTGGGTTGAGGCCCTTGCTGAGCTCCCGAATGGACACTTGGTGGCGGGTGGGAGATTCTTCGTCGCAGGAGGCGTGTCTTCCAACTACATCGCCGTTTGGGATGGATCCATATGGTCGCCCCTGGGGGCTGGAATGAACGGCTCTGTTCTTTCGCTTGCGGTTCTCCAGAATGGCGATGTGGTGGCCGGTGGCAGTTTTTCTATGGCGGGAGGTGTGCCTGCCGATCGCATCGCACGATGGAATGGTACCGGCTGGGCGCCAATGGGTGCTGGTATGAATGGTGAGGTCCGAGCCATATTCCCCTTGTCCAATGGTGACATTCTGGCCAGCGGGAACTTCACGACGGCAGGCGGCGTGACGGCCAACCGAATAGCCCGGTGGAATGGGACGACCTGGACTCCTCTGGGATCGGGTATGGATGGTCCTGTTCTCGCCATGGCAACTTCACCGGATGGGGACATCATCGCGGGTGGCGGGTTCATGACTGCGGGTGGAGTGACTGCAAACAGGATCGCGCGCTGGGATGGCATCACTTGGTCGCCGCTCGGAGCAGGCGCTAACAACCTAGTAACGTCGCTAGCTAGCATGTCGAATGGCGACATCATCGCAAGCGGACGGTTCTTGACCGTCGACAACGCCGTGGCCCCCTATCTGGCACGCCTGACGACAACCTGTCCCGCCACCGTCGCACCCTCCGGTGCAGGGTGCCCTGGCTCCGGCGGGGGCAACAGTTTCGAGGCCCGCAACCTGCCTTGGATCGGCAGCACTTTCCGCGCACGCTCGACCACGATTCCATCATTTGCCTTCGTGGTGGTCGCCACCGGATTCAACACGACGAATCTTCCGCTGGCCAGTTTCCTGCCGCTGTCACCACCGGCCTGCAACCTGTTGGTGACCGACGACTTCACCGAATGGACCGTCTCGAATGCCGGTGCGGTCGACACCTCGCTCCCGATCCCAAATTCCGTTGCCCTTGCTGGATTGACTTTGCATCAACAGCTCGTCTTGCTCGAGGTGGATCCGAGTCTGGCGTTCCTCGAGAGCACCGCCAGCAACTCGATTGCCATCACTGTTGGAGCATTTTGAAGATCCGGGTTTCGCGATCGGCGTTCCGCCGCGATGGTGAGTTGCTTGGCGCTGATTCCAATTAAATTGAGTATTCATAGCGATTCATCGTGATGGTCCATGCAGCCGCCATGTCTTGTTTGTAAACAAGCTATGGCGTTATTTCCGAAGCATTAGATGGATGGCCGTTTGGTGATCGCTGGTTCGGACAGATATTGTTGATTTCAAGGAAAGGTGCGAGCGAGCCGTAGCAATGGGAGACGTGTTCCGCCGATGGGAATGCGACCAGCCTTCCTGGCCGCAGCTGCCCCGGCGGAGGTCGAAGTAAAATCCCAGTCGCACTGTCCAAAGCCTGGCTGTGCCACATTTTGCCGGAGCATTGCGTGTCACCAAGACACTCTGTCTTCTGTTCTTTGTTGCCGATCTGTATTGCCAGGGCGCTTCATTGCGGAGCCCTGCTCTCAGGACTGCTCACGACCGGTCTGGCCTCGGCCCAGGTTCCGTACCTGGTCGGGGTCCATGACGTGGCGTGGGCCAACACGGTGGGGATTGGATCGGCCATCCTGCTGGCTCGGGTCAGCTACCCGGCGACGGCCGCCGGCCAGGACGCGCCGGTACTGCCCTCGCCGACCGGTTGGCCGGTCGTCGTCTTCCTCCATGGCTATGGCAGGATCGGCAGCGACTACTCGTTGCTCGCCAAGGCCTGGGCCGAACGTGGCTTCGCGGTCGTCGCCCTGGACACGGCCCGCTTCGACTTTGTCCTGCAGGAGGCCGACGCCATCGCCACCCATGGCCTGCTGCCCGCAGCCAATGTCGCTCCCGGCACCCTGCTGACCGGCGCATTCGACACCCAGAACATGCTGGTCGCCGGCCATTCGATGGGGGGTGGGGTGGCAGCGCTGGTGCTGGCCGCCAACCCCGGCTACCGCGCCGGATTCGCTCTCGCCCCGTTCGATCCCACCTCGATCGTGGGCCCGGTCGTCAGCGCGGTGAGCGTCCCGTTCGGCATGGTTGTCGGCGACGGCGACATGGTGACGCCGCTCAGTCAACATGCGCAGCCACTGTTCGACACGCTCGGGTTGCCTGCCGGCGTGAAGTTCCTCGCGCGATTCGACGCGGGCAGCGATCACCTCGGCATCGCCGGCCTCGTCACCACGTCGCCCGCCCAGGATTTCTTCTCGGCGATCACCATCAGCGCAGGCTTCTTCAGCCACACCCTGCGCGTGCGTGCCGACGGGCTCGACGAGTGCATCGGCCCGACGGCGCAGAGCGATCCGCTGTTGGTGTCGTTGGTGCAGCAGATCGGTCTGCCGCAGGCCTGGCATCGCAACGCGCTGCGGATCGGCACGCAGATCCGATTCTCGGCGGCGGTCGAACCGGGGATCGGTGCGTTGATCGCCTCGTCGATGTTGATCCCCGGGGTGCCGACGCCGTTCGGCGAGCTGCTGTTGGACCCGTCCGCGGCCGTCGTCGGTGCCTTCGGTGTGGTCGGTGCCGAGCGCAGGCTCGATTGGCCGTTGGCGTTGCCGAACGATCCGCTGCTGGTCGGCACCAGCCTGGCCGTGCAGTCGTTCGGCGCGTCGGCATCGCAACCGACGCGCCTGGGAGCGGCGCTGCAACTGACCGTGCAGCACTGACCCGCTCGCGGAGCAGGAATGACGCCGTTCGGCAGTGGCTGAGAACGTTTTCCCCGCCGCCACCGCCCTCGCTCAGCGCACCGCGACCAGCGTCTCGATGCCGTTGCTGAGCGCGAGGAAGCCGAACACCGGCCCACCGGCGGTCACTTCGACGGCCTGCCACGCGAGCCGCGTGCCCTCGAGCGCGGGCGAGTTCGGGATCGCCAGCGGCGACAGCACCTGACCGGCGGCGTTCGCGGTGTGCACGCCGTGGGTGACGACCGGGTTGTCGAGATACAGCGTGCAGCCCGGCGCCAGCAGCGTCGCAGCGGCACCTGCCGCGCCGTAGACGATCACCGGTGCGAACGGCGTTGCCGCGACGGTGAAGGCGAAGCCCGCGTTCGGGATCACCGGCAGACCGTTGGTCGCCAGCACCGGCGCCGGGGCGCCGCAGCCGACCCCCAGCGCCGTCACCGCGGCGAGCCCGGCCGGCACCCGGGTGCCGATCGTCACCGACAGTGCGCCGGCGCCGAGCCGCGCCTGGTCGACGACGACGTTGCCGGCGATCGGCGGCACGTCGCAGTCGAAGCCGAAGTTGTAGATGTTGTTCCAGTTCAGCGGGTTGTTCGCCGGCGCCGTGAACACCAGCTCGGCGCCCTGGCGGCTGGCGATCCAACCGTCGAGCGGATCGTCATTGGGGTCGCGGAACGACAGGTTGGTGACGGGCGTGGTCGGGTTGACCGGGATGCGCAGCGTGGCGCCGCCGCGGTGGTTGTCGAAGTTCTGCAGCGCATACTCGTAGTGCCACAGCCCGCCGCCGAGCGCGGTGGTCTTGACCGCGACCACGAAGTGGCCGTCGTCGTCGCCGTTGCGGCCGTTGCTCACCGTGGCCCCGGCCCACGCGTTGAGCACGCTGCCGCTGACGAACGAGTTGGGCAGACCGAAGCTCCACGTCGAGCCGTTCCAACTCGCCGTCATCTCGCGATGGCCGAGGTTGTTCCAGTGCAGGTCGCCGTCCTCGCCCTTGCAGATGATGTGGCAGCAGTAGAACAGGCGCCCGGGCACCAGCAGGTCCTGCTCCTTCAGCGCGATGCGGTTGCGCACCGGATCGGTGAACACCCCGGTGGTGCCGCTGGTGAGGCTGCGCACGCCGTCGGTGTTCTGCGGCGGGGCGACCGCCGGGTCGCCGCGATCGAAGTAGCTGCCGATCGGGTTCCAGGTGCCGGTCCACGGGTCGATCTCGTTGGCCGGGCCGAGGTAGAAGCGGTTGGCGTTGAGGCCGGCGCCGTAGACGTCGGTGCAGTTGACGCGCAGACCGCTGCCGGTCGCCTGGCAGGTGCCGCCGCAGGTGCTCGCCGAGTTGGCGGCGCTGAACGCGTGCTTGACGTAGGTCTCGGTCTCGTTGGTGAGCTGTTCGAGCCGGCCGTTCGACTCGCGCACCACCATCATCGCGAACATCGGGTGGTTCGGGTTCATCGGCGCGGTCCACTGGATCGGCACCGTGCCCGGATTGCACATCGAGTACGACATCGCCATCGCGATCTGGCCGTTCGGATGGGCGGGCCCGCGGCGGCCGAAGTAGGTCGGGCTGGCGTTGTTGGTCAGGCTGCCGTCGAGGCCGGGGATGACGCCTTGTTGCGCCAGGAGGGCCGGCGCCAGCAGGGGTACCAGGGTGAGCAGACGAGTCGTTTGCATGGTGGTTGTGAAAGGGATCCGGGGGCGGTGCACGATGCTACCGCGGTGGCCGCATGGCGTGCTTCCTTCGCCTCGCGGCAACGGGTATGGAGGTTCTCCCGCCATGCTGTCCAGAGCCATCCTGTTGGGCCCGCAACGCCACGTCAAGATCGTGGCTCCCGCCGTGCAGGCGCTGGTCGGTCGCGACGACCGGCCGCTGGCCGTGGTCACCGCGGGCTGGGAAGAGCGCGAGAACGAGGACCACGAACTGCGCGAGCACGTGGCGCGGCCGGTGCAGAACCTCGAGGTCTGGGCCCGCGTCGAACGCATCTTCGAACGCGACCGCGAGCTGTTGGCGGCGATGCGGCAGCGCCACGACACGCTGCGGCGGGTGCAGGAGCTCTATCGCCTGCGCCTGCAGGGCGCGATGGACGCCACCAAGGAGCTGTTCCGGCGCCAGGCCGCCAACGACCCCTGGTTGGCGGCGGAGCGCCACGATGCGCTGGTGATGCTGCAGGGGCTCGACAGCCAGCACGTCGAACGGGTGCGGCAGGTGCATGCCGAGTTCGAGCAGCGGGTGCGGCCCGGCGAGCGCGCGGCGGTGCAGCGCGAGCGACGGGAGCTTAAGGCCATGCTCGACGGCGCCGGTTGCCTGCTGGTGGCGGGCGGCCACATCGCGGTGTTGCTGCACCGCCTGCGCCTGTTCGACCTGTTCGGCTTGTACGGCGACCGCCCGCTGATCGCCTGGTCGGCCGGGGCGATGGCGCTTTGCGAACGCATCGTGCTGTTCCACGACTCGCCGCCGCAGGGCAGTGCGCATGCCGAGGTCATGGAGGCGGGCTTCGGCCTGTTGCCCGACCTGGTCGTGCTGCCGCACGCGAACAAGCGCTTGCGCAGCGACGACGAGCGCGATGTGCAGGTGTTCGCGCGCCGGTTCGCGCCGGCGCTGTGCGTGTTGTTCGACGGTGGTTCGCGCGTCGACTGGAAGGGCAGCCGCTGGTCGGCGCACCCCGGCACGCGGCGGTTCACCGAGGACGGTCTGGTGGCGGAGGTGGGCGCATGAGCCTCGTCGAACGCATCGAACAGGCGGTCGGCAGCGGCCCCGCTGCGTTGGCAGCGTTGCTGCAGGACACCGAGTTCCCGCACGTCGAGGGTCGCTCGGTGACCTTCCTGTTCCGCGGCGAAGCGCAGGAGGTCACGCTGCAGCACTGGATCCACGGCTTGCCGGGCTCGCTGCCGTTCCGCCGGCTGCGCCACGGCGACACCTGGGTGCTGCAGCTCGACCTGCCGCCGAAGTCGCGCATGGAGTACAAGATCGGCGTGGCGATGTTCGGCCGCGGCACGCTGATCCGCGACCCGCTGAACAAGCACACCGCGCGCGACCCGTTCGGCGCCAACTCGGTGGTCTACGGCGAGGGCTACTGCCCGCCGGAGTGGAGCCTCGAGGACCCGGAGGCGCGCCGGGGCACGATCGAGGACCGCCACGTCGACAGCAAGGTGTTCGGCGACTGGCGGCCGATCAAGGTCTACCGGCCGGCGCGGTTCCGGCAGACGCGGCGCTACCCGCTGCTGGTCGTGCACGACGGCTTCGACTACCTCGGCTTCGCCAGCCTGCAGACGATCCTCGACAACTTGATCCATCGGCTCGAGATCCCGCCGCTGATCGCGATCATGACCCAGGCCAGCGATCGCATGCGCGAGTACGCCGCCGATCCGCGCCAGGCCGACTTCCTGGTCAAGGACCTGGTGCCGCAGATGGAGCAGATCCTGCCGCTGGTGCGCGATCCGTCGGCGCGCGCGCTGATGGGGGCGAGCTTCGGCGCGGTGTCGTCGCTGTCGACGGCGTGGCGGCACCCCGGCTACTTCGGCAAGCTGCTGCTGCAGTCGGGCTCGTTCGTGTTCACCGAGATCGGCGACCACGACCGCGGCCCGGTGTTCGATCCGGTGGTCAAATTCGTCAACGAGTTCCGCCGCGCGCCGGGTCGGCCGGCCGACAGCGTGTTCGTGTCGTGTGGCGTCTACGAGTCGTTGATCTACTACAACCGTTCGCTGGTGCCGCAGCTGCAGGAGACCGGCATGCAGGTGCGCTTCCGCGAGGCGCACGACGGCCACAACTGGGAGAACTGGCGCGATCGGCTGCGCGAAGGGCTCAGCTACCTGTTCCCGGGGCCGCTGTGGCTGGTCTACGAGTGACGCCGACCGCGGTCGCGACCGCGCTGCTGGCCGCTGCCGCATGGTCGTGCACCGCTGCCATGCCGATCCACCACGAGCTCGAACGGATCCCGCGCCAGCACCGGCAGGCCGTGGTCGTGCGGCCGGTGGCACCCGGCTCGTGTCGCGCCGAGCTGGTGGCGTTCGGGCGCGACGGGGAGCAATGGCGCGCGGTGCTGGCGCCGATGACCGCCATCCTCGGACGAACCGGCGCGGTGCGAGCCGAGGCCAAACGCGAGGGCGATGGCGGCACTCCGTCCGGCGTGCATGCGATCGGCCCGGCGTTCGGCTACGCGCCGCACCTTGCGACGAAGCTGCGCTACCGGCAGGCGACCGCCGACGACTGGTGGGTCGATGACCCGCGTTCGCCGGCGTACAACACGTGGGTGACCGGCAAGCCCGCGTGCAGCGCCGAGGCGATGCGTCGCGACGACGACCAGTACGAACTCGGCGCCGTGCTCGGTTGGAACACGGAACCCGTCGAGCCCGGGCGCGGCAGCGCGATCTTCCTGCACGTCTGGAAGGGACCGGACGAGCCGACCTCGGGCTGCGTGGCGCTGGCCCGCGACGATGTCGCGGCGTTGCTGCGCTGGCTCGACGCCGAGCAGGCGCCGGTGCTCGTCGTCGTGACGCAGTAGGCCGGGCGGCGAGGGACTGCGGGCAATCCCGCGCGGGCTTTCCCCATTGAGCTGGCGGCCCGGATCGCACGATCGGGTTTGCACCAAGGGGGATGCGTCCACGATGGAGTGGGCGTGCCGCCGACCACGCTGCATGCCCAGACCCGGCCACCAGGAGAGCGCGATCTCACGCACCAGTGGGGGGGCGGATGCCACGGCCCGACAGGTCGCGGCACTGGCGGCGCGCATCGCCGGCGAGTCGCGGCGCATGGAGCCCGACTTCCTGCGGCTCACCAGTGGGCTGGCGACGTTGCACGGCAAGCTGTCGGCGCTGTCGCGCGCGGGCAGCGAGCTGGCGACCGAGGTCGGTGCGCGCCTGCAGGAGATCCGCAGCAACGACGTGGCTCGCCTGGTGCAGGGCTCCTACGACGCGCTGCAGCAGAGCCTCGCCAGCTCGAACCAGCGGCTGACCGAACTCGACACGAACAGCGCGGCGCTGGCGGCGCTGCAACACGCCGGGCGCCGGCTGAAGGGCGTCGCGACCCAGCTCGGTGTCACCCGCCTCGGCTTCTCGATCGAGTGCGCACGACTGCCGAGCCAGGAGGACTCGTTCCAGGACTTCATCGGCCAACTGGTCGCGCTGGAGAAGGCCGTGGCCCAGCTCGGGGTGCAGGTCACGCAGCAGGCGGCAGCGGCGCGCGCGGAGCAGGCCGCCTCGAGTTCGCGGATCCGCAGTTCCCTCGGCGAACTCGGTCGACTGAGCGACAACTGTGCGGCGGTGGCGGCGGCGGCGGGGCGCGGTCTCGACGGTCTGCTCGCCGGCTGCGGTGCGATGGCCGACGGCATCGCCGGTTGCGTGCGCGCGATCGACGAACATGCCGGCCAGCTCGTCTACTTCCTGCAGTTCGGCGACATCGTGCGCCAGAAGCTCGAGCACGTGGCCGCGGCCCTCGCTGCCGCGGCCGGCAGTCGGGGGGGCGTGCGTCGCCTGCTGGCGGTCCAGGCGGCGCAGCTCGATGCCGTCACCGGCGAGATCGAGTCGGCCCGCGGTCAGCTCGCTGCCGCGTTCGCTGGCCTCGGGCGCACCACCGACCGGTTGGTGGAGCTGCTCGGTTCGCTGCACGCCCGGCCGGCCGGCGACGGGCAGCCGGTCACGATCGGTGGGCTCACCGACGAGCTGCGCGGCATGCATCGATTGCGCCAGCGGGCCGACGACCTCGGCACCGGCTCGGCGCAGGCCGCCGCCCAGGCCGCCGAGATCGCCGCCCGCATGGCCGACCACATCGAGAGCCTCGGCGAGACCAATGCGCGGATGCACTTGATGGCGTTGAACGCGATCGTCAACACGTCGCGGCTCGGCAGCTCCGCCGCCGCGCTCGGCGTGCTGTCGATCCAGGTGCACGAGGTAGCCCGCGAGTCGTCGGTGATCGTCGGCGAGGTGCTGCCGCTGCTCGATCGTGTGCGCCGCAGTTCGCAGGCGATGGGCGACGGCGCCCCGGCGACGGGTGCCTCGACGACGCTGCTGGATGCCGCGACCGTCGACGGTGGCCTGGTTCGCCTCGAACAACTGGCGGCGCGGGTCGGTGACTGCGCCGCGCGACTGCCCGAACTCAATGCCGAGCAGCAAGCGGTTCTGGCTGCGGCCCGGACCGACGTCGGCTTCCTCGACGGCCTGCATCACGGCCTCGCCAGCGCCCGCACGGACCTCGTGTGCGTTCGGGATGCGCTGCCCGCCACCGCCGGGATGGCCGGTGGCGAGGCCGAGGAGGCCGAGGCGTTCGCCGCCTACACGATGGAGAGCGAACGGGAGATCCACCGCGCGGTGACCGGCGGTGTCGCGGCGCCGGCCGGCGCTGCGCTCGCGGGCGCCGCTGCCGGCGGTGACCTCGGTGACAACATCGAATTGTTCTGACCCTGCCATGACCACATCCACCGACAGCTCGACTGCAGCGGCGTGCGCGGCGCGCGACCGACTGCCACTCGGCCCCGACCTCGATCTGGCGCACGCGGCCGCGCTGCGCGAGGAACTGCTCGCGCGAGCGATGCGGGGCGACCTGCACCTCGACCTCGGCGGCGTCAGCCGTTGCGACCTCGCCGGTCTGCAGCTGCTGGTCGCCGCCCGCGCGTCCGCCCGGGCCAACCAGCAGCTCTGCACGCTGCACACGCTGTCGGGCGCGGTGCGCTCGGCCGGCGCGACCTTCGGCATCGACCTCGAATCCACCGACCAACCATGAGCAAGACGATTCTCACCGTGGACGACTCCGCCAGCATGCGGCAGACGATCACCTTCACGTTGCGCGGCGCCGGTTACGAGGTGATCGAGGCCGTCGACGGCAAGGACGCGCTGGGCAAGCTCGGTGGCGCCGCCGTCGACCTGATCGTGACCGACCTCAACATGCCGAACCTCGACGGCATCGGTCTGATCAAGGAGGTGCGCAAGCACCCCAAGCACAAGTTCGTGCCGATCGTGATGCTGACCACGGAGTCCACCGACGGCAAGAAGCAGGAGGGCAAGGCGGCCGGGGCGACCGGCTGGATCGTCAAGCCGTTCAAGGGGGACCAGCTGGTCGCCGTCGCCAAGAAGCTGCTCGGCGGCTGATCGATTGCCCCGAGATCCCGACCCACTGACTCCGACCCGACTGCCGACATGGCTCAACCCAACCCGATCGAGACGTTCCTCCTCGAGGCCGACGACCTGCTGACGACGATCGAGGACGTCGTGCTCGACATGAACGGCGGCGCCGTCAACGACGATGCCGTCAACCAGCTGTTCCGTGCCTTCCACACGTTGAAGGGCTCGGGCGCCATGTTCGACTTCGACGACGTCGCCGAGTTCACGCACCACGTCGAGGGGGCGCTCGACCTGGTGCGGAACGGCCGGCTCGAGGTCAGCCCCGGTCTGCTCGACTGCGTGCTGGCGGCCAAGGACCTGATCAAGGGCATGCTGCAGGCGCGGCAGGGCGGTGCGGCCGTCGCTGCCGATGCCGGCAGCCGCATCGTCGCGCGGCTCGCGGCGCTGTCGGGTCAGTCGACCGCGACCACCGCCGCGAGCCATGCCGCGGCGAGCCAGGCGGCGGCCACGGCCGCGGCGGCCCCAGCGGCAGCGGCCGGCGCCGCTGCGGTCGACTACCGGATCTCGTTCCGGCCCGATCCCGGCATCCTGTTGCGTGGCACCAACGTGCAGGCGCTGTTCGACGAACTGCGGGCACTCGGCCCGTGCCGGGTGCGGGCCCTGACCGATGCGGTGCCGCCACTGGCGACGCTCGATGCGGAGCAGTGCTTCGTGCACTGGGACATCGAACTGCGGACCGCGGCCGGCCCGAACGCGATCCGCGACGTGTTCCTGTTCGTCGAGGACGGCAGCGACCTGCGCATCGAAGCCGTCGCCGCCTCCGCGGCCACCGCGGTTGCCGAGGCGCCAGCGGCCCCGGTCGCCGGTGCGGCGCCGTCGGCGCCGAGCAGCTCGCCGGCGAAGGAACCGGCGGCACCCGCCGCTGTGCCGGGCAAGCCCCAGGCCAAGGACGCGATGATCCGCGTCACCTCGGAGAAGCTCGATCGGCTGGTCAACCTGGTCGGCGAGCTGGTGATGAACCAGTCGCGGCTGCAGCAGGTGGCGGCGCGTGTCGACAGCGCCGACCTGCTGCTGTCGGTCGAGCAGATCGAGCGGCTGATCAACGAACTGCGCGACACCGTGCTCGGCATCCGCATGATGCCGATCGGCTCGACGTTCGGTCGCTTCAAGCGGCTGGTCCACGACCTGTCGGCCGAGCTCGGCAAGGAGGTCGACCTGGTCACCGAGGGCGCCGACACCGAGATCGACAAGACGGTGCTGGATCAGCTCGCCGACCCGCTGATCCATCTGATCCGCAACAGCCTCGATCACGGCATCGAGCCGGCCGAAGTGCGCGTGCAGCGCGGCAAGCTGGCTCGCGGCACGATCCGTCTGTCCGCCGCGCACCAGGGTTCCAACGTCGTGGTGCGCATCCAGGACAACGGCAAGGGGTTGGACCGGGCCGCGATCCTGCGCAAGGGCATCGAGCGCGGTCTGGTCACCGCCGACGCCACGCCTTCCGACCGCGACATCTTCAACCTGATCTTCCTGCCCGGCTTCTCGACCGCGGCGCAGGTCACCAGCGTCTCGGGGCGCGGCGTCGGCATGGACGTGGTGAAGCGGCAGATCGAAGGACTGCGCGGCACCGTGTCGCTGGCCAGTGAGCCGGGGCTGGGCACGACCGTCACCTGCACGTTGCCGCTGACGCTGGCGATCGTCGACGGGCTCGCGGTCGCGGTCGGCGAGGCGCAGTACGTGATCCCGACCGGGGCGGTGCTCGAGAACGTCGAGCTGCAGCGCGAGGAGCGCGGTGCGTTCAACGGGCGGCAGGTGGTCGCCGTGCGCGGCGAGCTGGTGCCCTACATCCGACTGCGCTCGATGTGCGGCCTCGACGGCGGGGGACCGGACGTCGAGAAGGTCGTCATCGTCCGTCACGCCGAACAGCGGGTCGGCATCGTCGTCGACCGCGTGCTCGGCAGTCACCAGACCGTGATCCAGCCGCTCGGCCGCTTCTGCCGCGGCATCGAGATGCTGTCGGGCTCGACCATCATGGGCGACGGCCGCGTCGCACTGATCCTCGATGTCGCCGGTCTCGTGCGGCAGTCGGCCGCTGCGACGGCGAGCGGCGCCGTCGGACCGACCGCCACCGAGGCCACGATCCACCAACCCGCCACGACCTCACCATGACTACTCCGATCACGTCCGTCGCGCACTACATCACGCTGCAGCTCGGCAACGAGCTGTTCGCCATCGACGTCGTCCAGGTCCGCGAGATCCTCGAGCTGGCCCAGGTGACCAAGGTGCCCACGGCGCCTGCGTACATGCGCGGCGTCGTCAACGTGCGCGGCCGCGCCATCCCGGTGGTCGACCTGCGCGCCAAGTTCGGGCTGCCGCCGATCGCCGACACGCTGATGTCACGGGTCGTCGTGATGGAGATCGATCTCGACGGCGAGGTCTGCGTCGTCGGTGGTCTCGCCGACAGCGTGCACGAAGTCATCGAGATCGAACCGTCCCAGGTCAGTGCGCCGCCGGAACTGGCATCGCGCTGGCGCACCGAACTGATCCGCGGCATGCACCGCCGCGGCGACCAGTTCCTGATCATCCTCGACATGGCGGCCGTGTTCTCGGCCGTCGACTGCAACCTGATGCAGGGTGCGGCCGGGCGCGAGACCGTCGCCGCGGGCCAATGACCGTCAACGAACCGAACCTCAACTCCTCGACCAACATCCTCGTATGAAAGACTGGAACATCGGCAAACGCATCGGCGCCGGCTTCGCGGCGGTACTCCTCCTCATCGCCGCGATCGTCGGTGTCTCGCACCGACAGCTGGGCACCATCAGCGTGTCCTCCGACACGGTGCGACTGAACAGCCTGCCGAGCGTGGCGGCACTCAGTGAGATGGGCAGTCGCGCCGCGGTCGGCTACACGCGGGCCCTGAACCACGTGCTGAACCCGGACCCCCAGGTGAAGGCCCAGATCGACGTCGAGCTGACGGACTGCAAGTCGCGACAGGTCGGGCTGCAGGAGGTCTACCAGCGGCTGATCTCGGGCGAGGAGGATCGCCAGCTGTTCGCCGATCTGCAGCGATTCTTCGGCGAATACGTCGCCAGCCGCACCGAGATGCTGCAGCTCAGCCGCGAGCAGAAGACCGAGCAGGCGCGGCAGCTCAACGACGATCGGGTCAAGCCGTCGTTCGAGGGCTGGATGAAGGCGATGGAGTCGCTGCGCGAGCTCAACACCAGGGTCGCGGGGACCGCCGTGGCTGCCGTCGACGCCTCGATCACCACCTCGCTCGTGGTGCTGTGGATCGGTGCCGCGGTGGCGATGGCCATCGCGCTCGCGGTCGCCTGGCGCATCACGGTGGGCATCACGCGCCCGCTGGCGCTCGCCTCCGCGGCCATCGGCCGGGTCGCCAAGGGCGACCTCGCGGTCGAGCTGGTGGTCGCCGGCCGGGACGAGATCGGGCAGATGGCGGCGTCATTGAACACGATGGTCGGCGGGCTGCGAGGCACGGTGTCGGTAGCCGACGCGATCGCCGAAGGCGACCTGACCCAGGAGCTGCGGCTGTTGTCGGCGGAGGACTCGCTCGGCAAGGCGCTGGAGAAGATGTTGCACAACCTGCGCAGCATCGTCGGCGAGGTCTCCGAGGCCTCGAACAGTGTCGCCTCGGGCAGCGAGCAGATGAACGCGACCGCGCAGCAGTTGGCGCAAGGTGCCAGCGAGCAGGCGTCGTCCGCCGAGGAGACCACCTCGTCGATGGAGGAGATGAACTCCTCGATCCAGCAGAACGCCGACAACGCGCGGCAGACCGAGAAGCTGGCCGCCAAGGCCGCCGAGGACGCCAAGACCTCGGGCGATGCCGTGTCGCAGACGCTGAAGGCGATGCGCGAGATCGCCGAGAAGATCAACATCATCGAGGAGATCGCGCGCAAGACCGACCTGCTGGCGCTGAACGCGGCGGTCGAGGCGGCGCGGGCCGGCGAGCACGGCAAGGGCTTCGCGGTGGTCGCGTCCGAGGTGCGCAAGCTCGCCGAGCGTTCGCAGGCGGCGGCGGCCGAGATCAGCAAGCTGTCGGGCGGTGGCGTCAAGCTGGCCGAGGGTGCGGGCGAGATGCTGCTGAAGCTGGTGCCGGACATCCGCAAGACGGCGGAGCTGGTGCAGGAGATCGCGGCGGCGAGCGCCGAGCAGAGCACCGGTGCGGCGCAGGTGAACAAGGCGATCCAGCAG
>JALORC010000128.1 GCA_025459175.1 Planctomycetota bacterium | reverse complement strand
TGCAGCCTTCGTTGGGCGTTTGGTAGAGCGGGTTGCCGACGAAGAAGTGGGGCCCTTGGTAGATCAGCTCGCCGAGGTTCTTCGCGTAGCGGTTCTCCTCGCGGATGGTGCCATCCTTCTGCTGGTTGGTCTCGTGCCACATCTCCGAGGCCAGGTATTGCCCCTTCAGATCCCCGAGGCGCCGCGGCTGGGACGAGAACTTCTCCAGCACCGTGACCAACTGCTCGGACATCAGCACCGGCAGCCGCGCTTCCCAGGGGGGCGTGCCCGGCTCGTCGAGCAGCGCCGCGAACAGCTGCATGCGCTTCTCGTCGACCTGGATCACGCGGCTCTTGTGCCCCCGCAGGTCCCAGTCGCCTTGCTCGTTCTTGATGCCTGGCACCTCGCCGCGGCCGTCGTGCGTGAATGACTGGTCGATCGTCAGCGGGTGGAACACGTTCCCGAACATCACGAATCGCCGGCGCGGTTCGCGAGCCACGATGGTGAACTCGAAGTGCTTTTCGTCCTTGATGGCCTGAAACATCCGCTTCTTGTTACTGAAGTGCAGGTGTAGGCAGATCCGCGGGATGATCCCCGCTCGCGCATTGCCACCCTTCGGATCGTTGTAGAACCCATCCTGGTGGATCAGCCCACTGATCCCCCTCGGCGACAGCTCCCACAGCGACGCCGCCAGGAAGCACTTGTACAGATTCGTCTGCACCCCCTTCAGCAGCGGATAGTTCTGCAGGTCGTTCAGGAACCCCTGCGTGCCCTGCATGTCCGCGAACTCCTCCAGGTAGTTCGCGCGCACCGTCCCGCCCGCCAGCAGCATCTCCGCGCGCCCCTTCGCCACCTCCGGCGCACTGAGCCCCCGGATCACCAGCCGCGGCTCGCCATCCCCGAGCACACCCGACTCATTCCACTGCAGCTTGATCCACGGCGGATTCCCCAAGATCAGATCAAAACCACCACGCCCCGCGAACACCTCCGCAAACCGCAACTCCCAATGATGGAACCGCAGTCGCCCCGCAACCTGCTCGACCACCCCGAGCATCGGCTCCGCCGCGACCACCTCCGCCACATCCGCCAACCCACACTCCGCCGCCCCCTCCCGCCGCCGCGCCTCGAACGCCGCCGACAGCTCCTTAAGCCGCGCGAGCCGTTCCCCCGTCGCCGCCGCATCCACCTTCACACCCGCCACCGCCACCGCATCCAGACCCAACTTCCCCTGCGCCGCCGGCCGACCCGTGAACAACCCACCCTGCGCGTACGCAACCCGCGCATCCACCTGCCCGACCAGCACCAGCTCCAGCACCCGCAACCACACATCGCGCGTCGGCAGCTTCGCCACCTGATCCAGCGGCCAGAACCACAGCGCACACCACAGATCCATCACCAGCTTCAACCGGCCGCCCGCCCCGCCCCGAACCCATCCTCACCCCACACCGCCACCCGATCCGTCGACTCCCGACACGCCAACGCCCGCTCCCGGCACACCTGCGCCCACAGCCGATCCACCGCGTCGGACAGCTTCTCCAGCCGCGCCACATCCGCCTTGTCGAACGCCTTGCAGAACGCCTTGCGCCAGTCCTTGATCGCCTTCACCGCGTCCGGCACCAGCTCCTTCACCACCTTGTCGCCGTCGAACGGCGCCATCCCGTCCGCCGGCAGCAGGAAGTGGTAGATCGACCCCTTCGGCCGCGCCGGCAGCGCCCAGCCCTTGTCACCGAGCCGCAGCCCGGCATCCGCGAACATCGGCACCGCCACCGGCACCAGCCCGAGCCAGTTCGGATCCGTCTTCGACCCGGCCCGCGCGACGTCCTTCGACAGGAACACCTGCCGCCGCGCCCCGACCAGCGAGTTGCCGACCGCCAGCCGCAGCCCGAACCACGGACACTTGCCGCCCTGGTACATCGTGCCGAGCCACAGCGACACCTTGCCCAGCTCGACCGCCACCGGGTTCAGGTCGACGCCGTGGCAGTTGTTGGTCGCCAGCCGCGCCTTCACCCGCCGCTTGTGCTCCTGGTACTCACTCGACGCGATCGCCTCGCCACGTTCCTGCTGCGCCCGCTGCAGGTACGCATCCGCCAGCTGATCGACCGCCTCCAGCAAGAACGCGCCGCTGCCCATCGCCGGCTCGCATACCGTCAGCTGCAGGAGCTCGGCGGCGGAGAACTTCGGCGCGCCCTGCGACCCGTCCTCCTTCGACTCGTACAGCAGCTCCTTCAGGCTGTACTTCACCAGACACCGCGTCAGCACCTCCGGCGTGTAGTAGCTCGCCGACTTCTCGCGGTGCCGGCCGGCCAGCCGGAACAGGAACGTGCCCTTCGGATGCACGAGCTTCTTGCCGTGCTCGTCCTTGACGATCTCGTCGTCCTGGTAGTCGCCGATGCGCGACGCCGGCACGAACCAGCTCTGCAGGTCCTCGCGCGACTTGCCCGCCTCGAGCTCGTTCTCGCCAGCCTTGCACACCTCGTACAGGTCCTCCTGCGCGAAGAAGCCGGAGTAGGACAGCAGCGACTCGTAGACCGCACCGAGCTGGTTGATGCCGAGCTGCGCGTACGAGATGCGGCCACGCTGCGCCTTGCGGCTCTTGCCCTCCTTGCTCAGCGACAACAGCTGCAGGACCTCCTGCAGGACCTTGTTGCGGAAGCGCACCCCGGCCAGCGCGTCGAGCCGGGAGTCGTCGAACAGCGGGCTGTTGAGCGCCGTCACGCTCATGCCGTGCGCGGAGGTCTGGGACTCTAGGTCCAGCCCGAGCTGACCCTTCTGGTCCTTCGCCGACAGCGCGGTCGGGAAGCCCTTCTGCACGATCTGGAACAGCGTCTGCAGGCTCTCGTGCAGGAAGAAGCCGTTCTGCGCCGTGTCGGTGTGCAGCGGCACCAGCTCCAGGTCGCGCAACGTCTCGAGGCTGTAGCCCTGGCGGTAGGTGCCCGAGCGCATCGGCACCGTCTGCAGCTCTTCGCTGCGGGCCTCGACGTAGAACAGGAACAGCAGCCGGTAGAGCCAGGTCAGCGACTCCTCGCGCAGCTTGCTGGCGAAGTCCTCGTTGCTGTAGACCGCCTTCTTGGTCTCGCGGCGGTAGTGGACCGCTTCGTTGGCGAGCAGTTCGAGCGCGCGGCGGATGCCGTGCTTGAGGTCGCCCGAGACCGCGAACGCGTGCTTGTGGCTGTTCTCGTCGAGCGTGTCGTGCAGGCAGAGCCCGGAGTCGGGGGCCAGCACGTCGCGGTGCAGCAGCCCGGCCGTGGCCTTCAGGGCGTCGGGGTCGCGGCGCGTGAACAGTTCCTTCCACGAGAAACGCAGCAGGCGGCCTTGCAGCCACTTGTTGCGTTCGGTCAGGATCGCCTCGTCGCCGGACAGGAACAGCACCCAGCGCGGTCCGCCGCCGGGCATGCCTTCGACCCGGAACAGCGTGTCATCGAGCAGCTCGCGGAACGTCTGCTTCGGCAGTCGGGCCTGGAATAGCGGATCCTGGTGGTCGGGATGGCGCGGTGTTTCGTCGAGCGGATCGTGGTCCTCGCCGCGGGCGGGGGCGAAGGGCGCTTCGAGCACCCAGAGGAACGGCCGCTGGTCGCGCGTCGTGGTCGCCAGCACCGGCAGGTGCGTGTCCTCGTCGAGTTCGAGCAGTTCGGGCGCGTAGGGGTAGCCGAGGGCCTGCAGCAGGTCGGCGTGGAAGTCGCGCGCGTGGCGCAGCCGGGCGTGGGCGTCGTTCTCGTCGGCGGCGGCACGGCTCTGCTGGAACCAGCGGTTGGCGAGGGCTTCGAGAGCCTTCCACGGTGGGCGCGTGGCCTGGTCGCGTTCGGCGGTGGCCCAGCCTTCGAACACGGTCTTCAGGTCCCCTTCGAGGACCGAGTCCAGGTAGTGCCCGGAATAGAACTCGACGTTCTCGATGCCGGCGAAGGAGAGCGTCATGCCGACACCAGCACCGCGGCGATGCGGAGGTAGGCGTTGGGGTTGGTGGTCACGCCCTGCGTGAGCCACTCGTGGCGCTCCTGCTTGATCCGCTGCACGTACTGCTCTTCCTGTTCGAGGCGGCGGCGGGTCGGGGCGGATAGCGTCCGGCCCTGCCGTTCGTGCTCGACGCGTTCGCCGCGGATCTGCTCGAGGCGACGTTGGTGCCAGGCGCCGAGTCGGCTGAGGTTCTCGCGCAGCCCCGGCGCCAGGCCGGCGGCCCGCTGCTTACGCACGTCTTCCATATGCTGGCGCGCGTGGTCGATCGCGGCGGGCAGCATCGCGCGGAGGTGGTCGCGGGCGGCGTTGGCGAGCGCCCGCCCCGGATTGGCCTGGGGCCGGTCGAGGCCGGTGTCGGCGATCAACTGGCCGAGCGGACGGATGCTGCGCGGTGCGTCGCCCTGGCACGACACCCCGAACCACTCGACGACCAGCGGCTGGCCTCGTTCGTTGGTCAGCTGGCCTTGCACCAGGAACACCGTCTCATCGCGACCGATGCCGCGCTGCATCTGCAGCACCGGCGCTTCGTGGCGGTCGAACGTGGCGACCAGGGTGTCGTCGAGCCACTCGCAGACCGGGTGCTGTTCCCACAGCAGCTGCCACTCGGGCCAGGCGCCCTGCTTGCGACGGGCCTCTTCGAGGGCGGCCATCACGCGCTTGCGGTCGGCGGTGAGCTTCAGGACCGGTTGCGAGCCTTGCGTCTGCTGCAGCAGTTCGGGTGGCAGGTAGGCGAGCCGGTGCTTCAGGTCGGCAGGTGGGTGCAGTGTGAAGCCCTGCGCGTGTTCATGGTGCTCGACCTGCAGCTCGCGATCGGGAGCGTCCTGCTTGCGATCCGAGGACAGCAAGTCCATCGCCTCACGGCAGTAGGTCAGGTCGTCCGGATACAGGGTCGGGTCGGAGGCGGTCTGCGCGGTGTCGCCGGCTTTGCCGCCGAGCAGGATCGACAGGAAGTCGTCCTCGGCGGCGGCAGGCTGGAGCAATGCCTCTGCCTTCGTGCCGGCCTCGATGCCCTTGGCGATGTGCTCTTCCTCGCGTTCCGCATCATGCAGCTTGAGCAGCCAGCGCACGTCGCCGAGCGTCTGGTGGGCTTCCTGTTCCTTCTCGATCAGCAGGTCGAGGATGCGCAGGTCGCCGCGCAGGTCGGGGTCGGCGGGTCGCGTCAGCAGGTAGGTCAGCACCGGCTGGTGCGGCTGGCCGTAGCGGTCGATGCGTCCGTTGCGCTGCTCGAGCGTGATCAGCGACCAGGGCAGGTCGAAGTGCACGAGCCGGTGGCAGTAGTAGTGCAGGTTGAGCCCTTCGGCGGCGGCATCCGAGGCCAGCAACAGCCGCAGCGGGCTGTCCTCGCTGCCGAAGGCGTCGACGATGGTGGCCTGGGACTGGTCGTCGAGCTGCCCGCTGAACATGGCGAGCTGTTCCTCGCGCAGGCCCAGGTCCTGGGTCAGGTGGGCGCGCAGGAACTCCAGCGTGTCGATGCGCTCCGAGAACAACACGACCCGGGTGTCGTTGCTCTTCTTGCCGAAGCCGAGCTTGCGCAGATGCGCCAGCAGGTGCTGGTACTTGCGGAAGGACTCGGGGGTGACGGCATCGGCCAGCTGGCGCAGCTGCTGCAAGGCGTGGCGATCGCCGGCAACGGCGTCGGGACCGAGATGGGCGGAATCGGCCTTCGCGAGGGTGGCCAGGCGTTCGTCGATCGTGCTGCGAAGGGCGGCGGGGGACGACAGGAACGACTTCAGCAGCAGCGTGCGGAACAGGATGCCGCGCGAGTTGCGCTGCGTCGCCACGGTCCGGAACTCGATGCCCTGCAGGCTGGCGAAGACCGCGTTCTCGGCGGCGCTGGCCTCGATGTGCTGGGGATCCGGGATGCGCTCCTGGAACGCGTCGCCGACTTCGTGCGCGATGTCCTTCTTGAAGCGTCGCACGTAGTAGTCGGCGATGTCCGCCATGCCGTAGTCGGAGCGGTCGGCGATCGCGGTCGGCTCGAGCAGCTGGATGACGCTCGCGAAGCTCTCCTTCTTGCCATCGTGCGGCGTCGCCGAGGTGAGGATCAGGGCGTCGGTCGTGTGGGCGAGCAGCTTCGCCAGTTGTGCGCGCTGGGCGGTGGTGCGACCGCCATGTTGCGTGCCGCTGCGATCGGCCACGTTCTGGCACTCGTCGATCACGATCGCGTCCCAGTGGCACTGCTCGAGATAGCGGCGGTACTTCGCGTCCTTCTTCAGCGTGTCGATCGAGATGATGACCCGGTCGAAGTAATGGAACGGGTTCATGCTCGTCGGGATCTTCGACTGCACGCGCTGGATGCCGACCGAGTCGAGGCGCACGAGCGGGATCGTGAAGCGGGCCCAGAGCTCCTTCTGGAACTGGGCGAGGATCGACTTCAGCGCGACGACGAGAATGCGGCCGCCGCGGCCGCGCTCGATCAGTTCGGTGAGCAGGATGCCGACTTCGATCGTCTTGCCCAAGCCGACGCCGTCCGCGATCAACAGCCGGGGGCGCGGCTGGCGCAGGGCCTTGGCCGCCGGGTGCAGCTGGTAGGGCGCGTTGTTCAGCGCGCCCTTGTGGCCCAGGTAGATCCGGTCGTCGCCGGCGGGGGGCGGCGTGCGGCGCAGCAGCGCTTCCAGATAGAGGCGCGTGCGGCGGTATTGAGGACTGGCGTCGGTGACCAGGTCTGTCGCTTCGGGCGCGAGCTCGCTGATCCGGTCGAGGTCGGTCAGGAAGATGGCGTCCTTGCCGCGCACGAGTTCCGACAGGCCGACGACATACACGGCGCGGCCACCGGGCGTGGCCTTCTCGGTGCGGCGGACCATCCACTCTTCGTCGCGGACGACGACGCGGGCGCCAGGAGCGAGGCTTGAGTCGTTGGGCACGGACGAGGTTCCTTCGCGCAGCAAGCTAGCAGGTCGCGCACGAATGGAAACAGTTCACCAACAGCTCTTTCCATCGTGATGGTCGAGGCATCCAGCGCGGTGGGGCGGGGTGCCACCGGGTTGCAATGGTGCGTCCGCTGCGAACTCTCCGCTCGTCCTTCGGCGCGGCAGGAAGTGGTCGGGCAGAGAGGATTTGAACCTCCGACCTACTGGTCCCAAACCAGTCGCGCTACCAAACTGCGCTACTGCCCGACGCGTCCCACACGCTACCCCGGCGCGCAGAGGAAGGCCAGCGCCGCGCGCCAAACCTCGCCGAACCTCAGCCCTGTCGCTCGATCCAGCCGGCCAGCCGCGGCCCGATCCACTTCGACAGCAGCTGGAACCACACGCCGCCGACCGTGCGCGGCCCGTACACACTGACCCGCGGATCGATCGCCGGCACCGTCTCGGCGAGCCCGGCCGCGTTCCAGCCCAGCGCCACCAGCCGCGCATGTACCTCCGCCACCGGCCACTCCGGGTGCGCCGCCAGCTCGACCGCGGCCGCGGCGAGCTCGCGACAGCGGAACGCGCCGAGATACGCGACGTACTTCTCGATCGACCGCCGCGGCCCCGGCGCCGACTCCTGCAGCTGCTCGGCGAGCTCGCGTGCGATCGCCGGATCGAACGGCGGCGTCGCCTTCGGGAACGGCATCTGCCGATCGCCGGACAGCTCGCGCACCGCTTGCGGCAGGAAGCCCTTCTTCCGCAGCAGGAACGACACCGCCAGCATCTGCCCTTCGTCGGCAGCGACCACCGCGACCCCGCGTTCGCTGCGGCTGGCCCACAGCCCGCATTCGAGCAGGCGATCGGCTTCGGCGTGGCGGTCGCGGCGGCGCAGCAAGAACGCCTCGGCGGCGCCCGGCGACGCGAAGTAGGCGAGGTTCTCGACGTCCCACAGCACCGAACAGCCGGCCGGCAGACCGGCGCCGTGCACGATCGCGAGCAGGTCGCTGCGCTCGCGCTTGTCGGCGAGTTCGAACAGTGGCTGGCACGGCGCCAGGTCGAGACCCGCGCCGCCGTCGGCGACGAACACGATGCCGGCGTCGGTGGTGCGCACCGCGGCCCAGCGGGCGCGGTCGTGTTCGTCGGCGGCGAGCGTGTGCATCGCCGCGATCGCGGCGTTCGGAGAGGGGAACGGGCCCAGGGTGCGGAGGCCGCGGGCGGCCGTGGCGGCTTGCAGGGTGGCGAGATCGGTCACGAGGAGTGTTCCTGTAGCAAATGGCACTAGCCGCCGCCTTCCTTCTTCGGAGCTTCTGGTGCAGGTGGGGGTTCGGCCGGTGGCGGCTTCGGCGGATCGAGCTTGCGTTCGCCGGGCCGCAGGTGCTTGCCGAGCCAGTCGTGCAGCAGGCCGAGGAAGTGCTGCTTGCTCTGGCCCTGCAGCGCGTGCTGCTGCATCGGGTACGGGAAGTAGTCGAGCTGCTTGCCGGCGGCGATCGCGCGGTCGACGAAGGCGAGGCTGTGCGACCACATCACGGTGCGGTCGTCGGTGCCGTGCACCAGCAGCAGCGGGCGCTGCAGTTCGCCGACGTACGGCAGGCAGCTCGACACCGCGTAGCCCTCCGGGTTCTCGGTCGGCAGGTCCATGTAGCGCTCGGTGTAGCCGGTCTCGTACATCGCCCAATCGGTGACCGGCGCACCGCTGACCCCGCACGCGAACGTGGTCGGCGCCGCCAGCAGCAGCCGCAGCGTCAGGTAACCGCCGTACGACCAGCCGTGCACGCCGATGCGCTCGCCGTCGACGAACGGTTGCTGCCGCAGCCACTCGACCGCGCGCAGCTGGTCCTGCACCTCGAGCACGCCGAGCCGGCGGTGCACCGCCTGTTCGAACGCGCTGCCGCGGTTCGGCGTGCCGCGGTTGTCGAGCCGGCAGACGATGTAGCCCTCGGCCGCCAGCGCCTGCAGCCACAGCGGCGCACCGCCGAGCCACTGGTCGGTGACCAGCTGCACATGGGGGCCGCCGTAGACGTAGAGCAGCACCGGACAGCGCTGGCCCTCGGCGAGGTTCGGCGGCAGCGCCAGATGGCCGTAGAGCACCGTGCTGTCGTCGGTCGTCACCTGGAACAGGCGCTGCGTCGGCATCGGCACCGCGGCGAGTGGATCGGGCGGCTGCGGCAGTGCGGTGGCCGCGCCGGTGGCGAGGTCGAGCAGGCGCGCGGTCGGACGGGTTTCGAGGTTGGACCAGAGCTCCGCGGCCCACAGTCCGTCCGGCGACAGCGTGCAGCGATGGGTGCCACGTTCGCGCGTCAGCTGCCGCACCTCGTTGCCGTCGAGCCCCGCGGCGAACAGATGGCGCTGGCGCGGATCCTCGCCCGAGGCCTCGAACAGGATGCCCTTGCCGTCGGGCTGCAGGCCGAGCAGCGCCTGCACGTCGAACGCCCCCTTGGTGACCTGCACCGCATTGCCGCCGTCGGCCTGGTGCAACCACAGGTGCCGATGACCCGAGCGCTGCGACCACCACACGAACCGGCCGTCGGGCAGGAACGTCGGCGGGTGCTCCGGTTCGACCCACTCGGCGTCCTGTTCCTCGAGCAGCACCGCCAGCTGCTTGCCGGTGGTGGCATCGAAGCGCAGCAGCCGCAGCCGATCCTGGCCGCGCTCGACCTGCGTCACGTGCACGACCGGACCCGGCCCGGGATGCACACCGGTCCAGTAGACGTCGGCGGCGGGATCACCATCGAGCCAGCGCACGCCGAAGTCGGTGGTGTCGAGCACGCCGATCGTGACCTTCGCGTGGGCGCCGCCCGCCATCGGATAGCGGCCGGCGCGCGGCCGCGGCGCGGCGCCGAGTTCCTGGTACGGATACGGCGCCACGCCGCGCAGGTCCTCGCGATAGAACGCCAGGAAGCGACCGTCATCGCTCCAGAACAGGCCGCGCTCGATGCCGAACTCGGCGCGGTGGGCGGCATCGCCGTAGACGAGGTCGGGGCCGCCGTCGAAGGTGAGCTGGCGGCGGCGGCCCGACCGTTCGAGCAGCCACAGCTGGTCCTGGTGCACGTAGGCGCAGCGTTCGTCGCCGGGCGCCACCGCGGCGCGCGCGGCGGCGTCGGCGTTCGCCGGTGGCCACTGCAACCACGTCGCGAGCTGCTGGGCGCCGAGCTGCCAACGATGCACGGAGCGTCCCGTTTCGAGCCGCAGCGTGTCGGCATCGAGCCACTGCATGGTCGGGAAACGCGCCGGTCCGTCGGCGGCATCGGCGCCGCCGGCCGCCTGCAGCGCGCTGCGGATCGCCTTGGCATCGGCGATCGGCGCCTCGACCACGGCGCCGTCGGTGACGCGGTGCAGGGTCTGGTTGCCGGTCGCATCGGTGCGGACCACGGTGGCGTCGTGGCCGCCCGGCAGCCACAGCACCGTCGGCGGATTCGGCACCAGCGCGGCGCCGCGCTGCAGCACCGTCGCCAACGTCAGTTCGGTGGCCTGCTGCGCCGATGTCGGCACGGTCAGCAGCAGGAATGCGAACGGGAACCAGGCGCGGATCGGCACGACCATGCGGCTGCGCATCATCGCCGTGCGAGTCGGGGAACGCCACGATTGCGCGGACCCGTCCGTGCCTGCAGCATCCGTCGAACGCTTCTTCACTCGTGCCAGCCACTCAGCCAACCGTTCCTGCGCCGAAGTCGGCGACTGTCTCCGGCCGCGCCACCCGCCTCGCCCTGATCGGTGGCGGCTTCATCGCCGACGTGCACCTGATGGTGCTGAAGTCGGTGCGCAACGTGACCGTGGTGGCGGTGGTCGACCCGGTGCTGCCGCGGGCGCAGAAGCTGGCCAAGAAGTACGGGATCGGCCGCGCCCACGCCTCGATCGACGAGCTGCTGCAGCAGGGTGAGGTCGACGCCGTGCACGTGCTGGTGCCGCCGGGGCTGCACGGCAAGGTGGTGCAGCAGTGCCTGCAACACGGGCTGCACGTGCTGTGCGAGAAGCCGCTGGTGCTGCGCGAGGACGAGGTGGCGCCGCTGCAGGCGCTGGCGGCGCAGCAGCAGCGGGTGCTGGCGGTCAACCACAACCAGACCTGCCATCCGGCGCTGGCGAAACTGCAGCGGCACCTGGCCCGCGGCAAGCTCGGCCGGCTCGAGCACGTGACGCTGCAGCACCACGTGCCGCTGCGCCAGCTGCAGACCGGCGACGTCAGCCACTTCATGTTCCAGACCGAGGCCAACATCGTGCTGGAGCAGGGCGTGCACCTGTACTCGATGGTCTACGCGCTGCTCGGTGCGGCGCGCTCGGTCAAGACCATCACCGGCGAACGCAAGTCGCTGCCGAACGGCGTCTCGTTCGTCACCGAGTGGGTGGTGCAGCTCGAGTGCGAACGCGGCAACGCGACCGTGCGCATGGCCTACGGCAAGCCGTGGCTGGAGACGACGCTGCAGGCGGTCGGCAGCGACGGCGCGGCGCTGCTCGACCTGCAGCGCGGCAGCTGCTGGCTGCGCCGCAAGACGCGCTGGCTGGACTTCCTCGACCACGGGCGCAACCTCGCCGCCGGCGCGCTGCACAGCGCCGGGCGCGCGGTCGGCAGCGTCGCCGGCTACTGCCTGTCGCTGTTCAAGCTGTCGTTCCCCGACGATCCGTTCCTGCGCGGCATGCTCGGTTCGCTGCAGGCGTTCCACGGCGCGGTGCGCGGCGGCGAGCTGCCGGCCGCGTTGTCGGCCCGCGGGGCGCAGGCGGTGCTGTCGATGTGCGAGCAGACCGCGCGCGCCGCGGGGGTGTCGCAGTCGCCGCCGCCAGCACCGCCCGCCTTGCCGGCCCCGGGCCCGACGCGGCCCGGCGAAGTGGTGGTGCTCGGTGGCACCGGCTTCCTCGGTCGCCGCTGCATCAAGCTGCTGCGCCAGCAGGGCAAGCCGGTGACGATGGTGGTGCGCAAGCCGCAGCTGCTGCCGGCCGAACTGCGCGATGGCAGCGTGCGCGTGTTCCAGGGTGATGCTGCCGACGCGGCGGTGCTGGCGGCCGCGTTCGCCGGCGCCGAGCGCGTGCTGCACCTCGCCACCGCCGCCGGTGACGACGCCGCCGCGGTCGAACGCACGATGGCGACCGCGGTGCGCATCGCCGGCGAAGCGGCGCAGCAGGCCGGGGTGCGGCAGTTCGTCTACACCAGCAGCACGGCGGCGCTGTGGCTCGGGGATGCTGGCCGCATCGATGGCGCCGTCGCGGCCGATCCGCAGCCGCTGGCGCGTTCGGCCTATGCGCGCGGCAAGATCGCGGCCGAGAAGGAACTGCTGGCGCTGCGCGAGCGCGGGCTGCCGCTGGTGCTGGTGCGGCCGGCGATCGTGGTCGGACCCGACGGCATCGCCGAACACTCCGGCATCGGGCTCTGGGTCAAGGACAACCACTGCGTCGGCTGGGGCATGGGCCGGGTGCCGTTGCCGCTGGTGCTCGCCGATGACTGCGCGAAAGCCCTGGTCGCCGCGCTGTTCGCGCCGGCGGCGCTCGGCAAGAGCTACAACCTGGCCGGCGACGTGCGGCTCACGGCGCGCGACTACGTCGCGGCGATGCGCGAACGCACCGGCCGCGACTACCAGTTCCACGCCACGCCGCTGTGGTGGATGTGGCTGCAGGAGTACGGCAAGTACCTGGTCAAGGTGTGCGCGCGGCGGCCGCGCGAATGGCCGGCGTACCGCGACTTCGCGTCGCGCAGCTTCCGCACCGAGCTCGACTGCAGCGATGCCAAACGCGACCTCGGTTGGCAGCCGGAGACCGATGTGACGCGCTTCCTCGACAACGTGCTCGGCGGCAGCGGGCGATGAACGGCACCGGCCGCCGCTGCGTGCACGTGTTCGCGACCTTCGGCGCCGGCGGGCCGCAGATCCGCGCCACGCAGCTGCTGGCCCATCTCGGCCCGGACTTCTGCCACGTGGTCCTCGCGATGGACGGCCGCACCGAGGCGAAGGCACAGCTGCCGCCGGGCATCGACGTGCAGTTCGCCGAACCACCGCCGCGCGGCGGCTTCCTGGCCACGATGCGCACGCTGCGGCGGCGGTTGCGCGAGCTGCAGCCCGATCTGGTGCTGACCTACAACTGGGGCGCGATCGAGGCGGCGGCGGCGGCGGTGCGCGAACGGCTGCCGCTGGTGCACCACGAGGACGGCTTCGGCCCCGACGAGGCCCAGCAGCGGGCGCGGCGGCGCAACTGGATCCGGCGGCTGGTGCTGCGCCGCACGCCGGTGATCGTGCCGTCCGCGGTGCTGCAGCGGATCGCGCTGCACGAGTGGAAGCTGCGGCCGCAGCGCGTGCACCTGTTGCCGAACGGCGTCGACCTGCGGCGCTTCGCGCCCGGTCCCGCGGTGACGGCACCGGTGGTCGGCACCATCGGCGGGCTGCGGCCGGAGAAGGACCACGACAACCTGTTGACCGCCGTGGCGCGGCTCGGCGCCGACGTCCGGGTGCGCATCGTCGGCGGCGGTGCCCTGCTCGAACCGCTGCGGCAACGCGCGCAGGCGCTCGGTCTCGGCGAACGGGTGACGTTCGTCGGGCCGGTGCGCGACACGGCGCCGCACTACCACGAGCTCGCGGTGTTCGTGCTGTCGTCGCGCACCGAGCAGATGCCGATCGCGATGCTCGAGGCGATGGCGTCGGGGCTGCCGGTGGTGGCGACCGACGTCGGCGACGTGCGCGGGATGCTGCCCGGCTCGGCGACTGCCTGCGTGGTGCCGAAGGAGGATCCCGCGGCGCTGGCGGCGGCGCTGCGGCCGCTGCTCACCGACGCGGCCTTGCGGGCACGTCTCGGCGCCGACAACCGTGCGGTAGCCGAACAGCGCTACGAGCTGGCGAGCTGCTACGAACGGTTCGCCGCGGTCTATCGCGCCGCGTGCCGCAGCCCGCGTTCGTGATCGCGAAGGCTCACGCGCCGCTGCGGTAGCTGTCCCACATCGCGGCATGCCAGGGATCCCAGCTGCGGGTCCAATCGCCTGGCGTCTCGGTCTGCATGTACCGATCCATGTAGTCGAAGTAGGCCGGATGGTTCCACGCCTGCCGCAGCCCGAGCAGGCGGGCGACCAGTGTCTGGCCGACCCAGGCGTTGGCGGTGCAGCAGCGGCGGTAGGGGTCGCCATTCCAGTTCGAGTTGTCGTTGGTCGGGTAGCTGGTGTGGTTGTTGCCCCACTCCGGCAGGTCGCGATGGCTCGGGCCGTAGTTGCCGAAGCCCCAGTTGAACACGCCGAACGAGGTCTCGCGCACGTAGAACGTCTGGCAGTCCTCGCCGAACTGACTGCGGTTGTTCGGATGGCCGGGGCCGAAGTAGCCCGACGGATGGCTCTGCCCGATCGCCAGCATCGCCGGGTCGGCGAGCATCGCGCCGGCGAACAGGATCGGGAACTTGCGCCCGCTGCACTGGCCGCCGACGCCTTCCCAGCTCGCCCCCTGCTGCACGTTGCCGAAGAAGTCGATGCCGATCTGCACCAGCCGCACCAGCAGCTCGCGCTTCTGCACCGCCGGCAGATCGAGCTGCAGCAGCAGCGCGCCGGTGCCGTACAGCGACGTGAAGTCGCGCCCGTAGTCGGGCATGTTGTCGATCGGATGCAGATAGCGACTGCTCCAGCCCGACATGTGGTCGAGCCAGACGCGTTCGAAGCCCGCGGCGACCACGGCGAGTTCCGGCGCCCCGGGCGGCGGCGCCAGGTCGAGCAGGCGCTGGTAGTCGAGCTGCGACTCGAAATGGCGCACGGTCTTGTCATGCCCCGCGTACGGCGGCCGGAACGCACCCGGCGGCGGCGCGCTCGGCAGCACCGTCAGCACCGCCGCGGTCTGCAGCTGCGAGAACGAGCCGCTCGGCGGCAGGCTGGTGCCGAGATAGCTGATCGTCGAGATCAGGCTGTCGCCGCCCGCCAGCCGCAGCGGCGAGCTCGGGCTCACGCCGAGCGCCACGTTGAGGGCCGGCTGGTAGCGGCCGTTCTCGTACGGATGGAACAGCAGGCTGTCGTAGCCGTGTTCGCCGTTCTGCACCGTGGTCGGATTGCGCATCGAGCCATGGATCTGGCGGCCCGCGACGTCCTGCGTGCGCGGCGTGATGTCGACGATGTCGACCGGGCCCTGCACCCACCAGTCGCCGTTGGCGAAGCGACCGACCGGCACCGGCGCCGCGAACTGCCAGGTGATGCCGAACTGGCTCAGCACGGTCGCCAGCACCGGGCCCTGGCCGCCGCCGCCGCCGTTGGCCTCGATCACGACGCCGTCGCTGCTGGCGATCGCGCTCGCATTGCCGGCGGCGTCGTAGGCGCGCACGGCCACGTAGCAGGTGGTGCCGACGGTCAGCACCAGGCTGGCGTTGCTGGCGACGGTGGCGAGGCCGACCGCGGTCCAGCCCTGCAGCTCGGTGCCGCCCGGCGTGGTGCCGATCGCCCATTCGTAGTGGTCGAGGCGGCCCGAGTCGTCGGCGAAGCCGCTCCAGTTGGCCGCCAGTGGGCTCGCCGCCGGCTGGCGATCGACGTCGTCGCCGAGACCGTCGGCGACGATGCCGGCCTGCGGCGGCACGCTGTCGGTGGTGGCGCCAGAACGTTCGGTGCCACCCGCACCGCAGGCAGCCAGACAACCGAGGCCCAGCCAGCCCAGAAGAGGCCAGCCCAGATGGAGCCAGCCCAGATGGAGCCAGCCCAGATGGAGCCAGTACGGATGGGAGGCGATCGCGCGGGGCATGGCCCGATATCGGGTGCCGCGCCCGTGCGACTGCCGGACCGGTCCCGGGTCGGGACGACGGTCGTGCGCAGGGCGCGGGCGCGGCGGCAACTGCCGATGTCGCCGCGCGATCGTGGCCGGTGCCGCAGGGCGCCGCTATCGTGCCGGCCCTCCGATGTCGCTCAACGATCTGGCAATCGCTCGTTCCATCCCGCTCCGCCCGCTGTCCGAGGTCGCCCGCATCATGGGACTCGGCCAGGACGACCTCGAGCCGTACGGCAACACCAAGGCCAAGGTGAAGCTCGACCTGCTGAAGCAGCCGTCGACGCGCAAGCCGGCCAAGTACGTCGTGGTCACCGCGATCACGCCGACGCCGCTCGGCGAGGGCAAGACGGTGCACACGGTCGGCATCTCACAGGCGCTCAACCGGATCGGCAAGCGCACCTGCTGCGTGATCCGGCAGCCGTCGATGGGGCCGGTGTTCGGCATCAAGGGTGGTGCGGCCGGTGGTGGCTACAGCCAGGTGGTGCCGCCCGAGGAGCTCAACCTGCACCTGACCGGCGACTTCCACGCCGTCACCGCCGCGCACAACCTGTGCGCCGCGTTCCTCGACGCGCACCTGTTCCACGGCAACGAGCTCGGCATCGACAAGGACCAGATCACGTGGCGCCGCGTGCTCGACATGAACGACCGCGCGCTGCGCGAGATCGAGGTCGCGCACGGACCGAAGAACGGCACGCCGCGGCGCACCGGCTTCGACATCACGTCGGCCAGCGAGATCATGGCGATCCTCGGCCTGTCCAAGGACATCCACGACCTGCGCAAGCGCCTCGGTGCGATGGTGGTCGGTTACACGCAGGCCGGCGCGCCGGTCACCGCCGAGCAGCTGAAGGTCGCCGGCGCGATGACGGCGATCCTCAAGGACGCGCTGAAGCCGACGCTGATGCAGACGCTCGAGGGCACGCCGGCGCTGGTGCACACCGGCCCGTTCGCCAACATCGCGCACGGCAACAGCTCGATCGTCGCCGACTACGTGGCGATGCGCAGCCTCGACTTCGTCGTCACCGAGGCCGGCTTCGGCGCCGACATGGGCGCCGAGAAGTTCTTCAACATCAAGTGCCGCGCGTCGGGCCTGAAGCCGGACGCAGCGCTGCTGGTCGCCACCGTGCGGGCGCTGAAGATGCACAGCGGTCGGTTCACGATCACCGCCGGCAAGCCGCTGCCCGAGGGGCTCAAGCAGGAAGACCTCGACGCGCTGGCCGCCGGCATCGGCAACCTGCAGAAGCAGATCGAGAACGTGCGGCTGCACGGCGTGCCGGTGGTGGTGGCGGTCAACCGCTTCCCCGGCGACACCGACGCCGAGATCGAGTTCGTCAAGAACGCCGCGGTCGAGGCCGGGGCGCTCGAGGCGCACGTGTCGACGCTGTTCAGCGACGGTGGCAAGGGTGGTGAGGCGCTCGCGCACGCGCTGGTCAAGGCCGCCGACCAGCCGAACACATTCCGGTTCCTGTACGCCGACGAGGCGAGCCTGAAGCAGAAGATCGAGACGCTGGCGACCAAGGTCTACGGCGCCGACGGGGTCGACTACGAGCCGGAGGCCGACAAGCAGCTCGCGCTGTTCGAGGAACGCGGCTACGGCCGCTTCCCGATCTGCATGGCGAAGACGCAGTACTCGCTGAGCCACGACCCGGCGTTGAAGGGGCGGCCGACCGGCTTCCGCTTCAAGGTCCGCGATGCGCGCGTGTCGGTCGGCGCGGGGTTCGTGTATCCGCTGGCCGGCGAGATCATGACGATGCCGGGGCTCGGCAAGGTGCCGGGTGGGGCGATGATGGACATCGACCAGGACGGCAACGTGATCGGCATGCTGTGAGGCGCGGCGCACCCGCCAACGCGGGCTTCAGGGGGCTGGCTGTCGCATCGAGCGCGGCCTCGGGTTGGTTGCCAGACTTGGACTGATCAGTGTGAATCCAGACCAGCCTCAGGGCCCGACGCGGAACAGGTCGCCAGGCGCAATGGCCCGCTCGGGCATGCCTGGGCCCCTCCAGGTAAGGCTGATTTGCTGGGAGCCGCCCGTCCACCAGGATGCGTAGTAGATCCGGATCCGGTGCAGGCCTGGCGCCAACGCGATCTGGTCGACGACCTGCCAGGAGTCATGCCAGCCGTCGTTCTCGAGTATGGCCTGGTTGTCGATGTCGAGTCTCGATGCGTCGCGCGACGTCAACGAGAACTGGTAGGTTCCGCCCGCAGGCACGCTGAGATAACCCTCGAATAGGATGCCGCTGTACGGCGCGGTGACGACACTGGTGTCGTAGCCGAGGCCGTTGCCGGTGCTCTGGGGAACGAGCGCCGACATGTCGCGGATGTCGTCGAGCATCGCCGAACCGTTCAGTGTGTATCGGCTCCATGACAGCCCCGGTACCATCGGCACCCCCGGCAGGCTCGTGGCCGGGAGCGGCGGCAAGCCGAACCCACTCGGCCCGATGAGCTGCCTCGAGGAGTCGGATTCGATGGCGCCGATGTCCGGCCTACCAGCTGTATCGCCCGGGCCGTCGGTGATGCCGGGAATGGTTGCGCCGGCTTTGACCAGCGGACTGCCCTTCCGCGGCCGGAACCAGGTGTAGGGTCGCCTGCCCTGGAAGTGGACCCGCGGGTCGCCGCTCTGGTTCGAGGGTCCCGGCAGGATGAAGTGGCGCCCGGCATTGTGGCTCGCGGTGAGGTTCGGCGCCGACAGCGAGAAGAACTGACCGGTCCGATCCGCGGGCGAGACCAGCAGGTTGTTCTGCACGACC
>JALORC010000127.1:3758-20709 GCA_025459175.1 Planctomycetota bacterium | reverse complement strand
CGGTCCGCCGCCGTGAACAGGTTCACGGTCACCAGCGAGGACGCCATCACCAGCGCGGTCATGGTCATCGCCAGCAGCAGTTCCAGCAGCGTAAAGCCGGCGGCCGGTGTCGTCACGGCGTCCTCGCCAGCAGGATCGTGGTGGTGGCGAGTTCGGCGCCGTCGTGATCGATGCCGATCACCACCCGCAGCAGTGACGTACTGCCGGCGGCCGCGTCCAGCCGCGGATCGGCGAGTTGGGCCGAGGTGACGACCCAGCGCCGTCGCCAGGCGGTCGCATGGGCAAGGCCGCCGAGGTCGACGGGCGCGGTCTGCACCACGCCGTCGAGGTCGTCGACGTCGTCGACGGCGGTGCCGAGGTCTTCGCTGCCGGTCAGCGCCGGCTCGCCGGCCTCGCGGCCGAACACCGGCGACACGTCGTCGATGCGCGGCAGTCGCAGCACGATCGCGAGGCCGTCCTGCAACAGGTGCCGGGCCGTGGCCTGCCGCGCCGCTCGTTCGTCCCGGTCCCGCACCCCGATCAGTGCTTCGCTGGCGGTGATCGCCGCGCCCGCGAGGACGACGATCGCCACCAGCACCTCCAGGTAGGTGAAGCCGCGGCTCCCGTTCATGGCGACGGGGCCGCCGCGGTGACGGTCGGCGCGGGCAGGGACAGCGAGAACACGCAACCGTGCGGGCTGGCCTGGCGCAGGCTCAGGCCGCCGCCGATGCGGTTGACGATCTCGCGCACGATGGCGAGTCCGATGCCGGCACCCGGCACCGTGCCGGTGAACTCGGTATCGACCTGGTGGAAGGCCTGCAGGATGCGCTCGTGTTCGGACGGTGGGATGCCGGGGCCGCGATCCTCGACCTCCACCAGGATGCGATCGCCGCTGCGGCGGCTGGTGACGGCGACGAACGGCCGTTCCCCGGGCGAGAACTTGACTGCGTTGTCGATCAGGTTGTGCAGCATCATCCGCATGCGCGGCTGGGGCAGAGTCACGAGTTCGGCGTCGGCGGCGAGGTCGACCTGCAGTTCCGGTGGCCGCGACGAAGCCGCCCAGTCGGCGGCGAGTTCGCGCAGCAGCAGGCGCAGGTCGCAGCTGCCGCGTTGGTTCCACGAACCCTCGAGCAGCTCCGTGAACTGGAACAGCCGGTCGACCAGGGCGCCGAGATCCTGCACCCGCTGCTGCATCTCCCGCCGCAGCTCGACCTGCTCCGCGGCCGCGACCTCGTCGTGCAGGTGGATCGCGCACGTGAGCGCCGTCAACGGCGTGCGCAGCTTGTGCGAGATCAGCGAGACGAAGTTGCGCTTGAGCCGCTCCTCGCGCCGGGCCTTGGTGAGGTCCCGGATCGTCACGACGATGTCGTGCGGGACGCCGTCGCCGGCTGCCACCGGCCGGGTCCGGATCGCCACCAGCCGTGGCTCCTTGTCGGTCGGCAGCTCGACCTCGCGTTCGGTGCTCGCCGCCGACAGGTGCTCGATCGCGAAGCTCGGGTCGATGCGCTGCAAACGCGCCAGGGCGTCCTCACCGCCGAGCAGCTCGGCGGCGATCGGATTGCACAGCGTGGTCTGGCCCTGCGGATCGAGCACCAGGATGCCCTCCGGGTGGTTCTGCACGACCAGCTGCAGCTTCTCGCGTTCGACGGCGATCGCGCGCCAGTGCCGGCTGCGGCCGAGCGCGATCGCGGCCTGCGAAGCGACCGCGGCGATCATCTTCGCATCGGCGGTGCTGAACGGTGCGTCGGCGGGGGCCAGGGCGATGACCATGCCGGCCAGGGTCTCGCCGATGTGGATCGGCGCGGTCAGCGCGTTCTGGGCCGGCTCGCCGCGCAGCAGTTGCCTGCTGTCGGCAGCCTGCCAGAGCACGGCCCTGGCGATCGTTGCCGGTGCAGCCAGTTCCTCGGTGCGGATGCGGCCGGCACCGCCGTTCCGTTCGGCGGCCAGGTGCAGCCCGGTCTCGTCGACCAGGAACAGCACGCCGGTGTCGCTGCGCACCGCTTCCAGGCACTTGCCGAGCGCGAACTCCGCGAGTTCGTGTTCGTCGTCGACGGCGGCGAAGTACGACGACGACTTGAACAGCACGTCGAGGGACTCCAGCGCCTCGAGCAGGTGCAGCCCGACCCGCTGTTCGACCGAGTCCTGCTCGTTGGCGAGGCGCGGCAGGCCGATGGGGACGAAGGGGCGGTTCGACATGGTCAGCCTCGCGACATCCGGAAGATGGGCATCATGATCGACAGCGCGACGAATCCGACCACCGCGGCCATCACCACGACCATCATCGGTTCGAGCACGGTCAGCAGGTCCTTGATGCGACGCTCCAGGTCGCGGCTCTGCTGGTTGGCGACCTTCTGCATCACCTGATCGAGTCGCGCAGTGGCCTCGCCGGCCGCCACCAGCTGCTCGAAACCGGCGCCGAACAGCGGTCGGTTGCGGATCGCGTCGAGCAGCGACCCGCCGTCGAGCACGACGCGCTGGGCGTGCAGCCAGAGGCGGCGATAGGCATCGCTGCCGGCGACCTCGCAGGTGTTGTCGAGGGCCTGGTGCAGCGGCACGCCGGCCTGCAGCAGCAGGCCGAGTGTGCGAGTGCACCTGGCCAGCACCGAGGTGCGGTAGAGGCCGGCGACCATCGGGGTATGCAGTGCCATGGTGTCGGCGAGGCGGCGTCCGCGGGGCGTGCGCAGACCGAACACCATGGCCACCAGCGCGACCACCGCGGCGGCGCCGAGCAGCAACCCGTGCCGGCCGAGGAAGTCGCCCAGCGACAGCAGGAACTGCGTCGGCGCCGGCAGCGCCTTGCCGCGCAGCATCGACTCGAACTTCGGCACGATCACCGTCAGCAGGAACACGACCACGCCGGTCGTCACCGCCAACATGATGATCGGGTAGATCAGCGCCGAGCGCAGGCGGCTGCGCACGCCGGCATCCACTTCCATCGTCGCCACGGTCCGGGTCAGCATGTCGCCGAGCTGGCCGGTGGTCTCGCCGGCGCGCACCATCTGCGTCAGCAGCGGCGGGAACGCGCGCGGCATCGCCGCCATCGCCGCCGACAGCGGGCGGCCGGCGTTGACCGACTGCTCGAGCGCCGCGATCACCGCGGCCCGGCGCGGTACGGTGGTCTGCAGGCGCATCGACGACAGCGCGGCCGCGATCTGGATGCCGCTGTCGACCAGGGTCGCGAATTGCTCGAGCAGCGCGAACCGCTCCTTGCCCGACAGCCGCAGCTCGGTCCACGGCCCGGCCGGTTGGGCCCGCACCGGTGCCGGCGGCGTGGCGCCCGGGGCCGCGGCGCGCGGCGTCGACCTGCCCTTGCCGGCCAGCGTGATCGGCGCGAGGGTCTTCACACCGACACCACCCGCATGACTTCTTCCAGCGTGGTGATGCCCTCGGCGGCCTTGCGCACGCCGTCGGCGAGCAGCGGCATCAGCCCTTCCTGCAGCGCCAGCTTGCGCAGTTCGCCGAGCGTGGGGTTGCGGCTGGTGAGGTCGGCGAACGCATCGGTGACCACCAGCAGCTCGTAGATGCCGATGCGGCCGCTGTAGCCGGTGCCCTTGCAGGTGTCGCAGCCGCGCGCCGCGTAGAACTGGCCCTCCGGCAGCTGGCCCAGGCGCCGCCGCACCGCCGCCGAGACGTCGATCGGTTGGCGGCACGTGGGGCACAGACAGCGCACCAGCCGCTGCGAGATCACGCCGCGCAGCGCGGCGCCGATCAGGTAGGGCTCGATGCCCATGTTGATCAGCCGCGTCACCGCGCTGACCGCGTCGTTGGTGTGCAGCGTCGCCAGCACCAGGTGGCCGGTCAGCGAGGCCTGGACCGCGATCGTCGCCGTCTCCGCGTCGCGGATCTCGCCGACCATCAGCACGTCGGGGTCCTGGCGCAGCAGCGATCGCAATGCGTCCGGGAAGCCGAGGCCACCCTTCTGGTTGGCCTGCACCTGGTTGATGCCACGCAGGTTGTATTCGACCGGGTTCTCGACGGTGCAGATGTTCTTGCCCGGCTCGTTGATCTCCTCGAGCGCGGCATAGAGCGTCGTGGTCTTGCCGCTGCCGGTCGGGCCGGCCACCAGGATGATGCCGTCGGGGCGATGGATCAGCTCGTGCAGTTGCTGCATGCGCTGGTGACCGATGCCGAGGTTGCCGAGCGTGATGCGCATCGCGCCCCGGTCCATGATGCGCAGCACGACCTTCTCGCCCTGCACCGTCGGCAGCGTCGACATGCGCACGTCGACGGCGCGGGTGTCCAGGCGCACTCGGAACCGGCCGTCCTGCGGCTTGCGGCGTTCGCTGATGTCGAGATCGGCCATCACCTTCAGGCGCGAGACGATCGCCGCGTGCATGCTGGTCGGCGGCCGCATCAGTTCGCGCAGCTCGCCGTCGATGCGGTGCCGGACCCGCAGCACGTGGTCGTCCGGCTCGATGTGGATGTCGCTGGCGTGGTCGCCGATGGCGCGGAACAACATGATGTTGACCAGTCGCACCACCGGTGACAGGTCCGCCAGCTGGTGCAGGTCGAGGCCGTCCTCGCTCTTGTCCTCGATCACCTGCAGGTCGCCCTCGCCGGCATCGCCGATCACGTCGTCGATCTCGAACGACTCCCCGTCCGCCGCCGACAGGTCGGCGAGCAACGAGTGCAGGCAGGCGGCGTCGGTGACGACGAGCTGGACCGTGCAACCGGAGATGCGGGCGACCTCGTCGAGCATCCACAGGTTGGTGGGATCGTCGACCGCGACCGTCAGCGTGCCGTCGACGCGGAACATCGGCAGCACGCGGTTCTGCAGCACGAAATCGCGCGGCAGCACGCCGAGCACCTCGCGATCGACCAGCTTGCGCGTCACCCGCAGCCACGGCAGCCGGTGCTGCCGCGCCAGCGCCTGCCGCAGGTGGGAGTCCTGCACCAGGTTCAGGCGCACCAGCGCGTCGCCGAGCCGTTCGCCGGGCAGGCGCTGGTCGGGCTGGCTGGCGCGGTTGAGATCGGCGCGGGTGACCCAGCCGTTGGCGAGCAGGATGTCGCCGATCTTGCCGGTCATGGTCAGCGTGTCGGTCATGACTCAGTCCCGCCGCAGGCCGCTGATGGCCTGCTCCGTGGATTCGAACACCGCGAACCGTCGGTTGAGCCGGGTGGCCTCCAGGATGTCGGCCAGCACCGGGTCCGGGCCGACCAGCGCCAGCCGGCCGCCCTTGCCGGTGATCTCGGTGGCGGTCCGCACCAGCGCCTCGAGGCCCGCCGAGTTGGCCTGCTTCGCCTTCTGCAGGTTGATCAGGAACCGGCGTTTGCCGGTCTGCAGCGCCTCCGCTGCCATTCGGTGCAGGTCTCCGCCGAGGCCGGAGTCGAGCGCTCCGTCGAGGCCGAGGGTCAACAGCGAACCGTCCTCCGTGGTCGAGACCGGCATGTCACGACTCCGCGAGCATGCTCGCCACGCTGGCGGTGACGTCGCGTGGACTGAACGGTTTGGTCAGGAACCCGTGCTTGCCGATCACCGCCGCGACCTCGCTCGGCAGCTCGAAGTTCTGCGCGGTCAGGAACAGGATCGGGACCGCGCGGGTGCGTTCCCCCGCGCGCAGCGTGGCGGCGGCGGTGTAGCCGTCCATGCGCGGCATGCCGACGTCCATGATCACGAGGTCGGCGCTGCCGGTGGCGAAGTAGTCGACGGCTTCGCGGCCGTCGGTGGCCTCCGCGACCAGATAACCGACCGACTTCAGCTTCAGCCCCAGCGCGAAGCGGATGCCGGGGTCGTCGTCGACGAGCAGGATGCGTGCTGGCATGGGTTCACCCGGCGGCCCCGTCGACCGCCATCAGTTGGGTTGCGCCGGGTGCCTCGGACTCGCCCGAGGCCGCCGGCAGGTAGATGCGGAACTCGCTGCCGACGCCGAGTTCGGAGGCGATCTCGATGCGGCCGCGGTGGCGTTCGAGGATGTAGCGCGCCATCGGCAGGCCGAGCCCGGTGCCGGGGATCGTCGACTGCTGGGCGCTCTTGGCGCGGAAGAACTTCTCGAACACGCGCGGCAGGTCCTCGGCGGCGATGCCGATGCCGGTGTCGCGCACCCGCGTCACCAGTTCGTGGCCCTCGAGCCGCGCGGTGAGGGTCACCTCGCCGCCGCTCTTGGTGTACTTCAGCGCGTTGCCGACCACGTTGACCAGCGCCTGCCGCAGCAGGCGGGTGTCACCGACCAGGTCGCCGAGATAGTCGCTGATGTTCCACTTCAGCGTGATGCCCTTGCGATCCGCCAGCGACTTGTGCATCGCCTGCAGGCCGCTCAGCAGGTCGCGCATGTTCACCGTCTCGCGCTTGAACTCGGTGATGCCGGCCTCGATGCGGGCGAGGTCGAGCAGTTCGGCGACCATCTGCGACAACCGCACCGATTCCTCGTGCGAGACCCGGATCAACTGCTCGCGGTCCTCGACCGACAGCCCGGCCGGTTCGGCGGCGAGCTCCAGCGAGGCCTGGATCGCCGTCAGCGGCGTCTTCAGTTCGTGCGAGACGCTGTAGATGAACTCCGACTTGGCGCGGGCGGCGCGTTCTTCCGCCGTCCAGTCCTCGAGGATCACCACCTGCGCGCGGCGGGCGCCGGCCAGCTGCACCTCGGCGGTGCTGCGGATCAGGTAGACCGAACGGCGGTCCTGCTGGTCGACCTCGACCCGGCACGATTTGACCGAACGGGCGAGGTCCGCGGCCAGCACCGAACGCACGCCGTCGACGATCGCGTGTGGTGCGGTCGCCTGCTGCAGCGTCGCGTGCTCGCGGTTGCCGAGCCCGAGCAGCGAGCGGCAGAGGTCGTTGGCGAGCAGCACCCGTTCGGTGCCGTCGATGACCAGCAGACCGTCCTGCAGCGTGGCGAGCACCGCGTCGGTGGTGGCGAGGCGCTGCTCGGCGGCCGCGGTGCGCAGCTGCAGGTGCTGGCTGCGCTGGGCCGCGGAATGCTGCTGGCGGGCGCGTTCGAGCAGCGCCTGCGCGGCTGCGGCGCCCGGTGCCGGCAGGTCGTCGGGATCACCACCGACCGCCTGCCAGAGGTCGGGGTCGACGGCCTGCGCCCGCCTGCGGCCGAACCGATGCCCGAGCCACGCGCCGGCGACCAGGGCGATGGTGGCCCACGGCAGCGGGGAGTCGGTCAGCTGGGACAGCAACGAACTCATCGCCGCTCCTCCGCGCGCGTGGTCAACAGGTCCGGACAGCGGCGCACCAGTTCGTCGACCAGCGCTCGACCCTCGGCGCTGCCGGCGGCCAGCTCCGCATGCTGGCGCGCGCGACCGCGTTCGCCGTGGGCGAGCAGCGCCGCCGCCAGCAGTCCGTGCAGCACCACGTCGGTCGGTTGCAGCCGCAGCGCTGCCTCGAAGCTGCGCACCGCGGCGTGCGAGCGGCCGGCCGCGAGGTGCAGGCGGCCGAGGCCGCGGTGCGCGCGCAGCGCCTGCGGATCGCCGGCCAGCACCCGTTCGAACTCCTCCTGGGCGAGGTCGACCTGGCCCATGCGCAGCAGGATCTCCGCGCGCAGCAGGCGCAGCGCCGCGGCGGCGCGAGCGGTCGGCAGCGCCAGGTCGATCTCGCGCAAGGCGCCGACCAGGTCGCCGCGGCGCAGCTGCGCGCTGGCCAGCGCCAGCGCCAGCGACGGGTTCTCGGCGCGGGCGCGCGGCGGCAGCCGGTTGCCGAGTTCGAGCGCCTGCTCGGGATGGTTCGCCAGCACCGTCGCCAGCGCGAAGCCGGTGGCGGCCGCGGGATCGTTCGGGGCGCGGCCCATCGCTTCGTCGTAGGCGAGCGCGGCGGCCTGCCATTGCCCGTCCGCGCACAGCCAGGCGGCCTGGTCGAGCAGCAGTTCGACGGCCTGCGGGAACCGCCGGCCGAGGTCGTCGCGCAGCGACGATGCCTCGTCGCCGCGGCCCAGCGACAGCAGCAAACGGTGCAGATCGATGCCGGGTCGGGGGTCGTTCTTGCCGACCGCCAACGCCTGCCGGTAGTGCGCTTCGGCCGCCGCCGGTCGCGAACCGGCCTCTTCGAGTGCGCCGAGCGTGCAGGCCGCGGCCACCGAATCGGGGCGCACCTGCTGCAGCTGGCGGGCCGCGGTGCCGGCGACCGCATGATCGCCGCCGACATAGGCGAGGCGGGCCAGCAGTTCGAGCGTGCGTTCGTCGCGCGGGTCGAACTGCACCGCCTGTTGCAGCAGCGAGCGGGCGCGATCGTGGTCCTCGGCGGCGAGACACTGCAGCGCCAGATCCTGGTACATGCGCGACTTGGTCGAGCGCCACTCGGTCGCCTCGAGCGGGTCGTTCGGCCGCTCGACCACGGTGGTGCAGGCCGGGCCGAGCCAGGCCAGCAGCGCGAGCGCGGCGAGCTTCGGGATCGAGTTCATCGCCGGGCCTCCGGGAACGTCGGCAGGTCGCGCACCAGCTGCAGCGCGCTCGTGGCGTCGTCGCCGAGGCTCTCGAGTGCGAGCGCCTGCAGCAGTTCGTCGCGCAAGCGCGCCGCCTCGGCGGCGGTCGGGTCGAGCGCGAGCGATCGTTCGATGGCGCCCAGCGCCCGGTGCAGTTTGCCGCGGGCCTGCAGCGCCTGCGCATCGGCGGCGAGCCGCGCGGCGAGCACCGGCCGGATGTACGGCGACAGCGAGTCCCAGTGGCTGCGGCGCACCGACGCGAAGCGTTCGCTGACCTCGCGCGCCTTGGCCTCGGCCCGCACCGGATCGATGATGTGCGGCGTCAGCAGGATCACCAGCTCGCGGCGGGTCACCGTCTCGGTGGTGCGGCCGAACAGCCAGCCGACCAGCGGCAGCGAGCCCAGCAGCGGGATCTGGTCGCGGGCGCTGGTGATCGACTCGCCGATCAGGCCGCCGAGGATCAGCGTCTGGCCGTCGCGCATCAGGATGCGCGTGGTGATCTCGGTGGTGCTCTCCGACGGCACGCCGGAGACCGGATCGATGACTCCCGCGCTGTTCTGCGGGTGCACCTCCATCCGGATCCAGCCGTCCTCGCCGACCCACGGCCGGAACGTCAGCTGCGTGCCGGTCTCGAGGAAGTTGACCGTCTCGATGCTGGTGTTCTGGTTCTGGGTGACCGTGGTGTAGCCGAGCCGGCCACCGACGATGATCTTCGCTTCCTGGCCGTTGAGGGCCAGCACGCGCGGGTTGCTGACGATGGTGGCCGACGTGGTGCGCTCGAGTGCGTCGACGAACGCGGCCACGTTGTTCTGCACGAAGCCGAACGCGAGGCCCTGCCCGGGCGGCGAGCCGGCGAAGCCGAACGTCTGGCCGCTGACCAGGTTGCCGTCGAGCTGCCCGCCGGTCGCGGTGTAGCGGGTCAGGCCGGTCAGGTCGGTGGTCGCCCCGACGCCGTTGAAGTCGATGCCGCCGAGCACGTTCAGGTCGACGCCGAGCCGGTTGTCCTCGCCGAGATCGATGCTGAGGATCGTCGCTTCGAGCAGCACCTGCTGCGGCGGGCGGTCGACCTGTTCGAAGGTGCGCGTCAGGTTGTCGAGCACCGACTCGTGGTCGCGCACCACGATCTGCTGCCGCTGACCGCTGCCGCCGGGGACCGCACCGATGGGGCCCGCCGCGGCGCCAGGGACCGCGCCGGCGCCGGCCCCGGCACCGATGTCGCTGCTGGCGATCTGGCCGTCGCTGGACAGCAGCGGTCGCACCAGCTGCTGCGCCTCCGCGGTGGTCAGGTGATTCAGCGTGAACACGCGGGTCGCGATGGTGTCCGCGATGCGCTCGTGCGTGGTCCACTGCTCGGCGGTCATCACGCGCCAGAAGTCGCCGTCGCGCCACAGTTCGAGGCCCTGGGTGGCGAGGATCTGCCGGACCGCGGCTTCGAGCGGCACGTCGAACAGGTTGATGGTGATCCGCCCGTTGGCCTGTTCCCCGGCGACCAGGCTCAGGCGGTGCTGGGTGGCGAGGGCCTGCAACACCGTGGCGACGCTCTCGTCGCGCACGCTCAGGGTGATCCGCGGCGCGTTGTCCTGCGCCGGGCACGGTGCGAGCGCCGCGGCGAACAGCAGCGCCCCGGCCGCGGCACGGCGGAGATGGAAGGTGGTCATCGGGTGCCTCGCTGGCCGGGGTCGGGAAGGTTCACGGTGAGCTGCTCGGCGCCGTGGCGGTAGCGCAGGCTGCGTTCTTCGATGGCGATCAGGGTGTGGTCGCCGATGCGATCGCCGACCGTGTGTGGTACCCCACCGACGACGGCGATCGATCGGCCACCCGGGGACAGCAGGATCGCGGACGGCACCAGCTCGGGCAGTGCCACCGCGCCGAGGCCGGCGACCGGCTTCGGGGCGATCCCGGTCGCCTCGATCGAGCCGTCGGTCGCCAGCTGCGGTGGGTGCCAACGTGGTTCGTACGGGGCCAGCGCGGCGGTCACCGCGCGTCCGAGCAACGCGATCGCAGCCGGCGATCCGGCCGGCAGCGCCACTGGCAGGGCCGACTCGAGCAGCGGCGCCGCCGCGGGTGCGCCGACGTCGGGCCCGGCCACGGCCACGGGCTGCGCGGGCACCTGCGGCCGGAGCACCGGGATCCACACGGCGACCAGCACCGGCAGCAGCAAGGCGAGGGCGAGCAGCCGGCGATCGACCTGGCGCAAGCGCGCCCACAGGGTCGTCAGCTGGCGCGAGTCACCCGAGGCCTGCGGCGCAGCGTTGCTCATGGCATCTCCTGCCAGACCTGGACCACGGTCAGTTCGCAGCGAAAGGAGCCGCCCGCTCCTTGGCGCTGCCAGGACAGTTCACTGATGCGGGTCGGCGGCGTCATGTTCTCGATCGCCACCAACGCGGCGAACAGCTCCGTCAGCGGTCCGCTGACCGTCGCTCGGATGCGGGCATTGGGTCGCCCGATCCCGGCATCGGGCGCGAGGTTCTCCAGCCGCTCGATCTGCAGGCCACCGAGCTTCAGCGTGTGCTGGGTCGCCAGCAGCAGATCCGGTTGCGCCGGGTCGCGGTGCAGGTGCGGGCGCAGCTCGTCGGCCCAGCGCTGCAGTTCTTCGGCTGCGCGTTCGAGGTCGGGCATGCCGGCGGCCTCGGCGCTCACCCGCTCGGCCCGCTCATAGGCGGCGGCCAGCGCGGCCTGATGGCCGTCGATCGCGGCGAACCGACGCTGGCCGATCGCTGCGTACCAGGCCGCCGTGAGGCCGAACAGTACCAGGCCCGACACCAGATGGGCGTTCATCGAGGGCTGCTCCCGGGCTCGTTCGACTCGAGTTCGAAGCCGAGGCCGGTCGGGCCGCGGAACGCGCGCGTGCACTGCAGCGGCGGCAGATCGCCGCTGGCGGCGAGTCCGGACAGGTAGCGCTGCAGGTGTTCGTCGGTCGCACAGTCGGCCGCGAGCCGCACGGTCACGGCCGCGAGCGGCAGCCACGGCGTGTGGCGGCAGTGGACCTGCTGCAGCATCACCGTGTCCGGGGTCGCCACCAGCAGCGCATCGATCACCGCACCGAGCCGCGGCATCTGCATCGGTTGCACGCCGCGTTCGATCTCCCGTTGCCGTTCGGAGAGCCGCGCCGCCAATTGGCGAACCTGCTCGGCGCGTTGCTCCTGCTGCTCGGCATGGGCCCTGGCGTGGTCGGCCATGGTCGCCGCGACCTCGACGCGGTGGGCGATCACCGCATCGGTCGCGAACAGGGCCAGCACCACCGGCACCGCGAGCAAGGCGCGATGCCGCCGCTGCTGCAGCAGCTGCTGGCGAGCGCGGTAGGAGGGCGGCAGGAAGTCGACCTGGATGCTCACGGCTGCATGCTTCCCAGGCACAGACCGATCGCGGTGGTGTAGCCGCTGCGCAACGCCGGCTTGGCGTGCAGCAGGGGCCCGGGTGCGATGTCGGTCAGTGGATCGAAGGTCTCGGTGCGCAGTCCGATCCGCCGCCCGAGTTCGGCGGTGAGGCCGGGCAGGTGGGCCAGGCGACCAGTGACTCGGACCGAGTTGACGGCCCGCCCCTGGAACAGCGCACCGCAGTAGCGGATGCCCTCGGTGAGGCGCTGCACCAGCTGCTCGATCGGTTCGGCCAGTGCATCCACGACCGCGGCGGCGCAGAGGCTGGCATCGAGTTCGGACTCGTCGCCGAGCGCCTGCAGCGACGGCAGTTCGATGCCAAGGCGCTGCTCGAGCAGTTGGCGGCAGGCCTCGCCACCGACCGGCACGCGTCGCACCGTGAACGGTTGCCCGGCGCGCACGAAACCGAGACGGCTGTGATCGGCGCCGAGGTCGAGGTGTGCGAACGACTCGCGCGGGGTGCTGTGCAGCAGCGCGCGCAGCTGCGCCAGCGGCGCCAGTTCGATCGCCTGCGGGCGCAGGCGCAGACGTTCGAGCAGCGCGATCCGGGCCTCGATCACGGGCTCCGGCGCGATGCAGCAGAGCAGTTCCAGGCGGCGTTCCCCGGCCTCGAACAACTCGGCCACCGGCAGCGGTTGGATCACCACACCGTCGTCGCCGGCCGCGGCGTCGTGCAGCCGCGCCGAGATCTGTTCGCCGGGATCGGTGTCCCCCTCGCCATGGATGCGGAGATGGCGCGTCGTGACCGTGTCGAGTCCGAGCGCGGTGGTGGCCAGATTGCCGCGGAACGGGGCCCGGCGCAGCAGCTGACGGGCTGCCTCCACCCGGGCGTCGGGACCGGCGCCGTCGGCCGCGACCGGCACGCGCTGCCGTCCGGCCGCCCGCACCTGGAGGCCGTTGGCACAGCGTTCCAGTTGCAGTGCGGTGACGCACTGGCTGCCGAAGTCGATGGCGATGGGGGAGCGGCGGGACATGGCACTGCGCCATCGCGGCTGGGGGGCCGCGCCGGCGCGCGAGCGGCGGTGGTCAGAAGTTGAAGTAGCTGGTGCCGGACGGCGCCGCGCCGGTCGAGTTGGCGCGGATGCGTCCGGTCATGGGCTGGTAGACCCAGCCGGTGGTGCCGTCGGCGGCGGCCGGGAACGCGTCGGCGTCCTTGAGCACCAGCACCGTCGCGAGGCCGTTCACCGGATTGGCCGGCAGCCGCTCGCGGATGTAGGGACCGAACCCGAACGTGGCCGTGCCCGGTGCGGCGGTGGAGCCGTCGACCTTGCTGGCCAGCGTCAGCTGGTTGACGGTGTCGGTCTCGGTCGGTGCGCCACCGGCCGCGGGATAGCCCGGGTACCTGCCGTTGTGATTGGCCCGGTAGTACTCGATCGCATTGCGGAGCACGGCGAGGTTCGACTGCAGGGTACTCGCTCGCGCCTCGCCGCTGCTGTCGGAGAACTGCGGGATCGCCACCGCGGCCAGGATGCCGAGGATGACTACCACGAGCAGGAGTTCGATCAACGTGAAGGCGGACTGGGCGCTACGCATGGCGTCTGGGTCTCGAATGCGGTGGTCGAGGCATCGACGCCGGCGCACCGTCACCTTGAATCGGCTTGGCTCACGGCGCCGTCGTCGTGATGCGCCCCGATGCGGCCGCACAGCGCACGCGCAACCAGCTGCCGCCGAGCGCGAGTTCGAACAGGCCGCCGGCGGAGGGGGCGCCGTCGGCATCGAACACGACCTGGGCGTCGTCGTCGAAGTCCGCCACGGTGATGCGCACCGCGCCGTAGCCGCGTTCGCCGTGGGACTGCGCGCTGAGCAGGCGCTCGAGGTCGGCGGGCGACAGCCGCCCCAGGTTGCGCAGGCGGGTCTCCGCCGCGCGCGGCGGCGTGCCGTCGGCGAGCACGAACGTGGTGCGGCCGGTCAGCAGGTCGGCAGCGAGGCCCACCGGCAGCCGGCACTGCATCGCGAGCGTCTGCGCGGTGGCGAGGTCGGCCGCGACCTGCCGGGCCGCGGTCTCGAGTTCCAGGTCGTCGCCGTCGAAGGTGCTGACCGCGGCCCCGGCCAGGATCGCCATGATGGTCAGCACCAGCAGCAGTTCGATCAGCGTGAAGCCCGGCGCCGCGCGCATGGGCAGGCATCGGCGCGCGACCGGGCCGGGCTGGAGCCGAGTCGGCTCCCGGCGCGAGGACGGCGCGGCCGATGGAGGTCGTATGCATCGGATCGGCTGCAGGGTGCCGGCCACGGACGGTCGCGGCCGACAGGCCGGCGTGGCGCTGTTGTTGGCGCTCGCCACCACCGTGGTGCTGTCGCTGCTGGCCTTGTCGGTGTTGGCCAGTCGTGAGGCGTCGGTTGCGGTCGGCGAGCAGGTCGACGCGAGGGAGCGGGCGCACCGCGCCGCGCTCAGTGGCGCCGAGTGGGCGGTGGCCCAGGCGATGGATGCCGGCGCGGTCGCCACCAGTGCAGCGATCGAACTCGACGACGGCAGCACGGTGGCGGTCGTGATGGATCGCACGCGGTCGCCGCACGTGGTCGTCGACGGTCACCGCGACGGCGTCGTGGTGCGGTTGCAGGCCGATCTCGAGGTCAACCTGCCGCCGACCCCGCCGCATGCCTGGGTCAGCCTGTCGAGCACCACGTCGCTGTCCGAGGATCTGGCGGTGAACGGCTCCGCGCATCTCAACGGCGGGTTGCCGCTGACGCCGTTGCTGCCCGGCAAGTTGCGCATGAACGGCAACCTGTTCCTCAGCACCAGCTCGACGGTCGGCAGTTCGGCGATCGTGCACTTGACCGGCACCACGACCCGCGGTGTGCAGGCGATCGCGGCGCCGACCATGGTGCCGGCCGAGATCCCGGTCACCGCCACCGATGACGTGCCCGTCACCAGCTACAGCGGCAGCACCCAGCTGCAGAACACGCCCCTGGTCGGCATCGTGCGCGTCGCCTTGGCCGCCGGCGAGACGCTGGAGCTGAACAATGTGAACCTGAACGGCACCCTGGTCGTCGTCGGCCCGAACTCGCTGCTGAACCGGGCCCGGCTGAGGCTCAGCAACGTGACGATCCAGGGTGGCACCGCGTTGACCGGCAACCTCGCGGTGCTGGCCGGGAACATCGCCATGGAGTCGAACCGCGGCACCGTGACCGGGGTCAGCGTGCTGCACTCCGTGCTCGAAGCGCAGCGCACGACGATCAACGGCATGCTGGTCACCACCGCCGGCATGATCGTGCCGTCGACCGGGTTCACGATCACACGGACGGCCGGCTTCGTGCCCGACACACCGCTCGGCCTGCGGTGGGGCACACCGCGCTTCCGCTTGCGCTGGCTGGACGGACCGTGACGGCGGCCGCCGTCACTTCTTGCCGCTGACCTTCTGCTGCGCCTTATGCCAGCTGTCCTTGAGGCCGACGGTGCGGTGGAACACCGGTTGGCCCGGGCGGCTGTCGCGGTGGTCGCAGTAGAAGTAACCGAGCCGCTCGAACTGCACGTGCAGGCCGCCTTCGGCGTTGCCGAGGCTCGGTTCGAGCTTGCCGCGCACGATCCGCTGGCTGTTGGGATTGAGCAGCGCCAGGAAATCGCCGCCGTCGGCGCTGGCGGGGTCCGGGTGGGTGAACAGGTGCTCGTAGAGCCGCACTTCGGCGTCCACCGCGTGCGCCTTCGACACCCAGTGGATGGTGCCCTTGACCTTGCGACCGTCGGCGGCGTTGCCGCCCTTGCTGAGCGGGTCGTAGCTGGCGCGGACCCGCGTCACCTTGCCGGCGGCGTCCTTGTCGACCCCGGTGCAGGTGACGAAGTAGCCGGCTCGCAGCCGCACCTCGCGGCCGGGCGCCAGCCGGTAGAAGTCCTTCGGCGGCGCTTCCAGGAAGTCGTCGCGTTCGATCCACAGCGAGCCCGAGAACGGCACCTGCCGCGCGCCGGCGGCCGGGTCCTCGGGGTTGTTCTGCGCCTCGACCAGTTCGACCACCGGCTTGCCGGCCGCGTCGCTCGGCCAGTTCTCGATCACCAGCTCGAGCGGATCGAGCACCGCCATGCGGCGCTGCGCGTGCTTGTTGAGGTGGTCGCGCACGTAGAACTCGAGCAGGCCGATCTCGTGCGTGCTGTTGAACTTCGCGACCCCGACGTGCTTGCAGAACGCGACCAGCGCCTGCGGCGGGTAGCCGCGGCGGCGCAGGCCGCGCAGCGTCGGCAGGCGCGGGTCGTCCCAGCCCTGGACGTGCTTGCCCTCGACCAGCTGCAGCAGCTTGCGCTTGCTGGTCAGCATGTACTCGACGTTGAGCCGCGCGAACTCGATCTGCTGCGGCTTGTAGATGCCGAGCGAGTCGCAGAACCAGTCGTAGAGCGGGCGATGGTGCTCGAACTCGAGCGTGCACAGCGAGTGCGTGATGCCCTCGATCGAGTCGCTCTGGCCGTGCGCCCAGTCGTACATCGGGTAGATGCACCACGTGTCGCCGGTGCGCTGGTGGTGCAGGTGCCGGATACGGTACATCACCGGGTCGCGCAGGTTCAGGTTGGCGTGCGCCATGTCGATCTTCGCGCGCAGCACCTTCTGGCCGTCGCCGAACTTGCCGGCCTTCATCGCGCGCAGCAGTTCGAGGTTCTCGGCCGGGGTGCGGTTGCGGTACGGGCTCGGGGTGCCGGGTGTCGTGACCGTGCCGCGAGTCGCCGCGATCTGGTCGGCGTTCTGGTCGTCGACGTAGGCGAGACCCTTCTCGACCAGTCGTTCGGCCCACGCATAGATCTGGTCGAAGTAGTCGGCCGCGTAGTACATCGCGTCCCACTGGAAGCCGAGCCAGCGCACGTCGGCCTGGATCGCCTCGACGTATTCCTGGTCCTCGGCGGCCGGGTTGGTGTCGTCCATGCGCAGGTTGCAGCGGCCGCCGAACTCCTGGGCGACCGAGAACGACAGCGTGATCGCCTTGGCGTGGCCGAGGTGCAGGTAGCCGTTGGGCTCCGGCGGGAAGCGGGTCACCACTTGTTGCACCTTGCCGCTCTGCAGGTCCGCACGGATGCGGTCGCGGACGAAGTCGGAGGCGGGAGCGGATTCGGGTGCGTTGGTCATCGCGGTAGGGGGCGACACGATCCCGCGCTCGGTCGGCGATTGCAATGCGACGGCGGGTTCGAGGTCGGCCCGGACCGGCGCTATGCTGCGCCGCCAGATGCCGGCCGTTCCGTCCGTATTGCCGAACCCGCCCCGCCCGGACCCGCTCGACTCGCTGCCGCGCCAGGACCGGCACAAACCGAAGGGCGGCCCG
>JALORC010000127.1:0-3751 GCA_025459175.1 Planctomycetota bacterium | reverse complement strand
AAGATGTCGCGGCGGCGGTTCTGGGTGCTGGTGCTGGTGCACGTGCTGATCGGGGCGCACATCGTGCACTGGTTGGTGACCGGCTCGTCGCTGACCCCGATGGAGCCGTCGGAGGCGCAGCAGACGCTGACCGAGGGCAAGATCAACGCCGGCTTCGTGCTGTTCCTGATCCTGATCACCAGCACGCTGGTGGTCGGCCGCTTCTTCTGCGGCTGGGCCTGCCACGTGGTGGCGCTGCAGGACCTGGCCGCGCACTGGCTCGCGAAGGCGGGTCTGCAGCCCCGGCCGCTGCGCTCGCGCCTGCTGGTGCTGGCGCCGTGGGTGGTCGCGTTCCACATGTTCGTGTGGCCGCTGGTGCGCCACTGGTTCGACTACCCGGAGCTGCCGGCGGCGAACTGGGAATGGCACCTGCGCACCGAGGACCTGTGGGCGACGTTCCCGGGCCCGCTGATGGCGGTGGTGACCTTCCTCGTGGTCGGGTTCCTGATCGTGTGGTGGCTAGGGGCCAAGGGCTTCTGCACGCACGGCTGTCCCTACGGGGCCTTCTTCGCGCTCGCCGACCGGGTGGCGCCGGTGCGCATCAAGGTGACGCCGTCGTGCGATGCGTGCGGGCACTGCACCAGCGTCTGCACCAGCAACGTGCGCGTGCACGAAGAGGTGGCCAAGCACGGGCAGATCGTCGACCCGGGCTGCATGAAGTGCCTCGACTGCGTGTCGGTGTGCCCGAAGGAAGCGCTCTACGTCGGCTTCGCGCTGCCCAAGCCGTTCGCGATCAGCCAGCAGCGGATCCAGGCGCGGTCGGACTTCCGCTGGCCGGAGGAGATCGCGCTGGCGGTGATCGCGTTCGGCAGCGCCGAGTTCGCATTCCGCGGCTCGTGGTTCCACGAGGGTGTGCCGCTGTTGCTGTCGGTCGGCCTCGGCGTCATCACCGCGGTGTTCGCGCTGCTGTTCTGGCGGCTGCTGCGGCGGCGCGAGGTCACGTTCCAGCACACCGCGCTGAAGCAGGCGGGCACCTTCACGCGGGCCGGACGCTGGGCGCTGCTCGGAATCGGCGCGTGGTTGGCGTTCACCGCGCACACCTTCGTGGTGCAGCGCTACAAGGCGAGCCTGATCGCGCAGATGGTCGCGGCGCGCGGCGAGGCGACCCCGGCGCAGCTGCAGCAGGCCTTGGCCACCGCCGAGTCGACGCACGCGATCGATCTGGTCGACGACCCGATGGTCGGGGAGCTGCGCGGGCTGTTGCTGCGCCGGCTGGGACGCCACGCGGAGGCGGAGGCGCAACTCTTGGCGGCGCACGCGGCCCAGGGCCACCTGCAGGTCCTGGAGGCCAGCCTCAGTCTCGCCAGCTACTGCCTCGACCCGTCCCGGCGGCGCTACGAACTCGCCGCCGAGCTGGTGCGCGGCGTGCTGCGCGTGCACCCGCAGCATCCGGCGGCGATGCAGATGCTCGAGGCGATCGAAGCGCGCGCACGTTGAGCGCGCGCGTCACTGCACGGTGACGCGCAGTCCCGCCGTCGTGGCGAGACCCATCGGCCCGCAGGCGTCGACCCCGATCCATTGGAAGTAGAGGTCGAGGCCGAACCAGGCGCCCTGCAGCGGCATGCTCAGTTCGCCGGTGCCGGCGGCGTCGTTGATGCGGGTCGGCATTGCCACCACCATGCTGCCGTCGAGCCAGCCCTGCAGGCCGCCGTAGTCGATCGGCGAGCTGAGGCGCGCCAGCGACAGCACGAAGAAGCCCAGCGCGTTGGCCGGGCCGCGGTGGCTGCGCACTGCGAACAGCTGGTTGCCGGCGAACGGCGTGCCGGCGGCGCCGAGCCAGGCCGGACCGGCGCAGCCGGCGGTGGCGGTGCCGAACACGCTGAGTCCGGCACTCGGGCGCACCGCGAGGCCGCGCACAGGGCTACCGATGGCGAGCCCCAGATCGGCGAGCTGGCTCAGCGCGCCGGTGGCGAGGTCGACCTGGTAGAGCCGGCTGCCGCTGCTGTCCTGCAGCGCCGCGAACGCGCGCCCGTCGCTGCCGATGTCGAAGCCGTCGACGCCGGTGATGTCGAGTCCGAGCATGCCGATCGTGTTCAGCGTGCCGTTGTTCGGCGGCACCTGGGTGACCAGCACGTCGCGCGCGCTGTCGATGCCGTAGAGCAGCGTCGAGGTCGCGCCGGCGAGGTCGTTGGTGTAGGCCGCGGCGGCGACCGCCGGGGCCATGCCCGCACCGGCATCGGTGACGGCGTAGGCGAGCATGCCATCGGTCGCGACCAGCGCGCCGGTGTCGGGGTGTGCGCGCAGGTTCTGGCCCTGGTCGCTGACGATGCGGATGCGATCGACGGTCGGGTTGAAGTCGAAGCCGAAGCGGGTGCCGAGCAGTGGCATGGCGAAGCCGGTGCCGATCGCGGTGGCGACGCCGGTCTGCGCGTCGATCGTGTAGAGGCGGCTGGTCGAGCCGAGGCCGTAGAGCTGCCCGGTCGCCGGGCGGAAGTCGATGCCGAGCAGTTCTTCCCCGGCGCTCAGACCGCTGACGGTGGCGATCGCCGGCGACAGCCATGGCGCGCTGCGATCGAAGCGGGCGAGCCGGCCGTCGGCGGTCAGCGCCACCAGTTCGGCGTCCGGCCGCGCCGGCAGCAACGCGAGGCCGCGCAGCCGCGCGTTCGGGTTGGCGTTCTGCAACGTGCCGAGCCACGACGTGGCGCCGGTGCCGAGATCGAGCGCGAACAGCTGCGTGGTGCCGCTGGTGCTGCCGGCGGTGTTCAGCGCCGCGAACGCGCGGCCGTCCGGTGCGATGTCGAAGCCGGCCACCGCGATCACGTCGCGGCCGAGGCTGCCGATCGTGTTCAGCGTGCCGCTGTTCGGCGGGATCTGCGTGACCAGCACGTCGCGGCCGGTGTCGATGTTGTAGAGCGTCGTGGTGGTGGCGCCGGCCACGCTGTTGGTGTAGCCGCTGGCGGCGATCTGTGGCGTCATGCCGGCGTTGGGATCGCTCGGCGCGAACTGCAGCGCGCTGTCGACGGCGACCACGGCGCCGGTGTCGGGATGTGCGCGCAGGTTCTGGCCGCTGTCGCTGACGATCCGGATGCGGTCGACGGTCGGGTTGAAGTCGAAGCCGAACTCGCTGCCCGACAGCGCGGTCGCGAACGGGGCGCCGACCGCGGTGGCGAGGCCGGTGTTCGGGTCGAGCACGTAGAGCTGGCTGTTGCTGCCGAGGCCGTAGAGGCGGCCGGTGGCAGGGCGCACGTCGATGCCCACCAGCGAAGTGCCGGCGGGCAGGCCGCTGATCGCCACCGCCGGGCCGGCGGCGAGCGTGGTGCCGACCTGCAGCGGCAGCAGGCGGTTGTCGGCGGTGAGGCCGATCAGGTTCTGGGCAGCCAGCGGTGTGGCCAGCAACGGGAGGAGCAGGGCCGGGAAGCGGGGACGAGACATCGTGTGGACTCCGTGGTCGGGGTTGGTGGCCACAGGTGCGGTCGCAGCGGTGGATGTCGGCTTGATCCGCTGATTTTGCTCGGGGGCCATCCTCCGGTGTCGCAGGGGATTGACTGCTGGGTCACGGCGTGACTACCCTGCGGCTGTCGGCTCGGGCTTGCGTCAGGGGGATGCGGCTACGAACCGACAGGTTTCCAAACGCGGAGGAAGTTCGATGCTGGTCACTACTTTGCTCGCTGCTCGCTGCTCGCTGCTCGCTGCTCGCTGCTCGCTTTAGCGGCAGGCATCATGTCGCTGGTGACTGCTGAAGGGCTGGCCGCGCAGGGGTTGGGGCTCTGGT